>CAKUFG010000013.1 GCA_934647235.1 uncultured Clostridia bacterium
GCTCAGATCCTGTGCCAGATCCTGCCCGCCGGTCTTTCGCCAGGAGAACAGGCTGCCGCATTTGTGCCCGGCCAGGGTGGGGGCGCAGTGGGCGATCACGGCTTCCTCAAAACGCTCGCTCATGGAGACTCCTTTTCCGGTTAGATATCTTTAACTATTGACCTGAAAGAAAAGCCTTCCGGCCTGACTTCTGGCGGTTAAAATTCTCTAACTGCGATCATCATACCAGACTCTGCGCCCGCTGTCAAGCGGCAAAATCAAAAAATTTTTGCCCATGAAAAAATTGGCAGGAAAATTTCCAGGGACAAAAAATCTTTGAAAAAAATCTCATTCCGGGGGTTGACAATCATAGTTAGAGATGCTAAACTATCGCACGGTTAGAGAAGGTTAACCCTTCGATAGCCTTTTCAAAACCCCGTGCATTAGAGATGTCTAATTGGAGGGAGTGCTGCCGATGATGCCGTTGGGTATGGCAAACGTAGGTGATGTAAACATCATCAAAAAGATCAATGGCCGCGATGAGGTGCGACAGCATCTGGCCGAGCTGGGCTTCGTAGTGGGCACGGAAGTCACCGTGGTCAGCGAGCTGGGCGGAAACCTGATCCTGCATGTGAAGGAAAGCCGCATCGCGCTGGATAAGACCATGGCCATGAGAATCATGGTGTAAATAGAAAGGAGAGGGACGAATGAAAACCCTGAAGGACGTCAAGATCGGTGAATCCGCAGTGATCGAAAAGCTGCACGGCGAGGGCGCGCTCAAGCGCCGCATTATGGATATGGGCCTCACCCGCGGCACGCAGGTGTATGTGCGCAAGGTAGCCCCGCTGGGCGATCCGATGGAGCTGACCGTTCGCGGCTATGAGCTGAGCGTGCGCAAGGCGGACGCCGAGCTCATCGAGGTAAAGTAATCCTTTTTATTCACCCATCGTTCTCTGAATGGAGAATTAGCGGGGCGCGAGCCCCCGAAACAAAAGGAGGAGCATTTCAATGGCCATTAAAATCGCGCTGGCAGGCAACCCGAACTGCGGTAAAACCACGCTGTTCAACGCCCTGACCGGCTCCAATCAGTTTGTGGGCAACTGGCCCGGCGTTACCGTAGAAAAGAAGGAAGGCCGCCTGCGCAAGCATGACGACGTCATCGTCACCGACCTGCCCGGCATTTACTCCCTGTCTCCCTACACGCTGGAGGAAGTCGTCTCCCGTAATTACCTGATCACCGAGCGCCCTGACGCGATCCTGAACCTGATCGACGGTACCAACCTGGAGCGCAACCTGTACCTGACCACGCAGCTGACCGAGCTGGGCATCCCCGTGGTTGTGGCCGTCAACATGATGGACGTTGTCCGCAAGAACGGCGATAAGATTAACTTCAGCGAGCTGTCCCGTCAGCTGGGCTGCAAGGTCTGCGAGATTTCCGCCCTGAAGGGCGAGGGCATCATGGAGGCCGCCGAGGCCGCGATTGACGCCGCCCGCAACGGCAAGACCATTCCCATGCACACCTTCTCCGGCCCCGTGGAGCATGCCATTGCCCACATCGAGGAAGCCGCCCTGCATAACCTGCCTGAATCCCAGCAGCGCTGGTACGCCATCAAGATCTTTGAGCGCGACAGCAAGGCGCTGGAGCAGCTGAAGGTGCCCGCCGACACGATGAAGCACATCGAGGCCGACATCAAGGCTGCCGAGGATGAGCTGGGCGACGACGCCGAGAGCATCATCACCAACGAGCGCTATGTGTACATCGCCGAGGTGATCAAGGCCTGCTATAAGAAGAAGAGCGCCGGCAAGCTGTCCGTCTCCGATAAGATCGACCGCGTGGTCACCAACCGCTGGCTGGGCCTGCCCATCTTCGCGGTCGTGATGTTCCTGGTATACTACATCTCCATGGTAACGGTCGGCTCCATGGCCACCGACTGGGCCAACGACGGTGTGTTCGGCGATGGCTGGCACCTGTTCGGCATCGGCAGCAAGGATTACGAGGCCGTTGCGGAGGATTACACCAACGCCACCGAGGCCGTAGGCGCCTTCGTGGAGGATGTTGATCTAGATACCGAGTCTGAGGACTTCGACGCTGCCGCCGTGCTGGAGCAGCTGAAGGCCTATACGCCCGAAGCCGAAACCGCGACCACCCTGGTCGAGGATGAGGAGACCCTGGCGCAGACTGAAATGACTGTTTACTACTCCGCCATCCCCGAAGGGGCGGATAAGAAAACTACCATCCCCATGACCTATCAGGACGCTGTGGCGTACCTGGAGGAGAACGGCTTTGAAGCGCCCGATCCGGCCGACTACGGCGTATGGGTGCGCGGCATTCCCGTGCTGCTTGAAAGCGGCCTGGATCAGATCGGCTGCGCCGATTGGCTCAAGGGCCTGATCCTGGATGGTATCGTAGCGGGCGTTGGCGCGGTACTGGGCTTCGTGCCTCAGATGCTGGTGCTGTTCCTGCTGCTGGCCTTCCTGGAAGCCTGCGGTTATATGGCCCGTATCGCCTTCGTTCTGGACCGTGTCTTCCGCAAGTTCGGCCTGAGCGGCAAGAGCTTCATCCCCATGCTGATCGGCTCCGGCTGCGGCGTGCCTGGTATCATGGCTTCCCGTACCATTGAAAACGAGCGCGATCGCCGCATGACGATCATGACCACCACCTTCATCCCCTGCGGCGCGAAGATGCCCTTCATCGCCATGGTTGCCGGCGCGCTGTTCGGCGGCTCTGCCTGGGTGTCCACCTCCGCTTACTTCATCGGCGTTGCCGCCATCATCATCAGCGGCATCATGCTCAAGAAGTCCAAGATGTTTGCCGGCGATCCTGCTCCCTTCGTCATGGAGCTGCCTGCTTATCACTGGCCGACGCTGGGCAACGTGCTGCGCAGCATGTGGGAGCGCGGCTGGAGCTTCATCAAGAAGGCCGGCACGATCATCCTGCTCTCCACGATCTTCGTATGGTTCACCACTTACTTTGGCTGGGTGGACGGCGCCTTCCAGATGCTCAGTGAGGAACAGATTGACTCCTCCATCCTGGCTCGCATCGGCAACCTGATCGCCTGGATCTTCGCGCCTCTGGGCTGGGGCAACTGGCAGGCCGCTGTGGCTTCCGTTACCGGCCTGGTCGCCAAGGAAAACATCGTGGGCACCATGGGTATCCTGTACAGCGCTGGCGAAGGCACGGTGTATTCTCACCTGGCCGCCGCGTTCACCGGTATCGCCGGCTATTCCTTCCTGATCTTTAACCTGCTGTGCGCTCCCTGCTTCGCCGCCATCGGCGCGATCAAGCGCGAGATGAACAGCCCCAAGTGGACCTGGTTTGCCATCGGCTATCAGTGCGGCTTCGCCTACGTCATCTCGCTGATCGTGTATCAGCTGGGCATGCTGTGCCAGGGCCAGGCCAACGTGCTGGGCGTGATCGCCGCCGTTGCCCTGCTGGCTGCGCTGATCTACCTGCTGGTTCGCAAGAACCCCTATGAAAAGAGCGTTAATGGAACGCAGAAAGTGAGCATGTAATTATGGCTACTGCAATTGTGGGCGGCGTTCTGCTGCTGGTTGTCGGCGCTGTGGTATACAGCATGATCCGTGACAAGAAAAAGGGTAAATCGGTCTGCTCCTGCGGAGGCGATTGCTCGCATTGCAAAGGCTGCCACTAATCGCGTGCAACCCATGTGGGGGATGCAGGTACGCCCTGCATCCCCCATTTTCTGAAAAAGGAGGATTGCGGCCCATGTCCATCTCCCTGATCCGCTGCCTGCTGGCGGTGCTGGCCCTGTCGGAAAGCTTTGACGTAGTCGCCTCCAAGGATGTGGCGCAGCTGCTGGGGGTCAAGCGCCCCACCATCCATCGCTCGCTTGAAATGCTTCAGAAAAAGGGCCTGATCCACAAGGAGCCCTACGGCGATATCCACCTGACCGACGCGGGCCGCGAGCAGGCGCAGCGCATGGAGCGGCAGCGCGACGATTTGTCGCTGCTGTTCTCAAGGCGCTACGGCCTGCCTACCGAGGAAAGCGTGCGCGCAGCCTTCGCGCTGATGAGCGCGCTGAGCCAGGACAGCCTGACGCGCCTGCAGTAAAATAGCGCGCCGGACAGATTTTTTTATCATTCTTAGCCTATTCTAACCAGCCGTGTATCGAAATAACATTGAAAAAAAGCGCGCCTTCGTATATAATATATGCATCAACATCCAAGGGAGGCGTAAGCGTGACAGAGGAGATCCGGCTGGGCGATATCATCCAGACCCGCAAAAAGCACCCCTGCGGGCAGGATGAGTGGACGGTCATCCGCACCGGGGCGGATATCAAGATCCGCTGCCATGGCTGCGGCCGCATCGTGATGCTGGATCGCGCGGATTTTCTGCGCCGCCGCAAACGGCTGATCACGCAGGGGCCGGCTCCCTGTGAGCAAAAGGAGTAAGCAACCATGAGCACCGAACCTGAAAAGAAGCTGCCCGAAAAGGCGGAAACCGCCCCCGAGGCTCCCAAGGCCAAGGGCAAGAAAAACAAAAAAGAAAAGGAAAAGAAAACCCCCAAGCAGGAAATTATGAGCTGGATTTTAACGCTGCTGGCCGCCGTGGTCATCGCCCTGCTGATCCGCGCGCTGCTGTTTGAGCCCATCCGCGTGGATGGCGAAAGCATGCGCGATACCCTGCAGGACAATGAAATCGTGCTGGTGACAAAGCCCGATTATCTGGCGGGCAATTTCAACCGCGGCGATGTGATCATCTGCCGTTACCCCAACCGCAACAGCAAAACCAGCCTGCAGCTGGGCGGCACGCTGGAGGTCAGCTTCGTCAATCACACCCTGTTTGTCAAGCGCCTGATCGCCCTGCCCGGCGATCTTCTGCAGATCGTCGAGGGCGCGGTGTATGTCAACGGCGAGCTGGTGGACGAGTCGGGCATCAACATGCATTCCCAGTCCCGCACCAACCTGGGCCCCTATCGTCTGGGCGAGGACGAATACTTCGTCATGGGCGATAACCGCGGCAACAGCAACGATTCCCGCGCGGTCGGCCCCATCTCCCGCGATATGATCGTGGGTCACGTTCGCTGCGTGCTATGGCCGCTGAATAAGTTTGGCACCAAGGT
This sequence comes from uncultured Clostridia bacterium, assembly GCA_934647235.1. GTDB lineage: Bacteria > Bacillota > Clostridia > Christensenellales > Aristaeellaceae > SFMI01. The sequence goes on from CAKUFG010000013.1 coordinate 5,064, forward strand.
GGAATAAAACAATCGCCAACATGCGAAGCGGCAGCTTTTGCCGTTTCGCTTTTTGATCTATAAGGGGAGGAATTTTATGGCCTTTCAGACCCTGTCGCCCGGCACGCTGCTGAGCCCTGTGCCGGCGGTGATGGTATCCTGCGCCCTGCCCGGCGAGCGCCCCAATGTGATCACCGTCGCCTGGGCGGGCACCGTGTGCAGCGATCCGCCGATGCTGTCCATTTCCGTGCGCAAGGAGCGCTTTTCGCACCATATCCTGCTGGAAAGCGGCGAGTTTGTGGTCAATCTGGTAGGGCGCGAGCAGCTGCAGGCCGCCGATTACTGCGGCGTGCGCTCGGGACGCGATGTGGATAAGCTTGCCGATTGCGGCCTGACAGCCGTGCCTGCACAGGGGATGGACTGCGCGCCTGCCATTGCGCAGTGCCCGCTGTATCTGGCCTGCAAAACGCAGCAGGTGATCGGGCTGGGCTCGCACGATCTGTTCATCGCGCGGATTGTGGGCATGGGCGTGCGCGAGGCGCTGCTGGATGAAAAGGGCAGGATCGATCTGCGCCGCGCCGGGCTTACCGCCTACAGCCACGGCGTATACTATGCATTGGGCGATGCGATGGGCTTCTTTGGCTATTCTGTGGCTGCGCCCGAGGTGCGCAAGCGCCGCATGCGCGAGCTGAAATAAGATTGATACCGGAGGATGAGAATATGCTGAACCGTGCGATTCTGATTGTACTGGACTCCGTGGGCGTGGGCAGCGCGCCGGACGCGGCCGCTTATGGCGATGAAGGCGCGAACACCGTGGGGCATATCGCCCAGCGGACGACGCTTAATCTGCCCCATATGAACCGGCTGGGCTTTGCCCATATTCCCGGCACCAACCTGACGCGCGATCCTGCCGCAGCGGGCGCCTACGGCTGCATGACCGAGGCTTCCAGCGGCAAGGATACCACCACCGGCCATTGGGAAATTGCGGGCCTCAAGCTTGAAAAGCCTTTTCCCACCTATCCGCACGGCTTCCCAGCGGAGGTGATGGACGCTTTCTCCGCCGCCATCGGCCGCGGCTGGCTGGGCAATAAGCCTGCCAGCGGCACAGCCATACTGGATGAGCTGGGCGAGGAGCATATGCGCACCGGCAAGGTGATTGTGTACACCTCAGGCGACAGCGTGTTCCAGATTGCCGCGCATGAGGATATCGTGCCGGTGGAGGAGCTGTATGATATGTGCCGCAAGGCGCGCGCTATCCTGCAGGGCCCGCACGCCGTGGGCCGCGTCATTGCCCGCCCCTTCACAGGCACGGGCGCGGGGCACTTTACCCGCACGCCCAGACGGCATGATTTCTCGCTGGAGCCTACAGGCGTGACCATGCTGGATCAGCTCAAGGCCGCCGGGCTGGATACCCTGGCTGTGGGCAAGATCGAGGATATCTTCTGTATGCGCGGCATCACGCAAAGCGTGCATTCCGCCGGCAATCCTGCCTGCCTGCAATCGCTGATGGACGATCTGGCGGGCGATTTCACGGGCCTGTGCTTTGTGAACCTGGTGGACTTTGACATGACCTACGGCCATCGCCGCGATGTGGCGGGCTACGCCCAGGCGCTGCGCGATTTCGACGCCTTCCTGCCCAATATCCTGGGCGCGATGGGCGATCAGGATCTGCTGCTGATTACGGCCGATCATGGCTGCGATCCCACCTGGACGGGCACCGATCATACCCGCGAGCGCGTGCCGCTGCTGTGCTGGCATCGCGGCATGCGCCGGGCCATTGATCTGGGCGTGCGCAATACCTATGCCGATATGGCGGCCACCATCTGCGAGGGCTTCGGCCTGCCCGATCGCTTTGGGGCGACTTCCTTCTATCAGGAATTGGAGATGAAATAATATGTCTGAAATGGAACGCATTGACCGCGCGGCGGATTATGTGCGCGACGTGCTGGGCACGGCGGAAATCGCCATCGTGCTGGGCAGCGGCCTGGGCGATTACGCCGAGGTGCTGACCGACGCGCAGGTAGCGCCCTATCACGATATTCCCAGTTTCCCGGAATCCACGGTGCCCGGCCACGCAGGCGAACTGTATACCGGCAACCTCTACGGCCGCCGGGTGATGATGATGCGCGGGCGCTTTCACAGCTATGAGGGTTATCCGCTCAGCGATGTGACGCTGCCCATCCGCGTGATGGCGCGGTTGGGGGTAAAGGCGCTGATCCTGACCAACGCGGCGGGCGCGGTGAATACGGGCTTTGCGCCGGGCGAGCTGATGCTGATTGACGATTATATCAACTTCTCGGGGCAGAATCCCCTGCGCGGTGAAAACCTGGAGGCTTTTGGCCCGCGCTTCCCGGATATGTCCCGCGCCTATGACCGTGAGCTGCGCGCGCTGGCCCTGGATGTGGCCGAGCGCGAGAACATCACCCTGCGCCAGGGCGTATATGCCTGGTTCAACGGCCCCTGCTATGAAACGCCGGCGGAAATCCGCATGGCGCGCGTGCTGGGCGCGGACGCGGTGGGCATGTCCACCGTTCCGGAGACCATTGTGGCCGTGCACAGCGGGCTGCGCGTGCTGGGCGTATCGTGCCTGACCAATATGGCCGCGGGCATCCTGGATCAGCCGCTGTCGCATCAGGAGGTTGTGGAGACGGGCGCGAAGGCGCGCGCGAGCTTCCGCCGCCTGCTGGACGGCGTGGTGCAGGGCATGGAGCTGTGAAAAAGCTCCGGCCCATCTGGACGCTGCTGTTTCTTGCCTATCTGGCGGCCCTGCTGCGGCTGACGGTGCTGCGCGACGGCGCGTTCAGCCGCGCGCTGTTTTCGGGACGGCTGAACCTGCAGCCGGGCTACGAATACATGCGATTGATCTCCTGGGGCTCCTTTGGCCGGGCGGCCTATCTGTTCTTTGGCAATATCGCCTGGTTTATGCCGCTGGGGCTGTATCTGCACGCGCGCGGCTGGGATTTTGCCGCCTGCGCGCTGGCCGGGCTGCTGCTGTCGCTGCTGATTGAGTGCGCGCAGTTTGTGCTGGGGTGCGGCATAAGCGAGACAGACGACCTGCTGCTCAACACCCTGGGCGCGATGGCGGGCTATGCCTGTTTGCCGCTCATCCGGCTGCTGAGAAAGTCCCGGAATAAGAAAGCATAAAAAATAAAGGGGTGCGGTTCCTTCCTGAGTACATGCAGAAAGAAATCGCACGCCTTTTTTGTTTGCAGCAAAGGATGCGTTGTCAGCCGATAAAACGGCACGCAGCGGTGGCGGCGACTGCGCCGTCTGCAGCGGCGGTGGTCAGCTGGCGAACGGCCTTGGCGCGGCAGTCGCCGGCGGCGAACAGACCGGGCACGTTGGTGCGGCAGTCCTCGCCCGCCAGGATAAAGCCCTGCGGGTCCAGCGAGACCAGCTCGCCGAAGGGCGCGTTATCCGCCATGCGGCCGATGCAGATGAACAGGCCGGTCACAGGCAGCTCGGTCGCCGCGCCCGATTGCTCGTGGGTCAGGCGCACGGCGCGCAGGCGCTCGTCGCCCTCCAGCGCGGTCACACGGCTGCTGAGGCAGAAGTGAATGTTCTCCCGCGTGCGCATGGCGTCCAGATCGCGCTGATCGCAGGTAAAGTGATCGAAATTCTGGATGACGGTAACGCTTCTGCACAGATCGGCCAGAAAAACGGCTGCCTGCGCCGCGCTGTTGCCGCCGCCCACCACGGCCACATCCTCGCCCTTGTGGAACGCGCCGTCGCACAGCGCGCAGTAGGATACGCCGTGGCCGGTCAACTCCTCCTCGCGCGCCGCGCCCAGCGGGCGGTGCCTGGCGCCAGTGGCCAGGATGACGGCCTTGGCCGCGTATTCGCGCCTGCCGGTGGAGGCGATAAAGCTGCCGTCCTCCAGCCTGCGCAGGGAGGTGATATCCTCCAGCTCGATTTCCAGCCCCAGCTCCAGCGCCTGGCTGAGCGCCGCGTCAGTCAGCTGATTGCCGCTTACGCCGGGCATGCCGGGATAGTTTTCCACCCTGGGGGCGGAGGTGATCTGGCCGCCGAAGGTTTCCTTTTCGGTCAGCAGCACGCTTTTGCCCGCGCGCAGGGCGTAGATGGCGGCGGTCAGCCCAGCCATACCGCCGCCGATAATCAATAGATCCGTCATGAAACCCCTCAGGCTTTCTGCGCCGCGTATTCCTCGATGAAGGCCTTGATATTGGAGGCGTTGGCGATGTTGGTCGCCTCGCCGCCGTGCACGTATACCAGCGTGGGGGCCTGCTGCACATTGTGGCGGCGGGTCAGCTCCACGTCGGCTTCCGCGTCGATCTTCTGATAGGGGATACCCGCCTTATCCAGCATCATGCAGGCCATGCGGCAGTTGGGGCAGGTCTTGGTGGTAAACAGAAGCAGCTCGTCCGGCTCGTTGGTATTCATCTGCTCGGGCGCGCAGGCAGGGGCGGGCTCCAGCGGGCCCTGATGGGTCAGGTGAGACGCGCCGATGTTGTATACCTTGCGGTCCTTGAACTCCTGCGCCTTGCCGTTGTTCCAGTTCTGCACGGGGCGGTAATAGCCGGTGATGCGGCTGTATACTTCGGTCTTTTCGCCGCACTCGGGGCAGGAATAATGCTCGCCGGCGATGTAGCCGTGGTTCTTGCAGATGGAATAGGTAGGCGACATGGTGTAGTAGGGCAGGCGATAGTTTTCGGCGATCTTGCGCACCAGCGTGGCGGCGGCGCGCCAATCGGGCAGCTTTTCGCCCAGGAAGGCGTGGAACACCGTGCCGGAGGTGTACAGGGTCTGCAATTCGTCCTGCACGTCCAGGGCGGTAAAGATATCCTCGGTATAGCCCACAGGCAGATGGGAGGAGTTGGTGTAGTAGGGCGTGCCGTTTTCGTTGGCGGTGATGATATCAGGATACAGCGCCACATCGTGCTTGGCCAGGCGGTAGGAGGTGGACTCCGCCGGGGTGGCCTCCAGGTTGTACAGGTCGCCGTACTTTTCCTGATAGTCGCTCAGGCGCTCGCGCATGTGGTTGAGCACATCGCGGGAGAAGCGCTGCGCGGCCTCGTGGGTCAGATCCTCATGCAGCCACTTGGCGTTCAGACAGGCTTCGTTCATGCCCACCAGGCCGATGGTGGAAAAGTGATTGTCAAACGTGCCCAGATACCGGCGGGTGTAGGGGTAGAGGCCTTCGTTCATCAGCTTGGTGATGACGGTGCGCTTGATCTTCAGCGAACGCGCGGACACGTCCATCATGTGATCCAGCTTGGCGTAGAAGTCCTTTTCATCCTTGGCAAGGTAGGCGATGCGCGGCAGGTTGATGGTGACCACGCCCACCGAGCCCGTGCTTTCGCCGCTGCCGAAGAAGCCGCCGCTCTTTTTGCGCAGCTCGCGCAGATCCAGGCGCAGACGGCAGCACATGGAGCGCACGTCGTTGGGCTCCATATCGCTGTTGATGTAGTTGGAGAAATAGGGCGTGCCGTACTTGGCGGTCATCTCAAAGAGCAGGCGGTTGTTCTCGCTCTCCGACCAGTCAAAATTCTTGGTGATGGAATAGGTGGGGATGGGGTACTGGAAGCCGCGGCCGTTGGCGTCGCCCTCGATCATGATTTCGATGAAGGCCTTGTTGACCATATCCATTTCAGCCTGGCAGTCGCCGTAGGTGAAATCCATATCCCGGCCGCCCACGATGGCGGGGATGTTCTTCAGGTCGTTGGGCACGGTCCAGTCCAGGGTGATGTTGGAGAAGGGCGCCTGCGTGCCCCAGCGGCTGGGGGTGTTTACGCCGAAGATGAAGGACTCGATGCACTTCTTTACATCGTAATAGGACAGGTGATCGACCTTGACGAAGGGGGCCAGGTAGGTATCGAAGGAGGAGAACGCCTGCGCGCCCGCCCATTCGTTCTGCATGATGCCCAGGAAGTTGACCATCTGGTTGCACAGCGAGGCCAGGTGCTTGGCGGGCTTGGAGGTGATCTTGCCGCCCACGCCGCCCAGACCCTCCTGGATCAGCTGCTTGATGGACCAGCCCGCGCAGTAGCCCGTCAGCATGGACAGGTCGTGCAGGTGGATGGCCGCGCTGCGGTGCGCGTCGGCGATTTCCTCATCGTAGATTTCGCTGAGCCAGTAGTTGGCGGTGATCGCGCCGCTGTTGCTCAGGATCAGGCCGCCCACGGAATAGGTGACGGTGGAGTTTTCCTTCACGCGCCAGTCGCTGGAATCCAGGTAGCTGTCCACCAGATCCTTATAGTTGAGCATGGTGGCCTTGACGTTGCGCACCTTTTCACGCTGCTTGCGGTACAGAATATAGGCCTTGGCCACGTCGGTGTAGCCGGCCTGGCTGAGCACGCGCTCCACGCTGTCCTGAATATCCTCTACGTTGATAATGCCATCCTTGATCTTGGGCGAAAAGTCGCTGGTGACCTTCAGCGCCAGCAGATCGATGACGGTGGGGTGGAACTCGCACTTTTCGGCTTCAAAGGCCTTGGTAATGGCCTTGGAAATCTTGGCGATGTCAAATTCGGCGATGGTGCCGTCGCGCTTCATAACCTTGTACATGAATGCTCTCCTTATGGCGTGCATAGTATTTTCACAACGCTGTCTATGCTACCATATCTTGTGGCTTCTGTCAATATGCTGGGCGAAATAAAAACAATGACCACAATATGTTGTGGTCATTGCAAAATGCATCAAATCAATCGTTTTCTTCGCCGCGAATGTGGGCGTTCGGGATGGTCTGGCGCAGAATCTGCAGAAACGCCCGCATTTTTTCCTTGGACGGGGCGTGCAGGCCGGGGCGCAGCACGCTGTCCTCATCTACAAAATACTGCAGATAGTAGCTTTCCGGCCCGGCCAGCCATTGCCCGATGGCGGCCATGTCCTCCTGCGCGTGCAGCTCGTCCACCACCGTGGTGCGGAACTCAAAGGGCAGGCTGCCCGCCATCAGCATGGCGGCGCTTTGCTGCACGGGGGAAAGATCGAAATGTGGCAGACCCACCGTGCGCGCGTAATGCGCGGGGGAATTTTTGATATCCATGGCTACCATGTCCACCAGGCCCGCGTCAATCAGCGCGCGCAGCCGTTCGGGCTGGCTGCCGTTGGTATCCAGCTTGATAAGAAAGCCCAGCTCCCGCACCCGGCCAATGAAGTCAGGCAGATCGTCCTGCAGCAGCGGCTCGCCGCCGGTGAAGCATACGCCGTCCAGCGTGCCCTGACGCTTTTTCAGAAAGGCCAGCACGGCTTCCTCCGTTATCGGCTGCTCGGGCGCGCCCAGGGGCAGCAGGGAGGAATTGTGGCAGAACGGGCAGCGGTAGCCGCAGCCCTGGGTAAAGAGGGTGCAGGCTACATGCCGGGGATAATCCAGCAGCGTCAGCTTTTGAATGCCGGCGAACAGCATTGCGCGCCCTCCTCTACATGCAGAAATCGAGCCATCGGATATTATAGCGGCGGTACGGCAAAAAGGGAATGGCCAAAATGGCTTTGATAAGTACAAATATGTGACTTATGCCAGGACGTGTCGAATATTGCCGGATTGCAGCGCGGCGTGCAGGCGCGGGGCCAGCGCGGCGGCCGCGCCCTGCAGGTATTGCCGCTCGGCAGGCGCGGTCATGTGCAGGCGGTCGGCTGTTTCCTGGGCGGCGCTGATCAGGCATGCGCGCAAATCGGGCAGCGTCAGCAGGGCAAGCCGCAGCGTCAGCAGGGCATGGCCGTTTGCACCCAGCGTCAGCGATTGCAGATCGCCGCCGCACAGCAAGCAGCCGAGCGCCTGATCTGCCGCGCATTCATACAGGCTGATCAGCAGATCTCTGGGATCGGGGGAGAGGGCATGGTATACGCGGGCCAGCGCATCGGGCGCAAAGCGAAGCAAAAAGGCGTTTTCCAGGCAAAGATGCTGCAAATAAGCGTGAATGCGCCGCACACCCTGCAAATCGGCGGCGATGGGCAGGCACAGGGGATAATCCAGCGTGCAGTGGCTGTCCTGCGGGAACATGCGGTAATCGTACTTGCCTAAAAAGCCCTCGACGGCCTGCAGGGTATCGTGCAGCGCGCGGTTGGGAAACACCGGCGCGGTTTCGCAGGCATGCAAATAAAGCGCCCGCACCTGATCCAGCAGCCCCTGCAGGGTGGACAGCGCTTCCTCATACAGGCTGGGCAGGGGGCGTTCCAGCAGCGCGCGGGCGGGCAGCCCTTGGGCCTGCAGATGCGTCTGCAGGGCGAACACAACGCCCTCCAGCAGCGCCTGCGCGTATTCCTGGGATACGGAGGACGAATCCCCCTGCGTGGCATAGCGCACGCGGGAGGCCAGCAGCAGCATCAGCCGTTCCTGCAGCCGGGCCTGCTCGTCCGGGGTCAGGGCTTGTGAAAGCTCCGTTACCATTCGTCATCCTCCTGCTCGGCATAGGCAATTTCCTCCCGCTGCGGCCGGCACAGGTCGCCCAGCGTGATATCGGCCAGGTAGGTCAGATCGCCCTGCGCGCGGCCGTCGAAGATGCGCCGCATGGCCTCAATCAGCTCGTCGTCGGTCATTTCATCCTCGATATCGCTTTTGAAAGCGTAGAACAGCGCGACCAGCTCGCTGAGCGTATCGGCATAGTTGGCGGGCGTGATGTAGGCGGAATCACAGAAGGCGTAAGCCAGCTTGCGGAAGATGCCGCCGGCAAACTCTACGCGCCCGGTATCGCGCAGCGCTTCCTCGCGGCGGCGCGAAAGTGCGCGCATATCGCTTTCGGTCAGGGTCAGCCCCTGGGCTTCGGTCAGACGGTTGCAATCGGCCAGCTCGGCCTGCAGGGCCTGAGCAGATACGGCGGAAAACACGGATAATTCGTTCATTTCATTCACCTCCGCCACAGGGTAGCACGCGCACAGGGACAATACAAGACTTGATTTTTTGGCAATTCTGTGGTAATATAAAGCCACTGAAAAGAGAAAATTTTTTTGACTGAAGCCGATATTGTGATATAATAGGCTCCGGCGATTTGTGCTGACGAAGGATTATGATTAAGTATTAAGGAAGATAATGGTGATGAACAGCAAAGCCCTGAACGAAATCCGCCGCCGCTTTACGGTGGATAATACCAACCTGACCTGCATCCGCGGCTGCTATGTGAGCGAAAAGCGCGAGATTATTTCCATGTTCAAGCTGCCGCCCGTGTCCCTGCCGCCCGAGGAAAACGACCGCTACCTGACCCTGTTCAAAAAGGCGCTGTCGGGCACGCCGGATAAAAACCTGGTGGAGATTCCCTTTGCCAACGAGGCGGTGGGCGTGAGCGACGAGCATAAGCTGCTGACCGCGCTGCGCGATACGGCCATCACGGACGACGATATGGCCGAGGTGTTTTTCCAGCGCGTGCTGGCGGGTCTGCCGCAGGAGGGCAGCTTTTTGATCCTGCTGGCGCACGACGCCTACGACGTGCCCTTCCGCAATCATAACGGCGAGCACAATAACGAGATGAGCGACGAGGTGTTCAAGTACATTGTTTGCGCCGTGTGCCCGGTCAAGCTGTCCAAGGCTTCGCTGAGCTATTGCGCGGCGGATAACCTGTTCCATCCCAGCGAGCCGGACTGGGTGGTGGGCGCGCCCGAGCTGGGCTTTATGTTCCCCTGCTTTGAGGAGCGCGCGGCCAATATCTACAGCGCGCTGTGCTATACCCGCGATCCCGCCCAGAGCCATGAGGGCTTTGTACACGCGGTGTTCGGCGCTGAGCCGCCCATGCCGGCCGAGGAGCAAAAGGAAATCTTCCAGAAAATTTTGCAGGATACCCTGGCGGAGGAGTGCAGCCTGGAGGTGGTGCAGACCATGCATGAGCAGATGCGCGACCGCATCGCCGAGCAGAAGGCTGAAAAGAACGCCGAGCCCCTGCGGGTATCCGTGCCCGAGGTGCGGCAGGCGCTGGCTGCCTGCGGCGTGCCGGAGGAAAAGGCCGACGCCTTTGAGGAGAAGTACACCCAGCGCTTCGGCGCGGGCATGGATGTGAGCGCCGCCAACGTGGTGGACGTCAGGCAGTTTGAGGTGCGCACGCCCAACGTGGTGATCAAGGTGGATCCCGCCCACAGCGACCTGGTGGAAACCCGCGTGATCAACGGCGCGCGCTATATTCTCATCCGCGCCGAGGAGGGCGTGGAGGTAAACGGCGTAAGCGTAGCCATTCAGCCGTAACGGCGGATATTCTGACAGCATAAAAGCCTGAGCGGAGGAGTGTCCTCCGGCTCAGGCTTTTTGCATGCCGGTTCTGATTCAGCCCAGCAGCGGCAGAATATCCGTCATGCTGCCCGCCGCATAATCGCAATACGGCAGCAGCGCCTCGGAATAGGGAATGATGTCGGGAATCATGGCCACCTGGGCCCCGGCGGCGCGGCCGGATTTCACGCCGTTCACCGCATCCTCCAGCACCAGACAGTTGGCCGGGGGCTGCTTGGCCAGGCGCGCGGCGGTCAGATAGATATCGGGCTGCGGCTTGCTGTGTTCAAACATATCGCCGCCCACCACATCGGTAAAATAATCGTATACATGGGCGTGCCTGAGATGTGCGATCACCTGCTCCCGCGGGCTGGAGGAGGCCAGAATGCACGCCAGTCTCTTTTGGCGCGCGGCGGTCAGCGTTTCCACCACGCCGGGCATTACGGGCATGCCGTGCTCATCATAGAAGGCGCGGCGCTCGGCCCAATAGGTATCCCAGAACAGCTGCCACTGAAAAGCCGGGCCCAGCAGGGCCTCATAGCTGCGGCGCAGATCCTTGGGCCCCAGGCCCATGCGCTCCACCAGCTGATCATAGGTAATGGTCAGCCCCTGGCGGCCGATAATATCGATAATAGAAAGCAGGCTGCGGCGCTCGGTATCAAAGAGCACGCCGTCCATATCCACCAGCAGCGCGCGCACGGGGGCGGGCGCAAAATCCGCGTTCAGCTTTTGCAGGCTCATGGGAAAACTCCTCCGTTCAATGGTTGAAACGTTTCATCGCCATCATAACAGCTTTGTATCCATCTGTCAAGGCGCTTGCCAATTTTCGCTTTTTCACGTATAATATACAAAGAAAAAACAGTACCGGAGGATCCCTGCCGATGGATTTTGTCGCCGTTTTAGCCCGTGAGTTTTCGCTGCGGTCCGAGCAGGTGCGCGCGGTGATCGAGCTGCTGGACGCAGGCAACACCGTGCCCTTTATCGCCCGCTACCGCAAGGAGGCCACAGGCTCGCTGGATGATCAGCTGCTGCGCGAGCTGACCGAGCGGTTGGAATACCTGCGCAGCCTGGATAAGCGCAGGATGGAAATAGAAAAATCGCTTGCCGAGCAGCAGGTGATGACGGACGAGCTGCGCGCGGCCCTTGCCGCCGCGGCCACGCTGGCCGAGCTGGAGGATATCTACCGCCCCTTCCGCCCCAAGCGCCGCACGCGCGCGACCATCGCCCGTGAGCGCGGGCTGGAGGGCCTTGCGCAGGCGCTGCTTCTGCAGCAGCCCTTCAAGGGCACGCTGGAAACGCTGGCCGCGCCCTATATAAATAATGAAAAGGATGTGCCCGATGCGGAGAGCGCCCTGGCCGGCGCGCGGGATATCATTGCCGAAACCATCAGCGACGACGCAGCGCTGCGCAAGGTGCTGCGCGGGCTGCTGATGCGCGACGGCGTGCTGACCGCCTGCGCCGCCAAGGAGGAGGACAGCGTATACAGCATGTATTACGCCTACTCCGAGCGCGTGCCGCGCGTGGCGGATCACCGCGTGCTGGCCATCAATCGCGGTGAAAAAGAGGGCTTTCTGAAGGTGTCCCTCGCCGCGCCCGATGAAACGGCCAATCGCGTGATCGCCCAGCGCTATGTGCGCCCCGGCGCACTGACCGCCCCGCAGGTAGCCATGGCGGCGCAGGATGCGTGGGATCGTCTGATTTTTCCTTCTCTTGAGCGCGAGGTGCGCAGCGAGCTGACCGACCGCGCCAACGTGGGCGCGATCCGCGTGTTCTCACAGAACCTGCAGCAGCTTCTGATGCAGCCGCCCATCAAGGGGCGCGTCACCCTGGGCGTGGATCCGGGCTTCCGCACGGGCTGCAAGCTGGCTGTGGTGGATGAAAACGGCAAGGTGCTGGAAACGGGCGTGGGACACTTTACCCTGCCTGGCCAGACCCGCCAGCAGGAGCAGGCGCGCCAGCTGATCTGCGGCATGGTGGCGCGGCATCATGTGACGGCCATCGCCATCGGCAACGGCACGGCCTCGCGCGAGAGCGAGCAGTTTATCGCCTCGCTTCTGCCCAGCCTGCCGCAGGGCGTCGCCTATACCATCGTCAGCGAGGCGGGCGCGTCGGTGTACTCCGCCAGCAAGCTGGCCGCGCAGGAGTTCCCCGATTTCGACGTATCCCTGCGCAGCGCGGTATCCATTGCCCGCCGCATGCAGGATCCCCTGGCCGAGCTGGTCAAGATCGATCCGCGCTCCATCGGCGTGGGGCAGTATCAGCATGATCTCAAGCAAAACGAGCTGACCGCCGCGCTGGACGGCGTGGTGGAGCATTGCGTCAACTCCGTAGGCGTGGAGCTGTCTACCGCCTCGGCCGAGCTGCTCTCCCATGTGGCGGGCATCGGCCCGGCGCTGGCCAGGAACATCGTGGCTTACCGCGATGAAAACGGCCTGCCCAGCCGCGCGGCGCTCAAAAAGGTGCCCAAGCTCGGCCCCCGCGCCTATGAGCAGTGCGCGGGCTTCCTGCGCGTGCAGGGCAGCAGGAACCCGCTGGACGCGACCGCCGTGCATCCTGAAAGCTATGACGCGGCCAAGGCGCTGCTGCGCGCGCTGGATATCACAGCGGACGAATTGAAAAAGGGCGGCATCCCCGGCATTATGGAGAAGGCCCGCGCCTACGGGCTGGAAAAGCTGGCAGGGGAAACAGGGCTGGGCCTGCCTACCCTGCAGGATATCCTGGCTGAGCTGCAGAAGCCCGGCCGCGATCCGCGCGAGGAGCTGCCGCAGCCCATCCTGCGCACGGACGTGCTGGATATCAAGGATCTGAAGCCCGGCATGGAGCTGATGGGCACGGTGCGCAACGTGATCGATTTCGGCGCGTTCGTGGATATCGGCGTGCATCAGGACGGCCTGGTGCACATCTCCCGCATGGCCAACCGCTTTATCAAGCATCCCTCGGAGGCCGCCAAGGTAGGCGACCGGGTGAAGGTGTGGGTGGTTGAGGTAGATGAAAAGAAAAAGCGCATCGCGCTGACCATGATCCCGCCGGTGCAGAAATAAAACATTTCCAAGTATAATTGCATATATCGCATGCAGCCAGCAGGGGACGAGTCATCGTTTCCCTGCTTTTTCCGCTGCTTTTTTACGGATTTATCCATCCTGATGCGAAATCTGGTTCAAAATGTATAGTGATGATATATCTGCAACGATGAATCTAAAATCCTGCATATTGCAGCGATTTGACTGCGCCGCTGCATTGAAAATGTATTTTTGATGTATTGATCTTGCAATTTTCAGAATTCTGTATATAATTATGCACAATTCAGGGCGGCCTCAGGAAGCCGCGCTGAAGGATCAAACCATGAAAGGATGAAACCCATGAAGAAAGCCCTTTCGATGCTGCTTGTAATGGTCATGACGCTTGCGTGCCTGTCCGGCGCCGCCATGGCCGACAGCGACAAGTATCTGGGCGTTATGCTCAGCACCAACGTGATGTCGCTGGATACCAATCTGGCCACGGACGGCGAGTCCTTTGAGGTAATCGCCGACTGCATCGACGGTCTGATGCAGATGGATGCTACCGGCGCTTCCATCCCCGCGCTGGCTGAATCCTATGATATGTCCGAGGATGGCCTGACCTATACCTTCCACCTGCGCGACGCCAAGTGGTCCAACGGCACCCCCGTCACCGCCGGCGACTTTGTTTTCGCCTGGCGCCGCATCTGCAAGGAAGCCGGCGAGTATGCCTATATGTTCGGCAGCAGCGTTGGCTGCGTGAAGGGTGCGCAGGATATCATCGACGGCAAGGCCGAGCCTGACACCCTGGCCGTGTCCGCCCCCGATGACAAGACGCTGGTTGTGGAGCTGGAATCCCCTGTTTCCTTCTTCGCGTCGCTGATGTACTTCCCCACCTTCTATCCCATCAACGAGGCCTTCTACTCCAGCCTGGAGGAGGGCACCTACGGCACCAGCCCCGAGACCTTCCTGTCCAACGGCGCGTTCGTGCTGGAATCCTACACCCCTGGCACTGCCAGCCTGACGGTGAAGAAGAACCCCGATTACTGGGATGCTGACCGCGTAAAGCTGGCTGGCATCAAGTATCAGGTGGTCGGCTCCTCCGACAACGCCCTGGTCGCCTTCAAGACCGGCGCGCTGGATGTGGTTACGATCAGCGGCAACCAGGTTGCCAGCGCCAAGAAGGACGCTGACCTGGCCAGCAAGCTGGCTGTAACCGGCGCGGGATACATGTGGTACCTCACCTTCAGCCAGACTGAAAAGAACGCCGACGGCGGCATGCTGGCCAACGCCAACCTGCGCCTGGCCATCTCCAACGCCATCGACCGCGAATCCATTGTGGAAAACAACGTCATGGACGGCTCTCTGGCCACCTACACCGCGGTTCCCCCGCAGTTCGCCGCCAGCAGCACCACGGGCGCCGACTTCTCCGAGGATCAGATGAAGTTCGTCGATTACTGCGACTTCAACGTGGAAAAGGCGCTTGAATACCTGGCCAAGGCCAAGGAAGAGCTGGGCAAGGACAGCTTCACCTTCACCCTGATCTACGGCAACAACGAGGGCGACGTAATCGCCAAGGTGGCGCAGGCCATCAAGAGCCAGGTGGAAGCCAACCTGCCCGGCGTAACGCTGAACCTGCAGCCCATGACCAAGGCTGAGCGCCTGGACAAGATGCAGAACGACAACTACGACGTGGCCCTCACCCGCTGGGGCCCGGACTACGCCGACCCGATGACCTACCTTGGCATGTGGATCACCAACGCCTCCAACAACTATGGTTTCTGGAGCAGCGCGGAATATGACCAGCTGATCAAGGACTGCACCACCGGCGCATATGTGGCCGATTATGACGCCCGCTGGGACGCCATGTACAAGGCTGAAATGCTGGTAATGCAGGAAGCCGTCATCGCGCCGCTGTACACCCAGGCCAACGCCAACCTGATCTCCTCCGGCGTTACGGGCATCGATTTCCACCCCGTGGCCCTCAACCGCGTGTACAAATCCGCTGTGATTGAATAATTTTCTCACGCAGACACATTCAACCCTCAGAGCGGTCTGTCCCGTCCGGCCGCTCTGAGGCCTTTGTCATCCTCAAACGCTTGAAAAGGATCTGCTGCTGATATGCTCAAATACATTGTAAAACGAATTGGCATGGCGCTGGCGACGCTGCTGGTGATCATCTTTGTGCTGTTTGTGCTGGTGCGCATTATGCCGGGCAATCCCTTTCCTTCGGAAAGAATGTCCGCCACGCAGATTGCCAACAAACGCGCGGAAATGGGGCTGGACGATCCCATTCTGCTTCAGTTTGTGCGGTATATGAAAAACGTGCTGCGGGGCGATTTCGGCAAGGGCTCCTCGCTCTATAACGGCGCGCCGATCAAAACGGTGCTTTCCAGCTGCGTGTCCAATTCCTTTCGCATCGGCGGACTGGCAATCCTGATCGGCACGGTCTTAGGGCTCCTGCTGGGCGTCTGCGCGGCGCTGCACCGGGGCAGGTTTCTGGATGGCTTCTGCACCGTGTTTTCCATTGTGGGCGTGTGCGTGCCCTCATATGTATTTTTGATCTTCCTGCAGTACAACTTTTCCTACAAGGTATCGTTTTTCCCGTACTTCTTTGATTCCTCGCGGTTTTTGTTCTCGGCCGTTCTGCCCGCGCTGTCGCTGAGCCTGTTCACCATGTCCACCATCGCGCGCTTTACCCGCAACGAAATGGTGGAGGTGATCGACAGCGACTATGTGCGCCTGGCCGAATCCAAGGGCATGGAGGGCGCTCTGCTGATCCGCCGCCATGTGCTGCGCAACGCGCTGGTGCCCATTGTGACCGTGCTGGCTCCCCTGATTGTGGATCTGCTGACGGGCGCGCTGGTGGTGGAAAAGATCTACGGCATCAACGGCATCGGCAAGCTCATGGTAGACGCCATCGCCGGCGAGGGCGTGGACTATAACTATGTGCTGGCGCTGGGCATTCTGTATTCCTCGCTGTACATTGGCATGATGCTGGCGGTGGATATTCTCTACGGCATTCTGGATCCGCGCATCCGCGTATCCGCAAAGGGGGAAGCGTAAATGAGTACCATCAATAAAACGGCCGCATCCATGCAGACCCCGGCGGATTACATCCCCCGCAAGGAGGACTTTGCGCTGCTGGAGCAGCACGACATCGCCACCGACAAGAACTTTGCCTCCCAGGGCTACTGGAAGGGCGTGGCGATTCATTTCTTCCGCAATAAACGCGCGGTCACAGGGCTTGTGATTGTGCTTCTGATTGTATTTTTCGCCGTTTTCGGCCCCATGATGAGCCGTTATGGCTACAAGGATATCGTATCCATCACCACCAAGGTGAACGGCCGCAACCGGCAGATCACCGCCGGCGGC
Organism: uncultured Clostridia bacterium; assembly: GCA_934647235.1. GTDB lineage: Bacteria > Bacillota > Clostridia > Christensenellales > Aristaeellaceae > SFMI01. Next base: position 21,558 of record CAKUFG010000013.1, read on the forward strand.
CTGGCCCCGCGCATCCCCTGGCTGCATAAGCTGCTGGGCGGCGAAGCCTATGAGGATCAGTTTGCCGACCGCACCTTTATATTCGGCACCGACGATATGGGCCGCGACCTGTGGACGCGTACCTGGCACGGCGCGCGCGTATCGCTGCTGATCGCCTTCATTACCATCCTGATCGACATGATCGTGGGCATGAGCTACGGCCTGGTATCGGGCTATTTCGGCGGCGTGACGGATAACATCATGCAGCGCTTTGTGGAGGTAGCCAACAGCGTGCCGCGGCTGGTCATCGTATCGGTGCTGGCCATCTTTATGAAAAAGGGCATGGGGCTGGTTATCGTGGCGCTGCTGCTGACCGAGTGGATCGGCATGAGCAAGATTGCCCGCGCCGAAATGCTAAAAATCAAGGAGCAGGAATACGTGCTGGCCAGCCGCACCCTGGGCGCGCGCAGCGGCCATATCATTTTCAAGGAAATCCTGCCCAACACCATCGGCCCCATCATCACCCAGGTCATGTTCTCCATCCCCACGGCCATCTTCACCGAGGCCTTCCTCAGCTTTGTGGGCGTAGGCATCGTGCTGCCCCAGTGCTCCGTAGGCACGCTGATTGAGGACGGCTTCAACAACATCACCACCCTGCCGTATCAGATTCTGCCGCCCATCCTGGTGCTGGCGCTGCTGATGCTGGGCTTTAACTTTATCGGCGATGGGCTGCGCGAGGCGCTTGCGCCCAAGCTTGAGGATATGTAAGGAGGCGCGGCATGAGTGAAACCATTCTTCAGATCCGCGATCTGGATATCTCCTTCCGCACCAACGCCGGCTGCGTGCACGCCATCCGCGGGGTCAATTTTGAACTGCGCCGCGGCGAAACGGTGGCTATCGTGGGCGAATCCGGCTCGGGTAAATCCGTCACCATGAAGGCCGCGATGGGCCTGCTGGACAGCAACGCCACGGTCAATCACGGCGAAATCATCTATGCCTGTCCCGACGGGCACGGTGGAACGCATCCCGTTGATCTGCTGAAACTGACCCGCAAACAGCTGCGCCAGACCATCAACGGCCAGCACATCGCCATGGTGTTTCAGGACCCCATGACCAGCCTGGATCCGACCATGCAGATTGGCAGACAGGTGATGGAGGGCATGATCCTGCACTGCGGCATGAGCAAGCAGCAGGCGCATGACCGGGCGCTGGAGCTGCTGCAGCTGGTGGGCATTACCGACGCTGAAAAGCGCATGAAAAACTATCCGCATCAGCTGTCCGGCGGCATGCGGCAGCGCGTGGTCATCGCCATCGCCCTGTCGGCCAATCCCGACGTGCTGATCTGCGACGAGCCGACCACGGCGCTGGACGTGACCATTCAGGCCAAGATCCTGGAATTGATTCAGGACATCCAGAAAAAGATGCAGCTATCGGTCATCTACATCACCCATGATCTGGGCGTGGTAGCCAAGGTGGCCGATTACGTCAACGTCATGTATGCAGGCAAGATTGTGGAAACCGGCCTGATCGATGAAATCTTCTACGATCCCAAGCACCCCTACACCTGGGGTCTGCTGTCCGCCATGCCCGATCTGGATACCGACGACGATCGGCTGTATTCCATCCCCGGCAGCCCGCCCAACCTTCTGCACGAGCCTGTGGGCGACGCTTTCGCACCGCGCAACCGCTTTGCCCTCAGGATTGATGAAAAGCTGGAGCCGCCGCTGTTCCGCGTGACCGATACCCACTATGCCGCCACCTGGCTGCTGCATCCCGATGCGCCCAGGGTGGAAATGCCCAAGGAACTGCAGGCGCGCCTGGCGCGCGCCCGGAAGGAGGCGGAAAAGTACCTATGAGCGAGCCTTTGCTGAAGGTAGAAAACCTCAGGCAGCATTTTCCCGTTTCCCGGCAGTTTACCGTCAAGGCTGTCAACGGCGTATCCTTCGAGGTGTATCCCGGCGAAACCTATGGTCTGGTGGGCGAGTCCGGCTCGGGCAAAACCACCATCGGCCGCAGCATCATCCGCCTGTATGATCCTACGGACGGCAGAATCACCTTTAACGGCCGCGAGATCAGCGGCAAGCTCAGCGCCGATACCCGCAAGATGCTGCGCGCCGAAATGCAGATGATCTTCCAGGATCCCATGGCCAGCCTGAATCCCCGCAAGAAGGTGGAGGATATCATTGGCGAGGGGCTGGATATCCACCATACCTGTCACAGCAAGGCCGAGCGCAGCGCGCTGATTGCCGAAATGCTTAAAAAGGTCGGCCTGTCCCCGGAGCATGCCTCCCGCTATCCGCATCAGTTTTCGGGCGGCCAGCGCCAGCGCGTGGGCATCGCCCGGGCGCTGATCATGCAGCCCAAGCTCATCATCGCCGACGAGTGCATCTCCGCCCTGGATGTATCCATCCAGGCACAGGTGGTCAACCTGATGAAGGACATCCAGCAGGAAACAGGCTGCGCGTACCTGTTCATTGCGCATGATCTGAGCATGGTCAAGTATATTTCCGACCGCATCGGCGTGCTGCACCTGGGCTACATGGTGGAGGCCGGCACCAAGGAGGAAATCTTCTCCCATCCCGTGCACCCCTACACCAAGAGCCTGCTGTCGGCCATTCCGCACCCCAACCCCGAGGTGGAAAAGCGCCGCAAGTCCATCACCTATGATTACGCATCCAGCGGCATTGATTACGCCAAGGGCACGCAGCATCGGGTGGGCGGCACACATACCGTGCTGGCCACGGACGTGGAGCTTGCCCAATGGACGCAAGCAGAATAATGCACAATAACAAACCTCCCCGTCTGCTTACATAAATAGGCGGGGAGGCTGCTTTAATTATGTAGGATTAACCTTCGATCATGAAGGCGCGGTAGGCCTTGACAGCCTCGAACAGATCGGCCTTGTTGATGATTTCCTGCGGGGCGTGCATGGACAGCACAGGCACGCCGCTGTCGATCACTTCCATGCCGTACAGCGCGCAGATATAGGCGATGGTGCCGCCGCCGCCCACGTCCACACGGCCCAGCTCCGCCGTCTGCCAGGTGACGTTGTTGTCGTCCATGATCTTGCGCAGGCGGCCGATGAACTCGGCGTTGGCGTCGTTGGAGCCAGACTTTCCGCGCGAGCCGGTGAACTTGTTGTAGCACACGCCATGACCCATCAGGGCGGCGTTCTTCTTTTCAAAGGCGGATGCGTACAGCGGATCGAAGCCCGCGCTCACATCGCAGCTGAGCATGCGGCAGGCGCGCAGGGCACGGCGCAGCGTCAGCTCGCTGTATGCGGGCGTGGTCAGGGCGATCAGCTCGGCCATGGCGTTTTCAAAGTAGTGCGCGCGCATGCCGGTAGCGCCCACGCTGCCGATTTCTTCCTTATCGGCCAGCAGGCAGCAGCAGGTGTACCTGGGCACGGCGGGCAGGGTCAGGATGGCCTCCAGCGAGGCATAAGCGCACACGCGGTCGTCATGGCCGTAGCCCAGCAGCATGCTGCGGTCCAGGCCGAAATCGCGCGTTTTGCCCGCAGGCACGGCTTCGATCTCGGCGGAGAGCATGTCGTTTTCTTCGATGTCATAGCGCTCCTTGAGAAGCTTGAGCAGCAGCGCCTTGACCGGCTCCTTCTCCTCGCCCTGCAGCGGACGGCCGCACAGGATGATATCCAGATCCTCGCCGCCTACCACATCGGCGCCCTTCTTGCTCATCTGGTCGGCGGACAGGTGGATCAACAGATCCGAGATGCCCACAACCGGGTCGCTCTCATCCTCGCCTACCACGATATTGACCAGCGTGCCGTCCTTTTTGGCCACCACGCCGTGCAGCGCCATGGCGCGGGCGACCCACTGATACTTTTTGATGCCGCCGTAATAGTGCGTATCGGCGTAGGCGATATCGTCAGCCTCATAGAAGGGGTTCTGCTTGATATCGATGCGCGGGGAGTCGATATGCGCGCCTACGATATTGATGCCCTTTTCCAGCGGCTCCTCGCCCAGGTGGAACAGCATCACAGCCTTGCCCATGCAGTTGACATATACCTTGTCGCCGGGCTTGAGGGCGCGCTGCTGCGCGATGGCCTGATCCAGATCGACATAGCCGGCCTTCTGCGCGGCGGCGACGGTTTCGGTCACGCATTCGCGCTCGGTCTTGCCATGATCCAGAAAATCGCGGTAACGAACGCTGACAGCCTCCAGCATAGCCAGCGCTTCATCGTCATAATTCTTCCAGGCATTGGGACGTTCCATAAGCTTTTGCCTCCTAATTTTTATCAGGATCCATACATATTATACCATGCGGCGCGGCGAAAAACAAGCAATACGCCGCCGTATACAGGGCAAGTACAGGCGGATCAAGTCGCTTTCCTTGCACTTTTAAGCGCACAAAGCGCAAAGCTGACCGCCAGCGCCAGCGCCGCCACGCTGACCCAGCCAAAGCCTAACTCGTACAGCGGCAGCCGTTTGAGCGCCGCGCTGACAAAGCTGAGCGAAAGCCCGGCGGCGTCCAGGGCGTAAAGCACGCTGACGCACGCCGTGCAGGCGGCGGTCAGCGGATACGCATAGACATTGCGCTGCCAGAGCCCGTGGCTCAGACCCATCAGAATCAGCACGATGGCAACCGGATAGATGGCGTTCAGGATGGGCACGGAGATGCTGAGGATGGCGCTTAGCCCCAGGTTGCAGGTCAGAAAGGATACGCCCGTAATGGCAAACACCCAGGCGCGATAGGAAACCTTTTTGAACAGGGTGGAGAAAAACTGCGAGATGGAATTGATCAGCCCCACGCACGTGGTCAGGCAGGCCAGGGTAAAGATGGCGGCCAGCAGCACCGCGCCCGGCTCGCCGAACAGCTGATGCACGATGCATCGCAGCGTCCACGCGCCGTTCTCCTGGATGGGATAAACGCCGCTGCTGCACATGCCCATATAGGTCAGCATCATATACACCAGCGCCAGGATCGCGCCTGCCAGCAGCCCGGCCAGGCGGGTATAGCGCAGGCGATCGCGCTTTTCACGCAGCCCGAAGCCGCCCAGCGTGGTGGAAATGACCAGGCCGAAGTTCAGCGCCGCGATGGTATCCATGGTCTGATAGCCCTCGGCAAAGCCCTTCAGGAAGGGTGCGGTCTGATAGGCCGATTGCGGAGCGGCAACCTCCGCCTGTCCGCGCGCCAGAAAGCTGATAAACAGGAACACCAGCAGCGCCAGCAGGCTTGGCGTCAGCACATGGCCGATGCGGCTGACCAGCTTGCCCGGCGTCAGGCACAGCCACAGCGCCACCAGGAAGAACAGCAGCGAATACACCGCCATCCACAGCGCGGCGTTCGCATCCTCGGGAAGATAGGGGGCTACGGCCATCTCAAAGGGCACGGAAGCCGCGCGCGGAATGCCCAGTCCCGGCCCGATGGACAGGTAAATCAGCAGCGTAAATACCAGCGCAAAGCGCGGCCCTACCTGCTGAGCCAGGCGATCCAGCCCGTCAAAGCGCGCCACCACGATCACGCCCAGCACCGGCAGCACCACGGCTGTAAGCAAAAACCCCAGCATGGCCGGCAGCGTCGCGCTGCCCGCGTTTTGCCCCAGGAAGGGCGGAAAGATCAGGTTTCCCGCCCCAAAGAACAGGGAAAACAGCATAAAGCTTACCAGCACCTTGTTTCTCTTGCCCAGTTTCATCTCGTTTCTTCTCCTTTGTTTTTGCAATAATAAAAGGCCCGTCTCAAATTGCTTTGAGACGAGCCTTGCAAACGCAATTCCCGCGGTACCACTCAAATTGCAGAAAATAAATCCTGCCGCTTTCAGGCTCCAACAAGCCCTATGCACTAACGCAGCCTGCACGGAAATCCCTACTCGCGCCGCTTTGGGGATTTCAGCTCGGAAGTGATAGGATTCCCTGACGCTGCCCGCCGGGCTTCCACCCTTCCCGGCTCTCTGTAGGACAAAGCTGTCAGATCCGTCTTCGTCATCGCTTTTGTGTTCACTTGTCGATCAGCAGTATAGCACCTGGCCTCGCGTCTGTCAAGCATGGTTTGCACGCACAGGATAGACAATTGAAATACAAAGTGGTATAATTACATGCTACTTTTCACTTACGGAGGAGTACCATGAGCAAAAAGCTGCTGATGATTGTCAATCCAGCCGCCGGGAAAGGCAAAGGCCGTGTGTACGAGCAGCGCGTTTCCGCGCTTTATACACAGGCAGGCTGGGATTGCGATATCCGCAACACGCAGGGCGCGGGCGATGCGGCGCGCTTTGCCCTGGAAGAGGGCGCGCAGGCCGACATGCTTTTGTGCATCGGCGGGGACGGCACGCTGTCCGAAACGCTGGGCGGGCTGACGCAGCTGTCCGCGCCGCCGCCGCTGTGCTATGTGCCCATGGGCAGCACCAATGATCTGGCGCTGTCGGCGGGTCTGCCCCGCAATGCGATGGACGCGGCGCAGTGCGGCCTGACGGGCCGTGCGCAGCCCATCGACGCGGGCCGCTTCAACGGCCAGGTGTTTTCGTATGTGGCGTGCTTCGGCGCATTTTCGCGCACCAGCTACATCACCGGCCGCAAGATGAAGAACCGCCTGGGGCATTTTGCCTACATTCTCACCGGTGCGCGGGAGCTGAACCGCATCCGCCCTTATCCGGTGCAGATCGAGGGCGACGATGCGTCCATCACCGGCAGCTTTCTTTTTGGCGCGGTGTGCAACACCCGCTCGCTGGGCGGCGCGCTGCGCCTGCCCGTGGATGAAAGCGCCCTGCACGACGGCCGGCACGAGCTGCTGCTGGTGCGCGAACCCAGGCATATCTATCAGGCCGTATCCCTGCTTTGGTGCCTGGCGCGGGGCAAGTATGACCATCCCCTGATTGTGTGCCAGAGCGTATCCCGCGCGGTGTTCCACATGCCCGAGGATATGCCCTGGTCGCTGGACGGCGAACGTGCGGACGCAGGCCGGACGGTGGTGTTTGAAAACATACCCTCGGCCTATCGTCTGATGCTGCCCAAGAATTGATTTGTTTTCCGGAGGTTTCCCCATGCTTCAGCCTCAATCCAAGCGCCCCGGCGAGCGTGCCCGTGCGTTCCTGACGCGCGCCGACGTGCGGGATGCGCTGCGCTGCCTGCTGCTGGCGCTGATTCTCAGCTTTGTCACCGAATCGATCTGCCGCCTCAATCCCATCGCCGCCGGGCGTTATGTGATTACGCGCCCGCTGGCCTTTCTGTACAATGCGCTGCTGATTGCCTGCACGCTGTCCCTGGCCCTGCTGGTCAAGCGGCGCAGGTTCGCCTATACGCTCATCTGCGCGATCTGGGTGGTGCTGTCCATTGTGGATTGCTGCATCCGCCTGGTACGCATTACTCCGCTGAACTTTTATGATTTCGTCATCTTCGTGAGCAATTTCTCCATCACGCAGTCCTATGTCACCTGGTGGCAGATTGCGCTGATTGTGCTGGCCGTTGCCGCGCTGATTACGGGCATGGTGATTCTGTTCCGCCGCGCGCCCAGGGTGCAGCCTGCCCGCCGTCCGGCGCTGCTGCTGCTGGCTGCGCTGTGCGGCCTGACGGCGGTGATCACGCCCATCTACGCCCTGAACAACCGCGACTATACCGATCCCGTGGCGGGCTATAACCGCTCGGGCTTTGCCTACAGCTTTTGCCGCAGCGTGGTGGATCGCGGCATCCGCCGCCCCGAAACCTACGATGAAAACGTGATCGACGGCATCCTGGCCGATGTGGGCGAGGAGGCGCGGCCCGCCGCCGCCACGGAGAAGCTGCCCAACTTCGCCTTTCTGCAGCTGGAGTCCTTCTTTGATCCGGCCAATATCACCAGCGTCAGCTGCTCGGAAAACCCTGTGCCCGTCTTTACCCGCCTGAAGGAAGAATGCTCCACCGGCCTTCTGCATGTGCCCATGATCGGCGGCGGCACGGCCAATGTGGAATTTGAAGTGATCACGGGCATGAACCTGGGCGATTTCGGCACGGGCGAGTATCCGTACAGCACCATTCTGAAATCCGAAACCTGCGAAACAGTTGCCTATGATCTGCGCAATATGGGCTATACCGCCCACGCCATCCACAACCATATCGCCACCTTCTATGAGCGCAATCAGGTGTACGCCATGCTGGGCTTTGATACCTTTACCAGCCTGGAATACATGACCAACTACACCACCAACAGCCTGGGCTGGTGCCGCGACAAGGTGCTGACGGGCTGCATTCTGGACGCGCTGCGCAGCGGGGAAGAGCGCGATCTGGTGTTTGCCGTCTCGGTGCAGGGGCACGGCAAGTACAGCAGCAATCCGCCGCAAACGCCCTACCCGATCACCAGCACGGGGCTGGAGGATAACCCAAGCCTCAAAAACGAGTTTGAATACTACATCAATCAGCTGCACGAAACCGATGAGTTCCTGGGCGAGCTGCTGGACGCGCTGCGCGAGTATCCCGAGCCTGTGGTGCTGGTGATCTACGGCGACCACCTGCCTGCCCTGGCCTTTGACGCGGACGATCTGCGCGCGGGCACCATGCTGGCCACTGAATATGTGATCTGGACAAACGACGACAGCCTGCCCAAGGTCGATCAGGATCTGCATTCCTATCAGCTGACCGCCTGCACGCTGGAGCGTTACGGCATCAGCGGCGGCGTGCTGGCCAGCTATCACCAGCGCTGCCGCGACGACGCGGACTATCTGTCCGGCCTGTCCGTGCTGGAATACGACATGCTCTACGGCGACAAGCTGCTTTACGAAGGCCAGGCCCCCTATCCGCGCGTCGATATGCGCATGGGCGTGAAGGATATTACGGTGCATCAGGCCAGCTTTGACGGCAAGCGCCTGGTGGTCAAGGGTGAGAACTTCACGCGCTACAGCGTAATCTACGCCAACGGCCACGCCCTGTCCACCACCTATGTGGACAGTGAAACGCTGGTTGCCGCGCCCACCCTGCTGACCTCCATCCATGTGGGCGATCAGATCGAGGTATCGCAGCTGTCGGTGGATGCGACGGTGCTGAGCACCTCCAACGCCATCCTCTGCGAGGAGGAATAAGAAATAAGCGTCTTAAAAGCCCCTTCCAAGGCCGTCGGCTTTGAAAGGGGCTTTCTTTATACCTTTTAGGCGGTTAGGAGCCGTCAGCTTTACAGGGTCTTGCTGAACCAGCTGATGGTATCCTGCACCAGGGTCCTGAGCACAGTGTCGTCGCCGGAGAACACGCAGAAGGTGTGATCCGCGCCGTCCAGCAGCAGCACCTCGGAGGCGGGATTGGTGGAAGCGTCAACGATCTTCTGGGCGGTCTCGGGCAGCACGGTGGTATCCTCCTTGCCGTTGATGGCCAGGATGGGGGCTTTGATGCTGGCAACCTCGGCCGCATAGTCGATGGCCATGGCGCACTCATAGTAGGCGGGGGACTGCTTCAGGGGAGCGCGCCAATCGTAGGTTACTTCGTAGTAGCCGTCCTTCTTGGCGATTTCATACTGCTCCTGCTCGTTGCCCTTCTGGTCGTAAGCGCCGGCCCAGGTCAGCACGGAGGTGAACACATCGTTGCGGCCCGCAGTCAGCAGCGCAAGGCGGCCGCCCTGACTCCAGCCCATGATGCCCACATGCTCCATGTCGATGGCGCCCAGGGTGGACAGGTATTCGTAGCACTTCATGGCGTCTTCAACGCCCTTGTCATAGGTGAAATCGATGTAATCGCCGGTGCTGTCGCCGTTGCCGATGTAGTCAAAGCGGATGGTGGCGATGCCGGCCTTGGCAAGCTCGGGCGCGGCGTAGTCATAGGCGTTGCCAGCCTCGTGACGGGTGGAGCCGTTGCCGTGCAGCATGATGACGGCGGGGAACTTTTCGCCCTCCGCGCCCACGGGCACGGTCAGGGTAGCGGGAATCTGATGATCACCTGCGTCGATGGTGATATCCTGTTCGGTATACGCCTTTTCGGCGGCTTCCGCCGCAGCGAAGGAGCAGCACGCGATGGTCATAGCCAGGGAAAGAATCAGAGCCAGGAACTTACGCATAAGAGTACGCCTCCTGTAAATTGATTGCGCTTTCACGCAGGAGGTATTATAGCACACAAATGAAATACGCACAATATTTTATAAAAATAATTTTTTGTTCGTATTTTGAAAGAGTGAATGAGCACTGAAAGTGATGCCTATTGAAAAATATATGAATAGACGAATGATCCGCCGGCTTATCTGTGCGCCTTCCTGTATTCGCTGGGCAGCAGCCCAAAGCGCTTGCGGAACTCCGCCGAGAACTTGCTGGCGCTTTCATAGCCGATCTGCTGGGCAATCTGGGCCATGCCAAGCTCTGTACTGCGCAGCAGCTCGGCGGCGCGCTCCATGCGGTGCTCACGGATATGCGCGGCGATGGAATCGCCGTATACATCCTTGAAAACGGCCTTCAGGGTGGAAGGGTTCATCAGAAACTGATGCGACAGCTCCTCGATGGTCACGCGCTGCTGCAGGTTCTGCGTCAGCTGATCGTGTACCCGGCGGATCACCTCGGCCTGCGCGGCGGGATACTGCGGCGCGGCGCTCTGCGGGGCGGGCTGCTGATACAGGCACAGCAGCGCTTCTTGCGCCTTCAGCTGATAGGCGGCGGGCAGCAGCGCGGCTGGCAGATCAAAGAAGGAGCACAGCAGCGCGCGCAGCGCTTCGGACTCGGGCAGAAGGCACAGCGGCGCGTCGGCAAAGAACTTCTGCTTCAGCGCGGCAAGCGTTACCGGCGTGCGCGCAAGCGGCTCGGGCAGCGCATCGCCGCTCAGGCACAGCAGCAGCCCGTCGTAGCGGGCGTTGGGCAGCGTCAGCGTGTGTTCGCCGCCCAGGCACAGCAGCGCTTCGCCGTCGCCCAGGTAGCGCGTGCCGCCCTCCGTCAGGGCAAAGCCCGCGCGGCCCGTCAGGCAAAAGTGCAGCGCCAGCGCGTCCGCAGGCAGGGCGGGAAGCGCAGCCTGATCCATGTCAATATAATGAAGAAATGTGAGCGTTACGCCAGGATAAAGCGCAATCGGCGCGTTGTACACCGGCGCATCCGGCGGGCATTGCCCCTGCGCGTGCGCGGCGCAGCAGGCGGGACAGCAATCGCAGCGCATGATTCATCCTCCTTCATTATTTCGGACAGGAAACTGCAATGATTTCCTCAATTACCTGGTGCAGCAGACGGCTTTCATCGCTGTCGGCTGCGCGATAATAGACTTCTTTGCCTACGCGGCGGCTTTCAATCAGCCCGCTCAGGCGCAGCTGGCGCAGATGGTGCGATACTGCCGGGCTGCTCATCTCCACCATGGAGGAGATGTTGACCACGCACTGTTCGCAGTGGCACAGCAGCCAGAAAATGCGCAGCCGGCTGGAATCGGACAGCTGCTTGAACACATTGGCGGCTACCGAAAAATCGCCTGCCGCCTGCAGGGTTTCAATCAGGTGCGCCTCCAGGGATGCGTCGCCGTGGTGATCGTGGGGCAGCTTGATTTGCTCTGTCATGGGAATCCTCCCCGCTGTTTTAGTCCGTTTGGAAATTCTTATCGCCCGTTTGGCAATGCCGCGCGCAAAGCGGTTGACAGCCGGGCCTGAATTGATTATACTGCGTTCGTAACGATTAAACAAGTGCTTAATCGTTAAATCAAAAAGATTGCAGCTTGAAAGGGGTACGCATCATGAAAAAGACTTATAAGATCGAAGTGGACTGCGCCAACTGCGCCAACCTGATGGAGGAAGCCGCCAACAAGACCGAGGGCGTAAAGAGCGCCGTTGTGAATTTCATGACGCAGAAGATGACCGTGGAGTTTGCCGAGGGCCAGGATGAGGCCGCCGTGATGAAGAAGGTCGTCAGGAACTGCAAGGACGTAGAGGACGACTGCGAAATTTACCTGTAAGATTGCATTCAGATAGGATCACCGCCCCACGCGGGAAAAGAGGATAAGCGATGAACAAGAAACAGAAAATTATGCTCTGCCGCATTGCCGCCGCGGCCGTGCTGCTGCTGGCGCTGAACCTGCTGCCCATTACCGGCGCCGTGCGCATCATCCTGTATCTGGCAGCTTATCTGACGATCGGCTACGATATCCTGCGCAAGGCGGGCAAGGGCATTGCCAAGCGCCGCATGTTCGATGAGAACTTCCTGATGGCCGTGGCCACGGTGGGCGCGATTGCCCTGGCGATTATCGATAAGAGCGGCGATTTCAACGAGGCCGTGCTGGTCATGCTGTTTTACCAGATCGGCGAACTGTTCCAGAGCTACGCCGTGGGCAAGAGCCGCCGCAATATCAGCGCCCTGATGGATATCCGTCCTGACTATGCCAATGTGGAGTGCGACGGGCAGCTGAAAAAGGTGGATCCCGACGAGGTGGCCGTGGGCAGCGTGATTGTGGTGCAGCCTGGTGAAAAGGTGCCCATTGACGGCGAAGTGATCTCGGGCCAGTCCAGCCTGAATACCAGCGCCCTGACGGGCGAAAGCCTGCCGCGTGATGTGCATGCGGGGGACGAAGTGATCAGCGGCTGCATCAACATGACGGGCGTGCTGCGCGTGCGCACCACCCGCGAGTTTGGCGAATCCACCGTGGCCAGGATCCTGGAGCTGGTGGAAAACTCCACCTCCCGCAAGTCCCGCTCCGAGCAGTTTATTTCCCGCTTTGCCCGCGTCTATACGCCCGCTGTGTGCTATAGTGCGCTGGCGCTGGCTGTGCTGCCGCCGGTGGTTCGCCTGATCCTGGGCATGGGCGCGCAGTGGGGCGAGTGGATTTACCGCGCGCTGACCTTCCTGATTGTCAGCTGCCCCTGCGCGCTGGTCATCAGCATCCCGCTCAGCTTCTTCGCCGGCATCGGCGGCGCCAGCAAGGAGGGCGTGCTGGTCAAGGGCTCCAATTATCTGGAGGAGCTGTCCCGCACCAGGACGGTTGTGTTTGATAAGACCGGCACGCTCACCCAGGGCGTATTCGAGGTAAGCGGCGTGCATCATCCGCAGATTGCCAAGGAGAAGATTCTGGAATACGCCGCGCTGGCTGAGTGCGCGTCCTCCCATCCCATCAGCAAGAGCCTGCAGAAGGCCTATGGGCAGGAGATGGATCGCAGCCGCGTGAGCGATATTGAGGAAATCGGCGGCGAGGGCGTGAAGGCGTTGGTAGACGGCGTGCCTGTGGCTGCCGGCAACGGCAAGCTGATGCGCCGCATGGGTCTGGAAGCGCCGGAGTGCCACAGCGTGGGCACCATTGTGCATGTGGCGGTGGATGGGGCGTATGTGGGCCATATCGTGATTTCGGATATTGAGAAGCCCACCGCCAAGGAAGCCATCGAAAAGCTGAAGAAATCCGGCGTAACCAAGACCGTTATGCTCACCGGCGACGCGCGCCGCGTGGCCGAGCAGGTGGCCGGCGATCTGGGCGTGGACGAGGTGCACAGCGAGCTGCTGCCCGGCGATAAGGTGGACGAGGTAGAAAAGCTGCTGGCCAGGAAAGGCAAAAAAGAAGTGCTGGCCTTTGTGGGCGACGGCGTGAACGACGCGCCCGTGCTGTCCCGCGCGGACATCGGCATCGCCATGGGTGCCATGGGTTCGGACGCGGCCATCGAGGCGGCGGACGTGGTGCTGATGGACGACGATCCGCTCAAGATTGCCAAGGCCATCCGCATCTCCCGCAAGTGCATCGGCATTGTGTATCAGAACATCACCTTCGCCCTGGTGGTCAAGTTTACCTGCCTGCTGCTGACCGCACTGGGCTATGCCAAGATGGGCGCGGCGATCTTCGCGGATGTGGGCGTGATGGTGCTGGCCGTGCTCAACGCCATCCGCGCGCTGCGCGTGCATAACCTGTAAATCGAATATGGTTTATTTAAAGGCCGCTCGAAAAGGGCGGCCTTTGTGCATAAAAATTTATGGGTATAGCCTGCCTGGGCTTGACAAACGCTATGAACGCGCCTATAATCAAAATACCCCGTGGGGGTATATTAGACGGAGGTAACTTTTATGGCTATGGATGCGCCCTGCCCGCATTGTGCGCGGCATAAGGAGCGATCACCGGAGGAATACAAGCGGCTGATGAACCGGCTCAGCCGCATCGAGGGGCAGATCCGCGGCATTCGCGGCATGGTGGAAAACGGCGCGTACTGTCCGGATATTCTGGTGCAGTCCGCAGCGGTCAATGCCGCCATCAACGCCTTTAACCGCGAGCTGCTGGCCAGCCACATCCGCACCTGCGTGCGCAGCGATATCCAGGCGGGCAACGACGAGGTGATTGACGAATTGCTTTCGACGCTGCAGAAGCTGATGAAATAATCCCTGATTTTGGAGGACAACCATGAAACAGTATACCGTAACGGGCATGAGCTGCGCGGCCTGCAGCGCCCGGGTAGAAAAGGCCGTATCCAAGGTTCCGGGGGTCACTGCGTGCTCGGTGAGCCTGCTGACCAACTCCATGGGCGTGGAGGGCACGGCTGCTCCGCAGGCAATCATCGCTGCCGTGCAGGACGCGGGCTACGGTGCAAGCGAAAAGGGCGCGGAGGCTGCCGTCAGCCCGTCGGAGGCTGAAAAGCAGCTGGAGGATCACGATACGCCTGCCCTCAAGCGGCGGCTCATCTGGTCGCTGGGTTTTTTGATCGTGTTGATGTACTTCTCCATGGGCCATATGATGTGGGGCTGGCCGCTGCCCGCCTTCTACAATGACAACCATGTGGCTATGGGCCTGACCCAGCTGTTGCTGACCGCTGTGGTGATGGTCATCAACCAGCGCTTCTTTGTCAGCGGCTTCAAGAGCCTGTGGCACCGCGCGCCCAATATGGACACGCTGGTGGCGCTGGGCGCGACGGCGGCCTTCGGCTACAGCACCTATGCGCTTTTTGCCATGACGGGCGCTCAGGTGCGCGGCGATATGGATGCGGTCATGACCTATATGATGGACTTTTATTTCGAGTCCGCCGCCATGATCCTGACCCTGATTACCGTGGGCAAGATGCTGGAAGCCCGTTCCAAGGGAAAAACCACCGACGCGCTCAAGGGGCTGATGCGCCTGTCGCCCAAGACTGCCAATGTGCTGCGCGGCGACAGCGAGCAGACCGTGCCCATCGCCCAGGTGCGCGTGGGGGATATCTTTGTGGTGCGTCCTGGCGAGAACATCCCCGTGGACGGCGTGGTTATCGAGGGCGGCAGCGCGGTGAATGAATCGGCGCTGACGGGCGAGAGCATCCCGGTGGATAAGGCCGTGGGCGACAGCGTGTCGGCCGCCACGCTCAACCAGTCGGGCTTCCTCAAGTGCCGCGCCACCCGCGTGGGCGAGGATACCACCCTGTCGCAGATCATCCGCATGGTCAGCGACGCGGCGGCCACCAAGGCGCCCATCGCCAAGATTGCCGATAAGGTGTCGGGCGTGTTTGTGCCTACGGTCATCGCCATCGCCGCAGTGACCACCCTTGTGTGGCTGCTGCTGGGCAAGGGCGTTGGCTATGCGCTGGCGCGCGGCATTTCGGTGCTGGTGATCAGCTGCCCCTGTGCGCTGGGTCTGGCGACGCCTGTAGCCATCATGGTAGGCAATGGCCTGGGCGCGAAGAACGGCATTCTGTTTAAGACCGCCGCATCCCTGGAGGAAGCCGGGCGGATTCAGATTGTGGCGCTGGACAAGACGGGCACGATCACCGCAGGCGAGCCCAGGGTGACGGATATCCTGCCCGCCGAGGGCGTAAGCGCGGATGAATTGATGCGCCTGGCCTATCTGCTGGAGCGCAAGAGCGAGCATCCGCTGGCGCGCGCCATCCTCAGCCGCGCCGAGGAGCAGGGCATGCAGCCTGAAGAGGTGGCGGACTTTGCCATCCAGCCCGGCAACGGCCTGAGCGCCGTATGGCAGGGACATACCCTGCGCGGCGGCAATATCGACTTTATCAGCGGCGCGGCGCATGTGCCCGATGCCCTGCGCGCGCAGGCGGAAAAGCTGGCTGAGAACGGTAAAACGCCTCTGTATTTCAGCCAGGATGATCAGGCGCTGGGCGTGATTGCCGTGGCCGATGTGATCAAGGAGGACAGCCCCCAGGCTGTGCGCGAATTGCAGGGCATGGGTGTGCATGTGGTCATGCTGACCGGCGATAACGAGCGCACCGCGCGGGCCATCGGCGCGCAGGCGGGTGTGGATCAGGTAATCGCTGGTGTGCTGCCTGACGGCAAGGAGGCTGTGATCCGCAAGCTCAGGCAGCATGGCAAGGTGGCCATGGTGGGCGACGGCATCAATGACGCGCCCGCCCTGACCCGCGCGGACGTGGGCATCGCCATCGGCGCGGGCACGGACGTGGCCATCGACGCGGCGGACGTGGTGCTGATGAAGAGCCGCCTGAGCGACGTGCCTGCGGCTATTCGTCTCAGCCGCGCCACGCTGCGCAATATCCATGAAAATCTGTTCTGGGCCTTCTTCTACAATACCATCGGCATTCCGCTGGCGGCGGGCGTGTTTATCCCGCTGGGGCTGACGCTCAATCCCATGTTCGGCGCGGCGGCCATGAGCCTGTCCAGTTTCTGCGTGGTGACGAACGCGCTGCGGCTCAATCTGTTCAAGCTGCGCGACGCATCCCGCGACCATAAGATCCGCCAGAAGGATACTGACTTTACCGTGTCCGCCCCCGGCGCGATGCGCAAAACGCTGCACATCGAGGGCATGATGTGCCCGCACTGCGAGATGCGCGTTAAGCAGGCGCTGGAGGCTGTGCCGGGCGTGAGCGAGGCGACGGCCAGCCACGAGAAGGGCACGGCGGTGGTTACGCTCAACGCCCAGGTGGATAGCGACGCGCTGCGCGCCGCCGTGGAAGCGCAGGATTACAAAGTAACCGCGATTGATGAAAACTGAATGCGCCTTTGCACGCCGCCTGGAGAATTCTGCCGGGCGGCGCGTGTCTTTTTATAGGGAATTGTAAGATATCCTGCGGCTTTTCTTGTATTTGCGCCCGTGTTATGCTATACTGCATGGTGGAATCATCTATAAAAGGAGAACATTATGAATTTTCCGGCAATTATTGCGGATAAAAAATTTGGCCGCGCGCTGACGGGCGAACAGATCGAAGCCTTTGTTCGCGGCGCGGCGGATAAAACCGTTCCCGATTATCAGCTTTCCGCCCTGCTGATGGCCATTCGCCTAAACGGCATGGACGCGCGCGAAACGGCCGAGCTGACCCTGGCCATGGCGCGCTCGGGCGATATGCTGCATCCTGATGTGGGCGGCGTCCCGGTGGATAAGCACTCCACCGGCGGCGTGGGCGATACCACCACCCTGGTGCTGGTGCCGCTGTGCGCTGCCTGCGGGGCGAAAATTGCCAAGATGAGCGGCCGCGGCCTGGGGCATACCGGCGGCACGGTGGATAAGATGGAATCCATCGGCATGCGTACCAGCCTGCCGGAGGCGGATTTCCTGCGCCAGGTGCGCGAGATTGGCTGCGCGGTGGTGGGCCAGAGCGCCGAGCTGGCTCCCGCCGATAAAACGCTGTACGCGCTGCGCGACACCACGGCCACCGTGGACAGCCTGCCCCTGATCGCGTCCAGCATCATGAGCAAAAAGCTGGCCTCCGGCGCGCAGGGCATTGTGCTGGACGTCAAGATCGGCTCGGGCGCGATCATGCCCGATTATGCCGGCAGCCTGGCGCTGGCGAAGACTATGGTGGATATCGGCACGCGCGCGGGCCGCAATGTATCTGCCCTGCTCACGGGCATGGACGAGCCGCTGGGCTCGCATGTGGGCAATATGCTGGAGGTCAAGGACGCGGTGGAAATCCTGCGCGGCGAAAGCGCGGGCCCGCTGCTGACGGTATCGCTGGCGCTGGGTGCGCATCTGCTGAAGGTGGGCGGCGTGGCGGCCAATCCCGAGGAGGGCGAAGCGATGCTGCGCCGCGCGCTGGCGGATGGCAGCGGCCTTGAAAAGCTGCGGCAGCTGATCCGCGCCCAGGGCGGAGATGAAAGCGTATGCGATCATCCCGAAGCGCTGGCCGACGCGTCCATTGTGCGCGGCGTCGCCGCGCCGCGTGCGGGCGTGATCGCCCGGATGGATACCACGCTGCTGGGCTATGCCGCGCAGGAGCTGGGCGCGGGCCGCAGGCAGAAAACCGATCGGATCGATCCGCGCGTGGGCTTTATCATGCGCTGCCGCGTGGGGGACAGCCTGACTGCAGGCGCGCCCATCTGCACGGTGTACGCCGCCAACGAGGATACCTTTGCCCAGGCGCAGCGGATGATTCTGCGCGCGGTGGAAATAGGAGATGCGCCTGTGCCGCCCTCCCGCCTGATTTACGCCATGGTAACGCCGCAGGGCGTGACTGAATACTGAAAGGATAGGAAAACAAAATGAAAAAAATCGTTGCGCTGCTGATCGCCATGATCTTGTGCCTGTTCGCCTGCTGCGCGCTGGGCGAGGAAGCCGCGATGCTGCGCCAGGACGAACTGATTAACCTGCGGGACGAGCTGGTGGAAGCCGCCCGCGCCATGCCCGCAGAGGCGCTGACTGTGTATGAAGAAGACGGCCTGTACAAGCTGGACTACGAAGCCTTCGCGCTGGAGAGCGACCAGAACGCGCTGACTGATACGTCGGTGATCGACGGGGTGGAAATCACGCCCTCTGAAAACACGCTGGCGGATATGCGCGGCCTCAGGCCCGGCGATTCGCTGGAGCAGCTGCTGGCCGCCTATCCGCTGGATAATCCTTCCCTTGCCGGCACGCACGACGAGGCGGTGCTCTACATCGCCGGCCAGCTGCCCGGCACGGTCAATACGGGCCGCCTGCTGCGCGACGGTTCCCGCGCGCAGGTGGTGGAGCACGCCATTTACGCCGTGCAGGGCGATCAGGTATATGTAAGCTACGCCGTCTATACCCTGCAGGATGATGTGATCACCGCCATTCAGGTGCTGATGCAGGAGCAGCCCGTGGCCCTTGGCGAAGCCCAGGCCGAATTGGAGCAGCTGTCCCAGCTGCAGGCCAAGACCGACTACAGCGCCTATCGCTCGGACGATCCCGGCGAGCTGGCGCTGGAGGATCTGTACTTCGGCGGCTTTGACTTTGTATCCGGCACGCCCGAGCAGCTGCTGGCCCATATGGGCGCGGCGCAGAGCGATACCTGGCAGCAGGACGGCGCGAACTACCTGCGCATCCTGCAGTGGGAGGGCATGCAGGCCATCTTCAGCTATGACAGCGCGCGCAAGCTGCAGCGGCTGAACCTGCTGGAAATCTACGAGGATGTGCTGGAAGGCCCCCGCGGGCTGCGCATTGACGATACGCTGGCCAGCATGATTGGCCGTTTCCGCCATGACGCGGACGAGGGCGCGCTCTATGGCGACGGCGCAGCGGCCCCCTACGGCCGCTGCGATAAGAACAACGACGGCACGGCCAGCGTTGTCTATGCCGTGCAGGCGGACAACGGCGCGGTGCTGCTGCGCCTGACCGTGGTGGAGGGCCGCCTGGCCGATATGACCTGCGCCTGGAGATAAGATAAAAACAACCGATACCATACCGGATCCCTGATCAATCAGCGGGGGGAGTAAACGATGAAAATCGACCTGACATGCCCGGTGGAGCTGTGGCATTACGCACTGCCTACCCGGCAGTATCCTGTCTGCCATCTGCAGCTGTTCAATTTGACGGAGCAGACTGTGACGAGCTTGCAGGTGGTCTTTGCGTGCTATGACGCGCAGGGCGCGCTGATGTCCCGCCAGGTGGAGCGCATCCAGGCCCAGCAGGGGCTGGGGCGCAGCGCCTTTGAGGTGACGGCGGCCATTGACGGCGGCGAGCAGGCGGAGGGGCTTGATTTTTCCATCGAAAAGGTATGGTTTGAGGATGGCAACGTCTGGCGGCATACGGCGGGCAATGTAAGCGAGTTTACCTCCAACGCTCTGCCTGCCGGCCGCCGGCTGGATGTGCTGCGCTCTCTGGCGGGTCCCGACGCGCTGGGCTATCCCAGCGACCAGGGCGCGGTGTGGATGTGCGTGTGCGGCCGCCCCAACAGCGCGCGCGAGGATACCTGCCGCCGCTGCGGCAGGCTCAAGCGCGATGTGTTTACCAGCTTCAACGAGGCCGCGGTGGAAACGGTGATCTTTGAGCACGAGAACGCGATGGAGGAAAAGGCGCGCCGCGAACGGGCCGAGGCCCAGCGCCTGGCCGAGCAGCGCGAGGCGGAAGCGCTGAAAAAGCGCCGCCGCCGCCGCAGGATCACCCTGATTGTCACCGGCTCCGTAACGGCGCTGGTGCTTACCTTCGGCATTTATTTTCACGGTATTCCCTTTTATCATTATTACACCGCCAGCCGTCAGCTGGATAACGGCGTGTACGCCGCCGCGCGCGCGGGCTTTGAACGCCTGGCCGCGCAGCAGGGGCGCTATTCGCTGCCCATCAGGCTGGATTTTATGGGGCTGAATATTGATCTGTTGGATATGCGGCTGTACTACAGCAGCGAAACCCTGGCCAGGGAGTGCACCTACCGCCAGGCGATGGATACCATGAATACGGGCACCATCACGGCCCTGAAAACCGCGCAGGACGCCTTTGACAGCCTGGGCGATTATCGGGACAGCCTGGATATGTCCCGCGAGGCGCGGTATCAGCGCGCGCAGCGGCTGCTGGCGGCCCGCCAATATGAAAGCGCGATTGCGCTCTTTGATGAAATCGCCGGTTATCAGGATGCGGCGGATCAGAGCCGCGCGGCGCAGTATCAGTGGGCGCAGGAGCACATGGACAACATGGATTACACCGTCGCCCGCGAAAAGTTCCTGTCGCTGGGCGATTATCAGGATGCTGCCGATAAGGCCGCCATGTGTCTGTATCAGCCCGCCCAGGCCGATATGCAGAGCGGCGATTATCTGGGCGCGATTGCGCTGCTGGAGCAGCTGGATACCGATTTTGAAAGCACCGCCGATTTCCTCAAGGCCAGCTATTACGGCGCGGCCAACCAGTATTTCTCCAATGAGGAATACGAAACGGCGGCGGAGTATTACCTCAAGGCCGGCGATTATCTGGACGCCTACACCCAGGCCACGGCCTGCCTGTACGAGCCTGCGGTCGATCTGTATGAGCAGGGCGATTACGCCCAGGCCAAGGAAATGCTGGAAAAGATTCCGGGCTTCCGCAATGCGCAGGCCATCGTTAACGATTGCTGCCGCCAGCTGGCGCGCGAAAAGGCCGATGCGGGCGATTATGCCGCCGCGCGCGAGCTGCTGATTGCCGCCGTATCCGATGATGAAGCGACGGCTATGTGGCAGGAGTATACCTACATCCCTGCTGTGCAGCTGCAGGAGGCGGGCAATCTGGACGGCGCGGCCGCGCTGCTGGAGAACATTCCCGGCTATCAGGATGCGGACGAGCGCCTGCGCCAGGTGCGCTACGCGCAGGCGGAGGAGCTGCTGACGGCCGGCGATTACGCGGGGGCGATTTCGGCCTTCGACGCGCTGGGCGACTTTGACGACAGCCGGGAGGAGGCCAGGAACGCGCGTTACAGCCTGGCTGCCGAGGTGCTGGAGCAGGGCAACTATACCCTGGCGATCGATTATCTGAACGAGCTTGGCGACTATGAGGGCAGCGCCGAAATGCTGCAGCGCGCGCACTATCTGCTGGGCGTGCAGCTGCAGGAGGCGCAGGATATCGCCGCCGCCGCCGCGCAGTTTGAGCAGGCGGGCGATTATCAGGACGCCGCCGCGCGCCGCGAGGACTGCGTGTATCAGCTGGCGGGCGAGGCCATCAGGAACGTGGATTATCAGGCTGCCGCAAGCTACCTGGAAAGCATTCCCGATTATGAGGACGCGGAGGAGCTGCGCCGCAGAAGCGTGTATCTGAGCGCCCAGGAAAAGCAGGCTGCGGGCGAGCTGGCCGAAGCGGCTGCGCTGTATGCGCAGATTGCCGGCTATCAGGATGCGTCCGAGCGCGCCGCCGCCTGCTACGACGCTTATTATGAAAGCGCGTACACCACGGCCCGCGCGGCGATGGATGCAAAGGATTACGCCGCCGCCGTCAGCGCCCTGGAGGGCGTGCAGCGCGAGAATATATCGGACAAGTACGCCGATATCGACGAGATCTACAACGAGGCCAACTATAACTACGCCAATGAGCTTTACGCCCAGAAAAAGCCCTACGAGGCGCTGCGGTACTACCGCAATATTCCCGATTATAAGGATGTAACCGAGAAAAAGCTCAACCGCATCTGCTATCGCATCCTGGGCAGCTGGGTCAGCGCCACGGGCGTGAAAATGGAATTCCGCGACGACGGCACCTGCACAATCGACGGCAGAAACGGCTACTTTACCGTGAACATGTATGCCATGAGCGTGGGCACGCGGGCAAACGATCTGAACCAGAGCTGGCAGATTTATTCCTGCACCAACAAGACCCTGTCGGTAATCAACAACAGCAGCAAAACGCAGTACAAGCTGACCCGAGTGACAGAAGAATGAACCGATTAACGCAGAAATATCAGCAATATACGCAAACGGAGCGCGACGGACGCCTTCCCGCACTGGATGGCGCCCGCGCGCTGTTTGTGCTTTTCGTGGGGTGCTATCATATCTGGCAGCAAAGCTGGCTGACCCCCAGCATCTCTATCGGCAGCTATTATGCCTCGCTGGATTCCTGGCTGCGCTCGGGCTATATCTGGGTGGATGCGATGCTGCTGCTGTCAGGCTTCCTGCTGTATCTGCCCCATGCAGAGGCCGCTGAAAGCGGCGGCAAGGCGCCGGGAGTTTGGCAGTTTTATAAAAGGCGGCTGCTGCGCATCGTGCCGTCCTATTACCTGTGCGTGCTGATCATGCTGATCTTTGTGGCCCTGCCGGGCGGCAACTATAACAACCCGGACGGCACCTTCAACGCCTGGTACATGGGGCGCGATTTGCTGGCGCACGCCACGTTTACGCATACGCTGTTCCGGTTCAGCTATATCGGCTCGCCCCTCAATGGCTCGCTGTGGACACTGGGCGTGGAGATGCAGTTCTATCTGATTTTCCCGCTGGCGGCGCGGCTGTTCCGCAAAAAGCCCGCGCTGTGCTATGCGGGCATGCTGGCCGTTGCTTTTGGCTACCGCGCGTGGGCGGCTGAGCTGCCCGATACCACCCTGTATTTCAATCAGCTTCCTGCGCAGCTGGATGTATACGCCAACGGCATGGCGCTGGCGGGAATCTACTGCGCCGTCAAGCGCCGAACAAAGCAGGATGGCTGGACGCGCGCGCTGTTTACAGGGCTTTTGCTGGTGTGCTGCTGCCTGATTGCCCGGATTACCGCCGCGCAGGCAGGGGAGAGCGGGTATGATCATATCCGCCTGGGGCAGATGCAGCGGCGCTTCCTCTTTTCGGCAACGGTGGGGCTGGGCATGCTGGGATTGCTTTACGGCGCGCGGCCGCTGCGGCTGCTGATGGGCAATCGCGTCACGCGGGTGCTGAGCGAAATCTCGTTTCAGTTCTATATGTGGCATCAGGTGTTCGCCGTGCAGCTCAAGCGCTGGAATATCCCGGTATCCGAATTTGAAACGCCCTGGACGGTGGGCGACCGTACCTGGCAGTATTTGTACGTCGCGCTGTGCTTTGCCGGGGCGCTGGCCATTTCCGTGCTGGTTACCTATGCCTTTGAGCAGCCCATTGCGCGGCTGGGCCGAGGGCGGCGCGCTGGCAGGAAAAACAAATAGACAAGCCGCTCATCCTGTGATATACTGCAAATAATTACGAAAGTATTACGACTATGCGATGGAGGCAAGGCATGCGCATGAACAAGATCCTTCAATCCGGACTGGCGATTGTCCTGGCAATCTGCCTGCTGCTGCCCGGCGGCTTTTTAAGCGAAGCCGCCCTGGCGGAGGATACCACCATGGATGGCACGGTGCGCGTGTATCTGTCCTCGCTGGGCTCGCCCTCGCGGCTGGATATTACCATTTGTGGCAGTTACTCGCTGGATGGCAGCGGCGCGACCGCCCTGGCAAACGGCAGCACGGTGACGGTGGGCTTCAACAGCGCCACGGGCCAACTGACCCTGACCCAGAACGGTGTGACCACCGCTATGGGCACGGATTTCCGTCTGCGCCGCCATACGACCAGCGCTGCGGACAACGGCGTGAAGATCAGCCAGGCGCGCGTCAGCGGCAATCTGTATCCGGGCGATCTGCAGTTCAAGTCCGTCCGCAGCGGCGGCGTTTACAAGCTGTATACCATCGCGCACGTGTTTATTGAGGATTATCTGTACGGCGTGCTGCCCTACGAGATGGGCAATTCCTCCCCGCTGGAATCGCTCAAGGCGCAGTGCGTTTCGGCGCGTACTTATACCGTGCGCGCCATGAACGCCTCCACCGCGCGCAGCTACGACGTGGTGGATACCACCAGCGATCAGGTGTATAACGGCACGCCCTCGGGCAACGCCCGCTGTGTGCAGGCGGTGCAGGAAACCCGCGGCCTTGTGTCCATGAACGGCAATGCCTATACCGCTACCTATTATACCGCATCCAACGGCGGACAGATCGAATCGGTGCGCAACATCTGGGGCTCTACCCAGTATGATTATATTACCGTCAAGGACGATCCCTACGATTATCAGAATCCCGCTTCCGTTGTGCGTTCCTTCCAGGTGAATAAAAGCGGCGCGCAAAGCAACAGCACGCTGGGCAGCCTTCTGAACGCCAAGGCCCAGGCCGTGTTTGGCACGCAGAGCGTGAGCATTGAATCCATTGACGCCGTTACCCCCCATACGCCGCGCTATGCCGCGCCCAGCCGCCTGTATACCAAGCTGGATTTTGACGTGACCGTTACGGCAAACGGCGCGCGCAGCACCGGCACGCTGACCTTTGATATCTTCAGCGAATTGGAAACGCCCCTGAACATGGGCATCAACGCCGCCAGCAACGAGCTGTGGACGGTAACGGCCACGGCCAGCGGCTATACCGTGCAGGCGCGGCGCTTCGGCCACGGTACGGGCATGAGCCAGCGCGGCGCGATGCGCATGGGCGAGCTGGGCTATCGCTATGATCAGATACTGAGCTTCTATTTCAGCGGCTGCCGCATGGTGCCCTATACCTTTGTGCGCACAATTCTGAGCGAAATGGGCAGCGGCGCAAGCACGCCCATCCTGACGGCTGATACCCCGGCTCTGCCGCCCAGCACCAGCGCCAGCACGGGCGTGATCCAGACGGCCTCCGCCTCGGGCGAGGTGGCGCTGCGCGTTGCCCCTGACGGCACGGCTGATATCATCACGGGCCTCACCCAGGGCACGGCGGTGACGGTGCACGCGGTCTACGGCGATTGGTATCTCATTACCTGCGGCGTACTGAACGGCTATGTGCAAAAGGAGGGCCTGCAGCCCGGCAGCGCGGTGGACGGCGTGATCGTATCGCCCACCACCCTGGTCAGCTACGGCACGGTAAAGAATACAAGCTCGCTTAACCTGCGCGCGCAGGCCAGCCTGTCCTCCTCCGTGCTGGCGCAGATCCCCGCCGGCACGGTGCTGCCCATGATCTCCATCAGCGGCGATTGGGGCTATACGCAGTATGGCTGCCAGAGCGGCTATGTGAATATGGGCTATATCGCGCAGTCCGATCGCTATACGGGCAATGCGGGCGACGGCGACGCGACGGGCGCTACGGTGATCGCCGCCGACGGCACGCCGCTGCGCATGAGCGCCAGCCTGTCCGGCTACACGGTGCTGACCGTGCCCGAGGGCGCGCTGGTCAAAATCAAGCACGACGACGGCGCGTGGGCGCAGGTGTATTACGGCGGCTTCATCGGCTATGTGCTGTCCTCCGCCCTGCAGCGCAACGGCATGACGGTGGAGGAGGAAATCGATACCCCCAAGGCGGGCGAGCAGTACGCGGTGGTCAACAGCACGTCTTCTTCGCTGAACCTGCGTACCCAGCCCAATATGAGCAGCACGGTGATGGCTGAGATCCCGCGCGGCGAAAGGATCATTGTGGAAAGCGTGGGCGCGGAATGGTGCCGCGTGCGCTATCATGGCGTAACGGGCTACTGCGCGTCGCAGTATCTGCAATTGAATGGCACGGGCGACCCGGACGACGGCAGCCAACTGACCGCTGTTGTGACCACTGAAAAGGGCTCGCTGAACCTGCGCAAGAGCGAGTCCACCGCCAGCACGGTACTGACCACCATCCCGCGCAACGCAACCATTCCGATCCTGCAGCGCGGCTACAGCTGGTCCAAGACCACCTACGGCGGCTTCACCGGCTATGTCATGAACAAGTATCTGCGCTTTAACGACGGCAGCACGCCCACGCCCATTCCCGTGGTAACGCCCATTCCCGTCGTTACGCCTACCCCGCAGCCTGCGCAAACGCCCACGGCGGCGCGCGTGACCACGGTGAGCGGTTCGCTGAACCTGCGCAGCGCGCCCGTGACGGGCAACAACGTGCTGACGCAGATTCCGCAGTATGCCACTGTGGAGGTACTGGGCATTACCGGCACCTGGACGCAGGTGCGCTACGGCGTGTATACGGGCTATGTGATGAGCGCCTTCCTGACCTATCTGTACGACACGCAGCCTACGCCCATTCTGCCCACGCCTACGCCTGCCCCGGCCATTACCTATACCTATGCCCGCGTGACCACGCAGAGCGGCTCGCTCAATCTGCGCGCCCGTGCAACGACCTCGGGCGAAATCCTGGATCGTATCCCGCAGTATGAACTGGTGCTGGTGCTGGAGCGCCAGGGCCTGTGGACGCGCGTAAGCTACAACGGCAAGACTGGCTATGTGATGAGCAGCTTCCTTTCCTTTGTGGATGTGGACGGTACGCCCACGCCTGCGCCTACTGAGAATACCAGCGGCAAGGTGCTGTATGGCCGCGTGACCACGGTGAAGGGCTCGCTGAACATGCGTGAGCGCGCTTCTTCCAATGCGCGCGTGATGCGCACCATTCCGCAGTATGAAACCGTTACCGTCTTGTCCCGCGGCTATACCTGGTCGCAGGTGACATATCAGGGCGCGACGGGCTATGTGATGAGCAGCTTCCTCACCTTCTTTGAGGGGGAAGAGAGCGCCGTTACGCCCACGCCCGCCCCTGCGCCCGTAATCCCCACGGTATCCCAGGCGCGGGTGACGACTGAATCCGGCCCTCTCAACCTGCGCGCGACCATCGGCGGCGCGGTGCTTAAGCGCATCCCGCAGAACGATATCGTGCAGGTGGTGGAGCGCGGCACGGTGTGGACGCAGGTGACGCACGAGGGCACGACCGGCTATGTGAAAACCGAGTTCCTGACCTTCCTGAGCGACAGTACGGGCAGCGTGCCCTCCTATGAGGAGCCCATGACCGAGCTGGCTGCGCCCATCGCCGCCCAGGTAACGCCGCAGGGCTCCAGCATCTATCTGCGCGCGGCATGCGATGAGAATTCTGCGCCCGTGGCCATTGTGCTGCGCGGCGAGTACGTGCTGCTGACGGCGCGGGGGAGCTTCTGGTGCCGCATTGACTATGACGGGCAGACGGGCTACCTGCCTACCCGCTATCTGAACATTCCATGATGTATCCAAACGAAAGAATCGACGATCTTCAGCGGGGCGGTCTGCGCGTGATTCAGCGCGCGGACGCCTTTCGCTTTGGTACGGACGCGGTGCTGCTTGCCGATTTTGCCGCGCCGCGCCGGCATGACCGCGTGTGCGACCTGGGCACGGGCACGGGCGTTATTCCGCTGCTGCTTTACGCGCGGGAAAACACCATATCCGCCGATGCGGTGGAAATCCAGCCCGATATGGCGGATATGGCCGCGCGATCCATGGCGCTGAATGGACTGAACGAAAAAATCCGCGTGCTGCCGGGCGATCTGCGCGGCATCCGCACGCTGCTGCCGCATGCGCGCTATGATCTGGTAACGTGCAATCCGCCCTATGGCAAGGCGGGCGGCACGCTGCTTAATCCCGATGCCTCCAAGCGCCTGGCGCGGCACGAGGAAAGCTGTGCCATCGAGGATGTGGCCTGCGCGGCCGCCTGGCTTCTGCAGAACGGCGGGCGGCTGTGCTGCGTGTTTCCCGCCGCGCGGATGATAGAATTAAGCGACGCCATGCGGAAATACCGCATGGCGCCGAAGCGTATCCGGATGGTGCATTCGCGAGTGGAAAAAGCGGCCCATCTGTGCCTGATGGAGGGCATGCTGGACGCGCGCCCAGGGCTGATGATCGAGCCGCCGCTGGTGATATATGATGAAAACAACGCCTATACGCCCGAGCTACGGCGCATTTACGGCCTTTGATCTGGTGCTTGACAGGTTGTCGCTGTGCGCCCGGGCATATTGCGAGGGCGTCATGCCGTAATACTGCTTGAAGGCGCGATAGAAGGTGCGCGGGCACTCAAACCCCGCGCCCAGGGAAATTTCCAGCAGCGTCTGGTCGCTTTCCAACATGGCGCGCGCCGCGTGCTGGCAGCGCAGGGCGTTTACAAAGGTGCCCGGCGGGCAGCCCAGCGTTTCATTGAACAGATGCGAGAAACGGCTTTTGCTGTAGCCGAAGCGCTTGGCCAGCTCCTCCATGGAAATAGAGGATTGATAGTGATCCTGCAGGTAGATCAGCACGTCCTTGATCACCCCCATGCTGCGGGAATCCGCGCAGCGGGGGGACAGGCCCACCTGGCTGATCAGCATGCCCAGCAGCGCATGCCCAAGGCCGATCTGCGTTTCGATGCTCATTGACGACCAGCCGGCGCGCAGCAATTCCACCAGCGCGCGCAGGCTTTCATTGCCGGCCGTGTCGCAGATGGGCGAGGAAAAAACGTTGTCCCGCAGCGCTTTTTTCAGCGAAGGAATCAAAAACAGCGGAATGACAAGAATGGTCTCCGTGCTTTCCTTCTGGGTGCGGTAGGAGTGCACCATGTAGCCGGATACGATCAGAATCTGCCCGGCGTGTACGTCGTAGCTTTCGCCGTCCAGCAGGGCGCTCAGACACCCGGTATGCACGCAGACCAGCTCGATGCTGGAGTGAAAATGCGGGAAGCAGTGGTTGTTTACCGCGTTGATGCCATAGATGCGCGGCGCTTCGTCGCGGTGCTGCTCATACAGGCGGCGGTAGGGGTTGACGTCAGACAAGGCTTGCACCTCCCTGCTTTGTGACATTTCACGCTATTCTAGCACATTTACGCCGTTTTGAAAAGATCGAATCGCGCGCGTGTTTCCTGTTTTCTTTTGCGGCGTTTTATGTTATAATAATGCTCAAATTATGATCCTTGGGAGGATGAACGCATGTTCGGACGTTTAATGAACAGCTTTTACTATGGCAAGAGCGGAAAGGGCGATTACCGCAAGGAGGATCTGCCCAAGAACCGGTGGCAGCTTTTCTGGGAAATGCTGCGTATCCGCCTGTCCGGACTGTGCCGCATCAACCTGATGACCTGCATCGCCTGGATTCCCACGATGGTGGTGGTCGCCATGCTGCTCAACGCCGTCCTTACGGCCAGCGATCTGGTGCGCGTAAAGGACGAGGCCGCCAACAGCTCCGTGCTGATGCTGGTGTACGACGCGCCGGTGGATGAGGACGGCAACCCCACGGGCGAGGCCACGCAGGTGGAGGCGCGCGGCGTTCTGCAGATGTTCGCGCTGGCGCTGATTCCCTGCATCCTGATCACCGGCCCCATCCAGGCGGGCCTTGCCTATGTGACCCGCAACTGGGCGCGCGACGAGCATGCCTTCCCCTGGGCGGATTTCCGCGACGCGGTGAAGGACAACTGGAAGCAGGCGCTGGGCGTATCGGCTATTACGTCCGTGCTGCCGTATGTGCTGCTGATCTGCTATCTGTTCTACGGCCAGATGCAGCAGCAGAGCATGTTCTTCCTGGTGCCGCAGATGCTCACCCTGGTGCTGGGCTTTGTGTGGTGGCTGGGCCTGGTGTTTATGTATCCGCTGATGGTCAGCTATAAGATGAAGTTCGGTCAGGTGATCAAAAACGGCCTGATGCTGGCCGTGGCGCGCCTGCCCATGACCATCGGCATCCGCCTGGCCACGCTGATTCCCGCCGCCATTGCCTTTGTGGTGGCGCTGCTGGTGCCCAACGGCTTCCTCTTTGCCATGATGGGGCTGGCGGGCTATTACCTGATCCTGGGCAACAGCCTGACGCGCTTTGTGCACGCCTCCTTCACCAACGCTGTGTTTGATAAGTATATCAACAGCCGCATCGAGGGCGTGGAGATCAACCGCGGCCTGGCCAAGGAAGAGGACGACGATTATACCGATGAGGATGAACCTGATGACGATCATCCCGCCGCACAGCAATAAGCGGGGGCCTTTGCGCGCATACTGTACCCGGAGGTGATATGCGCGTGCGCTCTGTAAACGATGAAATGCGACTGAAATACCGCGCCGCCGAGCGCCTGGGGCTGACCGATAAGCTGCTTCAGGTAGGCTGGGGCGGGCTCAGCGCGCAGGAGACCGGCCGCATCGGCGGCCTGGTATCCGGCATGAAAAAGCACAACGGAAAGGATGCGTAATGTATACAGCCTTTGCGGCGGTGTATGACCGCCTGATGCGCGACGTGGATTATGCAGCCTGGGCGCGGCACTATGCCCGGCTGCTGGCCGGCGCGCATGTGCATGGCGGCAATGTGTGCGAGTGCGCCTGCGGCACGGGTTCGCTTACCCTGCCGCTGCGCCGCCTGGGCTATCGCATGACGGGCGTGGATCTGAGCCGCGATATGCTCTCCCAGGCCGCGCAGAAGGCGCGGGACGCGGGCTTGGAGATCCCCTTTGTCTGTCAGGATATGTGCCGTCTGCAGCTGCACCGGCGGCAGGACGCCATCCTGTGCACCTGCGATGGGGTCAACTATCTGACCACGCCCGACCGCGCGCGGCGCTTTTTCCGGGCTGCCTGTGCGCAGCTCAAGCCCGGCGGCGCGCTGATTTTCGACGTATCCACCCCTGAAAAGCTCTCCGGCACGCTGGGCGATCATACGCTGGGCTGCCAGGAGGAGGATATCAGCTATATCTGGCAGAACGCATATCATCCGCGCACCCGCACGGTGGATATGCGCTTATCCATTTTTGTGCGCGGCGAGGACGGGCGCTATCAGCGCCTGGAGGAGACCCAGACCCAGCGCGCCCATACGCTTGAAGAATTAACAGAATATCTGGCCGAGGCAGGCTTTGCCGATATCCGCACCTATGGAAAGCTTTCCCTGCGCGCGCCCCGGCCGGGGGACGAAAGATGGCATATCCGCGCCGTCCGTCCAAAGGAGAATGCAAAATGATGAATCAGCCTTATACCGAGCAGGATGCGCTGCTGCGCATGACCATATGCGGGGGCGAGGCGCGCGTGCTGCTGATGCGCACCACCGCCCTGTCCCAGAAGGCGGGCGATCTGCACAACGCCTCGGATACCGCCATCGCCGCCATGAGCCGCCTGATGACCGGCACGGCCATGCTGGGCGTGATGATGAAGGAAAAGGACGCGAACGTGACCGTCATTGTGGATGGCGGCGGCGCGGGCGGACGCATGACCTGCGTGGCCCATGGCGGCAGCGTCAAGATTTCTGTTATGAACCCGCATGCCGAGCTGCCGCCCCGCGCGGACGGTCAGCCCGATGTGCCCGGCTTTGTGGGCAAGGACGGCACGCTGACCGTGGTGCGTGATTACGGCGTGGGCGAGCCCTATGTGGGCAAGATCAACCTGATTTCCGGCGGCCTGGGCGAGGACTTTGCCGCCTATTATATGAACAGCGAGCAAACGCCCTCCATCGTGTCGCTGGGCTCCATCGTGCATCAGGGCACGGTGATCTCCGCCGGCGGCATTCTGGTGCAGGCCATGCCCGGCTGCAGCGATAAAACGCTGGATATGCTGGATATGCGCGCGATGCTGTTCTCCGGCATCAGCCGCGATCTGTTTGAGGATTCGCTGGACGAGCTGGCCGATCGCTGGTTCAGGGATATGGATATGGTCAAGCTCAGCCGCGAGCCGTTGAGCTACCGCTGCGACTGCAGCCGCGAGCGCTGCGAGCGCATGCTCATCAGCCTGGGCAAGAAGCAGCTGCTTCAGCTGATCAACGAGGATCATCAGGCCGAGCTGACGTGTCATTTCTGCCACAAGAAGCATACCTTTACTGAGGAGGAGCTGAAAAAACTGCTCAACAGCAGCCTGCAGTAACCGTATAAGGAGAACCGCAATGCCCAATATTATACCGCTTGATATGCCTGCCGCCTATTGGCGCGATAAGGCCCAGCACGCCAGCCGCGCCGGCGATTATCCCGAGGCCGTGCGCCTGTTCCGCGCGGCGCTGCGCAAGCATGATGATAACGCCACCCGGCGCGAGCTTGCCGCGGCGTATGCCGATATGCACGCCTTCCTGGCGGCTGACCGGCTGTATATGGAAAACCTGGCGCGCGATCCTGCCGATACGGACAGCGTATATGGGCTGGCACGCAGCCGCTCCCTGGCCGGGGATGAGCGCGCGATGGCCGAAATACTGGATACCTATCTGCGCGCCGCGCCCTGCGGCGAGCAGGCCGATCATGCCCGCGATATCCTGTGGCGGCTGCCCAAGCCGGAAAAGGAGCCGCCGCGCATGCATCGCGCGCAGACGCTTTGCGCCCAGGCGGCCGATCATCAAAGCGAGCCCAAAAGGGCCCTTGAAATGGCCAGATTATCCTGGAAACGCGGCAAAACGCCCGAGTGCGCGCAGCTGCTGTGTGAATTGTATCTGCACGGCCGTCAGCCCCGCCGGGCGCTGCAGTACGCCTATATCGCCTGCAATATGCAGCCGCAGAATCTGAACTGCCGCCTGCAGCTGGCGCAGGCGTTGCGCGTGGCCGATATGCCGCAGGCCAGC
This sequence comes from uncultured Clostridia bacterium, assembly GCA_934647235.1. Taxonomy (GTDB): domain Bacteria; phylum Bacillota; class Clostridia; order Christensenellales; family Aristaeellaceae; genus SFMI01. The sequence goes on from CAKUFG010000013.1 coordinate 54,191, forward strand.
CGCGCGGCGCTCAGGCAGGCCATGCCGCTGTGCAAAACGCACGATCAGGCGCCGGCCTTCTGCCGCATGGCCATGACGCTGGAGTTTTACGATCTGGCGGAGGAGCTGATGGAGCAGCGTCTGCAGGAGTGGCCCTGCAGCGTGGAATATCTGCTGCTGCTTGCGCTGGCGCTGTACGCCCAGGGCAAGGATCAGGAGCGCGAGGAAAGCGTGCTTCACCGCGCCGAAATGCTGGATGAGGACGATCATATGGCCCGCGCCCTGCTGGAAATGCCCTGGCACGACGGCCCGCAGGATCCCCGGCAAATGATGAAGCAGTCCGTCCGCTTTATGGAAAACATGGCCGAAATGGCGGGCGGCGAGGAGGATGATCCCCAGCACCTGCACAAGCAGCTGGTGGCGCTGATGCGCCTGCCGATGCCGGGCATGCCGGAAATGGCCGTGCACCTGATGATGCAGACGCACGATGCGGTGGGCCTGCGGCTGGCGCTGCTGGAGGGCAGCCTTCCGCCGGTGCTGTATGCGCTGATACTGGATGAATTAAAGGAAATGGGCGAGCAGCTGCCCTGCTATGCGCGCCCGGACGGCAGGCTGTGCCTGGTGCCGCCGCGCAGGCGTCCGCCCTATGACGCAGATCTGCACGCGCTGGTGCGCGAGCTGCTTCGCCGCAACCGCAGCTCCGCCGCGCTGGATGTGGTGGTGCAGCAGGTGCCCCAGCTTTGGCGGCGGCTGCCGGAAAGCGCGCGCCGCCACTATGCGCAGTGCCGCGACGGCGTGTGGACCACGGCGTTTTCGGCGTATCTGATGCTGGAGGCGGGCGATCCCATGGCCGCCGACGATGTGCTCAACCGCGCGGCTTCCCCCAGACGTGTGCGCCGCGCCTATAAGCAATTGATCAGAAGGAGCAATACCATCCATGAAGTGTATTGATTTTGATAAAGCTTTTTCCATGTACGCGATGAAGTATTTCCGCGAGCATGCCAAGGAGTATAAAAACTACGACGCGATGGAAGCCGCGATGCCCGATGTGTATGCGCGCTTTCTGGATACGCCGGCCGATTTTCTGGCCAACCAGAAGCCCGGCGAGTATTTTCAGAGCTGGGACGACGCCAAGGTCCTGGTAGACTGGATGGAGGATTATATCAAGCAGCGCGTGCCCACGCCCGATATGCTGCTTAACCGCATTACTGAGCTGGGCGATCCCGCCGCAAGCCGGCTGTTTATGCTGCTGCAGAAGGAGCGCGCCCCGCAGGAGGCGCGCATGACCGCCGTATCGCTGCTCAACGAACTGCAAAGCCAGCTGCCGATGGAGCTTTATATCCAGTGGCAGCTCAGGCGCGAAGCCGAGGACGAGCTGTGCGACGCGGCGGCTGAAAGCCTGACCCAGATGGGCGAGGACGCGGTGCCCGCCATGCTGGCCGCGCTGGACGAGGCCAACGACGCGGGCCGCGAGGCCCTGTGCGCCGTGCTGTCGCACTATCCGGATACCACCGGCCGGGTGCTCAGCGAGCTGCTGCGCCTGATCCGCCTGCCTGAGGCCAACGTGGCCGTGCTGGCGGGGTATCTTGGCCGCCTGGGGGATGAGCGCGCGCTGGAAACGCTGATCGATCTGGCCCTGCAGGAGGATATCAGCTACCTGACCTATATTGAGCTGCGCTCCGCCATCGAGGAGCTGGGCGGCGACGCGCCCGAGCGTATCTTTGACGAGGACGACCCTGAATATGAGGCCATGGCGCGCCTGCAGATGGACTTTGGCAAAAAGAACGGCGATGCGCAGGAGGAGGATCCCGATTCGCCCACCGCGCCTGAAATCCCCGACGCGCCCATTAACGGAGATTATCTGCAATGATTTGTGAACGCTGTGGCACGCAGTCTGATAACGGCGCGCGCGTATGTCCGCGCTGCGGCGCGCCGCTGCATGTCTATACCGGCAAAAGCGGCGTGGCCTCCATCCGCCAGGGGCGCAGCCATGAGCCGCCCCGCGTCTATGGCGCAATGCCCGAGCGCAGTGCCTCGCGGGAGGAGCATTATGCCGGGGATGCGGGCCGCCCGGACAACCGGCGCGGCGTGCAGCAGGGCAAGCATGGCGACCGTGAGCGCAAAAAGCGCCCCGGCATGTCCGCGCCCAGCGTGCGCCCGCGCGGGATTAACTACGCCCTGCTGTTTACCATCCTGGGCAGCACGCTGCTGGTGCTGGCGGCAACGGTGTTTGTGCTGGCCATCAAAACCAGCACGGGCCAATTGTACCTGATGCACGCAGCCTCGGGCAATCCCGACCGTGAAGCCAAGGTGATCTCCATGATCGGGGATGAAGCTGCGGCCAGCGCGCTGTGGGTGATCGGCGGCGAGCAGCTGGATCAGGGCTATATCGCCCGCTCGATCGATACCTTTGAGCAGGCGTATGCGCTGAACCCCAAAATTGAAAACCTGTACGATCGTCTGCTGGAGCTGGCCGACGCTTACGAGGCGGCCGGTCAGCTGGGCAATGCGGAGGAGATTTACCGCCAGCTGTATACCGAGGTTGATCCGACCCGGCCGCTGGCTTACCGCAACGCCATTGCCATCATGACCGATCAGGGGCGCCTGTTTGAAGCCACCGATCTGATGGCTGCGGCCTATGCCCAGACGGGAGAATTGAGCTTTAAGGCCCAGCGCGAGCAGCTGGTGCCGCTGGCGCCCACGGCCACGCTGGAAACGGGCCGCTGGATGCTGGAGCGCACCACCGAGCTGGTGTCTTCGCAGGGCTATGATATCTATTATCTGATGGATAACGAAGCGGGTCAGCTGCCCGAGGACGGCATCCTGTTTGAAGGCCCGATCAAGCTGACGGAGGGCACGCACATCATTCGCGCGGTCTGCGTATCCTCTGCCCTGGTCAGCGACGAGGTTTCCCTGAAGTATACGATCTTCTTCCCCTCGCCCAGCGCGCCCAAATCGCGCATCCTCAGCGGTACGTATAGCCGCCGCGTGCGCATGAAGCTGTATATGGATACCACCAACGATACGCCGGGCCAGGAAGTGACGATTTACTACACCATCGACGGCACCGCGCCCAACAGCGAATCGCCCATCTATACCGACGAGGGCTTCCTGCTGCCGCCCGGCCGCGTCAAGGTGCGCGCTGTGGCGGTAAACCAGTACGGCAAGGTATCCAACGAGCTGGTGGCGGATTTCCGCATCGACCTGCCCTTCAAAAACTTCTTCCGTGATACCAATGATCAGTTCAAGGCCTTCAAGGTGGGCACGACGACCTACGACGCGATCAGGAAGCTCTACGGCGAGGGCAAGGCCGAGACCGTGGACGACGCAAATGCCGCAAATGGCAAGGTGATCCGCGTTACCTATGATTGGGGCGAAATGCGCTTCAGCGCCGTGGGCGAAACGCTGCTGTCCGTCAGCACCAATTACGCCTCCATGGTCGGCCCGCGCAACACGCGCGTGGGCATGAAGCTGAACGAAGTGACCGAGCAGTTCCGCGATATGGGCCAGGCGGCCAATGCACGCGGCAACCGCAGCATTTATTATGACGAGGCCACCGGCTACGCCCGCTATTACAAGGACAGCGACACCAGCGCGCATCTGGAATATGTGTACAACCGTGAGGACGGCGGCGTAACCACCCTGACCTATCAGCTGGAAAACGGCAATGTAACCCGGATCAGCATGGAAGTGACGGGAACAAAAATTCCCTGATTTTACTGATTCTGTTGACAAGCCCCTCCATATGTGTTATCATAAAGTAACTGCCATTGGTATAGGGCAGAATACAGCAAGCAATCACAAAACAAAATGGAGGGTGACATTCTATGGACATGAACAAGAGTCGCCGCGACTTTCTGCGCACTACCGGCAAGGGTCTGCTGGGCGTTGCCGCCGTTTCTATGCTGCCTGTTGGCCTGAACACCGCCGCTGCTGATGAATCCATCGGCGCGCCTGCCTGGCCCTGGAAGTGGGAAAAGCTGGATCCCCAGGAAGTGCTAGAAGCCGGCTACAAGGCCTTCTACACCCACGGCGGCTGCTGCGCTGGCGCCTTCGCCGCTATTATCGAGACGCTGGCTGCCAAATTTGGCTATCCTTACAACCAGCTTAACGCCCGCATGTTCGCCAATGGCGCTGGCGGCTATGGCCAGCAGTCCCTGTGCGGCTCCCTGGGAGGCTGCTGCGCGATCTTCGGCCTGTTCTGCGAGGGCGGCGACGCCGGCAAGCTCCGCAATGAACTGTACGCCTGGTATAAGGAAAAGGCTTTCCCCGAATACCAGCCCGAGTTCAAGGCTCCTACCACCACCGTGGCCCACTCCGTGGACTGCCGCGACTCTGTAAACAAGTACATGGAAGCCACCGGCTTCACCATGGCGGATGACGGCCGCAAGGCTCGCTGCGCCGCCGTGACCGGCGAGACCGCCGCCAAGGCTGTTGAAATCCTGAACGTGCACTTTGGCTACAGCGAAGCTGCTCCTGCGATTGAAGTCAAGGAAGAGCCCACCGCCGCCAACGAGTTCATCGGCGAAGCCAACAGCGAAATCGGCGGCCCCATCAAGGTGAAGGTCACCATGGACGGCGACAAGATCGCCAAGATCGAGGTGCTGAGCCACAACGAGACCCCCGGTATCTCTGACCCTGCCTTCAAGCTGGCCGATACCATCATCGCCAACAACTCCACCAACGTGGACGCTGTGACCGGCGCGACCAAGACGAGCGAAGCGTTCATCGCCGCCGTCAACGACGCTCTGGCCAAGGCCGGCAAGTAATCTGTTTTCCGCATCATCAAAGCGCCCCTGAACGGCTGAAACGTTCAGGGGCGCTTTCTGTAAAAAAGCAGCCTGGCTGCGGCTGTTATTTGCTTACCGGCTGCTTTTCACCGTCGGTGAGCGCCCGTGCAATCACGCCGCCTGCAGCCTGCAGCGTTACGCTTTCGGGCAGCGCCTCCACGCCCGGCATGGAGATCATATAGCGGCATACCCATTGCTGCTTGTTCAGGCAGACCACATCGGGCTGGTTGCCGCTCAGGTAGTCCATATCCGCATAGGCAAGCTCCTGGCCGTCCGCGTCCAGCAGCGTCATTTCGCCATAGCGCGCAGCCAGCGACTGGGCGGCGGCCTGCGTGTTTTCCTGCGGAAGCAGATACACTGTGGCCTCAACCGCCAGGGGCGATACCCACAGCGTATCGATGCGCGCTGTGCAGTCGGCCAGCCTGATATCCTCCGCTGGGCGCAGGTCATAGCGCGCGCCCTGCGCGGCACTAAAGGTGAAACGGATGGTCACGCGCGCAGTCTCGGTCAATGTGTCCTCCGCGTCGCTCAGCAGGCCGAAGCTGGGCTCAAGCTGCGCATAGTCCGCATAGCTGCTGGCGGCGCTCTCGGGGATGATGACGGCATTTTCCAGCGCTAGCGCCGCTGCGCGCTGATCCAGAATATCGGGCAGCTGCTCGGCGCTGTATGCCGACAGATCAGCACTTTCGCACAGATCGTCGCTGATGATGGCAAAGCCGACCTTGGGCCGCAGGATGGCGAAGGTGATTTCGCCCGTCACTTGCCCCGAAAACGCGGGCAGAACCGATGTGGTTAGGCCGCCCAGCAGGGGATTGCGCCGCACGGGCAGCTCGTCCCGGTGCAGCGAGGGCACCAGACGGGTCTCGTCCTCGTACAGGATGGCGGCGGGCTGGCCGTTGAGCGTCAGCCCCTCCAGGCGCACCATCGCCGCCTGCGCAGGCATCAGATTTTCCACATCATAGGACAGCGCCAGGCTGCGGCCGTCATAGATCAGATCGGTCAGCGTGATTTGAATATGATCAGCCATCGCGGACTGCCCAAGCGTCTGCGATAGGCTTCGCAGCGCGTCGCCCGGCTGCGCATTGCCCAGCAGAAAGCGGAACACCCCGTAGCCGCTTGCTGCGCAGGCGATGCCGCCCAGCAGCACGGCGCACAGCAGCAGGGAAAGGCACACCCGCAGCCGGGTATGCCGGGTGCGCGCGGTGTTTGGCAGCGCCAGCGCCTGGCGGCAGGCTTCAGGCGTTGGGGGAAAAGCGTTTATCAGAAAATGACGGCTCATTCTTCGGCCTCCTCAAACCATTTTTTCAGCGCGGCGCGGCCGCGGCTCAGCCGTCCGCGCACGGCGTTTTGCGTCAGACCCAGCGCGCGGGCGGTCTGCGCGTAGTCCATGCCCTCCAGATAGTGCAGCACCAGCGGCAGGCGGTAGGGCTCCGGCAGGGCGGTCAGGGCATGATAAAGCTCGCGGTCGGGCGGGGGATTGCTGCCCAGGTCGATCTCCTCTTGCAGCACATAGCGGCGTTTCTTACGGCCGATGGCGTGGCAGCAGTTGATGAGAATGCGCGTGATCCAGGCGTCGAACAGCTGCGCGTCCCGTAATTGCCAGCGCCGCTCCCAGCCGCGCAGGGCCGCATCCTGCAGCGCATCGCGGCAGTCGTCGTCCGAGGACAGGATCGTCTTGGCGATATGATAGAGCATGTCGGCCCGGCGGGTCAGCGCATCGGCGTATGTTTTTTCATCCAGCACGGCGGCCTCCTTGGCGTTTTTTTTAGGATCCTACGCTAATAAGACGATTGAGCGCGGAAAAATCTCACGCGCATCTTACAAAAATGTAAGGAAAATTGTAAGCTGCTTCGATGGAAAAGCGCGCCGCGCCGCGCTATTCTATGAAAGTAACAATGAAGGAGGCGAGGCGCGATGGCGCAGAATCTGGAAGCCCTGCGGCAGGCGGCGGTGATCTATCCCACGATCGCCATATTGTTTACGCTGCCCTATCTGGCGTGGAGCTACCGCCGGTACGGCTCGGTGTTCAGCCTGCGAATCCTGATCGTTTATTCCTTCATATTGTATATGCTGTGCGTGTACTGCCTGGTGATCCTGCCGCTGCCGCGCGGCGATGCGGCAGACAATCTGCACGGGCATCCCATGCAGCTGGTTCCCCTGAATTTTGTGCGGGATATGATCCGGCAGGCGGGTTTTTCCTGGCGCAATCCCGCAAGCTGGCTGGCACTGTTTACGCGCGGGGCCTTTCTATCGGCGCTGCTGAACCTGCTGATGACTGTGCCGTTCGGCATTTACATGCGGTATTATTTTCAGTGCGAGCTGCGAAAGACGATCATGCTTTCCTTTTCGCTGTCGCTGTTTTTTGAACTGACGCAGCTGAGCGGCCTGTACTTTATCTATCCGGGCAGCTACCGGCTGTTTGATGTGGATGATCTGCTGCTCAACACCCTGGGCGGGCTGGTTGGCTATGCGCTGGCCGGGCCCATTGCGCGCATGCTGCCCAGCCGCGAGGCGCTGGATCAGATCAGCCTGGCGCGCGGGCGGCGGGTATCCTTGCTGCGGCGCATGCTGGCGCTGTTTTACGATACGCTTATCAGCCTGCTTGCTGCGGCAGCCGCAGCGGTCTTTATGGGTGAGCGCGCGTTCTTCTGGGCAATCGCCGCGTATTTCTGCGTGCTTCCGCCGCTGCTGTCGGGCAGAACGCCGGGCATGGTGTGGACGCGGCTGCGCCTGTGCCGCAGGGGCGGCGGCGTTCCCTATATCTATCAGTATCCGGTTCGGTTTGGATTGGAGCTTGCGGCGCTGATCGGCTTGCCTGTTGCGCTGAATGTGCTGGCGATCAGACAGTATCGCGGCGATAACGAGGCGTATCTGATGTTGTTTCTGCTGGTGAACGGCGGCTATATCCTGGCGCTGCTGTTTGCATGCGTGCGCGCGCTGATGCACAGGCCGCTTTTTTATGAGCGGATGTCGGGCACGCGGCTGGAAAGCACAACTGAAAACATAACCCAATAAAAATGGCTTTGCAAATTTTCCCTGCGCGTGATACACTATCTGAGAATAACGCTGCGAGGGACAAGCATGGCTGATATTGTTGAGATTACGGATTTTTTCGCCCCGGAACTGGACGTATACGCCCGCCTGACGGGGGCGCAGCTTCGCGCCTGTCCGCAGGGCGGGCTTTTTATTGCGGAGGGCGTTACGGTGATTGGTCACGCGCTGGACGCGGGGTATCGCATCGCCTCGCTGCTGATGGAGCGGCGGCATATCGCAGGCAAAGCGGCGGGGCTGATTGCCCGCTGCGGCGACATTCCCGTCTATACGGCGGATAGCCGAACGCTGGAACAATTGACCGGCTTTGCCCTGACGCGCGGCGTGCTGGCGGCCTTCTATCGGCCTGAGCTGCCGAGGCTGGCCCAGGTGTGCGCGGGCGCGCGGCGCGTGGCGGTGTTGGAGGGGCTGAACGACCCCACCAACGTGGGCGCGGTGATGCGCTCCGCTGCAGCGCTGGGCATGGACGCGGTGCTGCTGACGCCAAGCTGCTGCGATCCCTTGCACCGGCGCGCCGTGAGGGTCAGCATGGGCACGGTATTTCAGGTGCCCTGGACGCGCATCGGGCAGCAAGCGCAGGATTGGCCCGAGGCGGGCATGACGCTGCTGCGGGAAATGGGCTTTGCAACCGTCGCCATGGCGCTGAGCGAGGATTCGGTGGAGATCGACGATCCCTGCCTTGCGCGGGAGGAGCGGCTGGCGGTGATCTTGGGCGCGGAGGGGGACGGGCTGACAAAAACCACCATCGCGCGCTGCGACTATACCGCGCGCATCCCCATGCTGCACGGGGTGGACAGCCTGAACGTGGCCGCCGCCAGCGCGGTGGCCTTCTGGCAGCTGCGCAGAAGAAACGATAAATGATATATAGATTTGTCGTTATCGGTATAAAAATAATGATTCCATCATAAACAAAACTTTCAACTTGCCCCCTTGATAATTCTGGTGCGCTATGGTAAACTAGATAGGAATTGGGTTTTTATTTAAGATGAAGAAGGTAGGAAAGCGCATGAAGGTGCAGCCCGTTGTAAAACGCGATACCCTGCGGCTGGCTGTCGGCATGGTGGCTCCCGTCGTGCTGACTGTGCTAGGCTTTTGGGGCGCGGGCAGGCTGGATTACACGGTCGTGCTGGGCGCGCTGCTGGGCTATGTGGTCACGGTGGGTAATTTCTTTTTGCTGGCGCTGACCATCCAGAATAATACCGAGATGGCCGCGCGCGAGGGGGACAAGAACCCGCTGTCGCCCGAGCCTGAGCAGGATCCGGACGATCCCGAAAACCAAAAGGACGTTATGGAAACCGTCATGGGCAAAAAGGCGGGGGCAGAGCTTCCCGACTATGCTGTGCGCGCCAAGCGGAATGCGCATTTATCCTATCTTGGACGTATGGCTATGCTGGCTGTCTGCCTTTTGATCGGCATTGTCGTTCCTTGTTTCCATGTTGTGGCTGTGCTGATTCCAATCGTATTACAACGCTATGTGTTGATGGCGCTGTCTGCAGCCAATAAAACCAATAAATAATAAAAGGAGGCGTCCGGCTATGGGTAATAAAATGAAAAACCGCCTGGTAGACGCGCTGTATCTGGCGCTTGCCATTGTGCCATTTTTGCTGGCAATGACGCTGAAGGTGCTCACCGCTCCCGCGACGGAGGGCGTGTCGATCACCGGCGCAATGATCTTTTTTACCGTCGATATGCCCATCCAGGCCTGGCCTGTAACCGAGGCGCAGGTGAATAGCCTGGCGGTGATGCTGTCGATGCTGGGCTTGTGCCTGTATCTGACCCACGGCCTGCAGGTGGTTCCCGGCAGCAAACGGCAGCTGATTGCCGAGTGGATTGTTGATAAGGTAACCAGCCTGGTGCAAAACAGCATGGGCGAGCGGTTTATGGGATTTGTGCCCTTTATCGCGGCCATCCTGGGTCTGTCCGCGCTGTCCAGCCTGTCCAGCCTGGTGGGGCTGTTCCCGCCCACGTCCGATCTGAACATCGTAGCCGGCTGGGCCATTCTGGTATTTATCCTGATCACCTATTACAAGCTGCAGGGCGGCCTGTGGCCGTATGTGAAGGGCTTCTTTACGCCCGTGCCGCTGTTTGCTCCCATGAACGTGCTGGGCGAGGTGGCGACGCCTGTGTCCATGTCCTTCCGTCACTACGGCAACGTGCTTTCGGGCGTGATCATCTCCGCTCTGGTGGGCACGGCGCTGAAAGGCCTGAGCAATATGCTGCTGGGCTGGCTGCCCGGCGTGCTGGGGCAGTTTCCCTTCCTGCAGATCGGCCTGCCCGCCATCCTGTCGCTGTACTTTGATATCTTCAGCGGTTGCATGCAGGCGTTCATCTTCGCCATGCTGACCATGCTGAACATCGCCCTGGGCTTCCCTGAAGAGGATTATGAACGGCGTCAAGCAAAGAAACGCAAAAAAGCGTCTTTGCAGAAAGCATAAATTTCGCAACCCAAAACACAAAACAACACATTAGGAGGAATTCATCATGGAACTCGCAACCGCTATCATCCTTGCCTGCTGCGCGCTGGGCGCTGGTATCGCCGTAGGTTTCGCCGCCATCGGCCCCGCTATCGGTGAAGGTTACGCCGTTGGTAAGTCCTGCGAGGCGATCGGTCGTCAGCCTGAAAGCGCCAGCGCTGTCCGCAGCAACATGATCATGGGCTGCGCCATCGCCGAGACCACCGGTATCTACGGCCTGGTTATCGCTATCCTGCTGATCTTCGTTGCGCCTAACATGTTTATCAATCTGCTCAAGTCCGTACTGTAAGGCGGTAGAAAGGCAAAGCAGATGCAATCGTTAGAGATCATTTCAGTCAATATCTGGAGCATCCTCGTTTCCCTTGCAAATCTGCTGATCATGTTCCTGATTCTCAAGCGTTTTCTTTTCAAGCCTGTGCAAAAGATGATGTCTGCCCGCAAGCAGCAGGTGGATCAGATCTACCAGGACGCGAAGGAAAACCGCGACAGCGCGATCAATATGAAGCAGGAATATGAGGCGCGTCTGGCTACCGCCCGCGAGGAGGCGGACGGCCTGGTGCGCAATGCTGTGCAGACGGCCCAGCGCAAGGGCGACGCCATCGTGGCCGAGGCCAACAGCCAGGCCAGCCATCTCAAGCAGAAGGCCGAGCAGGAGATTGCCCAGGAGAAGAAGCAGATGCTTCAGGATGTGCGCGGCGAGATCTCCGATATCGCCGTAAGCATCGCCTCCAAGGTGGTCGAGCGCGAGGTTAAGAAGCAGGATTACGACGGCTTTGTGGATGAATTCATCAAGAATGTTGGTGAACAGCAGTGACAGACCTTAGCAGAGAATACGGCGACGGCCTGTATGCCCTGTGCGCGGAAGAGGGCATTGCCAAGGAAGTTCTTGAGCAGTTGCAAGCCCTGAAGGCGTGCTTTGACGAGCAGCCGGATTTCTGCCGCCTGCTGTCCAATATGTCGCTGAGCAAGCAGGAGCGCGTGGGCATTGTGGATCGCACCCTGCGCGGTCAGGTGCATCCCTATGTGCTCAATTTCCTGAAAATCCTGTGTGAGCGCGGCGCGCTGCACGCCTTTTCCGGGTGCGAGCAGGCCTATCGCGAGCAGTATAACCGCGATCACGGCGTGACCGAGGCCTGCGTAACCACCAGCGCTCCCCTGACGGAGGAGCAGCGCAGAAAGCTGCTGATCAAGCTGGGCAGCATGACCGGCCGGCAGATCTCCCTGCGCGAAAAGGTGGATCCCCAGGTCATTGGCGGCGTATTGCTGGAAATGGACGGCAAGCGCTATGACAATACCCTGCGCCACAGGCTCCAGTCCATTCATCAGGCGTTGGCCGGCAAGTAAGGCCGCGCGCTTCATCTACTGAAAGCGGTGATATGATGCAGATAAAACCCGAGGAAGTTTCCAAGCTCATCAAAGAGCAAATCAAGAATTACGAAAATAAGATTACCCAGAACGATACCGGCACCATCCTGATGATCGGCGACGGCATTGCCCGCGTGAGCGGCCTGGAAAAGTGCATGGCCAACGAGCTGGTGCGCTTCTCCAACGGCGAATACGGCATGGCGCTGAACCTGGAGGAAAACTCCGTGGCCATCGTTATGCTGGGCAACGACGAGGGCATCCGTGAGGGCGACACCGTGGAACGCACGGGCAAGGTCGTATCCGTGCCCGTCGGCGAAGCGCTGATTGGCCGTGTGGTCAACGCCCTGGGCCAGCCTGTGGACGGCAAGGGCGATATTGAAGCCAAGGAATACCGCCCCATCGAGCGCAGCGCCCCCGGCATCATCCAGCGCAAGGGCGTTTCCGTGCCGCTGCAGACGGGCATCAAGGCCATCGACAGCATGATCCCCATCGGCCGCGGCCAGCGTGAGCTGATCATCGGCGACCGTCAGACCGGTAAAACCGTGATCGCTCTGGATACCATCATCAACCAGCGCGGCAAGGACGTGATCTGCATTTACGTGGCCATCGGCCAGAAATGCTCCACCGTCGCCCAGCTGGTGGATACCCTGACCGCCGCGGGCGCGATGGAATATACCACCGTTGTCAGCGCCACGGCCAGCGAGCTGTCGCCGCTGCAGTACATCGCCCCCTATTCCGGCTGCGCGATGGCTGAATACTTCATGGATCAGGGCAAGGATGTGCTGATCGTATACGACGATCTGAGCAAGCACGCGGTGGCCTACCGCGCCCTTTCCCTGCTGATCCGCCGTCCTCCGGGACGTGAAGCCTACCCCGGCGACGTATTCTACCTGCATTCCCGCCTGCTGGAGCGCTCCGCCCGCATCGATCCCAAGTACGGCGGCGGCTCCATCACGGCGCTGCCCATCATTGAAACCCAGGCGGGCGACGTATCCGCCTACATCCCCACCAACGTCATTTCCATCACCGACGGCCAGATCTTCCTGGAAACCGAGCTGTTCCACGCCGGCATCATGCCCGCCGTGAACCCCGGTATCTCGGTGTCCCGCGTGGGCGGCAACGCCCAGATCAAGGCCATGAAGAAGGTGGCCGGCAGCCTGAAGCTGCTCTACAGCCAGTATCGCGAGCTGCAGGGCTTCGCGCAGTTTGGCTCCGATCTGGACGCGGATACCAAGGCGCGTCTGGCTCAGGGCGCGCGCATTGTGGAGGTGCTCAAGCAGAACCGCAACCATCCCATCGCCGTGGAGGATCAGGTGTGCATTTTCTACGCCGTCACGCATGATTTTCTCAAGGATGTGCAGGTGCAGGATGTGGCTGAGTACGAGGATGGCCTGTATGCCCGTATGGCCGCGCAGCACAACGACGTGCTGGACGCTATCCGCACCACCGGCCAGCTGAGCGCTGAGACCGAGGCCGCCCTGAAGGCTGCCCTGACCGATTATACCCGCGATTTCCTGAAGATGAAGGCGTAAAGGAGGCTTTCCATGGCTGGAACATCCATGAAGGATATCAAGCTGCGCATCAGAAGCGTGGAAAGCACCCGGCAGATCACCAAGGCCATGCAGCTGGTGGCTACCTCCAAGCTGCGCCGCGCCAAGGAACGCATGGAAAACAGCAAGCCCTACGCCACGGTATCCCGCGAGGCCGTGATGGCCGCTGTGCGCAGCTGCGCACAGCAGGATACGCCCTTTGTCACCGCGCGCCCCGAAGGCCGCCGCTGCTATGTGGTCATCGCGGGTGAGCGCGGGCTGGCGGGCGGCTATAACTCCAATGTGTTCAAGGCCGTGGCTGCGCATTGCGGCGGCGTGCCCGCCTGCGTGCTGCCCATTGGCCGCAAGGCGATTGAAAAGTATCACCGCGAGGGCGCGCAGCTGCTGTCCAGCGATTATTCCCGCGTGGAGGGGCTGGGTGTCGGCGGCTGCTACAAGCTGGCGAACGACCTGATCAAGGGCTTTCTGGATGGGCAGTACAGCGAGATTTTCCTGGCCTGCACCTCCTTCCATTCCATGATGGCGCAGGAAGCGGTAATCGAGCAGCTGCTGCCGGTGGAAAAGCCCGAGCAGGCCGAGGCTGCCTCCTGCACCATATATGAGCCGGGCGCTGCCGAAACGCTGCAGCGCATCATGCCGGATTTCATCGCGGGCCGTCTTTACAGCGCACTGTGCGATTCCTTTGCCAGCGAAGTGGCCGCGCGCCGCACCGCGATGGACGCTGCCACCAAGAACGCTGACGCCATGATCAGCGATCTGACGCTGAAATACAACCGTGCCCGCCAGGGCGCCATCACGCAGGAAATTACCGAAATTGTGGCTGGCGCGGAAGAATAACGCATCGGGAAAGGAGAAATAAACCATCGTGAGCAAACAAAACATTGGCAAAGTGGTTCAGGTTATCGGCCCGGTGCTGGACATCCGTTTTGAGGACGGTCAGCTGCCCGAGCTGCTCAACGCCATCGAAATCCAAAGCGGCGACCGCAAGATCGTGGCCGAAGTGGCGCAGCATATCGGCGATAACGTGGCCCGCTGCATTTCCATGAACGCCACCGACGGTATGGTGCGCGGGCTGGATGCCGTGGATACCGGCAGCCCCATCACCGTGCCCGTGGGCGATAAGTGCCTGGGCCGCATTTTTAACCTGCTGGGTCAGGCCATCGACGATCAGCCCGATCCTGAAAATGTGGAGCGCTGGCCGATCCACCGTCCCGCCCCTTCTTATGAGGAGCAGGAAACCTCCACTGAAATCCTGGAAACGGGCATCAAGGTGGTAGACCTGATCTGCCCCTACGCCAAGGGCGGCAAGATCGGTCTGTTCGGCGGCGCCGGCGTTGGCAAAACGGTATTGATCATGGAATTGATCAACAACGTGGCCAAGCAGCATGGCGGCCTGTCCGTGTTCGCCGGCGTTGGCGAGCGTACCCGCGAGGGCAACGACCTGTACAACGAAATGAAAGAGAGCGGCGTTATCAACAAGACCGCCCTGGTCTACGGCCAGATGAACGAGCCGCCGGGAGCGCGTATGCGCGTGGCGCTGTCGGGCCTGACGATGGCGGAGTATTACCGCGATCGTGAAAACCAGGATGTGCTGCTCTTTATCGATAACATCTTCCGCTTCACCCAGGCAGGCTCCGAGGTGTCGGCGCTGCTGGGCCGCATGCCCTCCGCCGTAGGCTATCAGCCCACCCTGGCCACCGAAATGGGCGCGCTGCAGGAGCGCATTACCTCCACGCACAAGGGCTCCATCACCTCCGTTCAGGCTGTCTATGTGCCTGCGGACGACCTGACTGACCCTGCTCCGGCCACCACCTTCGCCCATCTGGATGCGACCACCGTACTGAGCCGCGCCATTTCCTCCCTGGGTATCTACCCCGCCGTCGATCCGCTGGATTCCACCAGCCGTATCCTCACGCCCGAGGTAGTCGGCCAGGAGCATTACGAAGTGGCCCGCGCCGTGCAGGGCATTCTGCAGCGCTATAAGGAGCTGCAGGATATCATCGCCATCATGGGTATGGACGAGCTGTCCGACGAGGATAAACTGATCGTAGCCCGCGCCCGCAAGGTGCAGCGCTTCCTCAGCCAGCCCTTCTCCGTGGCCGAGCAGTTTACCGGCTATCAGGGCAAGTACGTGCCGCTGAAGGAAACCATCCGCGGCTTTAAGGAGATCATCGAGGGCAAGCACGACGATCTGCCCGAGAGCGCCTTCCTGTTTGTCGGCAGCATTGACGAGGCGGTAGCCAAAGCGAAAAAGGGTGAATAAGCATGTCAACCTTTCATCTGCAGATCGTAACCCCCGACCGCATGGCATATGACGGTCAGGCGGAGCGCGTCATCCTGCGCACGGTGAACGGCGATGTGGCCATCCTGGCGCGGCATATCGACTATGCCGCTCCGCTGGGCATTGGCGAGGCGCGCGTGACCGATGAAAACGGCAACACCCGCGTGGGCGTGTGCAACAGCGGGCTGTTGAGCGTGGAAAACGGCGTGTGCCGCGTGCTGGCCACCACCTTTGAATGGGTGGAGGATATTGACCGCGAGCGCGCCGCCCAGGCGCAGCAAAAGGCGGAGGAGCGCCTGAAAACGCTGGAGCGCGGCGACGAGCAGTTTGCCATCGCCGAGGCCAAGCTCAAGCGCGCCATCGCCCGTCTGCGCGCGACGGACTGACAAATATAAAAGCACTGCCGTTTTTTCAGACTGGCAGTGCTTTTGCTGTAAAAAAACACAAGAAAAGGAGCCTATTCCAATGTGGAACGGCAAAATGAAGGCCCTTACCTTCAGCTATGACGACGGCGTGGAGCAGGATGTCCGGCTGATTGAAATTCTGGATCGATATCACCTGCGCGGCACCTTTAACCTGAACCCTGGCCTGCAAAGCCTGGACCGCATCTTCCAGAAGGGAAGCGTAACCGTGCGGCACCTGCCGCTGGCACAACTGCCCGAGGTGTATAAAAATCACGAGGTTGCCGGGCATACCAATACCCATCAGCATCTGGAGCAGCTGGACGACGCGCGCCTGCGTGAGGAAATCCATCGCGGGCAGGATACCCTGGAGCAGCTCTTTGGCAGAAAGCTGCTGGGTCTGGCCTATCCTTATGGTACCTATAACGATCATGTGGTGGAGGTGCTGCGCGAGGCGGGCGTTCGCTATGCCCGCACCACCGCCCAGACGGAAAGCTTTGATCTGCCGCAGGATCTGCTGCGCATGACCACCACCTGCCGCCATGCCAATGCGCATTTGCTGGATCTGGCCAGGCAGTTTGTAGCGGCCAAGCCCGATCATCCGCAGCTGTTCTATCTGTGGGGGCACAGCTATGAGTTTGCGCAGTTTGACAACTGGGAGCTGATTGAGGAATTCTGCCGCATCGTATCCGGGCGGGAGGATATTTTCTATGGTACAAACGCCGAGGTGCTGCCCGGCGTTCAGGAATAACTAAAGGAGAATTTGTTTCAAATGGCTGTTATCACGATCGTAGGCTCGGGCATGATGGGCTCGGCGCTGGCCTTCCCAGCGCGTGAAAACGGCAATGAAGTGCGCCTGGTAGGCACGCATCTGGACCGCGAAATCATCGAAAACGCCCGCAAGACCAACCGCCACCTGAAATTCCACCGTGATTTTCCCGAGGGCGTGCAGTTTTATCAGATTGAGAAGCTGGAGCAGGCCCTCGAGGGCGCGGACCTGGTGATCGGCGGCGTAAGCAGCTTCGGCGTGGAATGGTTCGGCGATTATGTGCTGCCCCGTATTGCCGAGGGCACGCCGCTGCTGACCGTTACCAAGGGTCTGATGGATATGCCTGACGGCCGGCTGCTGACCTATCCTGACCTGTGGCAGCAGAAGCTGGATGCGCTTGGCAAGCACCTGCCCCTGTGCGCCGTGGGCGGCCCCTGCACCAGCTATGAGCTGGTGGCGCACGATCAGACGGAGGTGGCCTTCTGCGGCCGCGATATGCAGGCGCTGGAGCTGGCGCGCAGCCTGATGCATACGGATTATTATCATATCAGCCTGTCCACCGACGTGGTGGGCATCGAGAGCGCCGTGGCACTCAAGAACGGCTATGCGCTGGGCATTGCGCTGACCATCGGGCTGAACCAGCGCGCCTTCGGGCTGGACAGCGAGCTGCATTTCAATTCCCAGGCGGCCGTGTTTGGCCAGAGCGCCAAGGAGATGTACCGCCTGCTGTGCGCGCAGGGCGTGCAGGATATGAACAACCTGTGGGTCGGCGTGGGCGATCTGTATGTTACGGTGTACGGCGGCCGCACGCGCCTGGTGGGCATTCTGCTGGGCCGCGGGCTGGATATTGACGAGGCTAAGGCTGAATTGAACGGCGTAACGCTGGAATCGCTGGTGGTGGCGGTGCGCGTGGCGCGCGCCGTGCGTATCCGTGCCCAGAAGGGCGAGCTGCAGCTGGCGGACTTCCCGCTGCTGATGCATGTGGACGATATCCTGACCAAGCACGCGCAGGTGAACATCCCCTGGGAGCAGTTTACCTTTATCCAGCAGTAAGCAAAAGCTGCCGCCCGTCCGGGCGGCAGCTTTTCGGTGGGTGGATTTACGGCCGTCCAATTGCGCGCAGGCGTTATGCCTGCGTACCGAAAACACCCAGCAGCTGATTGGTCAGTGCAAAGCGTCCGTTTTGCCACTGCAGGGTATTGATCATATAACCCAGCGCATCGGCCCGGTACAGCCCGCTGATTTCCTGATAACCAATCAGCGCGTAAATGCCGTTCCCGGCGATATCGGCAGGGTACAGCAGGCTCAGATCGCTGGCAAAGCCCTGCTGCTGCGCTTTCAGGCTGCCGTCTGTATGATACAGGCTGGACAGGTATTCGCCGCTGCGCCCGCTGATATCGATCAGGTATTCCAGCTTGTTGGCCAGGCTGATCACCTGCACGCGGTACTGCGCCAGGTAGTTGACCTGATACTGAAAGGCGCTGTTATACTGCGCGGTGGTCAGCAACGTGCGCAGCGCGCCGTTTTCATAGCCGTAAACGCTGTAATAGCCGATGGCGCCGCTGCCGCCGGAATCGATGGACAGCAGAATCTGCTCTGTGGGCGCGTCCGTCATGCGGCCCAGAAACAGGCGCGGATTGTATCCGCTGTCCTCTGCCGGACGGATGCAGGTTTCGGCGCTGCCGATGGAAGGCTGCACGCTCAGCCGGATATTCTGATAAAAGCCCGCGTCCGATACGCGCTCGCCCGTCAGATATACGGTGTTCTGTGCGTATTCACCCGTCACATGGCCTCGCGCATGGGTGATTAGCTGCTGGTTGGGCATTAAAACCGCCTCCTTGCGATACGATATCTTATCCTATGCAGGCTTTGCTGAAAAAAGGCTTGACAGCATGGGAAAAAAGTGATAAACTATCTGCGGCTCGAAAAGAGCCTGTGCCACAGACAGCAGGTACGCGCAAGCGTTCAATGGCAATCGCCGCCCGCCGAGGCGCAAGCGCATGATTGTATTTATGCCCTTGTGCCATGCACAGGGGCTTCTTTTTATCCATGGCCGGACGGAAGGTGAAACAAGAAATGAGCAAGAACCTTGAAGCGAAGAAGGTCGTCGTGTCCGAAATCAGCGAAAAGCTGAAGAACTGCCAGAGCATGGTAGTCGTACACTTCAACGGCATCACCGTGGAGGAGGTCACCGAACTGCGCAATCAGTTCCGTGCTGCCGGCGTTGAATACTGCGTGCTGAAGAACACGCTGGTTCGCCGCGCGCTGGACGATATGGGCATCACGGGTCTGGATCATACCCTGTCGGGTCCCAGCGCTTATGCCTTCGGCATGAACGATCCCGTATCCCCTGCGAAGGTCGTTTACGACTTCATCAACAAGAATAAGGACGACGGTCGTCTGTCCGTAAAGGCCGGTCTGATGGACGGCCAGGTGCTGGACGCCAAGCAGGTCAAGGCCCTGAGCGAACTGCCCTCCAAGGAGGTGCTGCTGTCCCGTTTGGTGGGCAGCCTGCAGGCGCCTGTGGCCAAGCTGGTCTACTTCCTGGAGGCGCTGCGCAAGCAGCAGGCTGGCGAGGAGTAATCGCAGCCTGAATCTCGGTTTTCTACTATCTACATCAAATTATTGGAGGTCATTCTCATGACTCATGAAGAATTTATCAATGCCATTAAGGGCATGAGCGTTATCGAGCTCATGGATCTGGTTAAGGCGCTGGAAGCCGAATTCGGCGTATCCGCTGCCGCTCCCGTTGCCGCTGCCGCCGCTCCTGGCGCTGCCGCTGCCGCTCCTGCTGAAGAGCAGACTGAGTTCGACGTCGTTCTGGTTGACGCCGGCGCTGAGAAGATCAAGGTTATCAAGGTTGTGCGCGAAGTCGTGTCCGGCCTGGGCCTGAAGGAAGCCAAGGAATTCGTGGAAGCCGCTCCCAAGACCATCAAGGAAGCCGTTTCCAAGGACGAAGCCAAGAAGATCGTCGAGCAGTTCGCCGCTGTTGGCGCGAAGTGCGAGATCAAGTAATTTCAATCGGAATTGCACCGCCGTGCTGCTTGCAGCACGGCGGTTTTGCTATACAAAAACTGCCGCCCGATGGACGGCAGAAAATGAAGCGCGGCTCTCGCATTTCTGCGTTTATGCGATGCAGCCGCTGCCGGGATGCGGGCACGAGGCGCCTGAGCCTGCGCTCAAGCGCCTTTTGCGCTGCCTGCGTCAGCCCTTGACCATTTCACGCTCGCGGAACAGGAGCGAAATGCACCACAGCCCCGCCGCGCCGACCAGCGTATAGATGATGCGGCTGACGACGGCGGCCTGTCCGCCGAAGATGGAAGCGACCAGATCAAACTGGAAAATGCCGATCAGTCCCCAGTTGACGGCCCCGATGATGACCAGAAGCAGCGCAATCTTATCCATAACCAAATGAAAACACCTCCTTGCTTTCGCTATGTATTATGGCAGGGAGGCGTTTGTTATATGCATTATGATTGCAGCGCGCGCATGAAATTGCCAATGCGCTCCATCGCCTGGGTGATCACCGTATCCGCCGCCGCATAGGACAGGCGCACAAAGCCGGGAGCGCCGAAGGGAGAGCCGGGCACAACGGCCACAAAGCTGTGCGCAAGCAAAAGCTCGGAGAAGGTCAGGTCGTCCGTGATCGTTTTGCCGTCCAGGGATTTTCCGATGGCCGCACGGATATCCAGCAGCAGGTAAAATGCGCCCTGCGGCTGAATGCTTGCCGTCAGGCCAGCATTCTTTACGCAGTCCAGCATCAGGCTGCGGCGGCGCTCAAAGCTTTGCTTCATCTGCTGCACGCAGTCCTGCGGCCCCTGCAGCGCGGCAAGCGCCGCATACTGGGCGATGCTGTTTACGTTGCCGGTGGCGTGGCTTTGCAGGGCGGCCATAGCGGCGATGACCGTGCGCGGGCCGCTGCCGTAGCCAATGCGCCAGCCCGTCATGGCGTAGGACTTGCTGAAGCCGGAGATCACGATCGTGCGGGAATACGCATCCTCGCTGATGGAGGCGGGGGATACGTGCTCCATCCCATCATAAACCAGCGCTTCGTAAATCTCATCGCTGATCACCCAGAAATCATGCTGCCTGGCCAGCTCCATCGCGGCGGCAATCAGCTCCCGCGGCCACACCGCGCCGGTGGGGTTGTTGGGGGAGTTGAGGATCATCGCCTTGGTGCGGCTGGTGATGGCAGCGGCCATCTGCTGCGGGGTGGGCAAAAAGAAATTTGCAGGATCGGTGTTGACAAAAACCGGAACACCGCCCGCCATGCGGATCATTTCGGTGTAGCTGACCCAATAGGGAGAGGGCAGAACCACCTCGTCGCCGGGGTTCAGGATGGCCTGCAGCGCGTGATAAAGCACTTGCTTGGCGCCTGCGCCCACGATGATCTGCCGCGCGTCATAGCGCAGCCCCTTCTGAGCCAGGATATGATCGGCAATCGCCTGGCGCAGCTGCGGGATGCCGCTTACGTCGGTATAACGGGTTTTACCGGTGTTTAGCGCCTCGATTGCGGCCTGGCGGATGTGCTCGGGCGTATCAAAATCAGGCTCGCCTGCGCCCAGGGACAAAACGGGCACGCCCTCGCTTTTCATCTGGGCGACGGCGGCATTGAGCTTGAGGGTGGCGGAGGGGGCGACGCCCCGGGCGGTGGCGGAAAGGGTGAGAGGCATAAATAAAAGGCTCCTTAAAAGCAGGATTACGTGTTAACAAGTTGCATTATACACGCATCCGAACTTTTAATCAAGCCTGAATTTGCAAGTTTTGCGATTAAAAAATTTATTTTTTGTATTTTATTTGTTCTGCAGCTGGTGCCGCAGGTCGTCTACCAGCGATGCGAAGGCGTCCGACGTGCGGATATCCTCGGATACCTTGTCGCAGCCGTGCAGGATGGTGGTGTGGTCGCGGCCGCCCATTGCGTCGCCGATGCGGGACATGCTGCTGTCCGTCAGCTCCCGGCACAGGTACATGGCCACCTGGCGCGGGGTGGCGATTTCGCGGTTGCGGCGCGGGCCCTTCAGGTCCTCGGGCGTTACATTATAGTAGGAAGCCACCGTGCGCATCACGTCCTCACAGGTCAGGTGACGCGGCTCATGTTTGGCAAATACCTCGCGCAGCGCTTCTTCCACCAGCTGGCAGTCAATTTCACGTCCGGTCAGGGAGGCGTAGGCGCTCAGGCGGGTCAGGCAGCCTTCCAGCTCGCGGATGTTGCTTTCCACGCGCTCGGCAATCATCTGGAACACATCGTCGCTGCAGTGCATCATTTCAGTCTGCGCGCGCTTGCGCAGGATGGCGATGCGCGTTTCCAGGTCGGGGCGCTGGATATCGGCGATCAGGCCCCACTCAAAGCGGCTGCGCAGGCGCTCCTCCAGGCGCGGGATCTCGCGCGGGGGACGGTCGCTGGCGATGATGATCTGCTTGCCTGCGGTGTGCAGGGCGTTGAAGGTGTGGAAAAACTCCTCCTGCGTGCTGGTGGCGCCGGCGATGATCTGAATATCGTCGATCAGCAGTACGTCCACATTGCGGTATTTTTCGCGGAACGCGGCGTTCTGACCCGTCTGAATGGCCGAAATCAGCTCGTTCATAAAGGTTTCGCTGGTTACGTAATTGATGCGCACGTTGGGGTTGGCCTGCAGCATATAGTGGCCGATGGCGTGCATCAGGTGCGTTTTGCCCAGCCCCACGCCGCCGTAGATGAACAGCGGGTTGTACGCCTCGGCCGGAGCTTCGGCCACAGCCAGGCAGGCTGCGTGCGCAAAGCGGTTGCTGTTGCCCACCACAAAGGAATCAAAGGTGTACTTGGGGTTCAGAAACGCGGGCAAGGGCTGTACATCCGCCGGGGCGCTCTTGTAGGATTCGCCCTCGGCCGGGGTAAGCAGCTTTACATGCAGCGGCCTGGAGGCGGCCTGCGTCAGGGCAGCCTCAAGCAGGGGGCCGTAGCGCTTGCTGACAAAATTATGGTAGAAATCCGTCGCGGCCTGCAATACGCAGGTATCGCCGCGCAGCTCAACAGGCGTAAGCGCGCTTTTGATAAAGGTATTGTAGCTCACCTCGGTAATCTCGTTGCGCAGGATATCACAGGCGTCGTTCCAAAGCTGCGTAATTTCCAACGTAAAGGCCCCCATCTGTATATCATCAATGCATATTGTAATCCGGCACAGCGCGGCGAAATGAGCAAAAAAAACAGCCCCATCCGTCCTGCTCTTGGGCAGGCGGTGGATAACTTCCGGTGGATAAACCATCGACCTGTCTGAATTACGGGCTTATCATAGCAGATTTACGGCAAAAAGGCAATAGTTATCCACAATTAACCTTTCTGTACGCCATACAGCGGCTTTTGAAGGCCATTGCGCTATCCCTTGTGGCATGGGGCGGACGCTGCCACAAGAAGGGGAAAAATGAAGAATTTAGAGAGAAAATATATGCATAATTATGAATAAAATTACTTAATAAAAATATTTTCATAATTTCTGCACAATTATTATTTTCCAGGGCTGGGATTTTGCGCGCGGGCATGTTATAATAGCTCGGTTACGAATGTACGGGAGGGCTGCGCTATGAAAATCACCTATTACGGCACCGGCGACGGCTATGGTATTCCGGAGCCCTTTTGCTCCTGCCGGCTGTGCAGCTATGCCCGCGCGCACGGCGGCAAGGATATCCGCACCCGTTCGCAGGCGACCGTTGACGATATCATGATCGACTGCTCCACGGATATGTTCGCGCATCAGGCGTTCTACGGCCTGGATATGCGCAGGTATCGCCATATCCTGATTACGCACGGGCATTCGGATCACTATGCCGCTGCGGAGATGACCGCCCGCTACCAGGACAACGATGCCTGGCATCTGTATATGCCGCCCGAGCTGGCGCAAAAGGAAAGCGCGCGCATGGCGGATATCCAGGCGAAAAACAGCAAGAGTCCCCCCAACCGCACGCCGGTCATCCATGCCATGCAGCCCTTTGAAACCCGCGAGATCGGCGATTACCGCGTCATCGCCCTGCCGTCGCACCATTCGCCCGGCACGGAGACGCTGCTTTATATCGTGCAGCATGGCGGCAGAACGGTGTTCTGGGTGCATGATTCGGGCCTGCTGCGCGAGGATGCGATCGCATACCTGCGCAGGAGCGATTTTCATTTTGACGCGGTGTCCATGGACTGCACGCTGGCGCGCGGCTCCAGTTTCACCCCGGCGCACATGGATATCCTGCAGTGCCGCGAAACGGCTGATCTGCTGCGCGATATGGGGCGCATTGACGAAAGCACCGTGCTGATCCTCAGCCACATCGGCCACCTGATCGACCGCACGCACGACGAGCTTGCGCGCGAGGCGGCGGAGCTGGGCTTTATCGTGGCCTACGATACGATGACCCTGGAGATTTGAAGGCCGAAACCGCCGCTTTTGGGTGGACAAAACGGCGGGATTGTGATACCCTTGATAAAAGGCGAAAGGGGGCGGGCGCATGGTTTTGCAGGAGCGCGTGACGCGGCTTTTGCAGCCCTGGCTGGGCGCGGCTTTTTTGCAGCGGTGCGATCTGGCGCAGCGCGCGGCGGATACCCTGAACGGCTGCGATATCGCCCAGACGCCCATCGCGCTGCTGGCGAAGGATCTGGATGAAATGATCTTTCACACCCTGCGCGATATGACCTGCGGGGATATGCGCGTGCTGCTGGACGACGGCCGCACCATGCGCGTGCGCGTGGACGATGTGGACGCGATGGCGGACGAGGTGCTGTATCTGAAGCTGCAGCAGCTGCCGCGCAATCCGGAGCAATACCAGCGCCTGCGCCAGTTTGCCATGACGCACGAAAGCCTGGCCGCTCTGCGGACGCTGTATCTGCGCTTCGCGGCCTTTCAAACGCCGGACGAGCTTGATTTTATCGCCCGCACCGTGCGCAGCGCGTATTCGCCTTATCGCTGGCACGAGTGGCTGCAATAATACGACGATCTGCTGATCGATAAAGATCAATCAAAGAAGGAAACTGCATTGGGTAAAATTATTGCCATCACCAATCAAAAGGGCGGCGTGGGCAAAACCACCACGGCGGTCAACCTGTGCGCATGCCTGGCCGAGCAGGGGCGCAGAACGCTGCTGATCGACGCCGACCCCCAGGGCAACGCTTCCAGCGGCGCAGGGGCCAAGCCCGGCGCGCAGACGCTGTATGAGGTGCTGCTGGGCACGGCGACGGCGGAAAAGTGCATCGTATCCACCGATACGCCCGGCATGGACGTGCTGCCCGGCGATATCCGCCTGGCTGCCTGCGAGGTGGAAATGGTGCAGATGGAGCGGCGCGAGTATCGCCTGCGCGCGGCGCTGCGTCCGCTGCTGGAGCGCTATGATTATATTCTGATCGACTGCCCGCCGTCGCTGGGCCTTCTGACCATCAATGCCCTGACGGCGGCAAACAGCGTGCTGATTCCTATCCAGTGCGAATATTATGCCCTGGAGGGCGTAACCAGCCTGATGGATACCGTGGCGCGCATCAAGCGTGGGCTGAACGCTTCGCTGGATATCGAGGGCGTGCTGCTGACCATGCTGGACGGCCGCACCAACCTG
>CAKUFG010000014.1 GCA_934647235.1 uncultured Clostridia bacterium
CTGGAGCGGGAGACCATCGCCGAGCGCATCCGGGACAATATGCACGAGCTGTCCAAGACCGGGCGCTGGCTGGGCGGTACGACGCCCACGGGCTACGCCTCGGAGAGCCTGTCCAGCGTGACGGTGGACGGCAAGGTGAAGAAAGCCTGCAAGCTCAAACCCATTCCGGAGGAAATCCAGCTGGTCAAGACGATCTTCGAGGTGTTCATGGAAACCGGCTCTCTCAGCAAGACCGACCAGTACCTGTTGGAGCACCGCTGCGTCACGAAGCGCGGCAAGCAGTTCACCCGCTTTGCCATCCGGGGCATTCTCACAAACCCGGTCTACATGATCGCCGACGAGACGGCGTATCAGTATCTGAAAGAAAACAACGTGGATTTGTTTGCCGAGCGCGCAGAGTTCGACGGCGAGCACGGCGTCATGGCCTACAACCGCACGCTCCAGCGCCCCGGCAAGGCGAACCAGATTCGCCCGATGGAGGAATGGATCGTGGCGGTGGGCAAGCATCCCGGCGTCATTTCAGGCAGCGATTGGGTGCAGGTGCAGTCCATGCTGGATGTGAACAAATCCAAGAGCTACCGCAGACCGCGCAGCAATGTGGCGCTGCTGTCCGGTCTGCTGCGGTGCGGCGAATGCGGCGATTATATGCGCCCGAAGCTGACCAACTGCCGCACCGCGGACGGCGAACTGATTTACACCTACATGTGCTCCACCAAGGAGCGCAGCCACGGCACCGTCTGCGGCATGAAGAACTGTAACGGCAACACGCTGGACGCTAAGATCATCGAGGAGATCCGCAAGCTGTCTGCCGACAAGGAGACCCTTACCCGGCTGCTGGCGCAGACCAAAAAGGTCATCAGCGGCAGCAAGGAGGGCTACGACGCAGAGCTTGCGTTTCTCCGGGAAAAACACGCCGAAACGGAGGACCGCATCAGGCGACTGGTGGAGTCCCTGTCCGTTGCCAGCGACACCTCCGCGAAGTACGTTATGGAGCAGATCGACGCGCTGCACCGGGAGAGCGAGACCCAGCAGGCAAGGCTTTCCGAGCTGGAAGCGCTCACCGAGCAGAGCCGGATGCTCCATCAGGAGTTTGCCTTCCATCAGGAAATGATCGAATCCTTTGCCAGCGCGGTGGATTCTGCCACGCTGGAGGAAAAGCGCCGCCTGCTGCGCACCATCGTCAAAAAAGTGGTCTGGGACGGCAAAAACGCTTATGTGTACCTGTTTGCGGAGGACGGAGAGGCGGATTTGCCCCCTGTTGAGCAACCTATGTATCCGTTGGGAGAGGATAGCGAATACTATTCTATTTGCATCACACTTCCATGATGAACCTGCAATCAGCAGGCCTTAGCAGGGAATAAGTTTTCCTGACAGCATCGAACGTTCCATAACGTCGTTTTCAGGCAAAAAGGACGGACGTATTTCATTATAGAAACACGTCCGTCTTAATTATCCGTTATTTGTGTTTAGTTAGAAACACTTGTTTTCCCGGAATACTTATTTCCCCAACTGAGCGGCGATCTGCTCAGCAGCCACCATGCCGTAGGTCAGGGCGCTGCACAGGGGATGATAAGCCAGGTTGACCGTTTCACCTGCCGCATAGAGGCCGGGAATTGCCTCGCCAGCTTCGGTGAGCACCTGCGATTTGCCATCGGTGACGATGCCGCCTGCGCAGATGTGGTTGGAGGGCTTGCCGGAGCAGGCATAATAGGGACCGTTTTCCAGGGTAGAAAGAAGGAACTTATCGCGGCCAAAGGCGCTGTCGCTCTGCGCTTTCACCGCTTCAGTATAAGCGGCAACAGTTTCCTTAAGCGTTTCGGCCGGAACATTCATCTTCTCCGCCAGCTCATCCAGCGTGTCCGCTTTGGTGAAGATGCGGTCATAGGTGCCGGGAATATACAGGCCGCTCACATTGAAGCGCTCGTCCATCGCGGCCTGATCCATCACAACCCAGGCTTCGCCGCCCTGCTGCGCCTGAATGGCCAGCGCTACATCTTCTGCTGCGCCGGCTTCGTTGACAAAGCGCTTGCCCTCGCTGTTGACATAGATGGCGCCAGCGTTAACCGCATTGTGCAGACCAATGGCGCCGCCCACATTGTCGATGCCAGTGGCAATGGTCCTGTAGGTGATCGCCTCCACATCCGTCAGCGCACCGCCGGCGTTGTGCGCCAGGAACAGGCCGTCGCCCGTGTTGGATACCGCTTCCGTAGAAACATAGCCCAGACGGGAAGGAGCAAAGGCCTTCAGCGCTTCTTCGCCGCCGCCGTAGCCGCCGGTGCAGATCGCCGCATAGCTTGTGCGGATGGTATAATCGCCGTTGGGGCTGGACACCTTCACGCCCGCAACCGCACCGTTTTCCATCACGATTTCCGTGGCGCGGCTTGCCATGCGGACTTCAACGCTGGCAGCCGTCAGCTGCTCCTTCAATGCACGCACCAGCTGTTCGCCAAACAGGCCGTTCTCCTTGCTGGACAGGCTGTGCGCATTGGAGTGCTCCGCCGTAGCCTGCATGGGCAGGCCGATTTCACTGAGCCAATCCATCATTTCGCCGGAGCGATAGGCCAGCGTATACGCATAATCCTCGCTGATGGGCGCTGCAGTGGGAATCTTTTCTTCTTTATGGCCCAGTCCCTTGAGGTATTCAAAGAACTCGTCCGCCGTATAGGGGTTTTCCTTAGCCAGCTGAAGCTTGCTGCCGCCGGCCTGTGTGCCGACGCCCGCCATAACGCTGGTGCCGCCCAGAAGGTCCATTTTTTCCAGCAGAATCACTTTTACGCCCTTCTGCGCAGCTTTGATTGCAGCCGTCATGCCTGCAGCGCCGCCGCCGATGATAACAGCCTCCGCCGTGCAGTCCTCCGCCGCAGCTTCAGCGGGCTTTTCAATCGCCTTCAAAACGGAGGCATTGCCGCCGGCCTGCGTCAGCGCGTCGGCTACGGCGCTCTTTATCGCGTTGCTGGACAGGGTTGCACACAGCGGCGTCCTTGCCATATGGAATAAAAAGAACGAACAGTACGGCGGCAAGAAGGATGCTGACGATAATGATCCATTTTTTGCCAGATTGCTGCATTTGTTATTCCTCCTATTTGCTATCGGCAGCAGACAGCCCCTCTTCCTGCAAAGAAAAGAGGGGCTGTTTTATCATCAGGACATAGCGATGATCAGCATCACCCAGCAATACAGCGCGCCAATGATGCCCAGAATGATGCCTGCCGTGCCTAGGCCGGTCTTCTCGCCGTTATTTGCGGCCTGCGATCTGCCGACAGCGGACAGCGCCACGCCGACCAAGCCCGTGATTCCCCACAAACCCAGAAACAGCGAGCCCAGCGAAACAACAAAGCCGGCGATGCACAGACCGTTCGTTTTGCCTTCCATTTGCCTCTCTCCTTTCTTTTGCACAAGCAATGGTGATGATTCTGTGCAATATACAATATACTATATATTGTAGTTAAGATTATAATATATATTTCCGTCATCTGTCAAGCTATAATTTCCATAATTTAAGGGGTGATGGGATGAAGCGCGAAATTCTGATCAGCAGGAAAAAGGGCGAGGACGGCCATAAAGTGGTTTCTGTTCGCATGCGGGATGAAACGCTTGCCCGTCTGGATGAGCTGTCCGCGCAGACCAACCGCTCCCGGAACGAGCTGATCAATCTGCTCATTGAGGAAGCGCTCAAGGATGTTCTGGTGATCGACGATAACTGAAAAGCATGGAAGACGCGCCCTGCATTTCACAATGTGAAATCGGAGCGCGGCGTTATTGTACATATAAAATTAACATAGGTAGATACAGCTATTTTTCGCATACTGCCTCCGCTTAAAAAGGAAAACGGCCTGCGCCGTCGAATCTGTTCAGAAAGCCGCGCATTCGCGCCCTGATTACAGAAGGATTTGGAGGGCTTATTATGGCGAACGTTACCCTGGGCCGCACAGGCATTGCTGCGGAGCAAAACGGCTTCGGCGCGCTGCCCATTCAGCGCGTGAGCTTTGAGGAGGCGGGCAAGCTGCTCAATCGCGCGCTGGACGGCGGCATGAACCTGATTGACACTGCCCGCGCCTACAGCGACAGCGAGGAGAAGATCGGCCGCGCCATTGCGCATCGCCGCCAGGAATATACCCTGGCCACCAAGACGGGAGCGGCCACGCCCGAGGGCTTCCGCCGCGATCTGGATACCTCCCTGCGCCTGCTCAAAACCGACCATATCGATATATATCAGTTTCACTGCGCCGGGCAGTGCTATCGCCCGGACGACGGCACGGGCATGTATGAGTGCATGCTGGAGGCCAAGCGGCAGGGCAAGATCCTGCACATTGCGGCCACGGCGCACAAGATCGGCATTGCCGAGGAGATTGTGGACAGCGGCCTGTATGAGTGCATGCAGTTCCCCTTCAGCTATCTGGCGGGCGAGCGCGATATCGCGCTGGTGGAGCGCTGCAGGCGGCAGGATGTGGGCTTTATCGCCATGAAGGGGCTGTCGGGCGGGCTGATCAACAACTCCCGCGCGGCCTGCGCCTTCATTGCCCAGTATGCCAACGTGGCGGCCATCTGGGGCGTGCAGCGCGATTGGGAGCTGGAGGAGTTTTTGAGCTATATCGGCAATCCGCCCGCCATGACGGCGGATATCCGCGCGCTGATCGATCACGACCGGCAGGAGCTGTCGGGCGATTTCTGCCGCGGCTGCGGCTACTGCATGCCCTGCCCGCAGGGAATACAGATTAACAACTGCGCGCGCATGAGCCAGATGATCCGCCGCGCGCCCTCCGCCGACTGGCTGACCCCCGAATGGCAGGAGCGCATGCTGCGCATTGAAAGCTGTCTGCGCTGCGGCAAATGCATGAAGCACTGCCCCTACGGGCTGAAGATTCCCGATCTGCTGCAGAAGAACCTGGCCGATTACAAGCGGATCCTGGCCGGGGAGGAAAAGGTATAAGCAGGTCACGCCTGACGGAGGATTGGAATCGGCTGATCCGGGATGAGCGTCCCGCCGGCCGATTTTTTGCGTTTCAGCGATCCGGCGCGGCGCGCTTTTACAGCCCAGGTGCGGCGCCTGCCCCCTTCGTTGCAATCTCTGCCGGTTTATGGTATACTGATTTCATCATCAGGATGGGAAGGTGTGCGCATGCAGGCATTGGAGGCGGTACTGCGCGCGCGGGAGCTGCTGCAGACCCTTACGCCCCTGCACCGGGATTGCGGCGGCGTATGCGGCGCGGCCTGCTGCGCGCCCGATGAGGACGGCCAGGGCGGCATGCTGCTGTTTCCGGGCGAGGAGGCGCTGTACCGGCCGCTGCCCCAGGGCTTTTCCCTGCGGCAGGACGACAGCGTGACGCCCGGCATGCTGCTGCTTACCTGCGGCGGCGCGTGCGACCGCGCGCTGCGCCCGCTGGCCTGCCGGATGTTTCCGCTTACGCCCGTGTTGACCCAGCGCGATGGGCGCGAGCGGCTGAGCGTGCGCATGGATCCCCGCGCCTTTGCCGTGTGCCCCCTGTGCGAGGGCGGCGTGCGCGGCATGGACGCGGACTTTGCCCAGGCCGTGCTGCAGAGCGCGCGCATTCTGAATGAGTGTCCCGAGCACCAGGCGTATTTCCGCGACCTGGGCCGGTACTTTGAACGGCTGCGCAGCTGGAATTGACAGAGAGGGGTTTTACCGTGGAGTGGCGGCAAGCTGAATGCGGCAGAGAAATTCTTTGCGGCGAGCGCGCGGGCGGCGTGCTGATGCAGGGCGACCTGCGCACGGCCGATCTGAGCGGCTTTGCAGGCAAGGTGCAGTGCGTGTACCTCGATCCGCCGTTTTTTACGGG
This sequence comes from uncultured Clostridia bacterium, assembly GCA_934647235.1. Lineage (GTDB taxonomy): Bacteria > Bacillota > Clostridia > Christensenellales > Aristaeellaceae > SFMI01. The sequence goes on from CAKUFG010000014.1 coordinate 5,799, forward strand.
GGATGAGTTTGAATTCCGCATGCGCATCGGCGAGAAGGGCTGGACGGACGGCAGCCAGACGCTGACGCTGAAGGCCTATTCCGACAGCCGCGCGGGCGGGCGCGCGCAGTATCTGCTGCTGCTGCGCGAGGCGCTGCGGGCGGCGTATGACCTGCTCAGCGATACGGGCGCGCTGTTTCTGCATCTGGACAGCCGCATGAACGCCTATGCCCGGCTGGAGTGCGACCAGGTGTTTGGCGAAAGCAATTTTGTCAACGAGATCATCTGGGCCTATCAGTCCGGCGGGCGCGCCAAGCGGCACTTCAGCCGCAAGCACGATGTGATCCTGTTCTACGCCAAATCCCGCGCACTGTATTTTGATATCACGCGCGTAAGCGTGCCGCGCAAGGATAACCGCTCCAACCATATGCGCCGCACGGTGGACGAGCATGGCCGCCCCTGCCGCACCATCCGCGCGGGCGGCAAGGTGTATACCTATTACGACGACGAGCCGGTATTCCCCGACGATGTGTGGACGGATGTGAGCCATCTGCAGCAGAAGGACCCCCAGCGCACGGGCTACGATACCCAGAAGCCCCGCGCACTGCTGGATCGCATCATCCGCTGCTGTACGAGGCCGGGCGATCTGGTGGCCGATCTGTGCTGCGGCTCGGGCACCACGCTGGTGTCCGCCAGCGAGAACGGCTGCCGGTATCTGGGGCTGGATCTGTCCCGCCACGCCATCTCCGTCAGCCGCAAGCGGCTGCTGGACAGCGCGCTGGATATCCGCGTGCCCTTTGAGCAGCGCCCTGCAGGTATCAAGGCCGATATCATGACGGGGCTGGGCTATTATGAGGTACGGCTGCTGGATTATACCCTGCCCGAGGAAATCCCGCAGGATGCGCTGCGCCAGCCGGCCGGGCTGCAAATTACGGGCCTGGATACGGTGGATCAGTGGTCTGTGGGCTTCCTGCGCGACGGCGTTTTCCATGTTTACGCCTCCGCCGCCCGGCGCAAGCAAACTCCCGCCCTGCCCGAAACGCTGGAGCTGCCCCTGCTGCGCGGCACGGTAGCCGTCAGCGTGGTGGATGTGCTGGGCTGCCGCACGCTGTGGGCGACCGAGCTTCCCTGACATAACGCGCGCCCTCCCCGCATAGTCTGCAGTACAGACGGCAAAGGGGGGCGGGCAAATGCGGCAGGACGCGCAGGAGCGCTGCCTGGCCATGGCGCAGCATATGCTGCGCACGGGCGATACGGTGCGCGAGACGGCCAGGGCCTTTCACGTAAGCAAAAGCCTGGCGCACAGGGAATTGACGGTGCGGCTTCGGGGGCTGAATTCCGGCCTGTACGCGCGCGTGCGCGCGCTGCTTCTGTATCACAAGGCGGTGCGGCATCTGCGCGGCGGGGAGGCGACCCGTCGGCGGTTTCTGCGCGAAAAAGCCATTCCCGTGGAGAACAATGGGTAATATTGTCATATTTTCTCAGAAAAAGTGGGGCGCAGCTCCCATTTTTTCTGAGAAAAAAAGGGAAAACGGCCTGCTGCGTAGAATACATACCGCGTAAGACAAGAAACGAAGGAGAACTTTTATCATGGCATCTGCGGCTGATATTGGGATTGATCTGGGCACGTCCAACGTGCTGATCTATGCGCGCGGCAAGGGCATTGTGCTCAACGAGCCGGCCGTTGTAGCGCTGGAACGCGATTCGCGCTCCATCCGCGCCATCGGCACGGAGGCGCACCGCATGATCGGCCGCACCCCCGGCAGCATCAGCGCCATGCGCCCGCTGCGCGAGGGCATGGTATCCGACTTTGAGCTTACCAGCAGCATGCTGCACTATTTTGTCACCCAGGTGATCGGCAAGCGCATGTTTTCCCGTCCGCGCGCCGTGCTGTCGCTGCCCTCGGGCGTAAACGAGATGGAAAAGCGCAGCATCTCCGCCATCATGTTTGAGGCCGGCGCACGCCGTACCCAGCTGCTGGACCGGCCTGTGGCCGCGGCCATCGGCGCGGGCATCAATATCACCGACGCCTACGGCTCCATGATTGTGGATATCGGCGCGGGCATGACGGACATCGCCGTGCTGTCCCTGGGGCGCGTGATCGTATCCGACGCCGCCAAGCTGGGCGGCGATCATTTTGACGATGCGATCATCCGCTATCTGCGCCGCAAGCATAACCTGCTGATCGGCGAGCGCACGGCGGAGGAGCTGAAGATCAATATCGGCTCGGCCATGCCGCGCGCGGAGCAGATGTATCTGGATGTGACGGGCCGAAACCTGATCAGCGGCCTGCCAAAGCTGATGCGCATCACCTCCGATGAGATTTACGAGGCCATTGACGATCCGCTGACGGCGATGATCGAGGCCATTCACGCCGTGCTGGAGCACACGCCCGCCGAGCTGGCGGCCGATGTGTTTGACAACGGCATTGTGCTCTCGGGCGGCGGCGCGCGGCTGTCGGGCCTGGCGGATGCGATCTCCACCGCCCTGAAGGTGGATTGCCGTGTGGCGGACAACCCGCAGGAGTGCGTGGCCACCGGCTGCGGCCTGACGCTGGAAAACCTGGCGGAGTTCGGCCGCTACCTGAACGACGGCCGCCATCGCTGAGCGCGGTGAAAATTACAAGCAATCATACAAAAAAGACTGCCGGATTGGCAGCCTTTTTATTGTACCCCAAAGCATAGCTAACTTGCCGAGAAGTAAAGAAGGGGCGCAGCTCCTTCTTTTGTAATCCGCAGCAGCGACATGTGCGGTGCGAGGAGCAGCCGTCAGGCTGCTTCCTATGTCATTTTCTGGCCGTGAGCCTTTGGCTCACAAGAAAATGACGTATCCCGATGAAAGTCAGCTGAAGCTGACTTTCATCGGCAGTTCAGCGCCGCCAGCGTCCGCAGGTCGCCCATGATCAGCTCCTTGCTGATATGCTCGCCCGGCGCGTATTCGAGGATCCACTCGGCGTTGGGCGCGGTGCGGTTGGTCAGCAGCAGCAGCTCGCACATTTCCTCAGCCGTGTAGTAATTGCCCGGCTCGAACATCGGGCGGTGGCTGTCGGCGCTGCCGTTGTTGTTGTGCAGGTGGAAGGAATGAATGCGCGTGCCCAGCGTGCGCAGCACATGGGGCACATCCCAGTGGTTGATGAAGGCGTGGCCGATATCAATCAGCGAGCCCACCTCGGCAGGCAGCTGCTCAAACAGCGCCAGGTACTGATCCTGATCAAAGAGCACGCCGTTCCTGGTGCGCACGCCCACGTTTTCTACCGTCAGGTTGATCCTGCGCTCCACCGCCATGCCGGCTACGGCCTGGATGGCCTCGGTGGCATAGCCGCGCAGGGTTTCCTTATCGGCCTCGGGGATGTTCTTCATATGGTGGGTATGCAGCACGATGGAGCGCGCCCCAAACTCCTGATACACATCAAACGCGCGCTGCCAGCAATCCAGAAAATGACGGCGTTCCTCGCTGTCGGGGGCAGAGGCAGCCTCGCAATCCACAAACGGGCCGTGGAAGGTCAGCGGCACATCGGCCAGCCGCGCCTTCTGCAGCGCCTGCTTGGCCATGAAATCGGGCTTATCGGTGTAAATGGCCAGCTCTACGCCCGTGCTTGCCTCGCGGACGGAGCGAACCACGTCCAGCAGGAAATCATAGTCGTCATAATGGATGCAGTAGGCAGCGTTGATAATTTGATGCATAAAAGATATACTCCTTTCCGATTTCAGCAATCGGTTGATTGTGCTTCAGCGTCCTCCGGTATAAGATCGCGCAGCGTAACGCCGCTCAGGTATCCGCGCACCACATCCTCCAGCCCCTGCCACAGCGGCAGCGTGGGGCATTGCCCGCTGCGGGGACAGGCGTTCGGCGCGTGCTCCAGGCAGGCAACCGGGGCGAGCGAGCCCTCGGTGACGCACAGAATCTGATACACCGTGTATTCCTGCGGCGCCTTCAGCAGGCGATACCCGCCCTGATGCCCGCGCACGGCGCGCAGAAGCCCGGCCTGCGTGAGCTGAAGGGCGATCTGCTCCAAATACTTTTTGGATATTTCTTCGCGCTGCGCCGTATCCTTCAGGGCCACATAGCCCTCGCCCTGGTGGGCGGCGATATCCAGCATCATGCGCAGGGCATAGCGGCCCTTGGTGGAGATTTTCATATCGGTCAACTCCCGAACAAATCACTCAATTATTATCATACCATGGATTGGCCGAATTAGCAAGTGCATGTAAATCCTATAAAGCCTATTGATTTAATAGGCATATGTGCTATAATATTGCGGCAGCCCGCCGGTTCGGGCCGCGCGCAACGCATTATTCCTACGGGAGGAACGCCATGAAAAAGTATTTTGCTCTTGCCCTGCTGCTGATCCTGACGGCCCTGACCGGCTGCGCCGCGCAGCAAACACAGGCAGATTTCACCATTTCGCGCGATCAATTAACCCCTGAGCCGCTGTTTGTGGATGTGAAGCAGGGCAAAACGGCCATGCAGATCATCGCCCTGCTGGATGCGGACGGCACGCCCCGCCTGGCCTACAATACCTGCCAGGTATGCGCCGGCTCGCCCTACGCCTACTTTGCCTATCAGCAGGGCGCGCTGGTGTGCCAGAACTGCGGCAACGCCTTTGACCTGTCCTCCGTCGGCCAGGCGGCGGGCGGCTGCAACCCCCTGCCCGTGACGGATTACCAGACCGACGCGGATACCATTACCATCCCCGCCGTGGCGCTCAAGCAGGCCAGCGCCGCCTTTGCCAACTGGAAGAAGGGCCTGCAATGAGCGCGACGACCAGACGCCTGATCATCGGCGGCATGACCTGCCCCCACTGCCAGGCGCGCGTGCAGCAGGCGCTGCTGGGCGTGCCCGGCGTGGCGCGCGCGCAGGTGAGCTATGATCGCGGCACGGCCGATGTAACGCTGGATCCGGAGAAAGCAACGCTTGCCGCCCTGCGCGCGGCTGTCGAGGGCGCGGGCTATCGCCTGCTGGACGCGCCCAAGCGCACAAGCCTGCTGCGCGCGGCAGGGTATCTGCTGCTGATGGCGGCGCTGTTTGTGCTGCTGCAGGCCACGGGGCTGCTCAATCGCCTGGCCCCCGGTCAGCTGGCGCAAAGCGGCATGGGCTACGGCATGCTGTTCCTGGTGGGATTGATGACCTCGGTACACTGCGTGGCCATGTGCGGCGGCATCAGCCTGTCGCAATCGCTGCCGGGAGGGCAGTCGCAAGCCAAGTCCTCCGCCCGGCAGGCGCTGACCCCGGCGCTGCTGTACAACGCGGGCCGGGTGATCTCCTATACCCTCACGGGGCTGATCTTCGGCACGCTGGGCATGCTGTTTGGCGCGGGGCTGGATACCTCGCTGTCCGTGCTGGCGCAGGCGGCGCTCAAGGCGGTGGCGGGGCTATTGATGCTGACGATGGGCCTGAACCTGCTGGGGCTGTTTCCCGCCCTGCGCAGGCTGCGGCTGCGCCTGCCCCGCCTGCCAAAGCGGCTGCGCCCGCGCGGCCCGCTGACCGTGGGGCTGCTCAACGGCCTGATGCCCTGCGGCCCGCTGCAGGCCATGCAGTTAGCCGCGCTGTCCAGCGCAAGCCCGGTGCGCGGGGCGCTGTCCATGCTGGCCTTCAGCCTGGGCACGGTGCCGCTGATGTTGGGCCTTGGGTCGCTGGTATCGCTGCTGGGGCAGCGCTTCCGGCGCGCCGTCACGGTGGGCGGCGCGGTGCTGGTGGCCGTGATGGGGCTGTCCATGCTGTCCCAGGGCGCGGCGCTGGCCGGCATGCTGCCCGCCGCCGCCCAGCCGGGCGTGCAGGCGCAGGCCGAGGCCGGTGTGCAGGTGGTGCGCAGTACGCTGCTGCCCAATAGCTATCCCAGCATCACCGTGCAGGCCGGCGTGCCCGTGCGCTGGGAGATCGACGCGCCCAGCGGCAGCATCAACGGCTGCAACAACCGCCTGATCATTCCCGCCCTGGGCATGGAATACACCTTCCACACGGGCAAGAACGTGATCACCTTCACCCCCGAGCAATCCGGCACGCTGCCCTATACCTGCTGGATGGGCATGATCCGCGGGGTGATTACCGTAGCGGAGCCGGAAAGCCTGGCGGCAGCGCAGACGGCAGCCCTTGGCGGACAAGCGGCCCAGCCGCAGCCCCAAATGTAAAACCTCCCTTCCCTGCCCGGCGCGGCCAAAATCGGCTATGGACGTGCAAGGCGAATTATGCTATACTACGGTGAGATGCCTGCGCGGCGATATAGCGCGGGCGGAAGGGAAACAACGCATGCTGAAGAAGATTTGGAAGATTGTGGCGATCGCCGTGCTGCTGGCGCTGCTGCTGGTATTTGTACCCTCGCCGCTCAACACCTACGACGCTTTTGCAGAGATCGTGACCCTGCCCATCGATCAGACGGGCGGCCTGGCATACGATCCGGCCAATTATACCTCCGATACCCACTACGAGGATCCCTCCATCACGGTGGATATCTACTGGGGCGGCCGCATTTACGATACCAACTATGTGTACGCCGTTATCAAGATTGCCAATGCCAGCCAGCTGCGCACGGCCTTCGCCTATAACTATTCCAGCCCCGGCGACGGCAAGCGCGTGGCTGATATGGCCAAGAAGATGAACGGGGTATTCGCCATCAACGGCGATTATTACAGCCATTCCTGGCATACCAACGGTTACATGGTGCGCCAGGGCAAGGTGTACCGCAACCGCCCCAACAAAACCTGGGATCTGCTGATGGTGGATCAGTACGGCAACTTCCACGGCATGGTGGAGCCCAACAAGGAAAAGGTGGAGGCCTTCCTGGCCCAGGCTGAAGCCGAGGGCCTGCAGGTGGTCAACAGCTGGAACTTCGGCCCCGTCATCATCCAGGATGGCGAGCGTACCCGTGAGGATTTCAACACCCTCAAGGAGAACCTCAACACCGATTATATCGGCACCTATAAGGACGCGCAGCGCATTGCCTTCTGCCAGCTGGACGAGCTGACCTACCTGTGCGTCACCAGCGAAGGCCCCGAGGATAAGGACAGCGAGGGCCTGACGATGAACGAATTCTATGATTGCCTGCGCGAGGTGGAAAGCAAGCTGGATGGCTACAAGATCCAGACGGCCTTCAACCTGGACGGCGGCTCCTCCTGCACCTTTGCGTTCAATAATGAAAAGATCAACGCCCCCACCAACCCCAAAAAGCGCAGCGTGCCGGACTGCATTTACTTTGCCAGCGCGTGGCAGGCTGAGGAATAATCAGGCTTTTTACAGCCGTGCGTTTGTATAAGCGCGCGGCTTTCGCGCGTTTTCATACCATGCGATAGGAGTTGCTGCCCCGATGAAACGGCCGCTTTGCGCGCTGCTGGTGCTGCTGATCTGCCTGGCCTGCCTGCCCGCCCATGCGGACATGGCCGCGCTGGGCCTGAACGACCCCGCCCCCGCGCCCCAGGAAAAGTATTATCTTTCCGATACGCACTACGAGGATCCGTCGATTACCGTGGATATCGGCAGGGGACGCATCCATGAAACCAATTATATATACGCGGTGGTAAAAATCGCCGATCCCGGCCAGCTGCGCACGGCCATGGCGCACCATTACAGCTCGGGCCGTGCTGTGCCCGGCCTGGCCATGGCCAAGGCCAACAACGCGGTGCTGGCCGTCAACGCCGATTATTACGCCATGTATAATAACGGCTACCTGACCCGGCGCGGCGTCAATTACCGCTGGCGGCCCGATCTGAACTACGACCTGCTGATCATCGATCAGCACGGCGACCTGCACGGCATGGTAGAGCCGGAAAGCGGCATGATCTCCGTGTGGCAAAGCGAACACCCCGATTTGCAGATTGTCGATACCTTCAATTTCGGCCCCGTCCTTGTGCAGGATGGCGTATGGCGCGAGGTTTCGCGTGAAAACATGCGCAATCTGTATCGCATCGAGGGCGATAAGCCGGCCTCCCGCTCGGCAATCTGCCAGCTGGATGCGCTGACCTATCTGACCGTCGCCAGCGAAAGCCCGGAGGATAAGGACAGCAGCGGCATGACGCTGCAGCAGTTTACCGACTGCCTGCGCGAGGTGGAGGGCAGGCTGGAGCAGCGCAGCATTCAGTTTGCCTATAACCTGGACGGCGGCAACTCCACCACGGTGATCTTTCACAATCAGAAGATCAACGCCACCGACAAGGAGCGCGGCCGCGATCTGAGCGATATCATCTATTTTGCCACGGCCTGGCGGGGGGAGCAGTAACGATGCAGCGGATAAAAACCGTGCGGCCCGCGCTTTGGCTGCTGCCCCTGCTGATCTGTCTGGCCTGCCTGCCCGCCCATGCGGATATAGCGGCGCTGGGCCTGAACGACCCCGCCCCCGCGCCCCAGGAAAAGTATTTTCTTTCCGATACGCACTATGAGGATCCGTCGATTACCGTGGATATCGGCAAGGGACGCATTCATGATACCGATTATGTATACGCGGTGGTTGCCGTGGCCAGCCCTGCGCAGATCCGCACGGCCATGGCGTATAAGTATAATTCCGGCCTGGTTGTGCCCGGCGAAACGATGGCCAGGGCCAACAACGCGGTGCTGGCCATGAACGCCGATTATCATAACTATTATGATTACGGCTACCTGGTGCGCCAGGGCGTGGAATACCGCGTGCGGCCCAACCGCGATTGGGATACGCTGATGATCGACCAGAACGGCGATATGCACGCGCTGATTGCGCCCACCGATGAAACGCTGGCCGATTGGCGCAGCCGCAGCAGCGATATCACGGTGGTCAACAGCTTCAACTTCGGCCCTGTTTTCAAGGTGAACGGTCAGTGGCAGCCGATGGATGAGGGCGTTCCGCGCAACTACTATTATGTTGCCGGCGCGGTGCCCAGCGCGCGCACGGCCGTCTGCCAGCTGGACCGGCTGACCTATCTGCTGGTCAGCTGCGAAAGCGCCATGGACGGCAGCAGTGCCGGCATGACGCTGGCACAGTTTGAGGACTGCCTGAAGGAGATCGAGGGCGCGCTGGACGGCTATGAGATCCAGCTGGCTTATAATCTGGACGGCGGACGCTCCAGCACGCTGGTGTTCAACAACAGGCGCGTCAACAGCCCCGCCAGCAACAAAACGCGCGATCTGAGCGATATCATCTATTTTGCCACCGCATGGGAGGAATAACACAATGCAACTGACAAATACCGCCCGGCGCACGCTGGCGGCGCTGGCCGCGCTGGCGCTGCTGCTTGGCTGTCTGCCCGCGCTGGCGGAAATAAAGCCCCTGGCCCTGGACGAGGCCGCCCAGCCCCCGCAGGAGCAGTACTATACCTCCGATACCCACTACGAGGATCCTTCCCTCACTGTGGATATCGGCGAGGGCCGCATCTATGACACCAACTATGTGTACGCGGTGATCAGGATTGCCGATCCCAGCCAGATCCGCACGGCCGTTGCGTACAAGTACAATTCCAGCATTGTCGTGCCCGGCGAGACAATGGCGGCGGCCAACAATGCGGTGTTCGCCATCAACGCCGATTATCATAACTATTATGATTACGGCTACCTGGTTCGCCAGGGCGTGGAATACCGCATGCGCCCCCGCAGGGAGTGGGATGTGCTGATGATCGACCAGAACGGCGACCTGCATGCAATCATCGAGCCTACCAGGAAAAAGGTGGAGGACTGGCACGCCGCGAACCCCGACCTGACGGTGGTGAACAGCTTCAACTTTGGCCCGGTCGTCAAGATCGACGGCGAATGGCGGCGGATGCACCAGGATACCATCCAGAATTTCTTCCAGATCGCCGGGGCCAAGCAGTATGCGCGCATGGCCGTGTGCCAGCTGGATACGCTGACCTATCTGATTGTCAGCTGCGAAAGCGTGCTGGACGAGGGCAGCAGCGGCATGACCCTGAAGGAATTTGAGGAATGCCTGCAGGAGGTGGAGGGCAAGCTGGACGGCTACGAAATCAAGCTGGCCTATAACATCGATGGCGGCGGCTCCACCACCATGGTGTTCCACAACAAAAAGATCAACAGCCTGACCAACCCCAAGGTGCGCGATCTGAGCGATATCATTTACTTTGCATCCATCTACAGCGAATAAGCTTCCCCGCAAAAATTGCCCTGCGGCCCTATGAGCCCTACGAAAGGAAGGTATTTCCCGTGTTTGAATTTCAGGAGCTGACCAAGCCCGCGCTGTTTACCCTGTTTGGCCGTGATGTAACTGCCTACGCGCTGTTTCTGACGCTGGGCGTGCTCATCGGCGTGCTCATGTCCATCAACCGCGCCAAGCGCACGCGCTATGACGTCAACGCGGCGCTGCTCTTCCCCGTGCTGGCCATTCCGTTTTCGGTGATCCTGGGCCGCCTGGTGTACTGCCTGTGCAATATCGTGCTGCTGCTGGATAACGGCTTTGCCTTTATCTTCCGCATCGATTACGGCGGATTCTCCATCATGGGCGTGACCATCGGCCTGGCCCTGGCCGCCCTGCTGACCGCCAGGCTTGAGAAGGTTTCCTTCCTGGATACGCTGGACTGCGTGGTGCCCGGCCTGCTGATGGCGCTGGCGCTGGCGCGCTTCGGCGAGGGCGCTACCATGAACGGCACGGGCTTTGAGGTAACTGTGCCCGGCCTGCAGTTTGCCCCCATCGCGCGCGTGGGCCTGTATGGCGAAAGCGTATACGCCGTGCATATGGGCGAGGCGCTGGCGGCGCTCATCGCCGCCGTGTATACCCAGACGCTGGGCAAGCGCGGCCGCGGCTTTGTGGCGGGCGTTGGCATTGTGATTGTGGCCTGCGCGCAGATCTTCTTTGAAAGCGCGCGCCGCGACGAGGTGCTCAAGATCGACTTCCTGCGCGATGTGATGGCCTTTGCCGGCATCGTGCTGCTGTGCGTGCTCATCCCCAGCCTGCGCCGCAGCGGCTGGAAGCTGCCGCATCGCATCATCGCCATCGTGGGCTTTGTGGCTCTGCTGGGCGTGTGCGCGCTGGTGGAGTTCCTGCTGGACGGCAAAATCTATCAGAACATGCCCTTCTGGTTCGGATATCTGACCGATGCGGTTTGCCTGACGGCGGCGGCGGCCATCTGCTGCCGCGCCCTCAAGGCGGCCTGTGAAAAGGAATAATGAAAAGAATCATGCTCTTTCTGCTGGCGCTGGCGGCGGCCCTGCTGCTGTGCGCCGCAGCGCTGGCCGATACCGCGCAGGATGTGACGGCCAGCGCGCAGATTACCGTGCCGCAAAACGGCGGCACGCTGGGCCGCATGCTGGACCGCGATCGTTCCACCGCCCTGCAGGCGGAGAAAAGCCGCGAGCCGGTGATTGAAATCTCCATGCAGGACGGCCAGGTCTGCTCGGCTGTGTACATTGAGTTTGGCAACAACATCATGCCCTTTACCGTGCAGATTGAGTATAACGGCGAATGGGTGGATCTGGCCAGCTGGAGCCAGTCCTACGCCCAGGCCTATGTGCAGTTTGAGCCGCTGACGCAGTTCCGCCTGCGCTTTGATACGGGCGATAAGCCGCTGCAGCTGTTCATCCGCGAGCTGTACCTGTTTGGCCAGGGCGAGCGGGACGACAGCCTGGTCAACATCTGGGAAAGCAGCGTGCAGAAGGCCGATCTGCTGGTGCTGGCCGGGCATCCGGGCGATGAGCTGCAGTGGTTCGGCGGCCTGGTGCCCTACTATGCCGTGGGCAAGGGCTACAGCGTGGCCGTGGCCACGATGACCATGGTCAATTCCTGCCGCCGGCTGGAAATGCTCAACGCCATGTACGCCTGCGGGCTGCGCAATTATCCCGATGTGGGCACGTTTGAGGACCTTAAAACCACCCAGGCCTCCAAGGCGTTCAGCCAGTGGGGCGGCATCGAGGCTACCGACCGCTATGTGGTGCAGCTGCTGCGCCGCTATCAGCCCGAGGTGGTCGTCACCCACGCCATATCGGGAGAGGATGGCCACGGCGTGCATATGGCCTGCGCGCGCTCGCTGCTGCGCGCGGTGGAAAAGGCGGCGGATGCAAACTATGATCCCGCCAGCGTCAGCATGTACGGCACATGGCAGGTGAAAAAGCTGTATCTGCACGAGGGCGACAACCCCATCCGCATCAGCTGGAGCGTGCCGCTGGAGGAGCTGGGCGGCAAAACAGCCTATCAGGCGGCCTGGGAAGCCTATCAGAAGTACGAAACCACCATTGCCGGGGCCATGGTGGGCGAATCTGCCCAGCACTCGCCCTGCCTGTACACGCTGGCCTTTACCAACGTGGGCGAGGACAAGGCCGGGGACGATTTCTTTGAGAATATCCCGGAAAGCGATCTGACCACTGCCCGGCCATAAGCACGAAAGGACCTGATTTCAATGAAAAAAGCCGCCCTGTGTCTGCTGCTCTGTCTGCTGCTGGCCGTGCCCGGCCTGTCGCTGGCGGGCGATGGCCGTCAGGTCAACCGCAGCTGCCGCATCTATTTTGCAAACGAAAAGGATCTTGCCGCCCGCCTGAACAACGGCAGCGTGCAGCATCCCATGGAGCTGGGCGGCGCCGGCAGCTATACGTTCTATGTCGATCCCAACGGGCAGACTGTGGATGCGATCTGCGTGCAGTACGGCGATTACATCCTGCCCTATAAGGTGCAGGCAAAGGACGAGCAGGGCCAGTGGCAGGATATCGCCGCGTACACGGGCGATTACGCCCAGGGCTACGCCGCCTTCCCGACCCGCAGCCAGCGCTTCCGCGTGCTGTTTTATGGGCAGCAGAAAAAGGAAAAGCTTTCCCTGCGCGAGCTGCTTGTGTTTGCTCCCGGCGAGGGCCTGCCCGCGCAGGCAGGGGCCTGGCAGCCTGCCTTTGAAAAGGCGGACATGCTGGTGATATCCACCCACCCGGACGACGAGCTGCTGTGGTTCGGCGGCGCGCTGCCCACCTATGCCGGCCAGCTTGGCTATCAGGTGCAGGTGATGTACATGACCTGCGAAAACGCAACGCGCCGGCTGGAGCTGCTCAGCGGCCTGTGGGAGTGCGGCGTGCGCAATTATCCGGATATCGGCGATTTCCGCGACAGCCATTTCCAGAACATGGAGGCCGCGTATCTTGGCTGGGGCAAGGAGGCAACCTATCTGCGCATCGTGCGCGCCATCCGCCGCTATCGGCCCGAGGTGATCGTTACCCATGATATCAAGGGCGAGTACGGCCATGAGCAGCATCTGGTTGTGGCCGACGCGACGCCGACCGCCGTGCGCCTGGCCGCCGATGAAGCCTACGATCCCGAAAGCGTAAGCCAGTATGGCGCATGGCAGGTGAAAAAGCTGTATCTGCACCTGGGCGACGCGCCTACCACGCAGCTGGATTGGTCGCAGCCGCTGTCCGCCTTCGGCGGGGATACGGGCATGGAGATTGCCAGCCGCGCCTTTGAGCTGCATGTATCGCAGGCCAAGAATGCGCGCTGGAAGGTGGCAGAAAAGGGCGACCGCTACGACAGCACACTGTATACCCTGGTGTTTTCCACCGTGGGCGCGGATGCGGCCGGCAACGATTTCTTTGAACATATTGCGCGATAAAACGACGCCCTGCAATTGAACATGGGCGGATGAGGGGCGAGTACACATGCAGCACACTGCGCTTGGACAGGTAGCCATGCCGGGAGACGCCAAGGCGCGCAACCGGCAGATGATGCTGCGCGTCGTGCGATCCGGAAATACGCTTACAGCGGCGGAAATCCACCGCGTTACGGGCATCAGCCGCCCCACGGTGATGCGCTTTCTGCAGCATCTGTGCCAGCTGGGCGTGATCAGCTCGCAGGGCCTTGGCGACAGCACCAGCGCGGGCGGCAAAAGGCCCGAGCTGTTTCGCTTCAGCGACGCGCGCAGAATCCTGTGCGTCAATCTCTGGCCAAGCGCCGTTTCCCTGGCGCTGAGCGGGCTGGTGGGGCAGGTATACGACCTGGAGGAAACGCAGCGCCCCTGCAGCGACGATCTGGATTGCGGCCTTGCCGATGCAAAGGCGCTGGCTCAGGCTTATCTGGCCCGGCACGGGCTGAAATTGAACGATCTGTACGGCGTGGTGCTCACCGTGCCCGGCACGGTGGATTACGCCTCGCAGGTGCTCAGGTATAACTCCCAATCCCCCGGCTGGGGCACGGATGCGCCGCTGGGGCAAAAGCTGCGCGCGCTGCTGGGCGAAGGCCTGAAATGCTATATCGACAACGCAGGCAAGGCTGCGGGCCGGGCGCTGCTGCTGGAGCATCCCGAATATGCCGCCGAGCGGACGCTGACGCTGTTTACCACCTGGGGCGTATCCGCCTGCCTGATGGATAAGGGGCATGTGCAGAGCGGCCGCGACGCGCTGATTGGCGAAATCGGGCATATGATCATCTGCGATACGGATGAGGAGGTGTGCGGCTGCGGCAAGCGCGGCTGTCTGGAAAGCATGGTCAGCCTGGCCCGCGTGCGGCGCATGCTGGCGCAGCTGGGCGAGGAGGAGATCGTCTGCCGGCAGACGACCTTCCAGCGCCTGTTTGAGCGCTCGGCGCAGGGCGACGCCCGCGCGCGGCAGCTCAGCGCGTATCTGGCGCATTGCTTTGCCGTGGCGCTGCAGAACCTTTCGTTGGCTTACAACCAGGAGCGGGTGATTTTCCAGGGCGATTTTGCCTGGGCGGATGCGCATTTTGACGCATGCCTGCGGCGGGAGCTGAGCCAGTTCCGCTATTATCCGGGCGGCAGCCTGTTTGATATCGCCTATGATAAAAGAGATCTGACGCTGCTGGCCGCGCAGGGCGGCGCGGGGCAGCTGATTAAAATGTACTTTGACGCGCTGGCGCAGGAATAAGCGCGGCGATGGCCCGGACGCGGGCGGAGGCACTCCGGACGGCCTGACGGCCGCCGTCGGCGCTGACGCACGGCGGCCGGGCCGTTTGTTTGCATACAGATGCGGCAAAATCAAAAAATCCTGTATTGACAAACGCAAAAAGGTTGGGTATAATAAAAGCACCAGGTTACGAAATAATATTACAAAACTAACGGAAGTCAATTCAGACAGATGGGAGCGGCGCAGATGGACAGAGACCTGGCAAGGCAAAGGGCCCAGGCGCTGGTGGCGCGTATGACGGTTGAAGAGGCGGCCGGGCAGCTGCGCTATGACGCGCCCGCCATCGAGCGGCTGGGCGTACCCGCCTATAACTGGTGGAACGAGGCGCTGCACGGCGTGGCCCGCGCGGGCACTGCTACCAGCTTCCCCCAGGCGATCGGCCTGGCGGCGGCCTTTGATCCTGCCCTGCTGGAAAGGCTGGGCGGCGTCGCGGCCACAGAGGGCCGGGCCAAGTACAATGCCGCCGTGCGCCATGGCGACCGGGACGTGTACAAGGGGCTTACCTTCTGGTCGCCCAACATCAATATTTTCCGTGATCCACGCTGGGGACGCGGGCACGAAACCTATGGCGAGGATCCTTACCTGACGGCATGCCTGGGCAGGACCTATGTGCGCGGCCTGCAGGGGCAGGGCGATACGATGAAGGCTGCCGCCTGCGCCAAGCATTTTGCCGTGCATTCCGGGCCGGAGGCAGAGCGGCATCGCTTCAACGCCTGCGTATCCCCCAAGGATCTGGCGGAGACCTATCTGCCTGCCTTCCGGGCGGTGGTGCAGGAGGGCGTGGAGGCCGTGATGGGCGCGTATAACCGCGTCAACGGCGAGCCGTGCTGCGGCAGCCCCACGCTGCTGCAGCAGATTCTGCGCCGGGATTGGGGCTTTTCCGGCCATGTGGTGTCCGATTGCGGGGCGATCAGCGATTTCCATATCTTTCACAGGATCACAGGCAGCCCGCAGGAATCCGCCGCGCTGGCGCTGAAAAACGGCTGCGATCTGAACTGCGGCAATGTTTACGTGCACCTGATGCAGGCCTACGAGCAGGGGCTGGTGACGGAGGAGGAGATCCGCCGGTCGGCGGTGCGCCTGTTCACCACGCGCTATCTGCTGGGCATCATGGGCGATGGCAGCCCATACGATGAAATCCCCTATACCGCCGTGGAGTGTCCCGGGCATCTGCAGGCGGCGCGCGAGGCGGCTGAAAAGAGCTTTGTGCTGCTCAAAAACGACGGGTTGCTGCCGCTGGATCGGCAGAAAATCAAAACGCTTGCGGTCATCGGCCCCAACGCGGACAGCCGCGCGGCGCTGACGGGCAACTATCACGGCACCTCCTCGCGCTACATCACGGTGCTGGAGGGGATTCAGGATGCGGCGGGCGAGGAGGTGCGCGTGCTGTACGCGCAGGGATGCCACCTGTTCCGCGACCGGGAGGAGAGCATGGCGCAGCCGGACGACCGTCTGGCCGAGGCGCTGACCGCCGCAGAGCTGGCCGACGCGGTGGTGCTGGTTGTCGGCCTGGATGAAACGCTGGAGGGTGAGGCCGGGGACGGGGCGAACGCCGCCGCCTCGGGCGATAAGCTCGATCTGCTTTTGCCGGCCAGCCAGCGCCGGCTGCTGGACGCTGTGCTGGCAGTGGGCAAGCCCACGGTGATCTGCCTGATGGCGGGCAGCGCGATTGATCTGCAGGCTGCCGGCGAGCGCGCCAACGCCCTGCTGCTTACCTGGTACCCCGGCGCGCGGGGCGGGCGGACGGCGGCGGATATCCTGTTTGGCCGCGTCTCGCCCTCGGGCAAGCTGCCGGTTACGTTCTACCGCAATGAGCAACTGGCGCAGATGCCTGAGTTTACCGACTACAGCATGCGCGGGCGTACCTATCGCTATCTGGAGCAGGAGCCGCTGTATCCCTTCGGCTATGGGCTGACCTACGGCGACGCTTATGTGCGCAGCGCGGCTGTCCGCCGCGAGGGCGGCGCGCTGCTGGTGGAGGCGACGGTATGCAATGACGGCGCGGCCACGGACGATGTGGTGCAGGTATATGTGCACAACGAGGGCAGCGCGCACGCGCCGCGCAATCCCCGCCTGTGCGCTTTCCAGCGCGTATCGCTGGCGGCGGGCGAGCAAAAAACCGTCGTCCTGCGCGTGGACTGCGAGCGCCTGCTGGTGGTGGACGATGCGGGCCGCAGCGCGGCCGAGGGGCGCGCCGTGCTGTACGCGGGCCTCAGCCAGCCCGATGCGCGCAGCTGCAGCCTGACGGGGCATGCCTGCGTGCGCCTGGAGCCCTGCGGAGGTTAAGACGGAAGGGGGACGAAACGATGGCCTATTATATCGGGATTGACCTGGGCACCTCGGCGGCAAAGCTGCTGCTGATGGACGAAAGCGGGGCAATCTGCAATATCGTTGCCCGGGAGTATCCATTGGAGTTTCCAAAGCCCGGCTGGAGCCAGCAGGATCCGCAGCATTGGCGCAGGGCGCTGATGACGGGCGTTCCCGAGCTGCTTGCCCATGTGGACGCAGGCAAGGTGCGCGGCATCGCCTGCGCAGGGCAGATGCACGGCCTGGTGGCGCTGGATGAAAACGACCAGGTCATCCGCCCGGCCATCCTGTGGAATGATGGACGCACCGCCGCGCAGGTGGAATACCTGAACGGCGTAATCGGCAAAAAGCGGCTGTCCGGGCTGACGGGCAACATTGCCTTCGCGGGCTTTACCGCGCCAAAGCTTTTGTGGATGCGCGAGCACGAGCCGCAGGCCTTTGCCCGCATCCGAAGGATCATGCTGCCCAAGGATTATATCAATTATATCCTGACCGGCGTGCATGCCTGCGATTATTCCGACGCCTCGGGCACGCTGCTGCTGGATGTGAAAAACAAGCGCTGGTCGCAGGAAATGCTGGAGCTCTGCGGCCTGAGCCTTGCGCAGATGCCGTCGCTTTATGAAAGCAGCGCCTGCATCGGCACGGTGAAGCCCGATATCGCCCGGGCGCTGGGTCTGCCGCAGGGCGTGCTGGTGGCTGCGGGCGCGGGCGATAACGCCGCTGCGGCGGTGGGCACGGGCGTGGTCGGCGACGGCGGCTGCAACATCAGCCTGGGCACGTCGGGGACGGTCTTCGTATCCTCCGCGCGCTTTGCGGCGGACCCCAACAACGCCCTGCATGCCTTCGCCCACGCGGACGGCGGCTATCACCTGATGGGCTGCATGCTGTCGGCGGCCTCCTGCAACAAATGGTTTGCGGAGGATATCCTGCACGGCGGCGATTACGCGGCGGAGCAGGCGGCCATCGGCGCGGACAGGCTGGGGCGCAATCCCGTTTTCTTTCTGCCCTATCTGATGGGCGAAAGAAGCCCCATCAACGATACCAGCGCCCGCGCGGCGTTTATCGGCATGTCGATGGATACCAGCCGGGCAGACCTTACGCAGGCGGTGCTGGAGGGCGTGGCCTTTGCCATCCGCGACAGCGTGGAGGTGGCCCGGTCGCTGGGCGTGCATATCCCCGCCTCCAGGCTTTGCGGCGGCGGCGCGAAAAGCCCGCTGTGGAGAAAAATACTGGCAAACGTGCTGGCCATGCCCCTGGAAAGCCCGGCTAGCGAGCAGGGCCCCGGCATGGGCGCGGCGATGCTGGCGATGACGGCCTGCGGTGCGTTTGAATCCGTGCAGGCAGCCTGTGCGGCGCTGGTAAAGACGGCCGGCGTTACCCTGCCCGACGCGGCGCTGACTGCCCGCTATGAGCGGCAGTATCAGAAATACCGCCTGCTCTACCCCGCGCTGAAGGACGTGTTTCCCCGCTTACAGGAGGAATAAGGAGGTTTAATGATGATCTTTGAAAGCATTCCCGTGATTCCCTTCGAGGGCCCCGGCAGCCGCAATCCCCTGGCGTTCAAGTTCTACGATCCGGACCGCGTGATCCTGGGCAAGCCCATGCGCGAGCATCTGCCCTTTGCCATGGCCTGGTGGCACAACCTGTGCGCCTGCGGCACCGATATGTTCGGCCGCGATACGGCGGATAAGTCCTTTGGCGAAAAGCCGGGCACCATGGCGCACGCGCGGGCCAAGGTGGACGCGGGCTTTGAGTTCATGCAGAAGCTGGGGCTGCGCTACTTCTGCTTCCATGATGTGGATCTGGTGCCCGAGGCGGAGGATATCAAGGAGACCAACCGCCGCCTGGATGAGATTACCGATTATATTCTGGAAAAGATGCAGGGCACGGACATCCGCTGCCTGTGGGGCACGGCCAATATGTTCGGCAATCCCCGGTTTATGAACGGCGCGGGCAGCTCCAACTCGGCGGATGTGTTCTGCTTTGCGGCGGCGCAGGTAAAAAAGGCCCTCGAGCTGACCGTCAAGCTGGGCGGCCGCGGCTATGTATTCTGGGGCGGGCGCGAGGGCTATGAAACGCTGCTGAACACGGACATGCAGTTTGAGCAGCAGAACGTGGCCTGCCTGATGCGCCTGGCCGTGGATTATGGCCGCAGCATTGGCTTTACGGGCGATTTCTATATTGAGCCCAAGCCCAAGGAGCCCATGAAGCATCAGTATGATTTTGACGCGGCCACGGCCATCGGCTTCCTGCGCCAGTACGGGCTGGATCGGGATTTCAAGCTCAACATCGAGGCCAACCACGCCACGCTGGCCGGGCATACCTTCCAGCATGATCTGCGCGTGTCGGCCATCAACGGCATGCTCGGCTCTATTGACGCCAACCAGGGGGATTACCTGCTTGGCTGGGATACGGACGAGTTCCCCTTCAATGTGTATGAAACCACTATGTGCATGTACGAGGTGCTCAAGGCCGGCGGCCTGACCGGCGGCTTCAACTTTGACGCCAAGACCCGCCGCCCCTCCTACACGCCGGAGGATATGTTCCACGCCTATATCCTGGGCATGGACGCCTTTGCCCTGGGGCTGATCAAGGCTGCGCAGCTGATCGAGGACGGCCGCATCGATGCCTTTGTCCGTGAACGCTATGCCAGCTACCGCAGCGGCATTGGGGCGCGCATTGTCAGCGGCACGGCCACGCTGGCCGAGCTGGCGGCCTACGCGGAGAACCTGGGCGCGCCCGCCCTGCCGGGCAGCGGCCGCCAGGAATACCTGGAGGGCGTGGTCAACAGCGTGCTGTTCGGATAAAAGAAAAAAACAAAAAAACTGCCGGTCGGAGGGGTTCCTCCAACCGGCAGCTTTGCTTGTCAGTTCCCGACGAAAGCCTGCTTCAGCTGACTTTCATCGGTTTTACTTTATCCGTTTACGCCCGCGTTTTCCGCGTCATAGCGCGTGTAGCCGTCGATATTCTCCCAATAGGCAATGGAAAAAGCCTCGCGGCCATCCTCCTCCGTATAGAAGCCCAACGCTTCAAAAAAGACGACATAACCCATTTCATCCCTATAAACCAGCATATAGTCGCTGTCTGACCAGGCGCGTTCGCGCTCGGTCGCTTTGTACACCTGATAACGGGGATACGTTGTGCGGAAATACTCAGCTTGTTCATATGAAGGCAGCGCTTCCCATTCCGCCTGCGGCAAATCGCATTCCGTCACCGTGCCGTCGGCGGAAAAGGTGACATACGAACCCAGCGTTTCGCCGCCGCCGCCGCTTTCCCATTCGCCCACCAGCCGCGCCGCCGCCTCGGGGGCTTCCTCGGTGGGCATGGGCCAGCGCAGGCAAGCGCGGGGCACAAAGCCGCGCACGGTCTTGCCATCCAGCGTGGTTTCCACATAGGCGTACCATTCTCTATACTTACCCAGCAGCCGCACGCTGCTGCCTGCGTTCAGCGTCATCTGCTGATACTGGGATACATTGGGATCGTCCGTCAGAAAGGTGTCCTGCGTGACCGTCACCGGCACATCGATGCTGGAAATGTTATATTTCCAGGTCACGCTGCCGGGCAGATCGCTGCGCTTGACATAGCCGAAGCGGCTTGTCCGATCACTGACCTCATATTCAATCAGCGCCCAATTGCCATCCCGCGTAAGCCCATAGAATTTGGCTGGCTCGCGCAGGTTGACGCTGGCCTTGCCCTTGGCAAAGCGCACGCTGCTTTCGCTGGGCGCGCTGTACACCGGCACGGTGGACGCGCCTGCATCGCCGGGCATCTCTTCGTCCATGAGCTCAATTTCTTCAAACTGCGGCCAGAGGACGCTGTCCATTTCGCGTATTGCGCCGATTTCCTCCATCATGCGCGGGAACAGGCGCAGGTTAAACTCCGCCAGGGAGGGCGTGGCGTACTGCCAGCCGTACCAGTTCGTTTTGTTCGTGCCGTCGGTGCATGCAAGATAGCTGGTCAGCTCGCTGTTTTCGCCGCCTGCCTGCAGGGTCAGGCTGCCGATGGTTCCGGATGCCAGGGTGTAGGTCAGCATCTCGTCGCTCAACAGCGGCGTAAAGTAAAACTCCATATCGCTGTACTTAAGCACGAAGCCGGGATCCTTGCGCTGGAGCTTTACCTTATTATAGCCCTTTTCGCCCGGCTGCTTGACGGCGGTGTGATAGGCGTCCAGCCGCGTTTTGCCATTGGATTTGTAGGCAAACAGCAGCACCGCGTGATAGCGGCTGGCCATCACGGCCACCTCGCCATCCTGTACCTTGAGCTGCGCCAGCGCGGTGTATTCGCTGTAAATGCCCGCATTGGATACAGCCTTCAGCAGCAGCTCGCTTTTCAGCCCCCAGGTGTTGGCCAGCGCGGCGGGCGCCAGCAGGGTAAGCAGCAGCGTCAGACACAGGAAAATGGAAATGAACCGTCTGCTTTTCATGAAAATCCTCCTTTAATTGAACCTTTGCCTAATAACGGTTTTCAGCTTATTGACTTGTGCCGCCATCATAGCGCGCGTAGTTGCCGCCGCCGTCGCCAAAGTAAAGGGCAAAGGCCTCGCGGCCATCCTCGGCAGTATTGAATATCAGTCCATAGAGGCCTACAATGTAGCCCGCATCGTTGCGGATAACCAGAATATACTCGCACCCGCTCCAGTAATTGGTGGTTTCACGCTCGGTGCATTGATAAACCTGATAGGTCACCCATCCCGGCTCGCCGTATTCCTCGCGCTCTGCATCCGAAAGCTTTTCCATTTCTGCTGGCGGCGCCCAGTTGGCCGCAGCGCGCCCGTCCGATTGAAACTTGACATAATCCCCCAGCATTTCACCGCCGCCGATAAATTCCCATTCACCCACCAACCGTGCCGCCGCCTCGGGGGCTTCCTCGGTAAGCGCCGGGCATCGCAGGCAAGCGCGGGGCACAAAGCCGCGCACGGCCTGGCCCTCCAGCATGGTATCCACATAGGCGTACCATGGGCCGTACAGCGCCAGCAGCGTTACTGAATCGCCAGCCTTCAACTGCATCCGCGCGGCCTGCGATACATCCGGATCGTCGGTCAGATAGGTATCTTGCGTGACCGAGGCGGGCAGGCTGGTCAGCGAGAGCGTGCTCTGTTGAGCAATGCCGTCCAACAGCTTGCCGTTTATATAGCCGACGCGCCTGGCCTGCGCGCTGACCTCATAGGATATCAGCGCCCATTCGCCGTCCTGCTCGAAGCCCAGCAGCGTAAAGGGGCTGCGCAGATCAACGCTGGCCTTGCCGTCTGCAAAGCGCACGCTGCCGCTGCCGGGCGCGCTGTATACCGGGGCAAGCTCCTTCGCCGCGGGCAGGCTGATGCTTTCGCCGCCGGGTAAGGCGGGCACTTGCGCGTCATCCAGCGCCTGAAGCGCGGCAACGTCGGCCAGCGTGCGCGGGAAGAAACGCAGGTTCACCTGCTCAAAGGGCAAAGGCTCCGTATCGCTTTGACCAGGATGCCAGCTGAGCGCCGCGCTGCCGTCATTGCACAGATACCATCCGGCCTTGCCGTTGCGCTCACAGGGCAGCATGGTCAGGGTGTCCAGATACACGCTGTCCAGATAGAACCGCGTGCCCTGGCGCGAAATGTGCAGCGTTGTGCCCGGATAGCACAGCATGTAGCTGTCGCCGTTGCCCACAAGCTGGACTTTTTTATAATCCGTTTCGCCTGGCTGGCGGACAGCGGTCTGACATTCCAGCAGCACGGTTTTGCCATCTTGCTTGCAGGCAAACAGCAGCAGCGCGTGGTCGCGATTGGCCATTACAGCCGCCGCGCTGTCCTGAAGCTTCAGATAGGTCAGGGCAGAATAGCCGTTGTAGCGCTCATTCTCCCGCACGGCCTTGAGCAGCATGCCGCTTGGCAGGTTCCAAACGTTATCCGCCAGCGCGGCGGGCGCAGGCAGGGAGAAAAGCAGGACTGCGCACACGATGATGGAAATCACACGCCCGCTTCTCATCACAATCCTCCTCCTTTGGTTGAGCCTTTGCCCGGCGGCAATTCGGGGCTTATTGGCCTGCGCCGCCGTCATAGCGCACATAGCCGCCTCCGCCCTCGCCAAAGTACAGGCCAAACGTCTCGCGGCCAGCCTCGTCTGTATCAAAATCCAGCGCGTAGAAATTGGTAATATAGCCCGCAAGGCTGCGAAGCACCAGAATATACGCATATTCGCCCCGGAAGCCCGCGCGCTCACGCTCGGTGGATTTGTACACCTGATAGGTTCTCCATGACGGCACGCCGTACAGGCTGCGCTCCTGCGCCGAAAGCGTTTCCTTTTTTGCCTGCGGCAGCCAGTCCGTCAGCATGCGCCCATCCGTCAAAAATGTGGTATAAATGCCCAGCACTTCGCCGCCGCCGCTTTCCCAATCGCCCACCAGCCGGGCGGCGATCTCAGGCGCTTCCTCGGTGGGCAGCGGATAGCGTACGCAGGCGGCTGGCACAAAGCCGCGCACCGTCTTGCCGTCCAGGGTGGTTTCGATATAGGCGTAGAACGCGCCCTGCAGCCCAAGCAGCCGCACGCCGTCGCCCGACTTGAGGGTCATCTGGTGATATTGGGATACGTTGGGATCGTCCGTCAGATAGGTATCCTTTGTGATTGTCACCGGCATATCGATGCTGGAAAAGATCATGGTCTGCATTTTTGCTATGCTGCGCGGCAGCTCGCTGCGCTTGACATAGCCGAAGCGGCTGGTGCGGTCGCTGACTTCATATTCAATCAGCACCCAGCCTTCATCCCGGCTTAAGCCATAGAGCTTAACGGGCCCGCGCAGGTTGACGCTGGCCTTGCCCTTGGCAAAGCGCACGCTGCTTTCGCTGGGCGCACTGTATACCGGCACGGTGGATGCGCCCGCGTCGCCGGGCACCTCCTCGCCGTCGCTCAAGCCAAAGATTTCGCACTGCGGAGCAACGATGCTTTTCAGCTCCATGATGGCGCCCAGCTCCTCCATTGTGCGCGGGAACAGGCGCAGGTTCAGCTGCGTGAGGGTGGGAACCCCCTCGTCCACGACAAACCAATCGACGGTATTTTCACCATCGCTGCAGGTCAGCCAGCCGGTTGACTCGCTGTTTACGCCCCCTGGCTGCAGGGTCAATTCGCCGATCCTGCCGCTCTGCAGGGTGTACGTCCGCCGGAGGTTGCCGCCCAACGGGAAGAAATGCAGCTCCATATCGCTGTATTTAAGCACAAAGCCGGGGCTTTCGGCCTGCAGCTTCACCTTTTTATAGCCCTTTTCGTCGGGCTGCTTGACGGCGGTGTGCGAAGCCTCCAGCCGCAATTCGCCGTTGAATTGATAGGCATACAGCAGCACGGCGTGATACCGGCTGGCCATCACGGCGATCTCACCATCCGGCAGCTTCAGATGCGCCAGGGCGGTGTACTCATCATAATTATGGGTTTTGGATACGGCGCTTAGCATCAATCCCTTTTTCAGCCCCCAGGAATTGGCCAGCGCCGCAGGAGCCAGCAGGGTAAGCAGCAGCGTCAGGCACAGGAAAATGGAAATGAACCGTCTGTTTCTCATCTGGATCCTCCTTGATTCAACCTTTGCTCAGCAGCTTATTGGTTCGCAGCCTCGCAGCGCACATAGCCGCTGCCGCCCTCGCCGTACAGCACCGAAAACGTATCGCGTCCATCCTCGAACGTACCAAACTGCAGTGCAAAAAAATCATCAATATATCCTGTGCTGTTGCGGAAAACGAGAATATAATCGCATGCGCGCCAAAAGCTTGCGCGCTCACGCTCTGTGGATTTGTAAACCTGATAGGGCTGCCATTCCAGCGGGCCGTATTCGGCGATGTCCTCCTGCGAAGCCGTTTCCATATCCGCCAGCGGCAGCCAGGTTTGGGCCGCGTGCCCGTCCGTCCGGAACGCGACATAGCTTTTCAGCGTTTCGCCGCCGCCGATGCATTCCCACTCGCCCACCAGGCGGGCTGCTGCCTCGGGGGCTTCCTCGGTGGGCAGGGGATAGCGCAGATAGGCGCGGGGCACAAAGCCGCGCACGGTCTTGCCATCCAGCGTGGTTTCCACATAGGCATACCACAGATCATACAGCCCCAGCAGCCGCACGCTGCTGCCCGAGTTCAGCGTCATCTGGCGATATTGCGATACGTTCGGATCGTCGGTCAGGAAGGTATCCTGCGTGACCGTCACCGGCACATCGACGTTTGGGATGGTGAACGTCCATGCTGCGCTGCTGGGCAGATCGCTGCGCCTGACATAGCCGAAGCGGCTGGTGCGGTCGCTGACCGCATACTCGATCAGCGCCCAATTGCCATCCTGCGTCAGGCCATAAAACCTGACCGGATCGCGCAGGTTGACGCTGGCCTTGCCCTGGGCAAAGCGCACGCTGCCTTTGCTGGGTGCGCTGTATACCGGCACGGTGGATGCGCCCGCATCGCCAGGCAGCATTTCGCCCTTGCCCAGCTCAAAGGATTCAAACTGCGCGCGCAGTACACGATCCAGCTCGCGGATTGCGCCGATTTCGTCCAGCGTGCGCGGGAACAGGTGCAGGTTAAACTCCGCCAGCAGGGGCGTTGCGGCCTCTCCAGCCTGCCAGTTGTACGAATTTTTCCCGTTGCTGCACGTTAACCAGGTGGTCTGCTCGGTGTTCGGGCCGCCCGCCTGCAGGGTCAATCCGCCGATCCTGCCACTTTCCAGCGAAAAGCCATTCAGACCATACGGCCGAAATTCCAGCGACAGATCTTCATATTCCAGAATAAAGCTGTAGTCATTGCGTGTGAGTTTGACCAGCTTAAAGCCGCGCTCGTCGGGCTGCTTGACGGCGGTGTGATACGCATCCATCTGCAATTTGCCGTTTTCATCACGATAGGCATACAGCAGCACGGCGTGATACCGGCTGGCCATCACAGCCACCTCGCCGCCCGGCAGCTTCACTTGCGCCAGGGCGGTGTATTCATCGTAATCATGGGTTTTGGATACAACATTTAGTATCATCCCGCTTTTCAGCCCCCAGGAATTGGCCAGCGCCGCAGGGGTCAGCAGGGTGAGCGCCAGCACAGCGCACAAAAGTACGGAAAGAAAGCGCCTGCTCTTCATGGGTTTCGCATCCCTTCGGATTGGTCTTCATCTATAAAGACGGCGAACCGGCGGGTTTTCATCCCGAAAAATGGAAATTTAGTTTTGTCTGGCCGCCCGCCGGGCTGTCGCGCGAATTGAGCGCTTTTTGTCCCTTAATTAGCGCAAAATGTATCGTGCTTTTGCGCAAGATCTGCTATAATAGGCTTACGTAATGCGATGAAGGAGGCAGATTGTCATGATCCGCGTAACCGTATGGAATGAATTCTATCATGAAAAAAACGATCCCCGCACCGCCGCCGTATACCCGGACGGCCTGCACATGGCTATCAAGCGCATGCTGGAATGCGAGGACGTCACCGTTCGCACCGCCACGCTGGATGATCCCGAGTGCGGCCTGACCGAGGAAGTGCTGGCTGATACCGATGTGCTGGTATGGTGGGGCCATGTGCGCCACAAGCTGGTGCCCGACGAGGTGGCCGAGCGGGTGCAGATGCACGTGCTCTCCGGCATGGGCCTGATCGTGCTGCACTCCGGCCACAAGTCCAAGCCCTTCATGCGCCTGATGGGCACCACCTGCTCCCTCACCTGGAACGAGGTGGGCGAGCGCGAGCGCATCTTCGTCATCGATCCCGCGCATCCCATCGCCAAGGGGCTGCCCGCCTGCTTTGAGGTAAAGCACGAGGAAATGTACGGCGAGCACTTTGACGTGCCCACCCCGGACGAGCTGGTGCTGTCCGCGTGGTTCCAGTCCGGCCAGATCTTCCGCTGCGGCTGCGTATGGCGCCGCGGCTACGGCAAGGTGTTTTACTTCCAGCCCGGTCACGAGACCTATCCCACCTACAACGAAAACGAGTATGTGCGCACCGTCATCCGCAACGCCGTGCGCTATGTGGCCCGCCCCGCTGGGCTGAATCCGCGCCTGGATTGCCCGCACGTGGGCGAGCTGGAGCGCGTGCCCGACTGCGACCGCATCGACCATTAATATAAGAAGGGAGCAAAAATCATGTCTGAAGAAGAACGTCTGGACATCGTAGAGGGCGTAGACGAGGACGGCAACCGCCTGATTCTGCGCGTGAACCGCTACTTTTTCTACAACGGCGAAGAATATGTGCTGCTCAGCGACGACATTGAGGAGCCCAACCCCAACCTGGACGAGGTCATGTTCTATGTGATGAAGGTGACTGAGAGCGTGGATGAGGACGGCGAGGAGATCGAGGAGTTTGAGCCGGTGGAGCAGGAGCTGATGGATCAGCTGATCGAGGTGGTCAAGACCAACTTCGACTCCGACGGCGATATCCTGGATGAGCTGGCCGACGAGGACAACCAGTAACCGGCAATAAAAAAGCATGCCCATCCGGCATGCACCAGCGCCCCGCAGCCCTGCGGGGTGCTTTTCTGTTGGAGAAGGAGGACGAAGGGCACGATTCTTTCTTGAAGCCCCAGAAAGAATCCAAGAAGGCTGCGTGTGACGTGAAAGTCAAGTTAATAAAACTGGAAGGCAGCACTGCTGCCCCACCTGCCGCCCCGTGGCAGGTGAAAGCCTGAACCGCCCGGATGAAAGCAAGCTTTCCTCCGCTCGCTTCCTGCTTTCCCCCTGGGTCGTGCTGCGCACGCCCCGCGCTGATCTGCGATCAGCGTGCCACGGGGACGTTGGTTGCGTGGGAAAATCAGATGTGACGGTTATCGATGGTTGGATAAGGCAGCTAGGTTTCTTGCATAGTGCGCAACTATAAAAGCCTTCTCCCAAACGGGAGAAGGTGCTGAGCAAAGCGAAGCGGATGAGGGGGAATGCCGTGTAAGCAACGGTGCAGCTTTTCTTGTACCCCATCTCAGCCGCCCCTTCCCCCTCTTTTGACAGGCGGCGCGTTTTAGCGTATAATATAGATGAAATCCCGCTCATATCATATGGAGGAATCACCTGGATGTATCAGCAAAAAGATTATGATGAAAATCGCCGGCAGCTGCACGATCGGTCGCTGGCTGTTGGCCTGCCCATGGCGGCGCTGCTGGCGCTGTCGGTTGTATCCTTTCTGGTTCGCTGGCCCGAGGGCGTTACCATGGCGCTGTGCTTTCTCACCTGCGCGCTGGGCATCTTTGGCTATACCATGCTGATTTCCCCCGTGCGCGCCTATGGGCAGCACATTGCGCACGCGCTGACGGGCCGCACCCGGCAGACGCGCGGCGTGTTTGTCGGCATGGAGGAGGGCAGCGTCAGCCGTGAAAACGTGGATTTTTACCCCATCACCCTCAATGTAGGCGATCAGGGCCGCGAGGAGGACGACCGGCTGTTCTATCTGGACGCTAATCTGCCCCGGCCCAACTGGCAGGCGGGCGAAACGCTGCTGATTACCTCCTATGATAACCGCGTAACCGATTGGCAGCGCGCAGCGGCGCAATAACAGGCAGGATGGTGAAGCATGGAAACAGTGCTGGTATGCGTAACGGTGCAGAAGGAGTGCGAGCGGCTGATCCTGGCCGGCCGGCGGTTTGCCGAGGCGGAGGGCCTGCCCCTGCACGTGCTGCATGTGATGGATGAGGGCCGGCAGGCGGGCTTTGATCCCGCCGCGCAGGAGGTGCTGAACCACCTGTACGCCCTCTCGCGCGATGCGCACGCTGAAATGACCATTCTGCGCGCGCAGAACGTGCAGCAGACCATTGCGGATTACGCCCGCAAAAACGGCGCGGTTTGCGTCATCGTCGGCAGTGATAAGCAGGGCGAATGGGCCATGGCCGAGGCGCTGCGCGAGCTGCTGGACGACAGCATTACCGTGATGAAGGCGTAAAGCAAAGCGCTGTCTGCATGAAAAAACAGCCAGGAACGCGGCGAAGCTGCCTGCGTACCGGGCTGTTTTTTGTATATGAACCGCGCGTTATTTTTCAGTTACAAACTTCTCCATTACATACCCATGCATGCCGTTGGCCTCGATCTCATACCAACCATTAGCGTGGGACAAAATGGTCACCTCTGTGCCGGTGCGCCATTCGGCCACCTTGGCGCTGTCGCCCTTGGGCGTGTTGCGCACGTTGACGGTAGTTCCGCCGCCCGTGTTGCCCTTATAGCAGAGCACGCCCTGGGCAGTGCTTTCGCTGTCGCCGTAGAATTTCAAGCATGCGGTTTTGATATACCCTACCGTGCCCTTATAATTGATGCGGGTATAGCCATTGCCGATGGCCAGCACGGACACGATGGTGCCCGCCTTACAGTTCTTTAGCAGCGTGCCCTTGGACGAGGCCGTCTGACGCAGCGAAGCCTTGCCGGTGCGCGGAGCGTAGATGGTGGCAAGCTTCTTGTTTTCAGGCACGTTTTCGCTGAACGTCAGGTCGGACGTTGACACGCTGACGGTTTTGCCCTGATACTGAATCTTGGAAGATGTGCGTCCCAGCTCCACAATGCCAACGGACGTACCGCCCTCGTTGGCCTGTGTATCGGTCTGAGCGGAGCTCTGTGATTGTACAGTATTGCTACCATCCTTTCGTTCAGGCTCAGGACCAAGGCCGCCACGATAAGCAGCATAAGCAGCATAGTCGCTGTACTTTGTTACATCAAATTCAACGTCGCCCTCTTTGATTTTTTGACTATAATTGGGATCTTTTTCATGGACATTGTAAAGGAACCCATCAGATTTTCGTACTTTCGAAGCGCAATCGATTATTTTGACTTGCACCCAGCCACGTTTTTGGACGCCGTTCTTCATATAGACAATACCTACCCAACCATCATGGGCTGTTCCGCCATATTGTACATATGTTCCAGCGGGAATATTGTCTATAGCATAACGATCTGAACTTATGGTATTGTATACTACAGCTGCAGCTCCTGTCTTTTTAAAGCAGCGCAATTCAAATTCCTGTTGCGTCTCTGCAAATGCCAATACAGGCTGTATCAGCAGACATGCCAGGATAAGAAGAACCAAAAGCTTAGAATGCTTCATAATGTGAACCTCCGATCGTCATTGAATTTGAAATAAATTTGCAACACTTCCGTAATATATAATACCACCATTCTCCAATTTTAGCAAGCATTGCAATTGTAAATTATGCTATTCTGCGATTGCACATTGAACAGGCCGGACGGCAAAAATTCGTGCGGCGGATTGACTTGCGCGGCTTTTTTCTATATCATGAATGCAGCGCGCCGCGTGCGCGCACCCTATGAATATCGAGGCGCTGTATGAAGTTTTTGCTGTATCCCAATCGTTCCAATCCTGCCGCGCTGACTCTGTGCGAGCGCGCCGGGCATTTTTTGCGTCAGAATGGGCACACGGTGCTGCTGGCTGCGGGTGCCGAGGGCGCGGACATGCTGCTGGTGTTCGGCGGCGACGGCACGCTGCTGCGCGCCGTGCACGAGCTGCATGCGGCCTGCCCGGTGTGGTGCGTCAATTGCGGGCACCTGGGGTATCTGACGGATTGCGAGCTTGCCCAGGCGGAGGCGGTGCTGCCCCGGCTGCTGGCTGGCGATTATCACCTGGAAAAGCGCATGCTGATGCGCGGCGCGCTCAACGATCAGCCGGAGTTTACCGCGCTGAACGAGATGGTGCTGCACCGCGGGGCTTATCAGCACGCGCTGTATCTGCATTTATATGTAAACGATCAGCTGGCCATGCGTCTGCATGGGGATGGGCTGATCGTCAGCACGCCCACCGGCTCGACGGCGTACAATCTATCGGCAGGTGGGCCGGTGCTGATGCCCGAGGCGCGGCTGCTGGCCGTTACGCCCATTTGCGCGCACGCGCCCTCCGGCGTGCCGATGGTGGTATCGGCGCAGGATACGGTGCGCGTGCAGTGGCTGCCCGCCTACGACGCGGAGGAGCCGGACATGCCCTACCTGGTGGTGGACGGCCTGCGCCGTGAGCCGCTGCGCCCGCGCGACAGCGTGACGCTGCGCTGCGGCACGCAGAGCGTTTTGCTGGTGCGCACGGGCGACGAGACCTTTTGCCAGCGCCTGCAGGGCAAGCTGCGCATGAGCGGGGAGTAAGGGACGGGGACGTTACTTTCTTCCGTCATAGCGCCGCCGCAGGCGGCTGAGGGCGCGCAATTTTGCAAATTGCCGCCCGAAACCCGCGCTTGCCGTAAGGCAGCAGCGCGGGGCGTACAAGGAAAGTAACAAAGAACCGGTGCGTGACGCAAAAGTCAATTGGATGAAAATTAGAAGGCGGCATTGCCGCTCCCAGGACGAGACGCGGAGAGAATAGCGTTAGTCATAGCAAAGCTTAATGAAACCCAAGCATAAGAAAAACCCCCGATTTCGTACTGAAATGGGGGCTTTTTTGGACAATTTGGTCGAGGTGACAGGATTTGAACCTGCGACCTTTTGGTCCCGAACCAAACGCGCTACCAAACTGCGCTACACCTCGATAAAAAATGGAGCCGATAAAGGGACTCGAACCCTTGACCTGATGATTACGAATCAGCCGCTCTACCAACTGAGCTATATCGGCATCCAAGCTGATGAGGCATGCTGCTTCATCAGCATTTATTAGTTTATCACAGGCGATGAAAAAAGTCAATGCAAAATTGCCTTATTTAGGATGTCTGGCGCAAAAAAGCGCCGGGAAGGCGAAGCGTGTCCGCTTTTCCCGGCGCAACGGCGGCTTTACAGCACCACTTCGCGGTGGGCGGCGGCGGAATCATAGATCGCCTGCATCAGCTGCGCGGTGACGGCCACGGTTTCCACCTTGCTGGGCATGGGCGTGCCATGCTGCACATAATCCACAAAGGCGTTGATTTCGTTGGCGAACATATCGGTCATTTCAAAATCGGGGGTGTAATTGACCAGCGCGCCGTACTCGGCGGTATACAGGGTGAACTTGCCGCCGTACTGCAGGCGAATGCCCGCCTTGTCGCCCATGAAATCGATGTAGCATTCCTTTTCGTCAATGTTCTGCGCCCAGGCGCCGTTCAGGGTGATGACGGGACCCTCGGTGCGCACCAGGCCGGTGACGGATTCCTCCACGTCGAACACGCCGTCCAGCTTGGGCGGGCCGGCCCACATCTTGCGGTAGGTATAGCCCTTGATGTCGCGGCCCAGCTTGCTGAAGGTTTCGCCGCTGACGGTAACAGCCTTGGGGTCGCCGCAGCAGTACATCACGATATCCAGATAATGCACGCCCCAGTCGATCAGCACGCCGCCGCCGGCGATTTCCTTGGTGGTAAACGCGCCGCCCAGCCCCGGAATGCTGCGGTGCTGGCGGAAGCTGACGTATACATGGTGCACCGTGCCCAGGCGGCCCTCGTCGATATATTGCTTGATCTTGCGCACGCTGTCGTTAAAGCGGTTGACCACGCCGATGACCAGGATCTTGCCCGTTTCGCGCTGAGCCTGCACCATCTGCTCCACCTCGGCATAGGTGCGGGCGGCGGGCTTTTCGCACAGCACGTTTTTGCCAGCGCGCAGCGCGTCAATGGTGATCACGGGATGCATCTGGTTGGGGGTGCACACCGAGATAGCGTCAATTTCCGGATCGTTGATAACGTCGTGATAATCCGTCACGGCAGCGCCGCAGCCATATTTTTCAACGGCCGCCTGTGCGCGCTCCGGAATGATGTCGCAAAAATACTTGATCTCCACATCCGCATTTTTCATATAGGAGGGGATGTGCGCCGCGTTGGCAATGGTGCCGCAGCCGATAACGCCTACCTTGATCATGGAAAAGCTCCTTTCATTTGTGCCGCGCTTGGCCGGCAGGTTGGATAAAATGATTTTAGCATATCCTGTGGATGAAAACAAGATGCGGGACGGAGATGGTTATATAATTGATCGGCATTGCATATAATCTGACGGAAAATCCATTACAAGAAATAAAGATACATGATGTACAATATACCTTATTTATCATCACAAACAACTCAGGAATTATATTTGTTATTTAAGATGTATAAAATATATATAAATATGGACAAATATATTGACATCAAGAGGAAACATATGTTATATTGAATTCCAGAAAGCGAAGGCGGACGGATGCTTCGCTACAATATTAAATGGAATCCGATTCCATTTAGAAAACAGTAAGGAGGACTCCCCAATGAAAAAGCTGCTGTCCCTGTTGTTAGCGTTACTCATTCTCATTGGCCTCACCCCCGCGTTGGCGGATGACGTCATTGAACTGGACATGTACTTTCCCGTTTCGGTTGGCGGCGGTCCCGATGCCTTGATTACCGCGCTGTGCAACCAATTCCATGAGGAGTATCCCGGTATCAAGATCAACCCGGTCTATGCCGGCAGCTATGCCGATACGCGAACCAAAGTAATTGCCGCGATTCAGGCCAACAACACGCCGGCTATCGCACTGATGTTTTCCATCGACCTGTACCAGCTCTTCTCTATGGGCGTGCTGTATGATTACAACAGCTTCTGCACCACGGAAGAGGATCAGGCGTGGCTCTCCGGCTTCTATCCGGGCTTTATGGAAAACTCCCGCCTGCCCCAGGCAGACGGCAGCTACCTGACCTACGGCATTCCGTGGCAGCGCTCGACCATCATCATGTACTACAACAAGGACGCCTTTACCGAGGTGGGGCTTGATCCCGAAGCGCCGCCCAAGACCTGGCAGGAGCTGGAGGACTATGCCGTTAAGCTGACCAAGAAGGATGCGGCAGGCAACACCGTGCGCTACGGCGTGCAGATTCCCTCTGACAAGGCCGGCTATGCCTACTGGATGCTGCAGACCTTCACCCTTACCCAGGACGGGCAGAATCTGATGAGCGCCGACGGCACTGAAGTGTTCTTCAACCATGAAAAGACGATTAAGGGCCTTGAATTCTGGAAGCACCTGACCGATATCGGCGCGCAGGCCCCCGGTACGCCCAAGTGGTCCACCACGGTTTCGGACTTCCTGGAGGGCAAGGTAGCCATCATGTATCATACCACGGGCAACCTGACAAACGTCAAAAAGAACGCGACCTTCAGCTTCGGCACCAGCCGCCTGGCGGCGGGTACCTCCTATGGCTCTCCCACGGGCGGCGGCAACTTCTACCTGTTCAAGGGCGTACCCGAGGAGCAGACCAAGGCAGCGTTTACCTTCATCAAATGGATGACGGGCGATCCCGAGCGCGTGGCGCAGTGGTCCATCGATACCGGCTATGTCGCTACCCGCCCCGAAGCGTATGAAACCCAGCGCATGATTGATTACGCCGCTTCTTTCCCCTCCGCGTTGACTGCCCGCGATCAGCTGGAATATGCTTATGCCGAATTCTCTGTGTATGACCAGGGCAATGTACAGGATATTCTGGATACCGCCATTGAGGAAGTGATGACAGGCCGCAAGGACGCCGCCTCCGCCATGAAGGAGGCGCAGGATGCCGCAGACGCCATCCTGAGCGACTATCGCTAAAAGCATATTACGTCTTACGGGGTCTCCCTGCTTTTGCGGGGAGACCCCGCAGATGAATAGAGGATGATAGCATGAATCGAGCACAAGCCATTCGGTCCGGCTTATCCAGGGAAGCGCGGAAAATGTGGAAAACAACGCGCCTGGCATGGCTGCTGCTGCTGCCGTCGCTGATTTTCCTGAGCGTATTCACCTTTTATCCAATTGGGTACAGTGTGTACATGTCGCTGTTCAAAAACAACATGTCCACCTATATGACCGGTCCCAAATACATTGGACTGCAGAATTATGTATCCCTGTTTACCAAGGACAAGGTATTTGCCGAGTCCTTCTGGAACAACCTGATCATCGCGCTGGTTACGGTGCCCATATCGCTGGGCTTAGCCATAGGCATGGCCATTTTTGCCAACAAGGTAAAAATCGGCAAGGGAGCCGTGCGCGTCTCCTTCTTCTATCCCACGCTGCTGCCCATGGTAGCGGTGGCCAATATCTGGCTGTTTATCTATACGCCCATGTACGGCCTGCTGGGGTATATCAACCCTAACTGGCATTTCCTGACCGATCCGGATACCGTGCTGTGGGCGCTGATTGTGATGCTGATCTGGAAGCAGGCAGGATATGTGATGATTTTCTACATCTCGGGCCTGCAGAATATCAACGGCGAATTGTACGAAGCAGCGAATATTGACGGCGCAAACGCGATGCAGATATTCTTCCGTATTACCTGGCCAATGCTTAAGCCCACCACGCTGTATGTGATGATTATCACGCTGACCAACGCCTACAAGATGGTGGATCATCTCTACATCATGACCAAGGGCGGCCCCGGAAACGCCTCCAACATGCTGCTGTTCTATGTATATCAAAAGGCGTTTGATCAGTCCAATATCGGCATGGCCTCGGCTGTAACGGTGGTGCTGGTAGCGGTGCTGCTGGTGGTAACGTGCGTGCAGTTCTTTACGCAGGATAAGCGCACGTTCTATGCGTAAGGAGGGCTGCGTATGACAACTGTCGCCAAAAAAGAAAAAGCCCGTGCCGCTGCATGGAAAATGACGCCAGGCAAGCTTCTGGGCTATCTGTTTATGTATCTGTTCGCGCTGCTGTGCCTGATTCCGCTGATTTGGATGGTGCGCACAGCGTTTATTCCGCAGCAGCACGCGCTGGACATGTTTCATCTGGCGTGGCCGACGCTGAATAATTTTTCCCGCATCTGGAACGCTGCTTCCTGGACAACCTATTATGCGAACACCTTTATCATCGTGGGCGGTGTGCTGCTGAGCCAGTTTATCACCATCACCATGGCAGGCTATGCCTTTGCACGGCTGGAGTTCTACGGCAAAAACACGCTGTTTGTGCTGTTTCTTACGCAGATTATGATTGCTGCCGACGTGCTGATTCTGCCCAACTATCGCACCATTTCCTCCCTGGGCCTGGCCAATACGCTGCTGGGCGCGATGCTGCCCTTCTTTGCTTCGGCTATGGGAACCTTTCTGATGCGTCAGACCATTAAAACGATTCCCTATGAAATAGAAGAGGCCGCGCGCATAGACGGCTGTTCGCTGTTCCGGCTGATTATGCAGATTTATCTGCCGCTGCTGGTGCCCTGCTACATTGCGCATGGCCTGATCGCTGCGTCATATCAATGGAACAATTTCCTTTGGCCGCTGATTGTTATCAATTCCGTTAATAAGCGCCCGCTGACTGTGGGACTGGCCATCTTTGCCATGTCTTATGAAACAGGCGCGCAATGGTCGGATGTATGCGCAGCCACGTTCCTCACGGTTGCGCCGTTGCTGGTGATCTTCTTCATGTTCCAGAAACGCTTCATCGAGTCCTTTGCCTATAGCGGCATCAAATAAAAAGATAATGGCAAAAAGGCCGTTTTGCTTTATGCAGGACGGCCTTTTTGTGCAGTCGCCTCTTCAGGGTGAAACGACCGTCCGTCATCGAGCGCGGGTGGAGCTATGCCCTTCCCGGAAGTGAAAAGTACTGTATTATAGGCAGCGCCACTGTTGACTTCAAATCAGAAGCAGTTGGGTTTTTATTGGTTATCTTTCTTTGCCGTTTGATTAAGAGCAAATTGCTCACGATGAATTTTACGCCACTCGCTTGGGGTTACTCCCTCGAATTTTCGAAAAATCCGGGTAAAGGTTGTTCTGTTTGTGATTCCAACCTGCTCCGCTATACGTTCTAACGGTTCTTCCGAAAGCAAAAGCTCTTTGGCTTTTTCGATGCGAACGTATGCAAGATAATCCGAAAGATTAACATTCATCGTCGTTTTGAACACTCTGGAGACATATTTCGCAGAAAGATCAAGACAGTCCGCAAGAATATCCAAGCTCAATTCCTGCGCATAGTTCGAGTCTATGTACGCCTTAATTCTTCGCGTTATTCTTTCCATGCCATCATCTTTCTTTTCAGCTGCAAAACGAGGAACATATGGCAATAGGGCGGAGATCAGCGGGGCGGTATTTATTTCCGGCGTTAGAAGGAGCACTGACAGCGTATCAATGGAATCCATAGGCAGAGGATAATCGGCCAAGAGCTTTTTTTGCAGCGTTACAGCCGTATGATAAATATCCTTGAGAACAGCGCACGTTTTGCCATAAGAAACCCCACAGCGTTTAGCAGAATTGAGTATTTCTTCACACGCTTCTTCAATCAAACGTATATCGCAGGAAGATAATGCTCTGAAAATATCTCGCTGATCGTAATGAAAGTCTTTTTCCTGTAAAGAAGCATCTGGTTCACTGCTTGGAGAAGGCAATCTGAATACAGCGCTGTTTGCCGTTTCAAAGGATTCCGGCAGGTCAGCATAATGCAGCACACAGCAGCCTATTCCATAGCGGACAGCAGCCGACAATCCAGGAAGCTCGGCAATCTGCTTTGAAAAGCATTCACACAGCTGCCGAATGCGGCCATCATCCGAATCATTGTCCCCAAGCACCAGTACGTACATGTTTTCTTCAAAACGAAGTCGAACAAAAGGCCCATAAACCGAAAACACTTCCTCGATGATTTGAGCAAAGCTTTTCATGGATTCGTGGATAGTTGAATATCCGGAAGGACTGGGAATATCAAATAGCAAGTCTATCACACGACAGGAAGAGGATGCAAAGCCATGAAACAAGGAAAAATCGGACCCGATGAAAACAAGGCAAGCACTTCTGTAATTTTTGCAAAGAAAGCAGTTGACAAATCGAAACGCCTGTGGTAGAATATTTCCTGCAGGTGATCTTCTTATGGTCGCATGGCTCAGTTGGTAGTCCATTCTGTACGGATTACATAAACTCCACGCCTTCATTTCCCCGCAAAACTCCCCTTACTGATGGGATGTGCAGATTGCACAAAATCAGCAGCAAAATTTGGTCGCATGGCTCAGTTGGTAGAGCACATCGTTCACATCGATGGGGTCACAGGTTCGAGTCCTGTTGCGACCACCACGCGCCTGGCAGGCAGAAATGTTTGCCAGGTTTTTTCTTACCTTACCGCCATACTTGAAAGGATGTGAACCTCATGGCGAAATTCATCTCCCGCGAAAAGCTCAGCAAGAAGGCACGCAAGGAGCTGGACAATCAGAAGCGCGCTGTTTGGGCTTTCTCCCCCACGACCAGGAAGGTCGAAAGCAAAAAACTTTACAACCGCAGGAAAAGCGCTCGTACATGGAAGGATGACTTCGGCATGAGCGCTTTTTGTTTGTTTTGAATTATGCTACGATGAACCCCTTCGCATTGAGCGCTGCCATGAGCGCCTCGTTCACAGGGCCAAATACCGTTCCGGTCTTGCTGACCGTGTAATCGCCGATGACATAGGCGAAGCTGGGCGCGTTCTGGTACACGGCAGGCGCGTCTACGAAAGCCTTAACGGCCTCTACCAGCGCCTTGCGGCGTTCGCCGGTTACGTTGAAGGCCACCTCCGTTGTCTCCGGCTCGTGGGCCGTGATGGTCAATTCCTGTCCATTCAATTCGGCAGTGATCTCTGCTCCCTGCGCAACGGCTTCGGCGATTTCTGCCACGGGTTGGCCCTCGGCCTCCGCCTGTTCCAATGCCGCCTGAAGCCCGGCTGTGATTTTCTCCGGCATGGGTGCTTCCTCCGGCTTGGCTTTTCGCGTCTTACGTGTCCGCGCCTCCGGCCAGACCTTCGGCAAAACGCCTTCCTCGAACATAATCTTGAAAGTAATGGTCCCAGTTACCGGTACCAGAATTGGACGGCATACAGTGACTGTCTTTGAAGCGGCGCGGCAGGCGGATTGCATTCAGGCCGCAGAAAAGCTGGGGATCAGGACGAGGCGTTCGGGCGGCAAGGCGTATGCCTGCTGCCTTTTTCATGCCGAAAGAACGCCGTCGCTGTGCCTGTATCCCGACAGCGGCGGATTCTACTGCTTCGGCTGTCACGCGCATAGCGACGCAACCGCGCTGTATGCGCAGGCGCGTTCCCGTTCGCCGCTGGAGGCCGCAAAGAGCGTCTGCGCGGACTTTGGCTATGACTACGACCGGCGCGGCAAACGCGGTTCTTGTCTGCCGGGCAAAGCGCCTGCACCGAACGTGCGAACGCTGGCTAGTATATGCAAAATCAAAATATTTTTCAAGGGACTTTTTTCCTTGCGCGAAATATTTTTCAAAGGAGTTTTACGAGTACCGAGAGGTTTTTTCAAACGAGTTTCCGAGCTAAAGGCTCTTTGTATGAAAAAGCCGCCTCCGTGGAAGCGGCTTCGTTTTTATCCGTAGAGCGCCTGAATGGTTTCCTTGACGCGGCGCTTAAAATCGATGCAGCGCGGATCGGACTCGTTGAAGCCAAAAGGCATTTTCTGCGGGCGATAGCCGGTGAACGCGCAGCGCTTTGCGCCGGGCAGGCTGTGCCTTCTTACTGTATTCGTCATGAGCGTTCATTCTCCTTTCATTCGTCGCTGGGGCGGCAGCGGACAATGCGGCCCACGCGGCTTTTCATCTGCTTCGCGTCCAATACGCCCTCGAGGGATACGCGGACGGGCGCGGTGCGCGGCTTTTCCAGATTGCAGTCCATATAAATCTTGCCGCCGTCGGCCATTTCCAGACAGACGCGCTGCCGAACGGTTTCCAGCGCGTCGCCCGAGGGAGCGGCGGTAAGCGTGCGCGGCTTGGATTCGTCGATGGTGATGCGGCCCTCGTCCACCAGCCGGTGAATATAGCGGCTGACGGTGGAGGAAGAGCGCAGGCCCAC
This sequence comes from uncultured Clostridia bacterium, assembly GCA_934647235.1. Lineage (GTDB taxonomy): Bacteria > Bacillota > Clostridia > Christensenellales > Aristaeellaceae > SFMI01. Next base: position 45,442 of record CAKUFG010000014.1, read on the forward strand.
GGCTTTGCCCACCTCGCGGAAGGTGGGGCTGTGGCCGTTTTCCGCGGCGTATTCCGTGATGTAGGCGTACAGACGCTGGCGGAAGAAAACGTGATGCGCCGACTGGCTACGGTCATTCACATGGAGGACGGCGAACACGCCGTGCCCGTGGCTAGGAACATGAGCGACGCTCAGTGGCTGGGCGAAAACGAAGCGATGAAGATGGGCGCGGCGAGCTTCGAGGCGGCGCGTCTGAAGCCGCGCAAGCTGGGTCTGACGATTCCAGCCAGCAATGAGCTGTTGGCGGACGCGGATACAAATTTTCCGACGAGGATGACGAACAAGCCGTTGACGCGGCTTTGGGGATGTTGCTTCAAGCGTTCTCCAAGTAACTCCCTGTGGAAAGAAGAACAGTATGACGCGAGTCTATACGCTATATCGCGTATCTACGGTGGGCCAGGTGGATCACGACGACATTCCCATGCAGCGGATTGCCTGCCATGAGTTTGCCGATCAACAGCAGGAATGGGAGATCATGAAAGAGTTTTATGAAAAGGGCGTTTCCGGTTACAAAGTGAGTTCCGAAAAGCGCGATGCGATTGTACGGATCAAAGAAGCGGCTTTAGCAGGCGAGTTCGACGTATTGCTGGTTTTCATGTTCGACCGTCTGGGCCTTCTCCTCCACGACTAAGAAGATCGAGAACAAAAAGCTTTATAACCGCAAGAAAAGCGCTCACGCCTGGAAGAATGATTCCGGCATAGGCGCTTTTTGTTTGTGCTGAATTATGGTACGTTTCTTATTTCACGGTTGATTCTTGTCGGTCTGCCCCACCGTATAAAGCGAATAGAGCATGCCGCGCCTGGCCATCAAATCGTCAAAGGCGCCGTGCTCGCAGATTTCGCCGCCATGCAGCACCAGGATTTCATCGTAGCGGCGCATCAGCCGCGCGTCCATGCGGTGGGTAACGATCACGCGCGTCAGCCCCTCGATATCCAGAATCGCGTCCGCCACGGCGCAGGCGGTCTGCGCGTCCAGGGAGGCGGTGGCTTCATCCGCCAGCATGACGGGCGTATCCTGCATCAGCGCGCGGGCGATGGATATGCGCTGCCGCTCGCCGCCGGACAGGGCGCTGCCGTTTTCGCCGCAGGGGGTATCGGCCCCGCGCCGGGCAATCAGCGCCGACAGGCCCGACAGCCGCAGCGCACGCTCCACCCGGGCGGGATCGGCCTGCCGGAACATCGTCACGTTGTTCAGAATCGTATCATTAAAAATGAAAGTGTTTTGCTGCACCAGCGAGATCACGCCGTACAGCGATTCGGCGCTGACGCCGCGCAGCTCGTGCCCGTCATAACAGATCTGCCCCTGATAGTCGGGCGAAGCGCCCATCAGCAGGTTCAGCAGCGTGCTCTTGCCGCTGCCCGAGCCGCCCACGATGGCATAGCTTTTGCCGTGCTCCAGGCGGAAGTTCACATTGCACAGCACAGGCACGCCATCCGGATAGGCAAAGGTGAGGTTCTGCACGTCGATCCCTTGCGTCAGACGCGGGGGAATGCTTTCGCCTGTATCGCGCACGTTTTCGTTCAGGCTGGCGGCCAGCTTGTCCATCAGCGCCAGCGCAGCCCTGCGGCTGGCCAGCAGCGGCGGCAGCTCGGTCATGGGGGAGAGCACAAAGTTCATCAGCTGCACAAACAGGATGACCACGCCGGGGGTAACGCCCTGACCGGTGACGGCCAGGTACGCGCCCAGGATGAACACGCCCATCTGCGCCAGAATGCTTGCGCCCTCGCCCAGCATGTGGATGCGCTGCGCCGTCGCGCCCCGCGCGCGCTTGCTTTCCTCCAGCGCGGCGTTTTCCTGATTGAACAGCCGCTGGGCCTCGCCCTCGGCACGAAAGCTCTTGAGCACCGAAAAGCCGCTGAGCAGATCCTTGACCGTGCCCACAAAGCCGGCGTTTCGCTGCGAAACCTGGGTTTCGCGCGCGGCCAGGCGGCTGCCCGTCAGCACGGAAACCGCCATGGGCAAAAGCGACAGCGCCGCGCCCGCGACAGTGAGGAGCGGGCTGTAATAGAGCATCATGGCCAGCGAGCCGAAAAAGACCGCCGCCAGCGAAGCGATGCCGGTGAGCTGGGGCAGGTAATCGCGCTCAAGCACGGCGATATCGTTGGTCAGGGCTGAAATATATTCGGCGCTGTCCTCCCGCTGGAAGGAGGCGATGCTTTTCTGGCTCAGCCGGGTAAACACATGGGATTTATACTGCCGCACGGCGCGGGTAATAAAGCGCGGCTTGACCACGCTCCACAGCCATTCCAGGGCAAAAAACGCGGCGACGCCAACGGCGGTGACAATCAGCAGCCGCCAGAGCGGCGCGGTATCATGTCCCATGGCCGCGTCCGTAATGCGCTGAATGAGATATGAAAACAGCAGATTGCTGCAATTGATGGCAATGCCAATCGCCAGCGCGCCGATAAACAGCATGTGATTGTTGCGGAAAAAGCAGCGCGTCAGCTCCCGCCGAGCCTGGTTCTGCCGGGCCTTCTTCATAATGCTCCCCTTATAAAATGCAACTGCACAGAATGAAAAATCTAAAAATCCCTATTTATTATAGAAGATTTTTCCATATTTCGCAATAGCTGTGCAACAAAAATGCAGGCAGTACTTTCCGAAGAAGCCGTTAAGATTTCAATCCACGCACCCCGCAAGGGGTGCGTGGATTGAAATGGGTGTGGAAAAGGCAGATACATCAGTCAGTTAGCCTTCTCCCAAACGGGAGAAGGCCTCGAGCCGCAGCGAGACGGATGAGGGGGAACGCAGCGGGTTAATATTACCTGCATTTCCGTCTACTGGCGGCATTTTTGCTGCGCAGCAAAGGCGCGGCGATTGATTTATGCTGCTTTTCGTGTTAAAATAAGGCTGTTGGATTGCTGCAGGCTGCCGGGAGGCAGTTTTTCAAAGGCGTGCAGTTAGATGAATCTAACAACAATGCAAGCCCAAAGGCCGCGTCTGCCGGTTCCCTATAAAGGTGAAAGCCGCTGCCGGCCGTGGCGGGCATTTGCAGGGAGGTGTAAGCCATGCTGTTTGAAACGTTGGGCGACAAGCGCCGCCCCGCCGTGCTGTTTTTTCACGCCATGGGCGTAACCGGCGCAAGCAGCGAGCCGGTGGCCCGGCAGCTGCAGGACCGGTACTTTTGCATTCTGCCAACCTCCACGGTATACTGCGCCGGGCAGCGGTATGCAGGCAAGGCGGACGAGGTACGGCAGGTGGAGGCTTTTTTATCCAGCCAGGGCGTGACGCGCCTGGCGCTGGTCGTCGCCTCCTCCATCGGGGCCGATCTGGCGCTGGCGTTTCTGGCTCAGACAAAGCTGCCTGTCGCGCACGTGTACTTTGACGGCGGGCAGTTTGCGCAGATCGGCCGGGCAGCGCGGCGCATCATGACGCCGTTTCTGTATCTGGCCATCAAGAGCGTGTACTGGTCCAGGGGCGCGGCGCTCAAAAAAATCATGTGGTGCGATGACGCGGCCATCCAGCCGTATTTCATCTCTGCAGGCAAGGCGCTGCGCTATGGCAATCTGCGCCGCCAGATGGCGGACAGCCTGGAGGACAAGCCCTTCCCGCCGCTGCCGGATGCGCTGCAGAAAAGCGCATACTTTGCCTTTGGCAGCGCCGAGGAGCACTATAAATACCGCGCTGCGGTGATGGCTGCCTATCCGCAGGGCAATTACCCGGTGTTTGAGGGCGATAACCACTTGCAGTATCAGATCCGGGATCCCAGGGGCTTTGCGGCGATGCTGGCTGCGCTCATCGAGCGGAACGCGCTGCCTCCGCTGCCCCGGCTGAAGCAATAAAAAGGAGGCTATGCGATGCATCCATACTATGAAAAAAGCAGCGCCCGTCTGCACAAAACCATGGACGGCTTTCTTGCGCTGGTCGGCCCCGAGCTGGAGAAGCTCAGCTGCAAGCCCTGCGAGGCCGCGCTGCAGGATATCTGGCGCATCTACGCGCGCGATATGCTGGCCCGCTTTCCCTATATCGGCGGCGATCAGGCCAACGGCACCAAAAACCTGACCGAGGCCTATATGCTGGTTGCCATGGGCGAATATCTCAGGCAATACGGCGTGACGATAGAAGAAGCCGGGCATTTGATGACGCTGGCCTACGAGCGGCGGATGCTTAAAATGTCCCCCTTGATGCGCCGGATCATGGGCAAGATGTTTACCAGCCCCAGGCTGCTGAACAAAATGTTTTTGAAAAAGGACGCGCAGAACGCCGCCAATGCCGCCAGGAACCCCGGCAGCTTTGAGACCAGAACGCAGCTTCCGCCCGAGCCCGGCTACGCCTTCAGCTATCACAATCTGGTGTGCCCGCTGGCCAGCTTTGCCCGGCAATATGGCTATGAGGCGTACATGCCCTATCTGTGCAACCTGGATTATGTGATGTTCGGCATTCTCGGCGCGCCGCTGTTCCGGGAGCACACCTGCTTTGACGGGGATTTCTGCGATTTCAAGCTCAAACCCGGCGCGGCGCCCATGCCCTACTGGCCGCCGGTGTTCACGCAGGGAAAGGGCTATAAATAACGCGGAGGGAAAAGCCGATGTTCTGGGATAACGTGGCGTGGGTATACGATATTTTTGCAAACGTCATCAACCGCAGGGCCAACCGCACGCTGTGCGCTGCGGTAGAGGCGGTCATCCGCCCGGACGACGCCGTGCTGGAATGCGCCTGCGGCACGGGGCTGCTTACCGGCGTGATTGCGGACAAATGCAAAAGCCTGGTCGCAACGGACTTTTCGGCCAATATGCTCAAGCGCGCGCAGAAGAAATACGCCCGGCGCGGCAGCATCGTCTTTGAGCAGGCGAATATTCTGCACCTTGGCTATCCCGACGCGCGCTTTGACGCGGTGGTCGCCGCCAATGTGATTCACCTGCTGAACGAGCCGTATACGGCCCTGCGCGAGCTGGACCGGGTATGCAGGCCGGGCGGCAGGATCATCATCCCTACCTATATGAACCAGACGGATAAGGGCGGCACCAACAGCGTATCGGGCATGATCGGCAAGGCAGGCGCGGACTTCAAGCGTGAATTCACGCTGGCCTCCTACAAAAGGTTCTTTGCCGAGGCGGGCTATACCCGCGTAAGCTACACCCTGTGCGAGGGCAGAATCCCCTGCGCGGTGGCGGTTATTCAAAAGCAGTAAGGCAAAGGATCGCCATGGGCGGGCATAAACCGAGGGGAGGAATAACATATGCTGTATTCTGAAAAACTGAAGGACTTCCAGGTCGCGCACCCGTGCCAAAGCATCACCGTGGATGGCGCGCGGTATCGCTATGTGCTTGCCGGCGGCGAGGGCGCGCAGACGCTTGTGCTGCTCAATGGCGGCATGAACACGCTGGAAATGTGGATGGACTATGTGGACGAGCTTGCCCGCGATTTCCGCGTGCTGCTCTTTGATTATCCGCAGGAGCTGCGCACCAATCAGGCGCTGGTTACGGGCATGCATGCGTTCTTCCAGAAGCTGCATATTGAAAGGCCCGTGTTCGTCGGTGCCAGCGACGGCGGCATGGTGGCGCAGATCTATGTGCAGAAATATCCGGGCGAAACCGGCGCGCTGGTGCTGATTTCCACTGGCGGCATGGACGCGGCCACCCTCAAAGCCCTGCGGCGGAAATATCGCCTTGCCCCGGTGATGCTGTGGTACATGAAGCGCTGCAATTATGAAAAGCTCAAGCCCCGGCTGATCAAGGCCGGCATGAGCCACATCCGCAATGAAAGCCCGGAGGAAATCGCCTACGTGCAGGATATGTTTGAGACGATTTTCAAGGATTACAAGCAGGAAAAGGATGTGCACATTTCCAGCCTGCTGGCCGACCTGATGAACCAGACGCCCGTAACGGCGGCGGATTTTGATGCGCTGGCGGGCAGAATCCTGCTGATCCTGCCCAACCAGGATTTCTTCTCCGGCAAGATGCAGCAGGATCTGATTCAATTGATGCACGAGCCCCGGATCGCTTATGTTTCGGGCGGGCATCTGTCCACCGTGCTGAAGGCGGCGGACTATATCCAAACAATCCGAGATTTCCTCCATGCCCTGAGCTGACAGCGCCGCGCATGAAGAATTGCTGAAATGCAAAGGAGCCGCTTATGAAAATCATTGTCGCCGCCGCTTTTTACCTGCTTTACTGGGGCGTCTGCTTTCTGGCCACCGGCACGGACCAGAAGAATCTGCTTGGCCTGCTCTCCTACCCGGACGAGGTGCAAGCGCGCGTGCGCAGTCATCCGCAGCTTGGGCCCATGGCGCCCAAGGCCAAGCCTCTGCCCGCCATTCTGCTGGGCAATCTGATTCAGTTTACCGTGATTTTTTCCGCGCTGGGCTTTGCGCTCAGGCGTCCGCTGGGCCTGATCAGCTATTGGCCGGCCTTCTGGTTCTTTCTGGCCCTGGGCGAGGGGCTGGGGCTGTTTGATCTGCTTGTGATCGACCTGCTGTGGTGGCGCAATACCCGGCGCGTCCGCTTTTCCTTCCTGCCGGATAAGGCATACTACCAGAACCCCGGCAAGCATATCGGCTCCTTCCTGCGCGGGATCCCGCTTTTTGCTGTGATTGCCGCGCTGGCAGCCGCCCTGGTCGCCCTGCCCTGAGCACGGGAGCAGGGGCATTATAAGGCCCGGAGCTTCGCCTTCTCCCGCTTGGGAGAAGGCTTTTATAGCCGTGCACTTGTCAACAAGCGTTCTGCGATATCCATATCAGCAGGCTTGCAAATAAGGATTCCCCTAGGGGGGAAGCTGGCAGCGTAAGCTGCCTGATGAGGGGGCCTGTTACGCGGAAATACAAGCAGCTTTCATGTCGCATTCCCCCTCATCCGTCTCGCTGCCGCTCGACACTTTCTCCCGATGGAGAAGGCTTTCATAGTCATGCGTTATAAAAGAAGCTGGTGTGTTTTGCCCAACTATCCCCAATCGCTGCGCCAGCTTCCTGCACGCAGCCATCGCCTACCGTGGCACGCCGATGCAATCGGCGCAGGGCGTGCGCAGCACGACCATAGGGGAAAAACGAAGAATCGCCCGGTTGGAGTTTACTCCGAACCGAGCGATTCAAGCTTTTCCCTGCCACGGGGCACAAAGCAGCAGTGTCGCCTTTCAGTTTTATTAACTTGACTTTCACGTCACACACAGGTTCTTTGTTACTTTCTTCACTGAAGAAAGTAACGTTCCCTTCGTCCCCCTCGCCCCCGTTTCATCCATTCCCGGCCCACAGGTATTTTTCCTGAATGTAGCCCGAAATGCCCTCGTGAAGCAGCAGCACATGGATCCAGCCGTCGCCGGCAGTGCCGCAGAACAGCTCGCCGATCTGGGGCATGTAATCTGGATTCTTCACCTGAGCCACCATGGCCGAGCTTTCATCGGGCTGGGTATAAAGCGGAATGTCCTGGCCAACCAGCTCCTCACGCACAGCAAGCTGCACGCCCCGCACCTCCACGCCCTGATCGCCGGGGGCCAGGTAGGCGGTCATCATGTAGCCCTCCACATGGCCGATGCGCACGTGCGACCACTCGCCCTCCTCACCCAATACCTGCACGGGCGTACCGTTGTAATAGCGCCCAAGTTCCTTGCCGCCCGGCGCGTCGCGCAGGCGCAGCCGATCGGTAGCAATGGGATTGTTGACCACGCGCCAGTTGGTGCTGTCCATGGCGGCAAAGACTTCAGCCTGCGATTTGGGCAGGTCGTCCAGCGCCACTGTGCTCAGATCAAAGGCGGGCAGATCGCCGGCATAGAGGATATTGCCGCCGTCAGAAGGCATAATCGCATTGGGAAATACATGGAAAATTTCACTTGATGTCTGCACCACAGAAAGCAGCCATGCGCCGTTGCGATCTAAGCCAAACGAATAAATAATGCCCTGATTGCTGTGGCTGATGAGTGTCGAGCCCCAGGAATGAAAATTATCCAGACCCCACCCATCAGGCAGCGGCTGTGAACGCGATATGCGATAGCCTTCCTGCTCGTCATAGGTGCATGCGGCTACATAGCGCGCGCCATCCGCCGCAGTATACTGGGCGAACAGGGTGGGGCTGTGGCTCACACGTTCAAGGGTTGCATCCTTGGGCAGGCTCAGCGCCGCGCGTATCATTGCCTCGGGAGGATCGGCATATTCGCCGATCAGGGAGATGTCGAAGCCCGCCAGCGTCAGCTGATCATCCAGCCCGGCCAAGGGCAGTGGGAGGTAGGTATCCTGGCCAAGAAGGTTATCCTCTTTGTTGAAATATGAGACAGACCGGTGCAGCTTGCCATCCTGCACCCAGGCGGCGAGTTCTTCTTGATAGTAGCGCATGGTCATATCCACCGTGCCCCACGCGCCATCCTGCTTGACGGCGTGATAGGTGTATACGGCGTATTCGTATTGACCGTCTTCTCCGCCGTGATAGGTGTAAAACAGCACGTCCCCGGCGGTGTCAATCAGGAGCTCGGGGATATCCTCACCCTGCCGCAGCGCGGTGGAATTGTCGATGGTCAGCGCGTAATCCCCGCCCGCTTCGCGCTCGGCGATGCACAGGCGGTTCTCGCTGCCGTTGGTCAATACCAGCGCGTACTGCCCCGCCGCCCCGTCGGCCGCAGCCACGGTGTACCCCGGATGCGCAGCGGCGCACAGGTCAAGCACCTCCTGCGGCACGGTCGCGTCCGCCAGCGCGCAGGGCAGGGCAAGGGCGAGCAGCAGCAAAACAAACAGGCATAGATGCTTTTTCATGGAAGTCCTCCTTTGACTGGCTGTGTTTTCCAATATGAGCAAAGTGTCGGGTTCTCTCTCATCCGTCGTGCTTGGGAGAAGGCTTTTACGGTCATGCGGTTGTCATGCGGCGAGACAACGTTGCTTGTATTAGTTTACCGCCCAAAGGCTTCTCCTTGAGGAGAAGCTGTCGGGCTTGTCCCGACTGATGAGGTGTAGCCGCCACAGCGGCGTTATCCTATATAGCTATGAGAACGACCACTGCGTGGTCTACACCTCACCACCGCCTACGGCGGAGCCTCTCCTCAAGGAGAAGCCTTTTGGTGGATGCTCTTGCCAACTGGCACCAATCATTGCGCTCGGTTTCCGCACTCAACTTTCATCTGCGGGGCAGCAGACAGCGCAGCTGGATGCCAGGGCTGGCGAAGCCAGACCAAGGGGGAAATATTCAAGGGAACGGATGGCGCTTGCGCCGATCCGGGCACGCAGAATTTTCCCTGCCCCGCGTGTGGCCAGTGATCCCTTCCAATTTTTATCCAATTGACTTTCACGTCACACGCAGCCTTCTTTGATTCTTTCCCTGTACGCCCCGCGCTGCTGCCTTACGGCAAGCGCGGGTTTCGGGCGGCAATTTGCAAAATTGCGCGCCCTCAGCCGCCTGCAGCGGCGCTATGGCTCCAAGAAAGAATCGTCTCCTTCGTTCCATTGCTCCCCTCGTCCCCGCTTCACCCATTCCCAGGCCACAGGTATTTCTCCTGAATGTAGCCCGAAATGCCATCGCGCAGCAAGAGAACGTGAAGCCACCCATCCCCGGCTGTGCCGCAAAGCAGTTCGCCAGCCCAGGGCGTAAAATCTGAATTCTTCACCTGGGCAACCACAGCCGAGCTTTCATTGGGTTGAGTATAGAGCGGAAGGCTCATGCCTGTCCACTCCTCGCGGACGTAAAGCAGAAGACTATGCAAAGCCACTCCCCGATCGCCGGGAGCCAGGTAGGCCGACATCATGTAGCCTTCCACATGGCCGATACGCACGTGCGACCACTCGCCATCCTCGCCCAATATCTGCACGGGCGTGCCGTTGTAATAGCGTCCCAGCTCCTTGCCGCCCGGCGCGTCGCGCAGGCGCAGCCGGTCGGTAGCAATGGGATTGTTGACTACGCGCCAGTTGGCGCTGTCCAGGAGGGCCGATGCTTCGGCAAGCGAATGGGGCAGGGCAGACAAATCGATTGTGCGCAGATCCATATCGGGCAAATCGCCAGCATAAATGGCATAATCAATGACGTAAGCGTTTGACATGATCGCGCCGGGGAAAAAGAAAAAATCATCGTCTGCCTGCACGGAAGCCAGCTTCCAATCGCCGCGGCGGTTGGATAAGAATTCAACGCAAAGGTGCTCGGCCTCATTTTTAAGGAGCAAATTATCTCCGGAATGGGCAGAATCCAGCGACCAGCCCGCTGGCAGCGGCTGCGAGCGTGCCGCGTGATAGCCGCCCCGCTCGTCATAGCTGTATGCGGCCACATAGCGCGCGCCGCTGGCTTCGGTATAATCAACAAAACTGTAAGAAGCGGCATTGATTGCTGCGCCGTTGGGCAGATGCAGCGCGGATTGGCCTTCCACCTCGTTGGCCGCAGCCATGGCATACCCCGGATGCGCAGCGGAGCACAGGGCAAGGACAAGCAGCAGAACGAGCAGACACAGATGCTTTTTCATGGAAGGGCTCCTTTGGCTGTCCGTGTTTTCCAGCGTATGCAAATCGTTGCGCTCTCCCTCATTCGTCTCGCTGCGGCTCGACACCTTCTCCCGCTTGGGAGAAGGCTTTCATAGCTGTGCGCTGTGCAAAAAGCTTAGCTGCGCTGCTCAATCATCGCTGTCAATTGCGCCTGATTAGCACACAACAAATGCCTGCGGGGCAGCAGACAGCGCAGCTGGATGCCAGGGTTGGCGAAGCCAGACCAAGGGGGAAATATTCAAGGGAACGGATGGCGCTTGCGCCGATCCGGGCACGCAGAATTTTCCCTGCCCCGCGTGTGGCCAGTGATCCCTTCCAATTTTTATCCAATTGACTTTCACGTCACACGCAGGTTCTTTGTTTCTTTCTTGACTCAAGAAAGAAACGTTTCCTTATCCCACCGCTGTTACATCGTCCGGGCCAGCCGGCCCAGCGCGGTGGGGTTCAGGCAGTATCCCTTGCGATATACCGTGCTGATCACATCGTTGCCCAGCTTGGCGCGCAGGCGCTGCACGTGCACATCCACCGTGCGGGTCTCATAATCCGACGCGCTGCCCCAGGCGGTGCGCAGCAGCTCGCCCCGGCTCATGGCGCGCACGGGCTGCCCGCGGCTGCACGAGGTCAGGGCGCTTTTAAGCAATTCATCAAAAAGCAAATACTCCTGCTGCGTCAGGCGGTAATCATGACCATAAAGATTGACACAGCACATAGCGGGATCCATGCTGATTCCTCGCCGGTAATCAAATGGATACTGATACAGCATTTTCATCACCTCACCTATATAGACGAAATACATGATAGTTTTGTTGCATTCGTTCACAAATTATTAACAAAATTTTCTGTTTCGTCTTTTTTATGCCGTATGATTACGCATATCCGCCCGGGCAGGTGTGCATACTATGTGGAGTAAGGACGCCATAATGGAGGGGAAAACAATGGAACAGACGATGGTGAAGGGCCCGCGCTCCGGCTGGCGCGAGGATGAAATCGATCAGCTGTGGCGCGAGATTCAGCGCGCCAACGCCAGCGGCCAGCCGCTGCGCAGCGTGTTTGAGGAGATGGGCGGCCGCCTGGGGCGCAAGCCCAACAGCGTGCGCAATTACTACTACATGCAGCTGCGCGGGCAGGAGGGCGATACCCTGCGCCGCGCCCAGCCCTTTGAAACCTTTACCGAGGCCGAGGTGCGCAGCCTGCTCAAAGCCGTGCTGCGCGCCCGGGCGCAGGGGCAATCGGTGCGCGCGTGCGTGATGGCGCTGTCGCAGGGTGATCATGCGCGGATGCTGCGGTATCAGAACAAGTACCGCTCCCTGCTGAAAAAGCGCCCGGAGCTGGTGGCGGAAATCTGCCGGGAGCTGGAAGCCGAGGGCGTTGCCTGCGAAAGCCCCATCAGGCCTGCGGGCGAGGACGCGGCGGCGCTGCGCAATCAGATTGCCGTCAAGGCGGGCGCGCTGGGCGATCCCGATGTGCAGCGCATGCTGACGGGCATCAACGCGCTGATGGACCGCGCGATCGGCAACGATCCGCAGGTACAGAGCGATCGGCTGCGCGTGCGGCTGGATATGGCGCTGCTGCGCTACGATGAGCTGAGCCGCGCAGTGGGCGATATGCTGCTGTGCTGCAAGGAATATCTGGGGCAGGAGGACGCCGTGCGCACGGCTGCGCTGCCGGCCTTTCTGACCTCGCTGAGCCAGCATGTAAGCCAGACTGAAAATGCGCTGGCGAAGTAAGAAACGGGAATAACCGAAGGGGACTGCGGCTTTCTTCAGTGAAGAAAGCCGCAGTCCCCTTCGGTTATTCGTCTTTTCCCCGTCCCTTATTTCAGCACGGAGGTTGCGTCGGCAATGGTCTTTTCGTAGGCTTCGCGGCCATATTTGTCCACTTCGGCCTTGTTCTTTTCGCCGTGGGTCAGGCAGCCAGCGCCGCCAATGCAGCCGCCCAGGCAGGCCATGCCCTCGATAAAGTTCGCGTCCAGCGCGTTCTTGCTCTTTTTCAGCAGCGCCATGCGGCAGGCCTCGATGCCGTCGCACACGCAGGGCTTGAGGTCAAAGTCAATGTTCTGCTCCTTCAGGCCCTCGGCCACTGCATCGCTCAGGCCGCCGCTGCGGGCAAAGATGCGGCCAAAGTAGGACGCATTGTCCAGCACATCCTCGGGCAGGGTGGTGATGTCCAGGTCCTTGCTGTCAAACAGTGCCTGCAGCTCTTCAAAGGTCAGCACCGCGTCAATGTAGGGCTTCACCGTATCCAGCTGCGCCTCGGCCTTCTTGGCCGTGCAGGGGCCGATGAAGATGGTCTTTGCGTCGGGCGTGGTCTCCTTGATAAAGCGCGCGATGGCCGCCATGGGCGACAGATTGTGCGATACCATGGGCAGCAGCTGCGGGAAGCTCTGGCGGATGTAGGTGACGAACGCCGGGCAGCAGGAGGAGGTCAGGAAGCCCTTTTCGGCCAGCTCGCGGGATTCGGCCTCGGCCACCATGTCCGCGCCCAGCGCCGCCTCCACCACCGTGTGGAAGCCCAGCGCCTTCAGGCCCGAAATCACCTGACCCAGCTTGGCATAGTTGAACTGGCTGGAAATGGAGGGCGCTACGATGGCATACAGCTTGTAGCTGCGGCCCTGCTCGCTCTTGCGCAGCAGATCGATCACGTTGAGCATATAGGATTTATCCATGATCGCGCCGAAGGGGCACTGATACACGCACGCGCCGCAGGAAATGCACTTGTTGTTATCGATGGTGGCGGCCTTTTCCTCGTTCATAGAAATGGCCTTCACCTTGCAGGCGTTCTGGCAGGGACGCTTGCGGCTGACGATGGCGGTGTAGGGGCACACCTTAGCGCACTGGCCGCACTCCACGCACTTGGTCTTATCAATGTGCGCCACATGGTTTTCATCAAAGCTGATTGCGCCGCGGCGGCACACATCCTCGCAGCGGTGAGCCAGGCACCCGCGGCAGGCGTTGGTCACTTCATAGCCGCCCACGGGGCACTCGTCGCAGGCGATGTCAATCACCTCGATCACGTTGGGGTTATCGGCATTGCCGCCCATGGCCATCTTGACGCGCTCGGCCAGGATGGCGCGCTCCTTGTACACGCAGCAGCGCATGGTGGGCTGCTTGCCTGGCACAATGATCTTGGGAATATCCAGCACGTTTTCCAGCAGCGTATCCTGCCACGCCTGCCGCGCCACCTCGCGCAGCACCTTATATTTGAGGTATTGTACCTTGGTATCGAACTTACGCATGGCATTGCGCTCCTTCCAGAATGAATGTTGGAGAATGTTGGATTTAGAAATAGCTCACCTTGACCCGCTTGCCCATCTTCTGCAGGCAGTCGCACAGATCCTTGACCAGGTTCATCTTGATGGAAAAGTTGATCGGCAGGTCGGGGTTCTGGTGCGCGGGGTTGATGGCGCGGCCGACAAAGAAGTTGATATCCGTGGCCTCTTCAAACAAAAGCCGCGCAATCTGCGACGCGCCGTCCTGCTTGTAGGCCCACTGGGAATAGGTTTCGTTATCCTTCAGATAATCCTGCGCATAGGAAAGCACCTTGTTGACCGTGATCACGCCCTCTGTGACCAGATCCACGCCCTCGATTTCAGCGGTGGGCGGGATATCATCGGCCACAAAGTTCAGGCTGGGGCGCAGCTCCTTGTGCAGGTAGCGCGCCACCACGGTGGAGGTGGTGCCGCCGCAGACGATGTGCTTGCCCTCCTTGGAGAAGAACAGTGACAGCATGCGGTTGTCGTCGTCCCGGTGCGCGGGCGAGCCGAACAGCAGGTTCATCGGCACGCGCTTGCGGATGCGCACCACGCAGGCCGTGGCGTCGTCGCCGGGCTTCTGGCCGTAAAGCTTGTTGCACTCATCCACCAGCATGGTGGAAAGCGTCTTGGCCGTATAGCCCACGGGGGCCAGCGTTTCCACAAAGGAGATGATGTCTTCCAGCTTCCAGCCAAAGTTATAGGCCATGCCGATGCCCGCGTGCGGGCAGCCGTCGCTCATGGCGAAAAAGATGTCCCCCTCCTGGAGCTTGATGACGGACTTATAGATCTTTTTGCCGCCGATGCTCATTTCGGTTTTGGGGTAATCGTAGTGCTCGTCCTCGCGCAGCATGATGACGCTGGGGTTATCATACTGGATGATCTCCACCCGCTCGTTCTCGATCAGGTGCATGATGGTGAAAGTGGAATACGCCACCCCGCGCACCGAGCACACGGGCAGCGTGGCCGCGATGGTGGATACGCAGTCCTCCAGGCTCAGGCCCTCAGCCATCATGGTGGAGATGATTTTGCTGGTCAGCGTGGACAGGATGCTGGCCTTTACGCCGCTGCCCAGGCCGTCGGCCAGCACGATGACGGTGGAGTTATCGCCCTGCTCCACAATATCCACATGGTCGCCGCACAGCTGCTCGCCATAGTGGTTGATGCTTTTATAGCCGATATCCGCGCAAAGATCATTCATCAGAAATCGACTCCTTCAGCTTGGTCAGGGCAATCTTGGTTTCGGCGGCGGTTTCGCCCAGGAGCGAGGCGATCTCCTGCACGATGCGCATCTGCTTATCCACCACCTTGTCGGCGATTTCCACCGTCTGGCGGCTGATGGATTCCTTCTTTTCGCGCTGGGTTTCCTCATCGGTCACATCGCGCATGATGCAGATCAGCAGGTGATACTCGCGGTCGTACACCACGGTTTGCTCCACGTACTTCTGATACTCGGGCAGGTAGGCGCGGTGATCGCGGATATCGCGGCCCGTGGTGCGCGCCTGCATGAACACGGTGGGATCCATAATGCGCACCACCGGCTCGCCCAGCACGTCGGAGGCGGCGCGGATGTTCATGATCCGGCGGGCGGCGTTGTTGATCTGCTGCACCTCCAGATCGTCGTTGAGCACGATCAGGCCGTTGGGGGTGTTATTGACGATGTTATCGGAGAAGGACTCGGCCTTTTCCTTCAGGAAGGGCAGGCACATGCTCACATCCGCCTTGCCCTGATAGATGGCGATGGCCTTTTCGCGGCAGGTATTATAGCCGCAGGAGCCGCAGTTCAGCTGATCGGAGGGCTTGGTTTTGCCCATCTTTTCGCGCAGGATCTGGTTGATCTCGGTTTCGGAGGGCATTTGCGCCTTGCGCTCGATCCACTCAAAGTGCTTGCGCAGGCTGGTTTCATCGGGCTGGGCGATATTAAAATCCTGATCGCCCGCGTAGCCGGCGATGGACAGATAATCCTTGAGCGGCATATGGTGCTGCTTTTCCATGATGGGGCCGCCGATGCAGCTGCCCACGCACGCGGACATCTCGATAAAGCAATGGTGAATCTTGCCGCTTTCGATATCGCGCAGGGCGGCCTTGCAGTTTTCGGTGCCATCCAGCGCCAGGTAGGTATAGCCGGGCGCGTCCTGCGCCATGGTTTTGAGGATGCCGCCTGTGGTGGGGAAGAAGCGCGCGCGGCTCTGCGCATCGTGATCGCGCGTTTTTTCCAGCGCAATGCCCTTGGCGTCCAGCATGGCGGTCAGCTCTTCAAAGGTAAGCACCGCGTCGGTGATGCCCTGATAATGCTCGGCCTCGTCCTTCTTGGCCACGCAGGGGCCGATAAAGACGGTTTTCGCGCCGGGATAGCGCTTTTTGATATCCTTGCAGTGCGCCTGCATGGGCGACGCGACGTCGGCCAGGAAGGGCAGGGCGGCGGGGTAGTATTTCTGAATCAGCAGATTAATGCTATGGCAGCAGGAGGAAATGAGCACGTCGCGCTTTTCCTCCTTGAGGATGCGCTCGTACTCGCGCTTTACGATGGTTGCGCCCAGCGCGGTTTCCTCCGCATCGGTAAAGCCCAGGGCTATGAGGGCTTTGCGCATGCTCTCGATGCCCACGCCCTCATAGTTGGCGGCAAAGGAGGGCGCGAGGCTGGCGATCACCGGCGCGCCGGACTGCAGCAGCACGCGCACCTTTTCGGTTTCATCCACGATTTCCTTGGCGTTCTGCGGGCAGACCACAAAGCACTGGCCGCACAGGATGCACTCGTTGCCAATGATATAGGCCTGGTTGCCCGAGAACCGGATGGACTTGACCGGGCAGTGGCGGATGCACTTATAGCAATTCTTGCAGTTGGATTTTTTCAGCGTCAGGCAATCGGCCATGGCGGATTCCTCCTATCAGGGGTGTGGTGGGGTGAAGGGCGGGGGAAACGAGGGGGGATTACGGTACTTTCTTGAGTCAAGAAAGTACCAAAGAACCTGTGCTGTGGACGGGAAAGTCAATTGGGTTAGGCTGGAAGGCGGCACTGCCGCCCCACCCCCGTGGCAGGGAAAATTCGCGTGTCCGGATCGGCGCAAGCGCCATCCGTCCCCTTGAATATTTCCCCTTTGGTCGTGCTACGCACGCCCCGCGCCGATTGCATCGGCGTGCCACGGGGCTATGGTTGGCTGCAGGAATTAAACGCAACGATTAGCGATAGTTGAAAAGAACGGCCACCAAAAGGCTTCTCCTTGAGGAGAGGCTCCGCCGCAGGCGGTGGTGAGGTGTAGGCTGCGAAGCAGCCGTTATCAGAGCAATATAAGGATAACGCCGCTGCGGCGGCTACACCTCATCTGAGCGGCTAAAGCCGCCCACCTTCTCCTCAAGGAGAAGGCTTTTGGTTGGCTGCGCTTTCCAGCATACGTAGGCTGCCGCATTTCCCCTCATCCGT
>CAKUFG010000015.1 GCA_934647235.1 uncultured Clostridia bacterium
TCAAATACTCGTTGCCTCATTGAGCCAACCGCCCCGCGCTTCTGCCTTGCGGCAAGCGCGGGTTTCGGGCGGCAATTTGCAAAATTGCGCGCCCTCAGCCGCCTGCGGCGGCGCTTATGCTCCCGCCCTATTCTGCCACTGGCAGGGGCGGTACTCCGGCTCCCGTTTGGGAGAAGGCTTTTATAGTCATGCGGTTAGCAAGCGGCGAAGGTACGTTGCTGCATTTTGCGGCCAACGAAGCCTTCTCCTTGAGGAGAAGGTGGGCGGCTTTAGCCGCTCGGATGAGGTGTAGCCGCCGCAGCGGCGTTATCCTTTAGCGATAATATGACAACGGCTACTTCGTAGCCTACACCTCACCACCGCCTACGGCGGAGCCTCTCCTCAAGGAGAAGCCTTTTGGTGAGTGCACTCTCCAACAATCGCCAGGCGCTGCGTTTCCCCTCATCCGTCTCGCTGCGGCTCGACACCTTCTCCCGCCTGGGAGAAGGCTTTTATAGTCGTGCGCTATGCAAGAAAGTTGGCTATTCTATCCACCTACCGCTACCCGCCGCGTCTAATTTCCGCGCCCAACCATCGCACCCGTGGCAGCGGACAGCGCAGCTGGACGCCAGGGCGTGCGTAGCACGACCAAAGGGGAAAAGCGAAGGGATGACTGGGCGGAGCTTGCTCCAGACCAGGCAGCGCGAGATTTTCCCTGCCATGGGGCACACTGCAACCCTGCCTTTCAGTTTTATTCCAGCAGCTTTTCCGTCCACAACACAGGTTCTTTGTTTCTTTCTTGACTCAAGAAAGAAACGTCCCCCTTCGTTCTCCTCGTCCCCGTCCCCCGCCATAAAAAAAGCGAAACTCCTATTGCGACGCAAGATCGCAATAAGAGTCTCGCTATTTCATCCAGAAGCGGGCCTTGCGGCCGTGCATTGACGCCTTCTGTCGCGGCAAAGCCGCCAGCTACTCCCTCTTACAGACGCGGGGTCAAGTCTTTTGCTTTTTCAGCAGCATGGACAAAATCATCACCGGCCGCAGCAGCAGCCAGAGCGCCTTGTCCTTGAGTAAGGTAAGAAACACGCTGCCTTCCTGATCCGCCATTGCGCATCCTCTCCTTTTTGTCAGCCGGAGCGCTGCTCCGCAGGGGCGCGCCCCAGCTGGCGGTCTATGGGGCATACTATGTCCAAACCGTTATTTGGATTCCTCTTTTGCAGGGGCAGGCGCGGATTCGGCTTCGTCCTCCTTGCCGCCGACTTCCTTTTTGAACTCGCGGATGCTCTGACCCAGCGCCTTGCCCACGCCCGACAGCTTGCTGCCGCCGAAGATGACCAGCGCCAGCACCAGGATCAGCAGTATTTCGGTGATACCCAAGCGCATTGCAGCCTATCCCTCCCAATTGAAATTTAGCACGGCACGATTATAGCAAAAAAGCGCGGGGATTGCAACCGCCCGCGCTTAAAAATCGCATTGTTTGGTTGAGCCGAAGGTGATCAGGCTGTTCACCTCGCGCGGGTTGGTCGTGGTCTTGTTGATCATCTTGCCCATGAAAACCAGCGCCACCGTGCCGCCGCCGTCCAGGTTCATCGCCTCCACAGCGCCCTTTTCCAGCATCTTATCGGCCAGCCAGCGGAAATACACGCCGCCGGAATCCTTGGCCCGGCCGCGCACAGTCAGGATGATGTAATGATACGGCTCAATCATGCCGATGGCGCAGCGGGGCTCGTTGCCGTAATAGTAGGTATTATCCGTCATCAGCGGGCCAAGCTGACCGTCCGATACCAGGATGGGGCCGAAGGCAAAGGTGTTCGTCACGCCCATGTCCAGATACTCCTGCGCGGTATGCGCATCGCTGGCGAAGGCCTTCATGCTGCCGTCGTTGAACACCGCCAGCACGTCCAGATTGGGAAACTTGCGCGAGCCGCCCGCAAGGGTCTTGTCGGATATCACCTCGCCGTTGCGGATCACAATGCCCACCGTGCGCTTGTTGTTGCGGCGGGCGGCAAAAAAATCGTCCGTCAGGGCAAGCACCGCATTGTTGTTGTCCGCCAGTTTGGCGGGGGGCAGGCAGCGCCAGCCGGGCACCTTGCCCTCGGTCATGCAGGTGGTCAGGGGCGATTCGGGCGTGCAGTAAACCTCCGTCTCATACCAGGTCAGCGTTTCTACATTATCTACGCAGCGGCGGACCTCCACCGACAGCGCGTCGGATTTGTATATCCACAGCCCGTCCTCTTTATTGATATACACATACGGCTCCTGCCCCTCGGGCAGGAAGCCCTGCTCGGTCAGCTGGGGAAAGCCCGGCAGATTCTGGGGCACAATGGGCGTGGGCGCGGGCGTAGGCACGGCTGTGGGCTTGGGCGCGCCCTTGGTGGGCCTGCACTGGCCGGAGAAAACCAGCTCCTGCAGCGCCGCATCGGCCACGCCGGTTTCGGGCAGGCCGTTGGCCTTCTGCAGGTTCTTTACCCGCTGGGCCATGATGTCGTTGTAGCTGTCCGACAAATTCAGCGAGGTAAAATAGCCAAGATAATACATGGCCTGCTTGAGCGCCAGCACATCGCGGCCGCTCATGCCCGTGGAAAGCTCGCGGTACTCCGCCTGCGCGGGCAGCGTGCAGAGCAGCAGCGTCAGGCAGAGCGCCAGGCAAAGAACGCGCCTGAGCCTGATTCCGATAGAAAAGCAACGCATGCGCTTATAATACCTTTCGTAAAAATTCCTGCGCGCGGGGGGTCCTGGTGTGGTTGAACACCTCGTCCGGGGTACCCTCCTCCATGATGCCGCCCTCATCCATAAAGAGGATGCGGTCGCCCACCTCGCGGGCAAAGCCCATCTCGTGGGTGACGACCACCATGGTCATGCCCTCCTGGGCCAATTGCTTCATCACGTCCAGCACCTCGCCTACCATTTCAGGGTCGAGCGCGCTGGTAGGCTCGTCAAAGAGCATCACCTCGGGCTCCATGCACAGCGCGCGCACGATGGCGATGCGCTGCTTCTGCCCGCCGCTGAGCTGGCTGGGGTAGGCGTTGGCGCGGTCGGCCAGCCCCACGCGCTCCAGCAGCTGCATGGCCTTCTTTTCGGCCTCGGCGCGGGACTTGTGCAGCAGCTTCATCGGGGCCAGCGTCATATTGCGCAGGATGGTCATGTTGGGAAAGAGATTGAAATGCTGAAACACCATGCCCATGCGCTGGCGGTGGATATTGATGTTGACCGACGGGTCGGTGATATCCACGCCGTCAAAGATGATCTGCCCGCCGGTGGGATGCTCCAGCAGGTTCAGGCACCGCAAAAAGGTGGATTTGCCGCTGCCCGAGGGGCCGATCACCACCACCACCTCGCCCCGGTGAATCTGCGCGCTTACATCGCTGAGCGCCACGAACGCGCCGTTATCAAAGGTTTTGCGCAGGTTTTTTACATCGATCAATACGTCAGTGGTCACTGTTGCGCAGCCTCCTTTCCAGGAGCGAAACCAGCTTGGTAAAGAACATCACCAGCACCAGATAGATCAGCGCCACGGCGATGAGGGGCATGAAGGGCGAGAAGGTGACGCCGCGGATGCGGTTGCCCGCGTAGGTCAGATCGGCCACGGTCACATAGCCCGCCACGGAGGTTTCCTTCAAAAGCGAAATAAACTCATTGGCCAGCGCGGGCAGCACGTTTTTGATCACCTGCGGCACCACGATGTAGGCCATCGTCTGCACATAGTTAAAGCCCAGGCTGCGCCCGGCCTCAAACTGGCCCTTATCGATGGACATGATGCCGCCGCGGAAGATCTCGGCCACATACGCGCCGGAGTTCAAGCCGAAGGCCAGCGTGGCCACCAGCACGCCGTTGCTGGAAAAGGCGAAGATGACGTAATAGGCGATCATCAGCTGGATCACCACGGGCGTGCCGCGGATGACCGTCAGGTAGATCACGGCGATGCGGTTGAGCACCCGCAGCAGCCCCCTGGAAAAGCCCGGCCGCATATCGGCCCCCGCCTTATCCCAGGTGGAGCGCACGATGGACACGACCACGCCGATGGCAATGCCCATCAGGCAGGAAAACAGGGTAATCAGCAGCGTGGTGCCCAGGCCGTTGAGCAGCATGCGCCAGCGGTTCTTGGTGATAAAATTGAGCACAAACTCGCTCTTTATCCCGGCGAACCAGGCGGCGATGCGGCTCCATAGCTGGGATTCGGCGCAGATCCAGGCGGTCAAAGCAGGCCCTCCTTTGTTAACACGCGAAAGGGGAAACAGCGCAGGCTGCTTCCCTTTTCACACAATGCAATGTGCAGTTAAGAGCAATTTTTGATTACTCGGCGGTGATGTACTTATCCACGATGGCCTGCACCGTGCCGTCGGCAATCAGATCCTGCAGGGCGGCGGATACCTTGCCCAGCAGCTCCACGTTGTTCTTGGATACGCAGATGGCGTAGTCCTCCTCGGCGTACTTGGTATCCAGAATCTTCAGGCCCGTGGTGCTTTCCACATAGGCCTTGGCGGGCTCGTTATCGATGATGACGCAATCCACCTTGCCGTTCTTGAGGGCCATCACAGCGTCCGCGCCGCTGTTGAAGCGCACCACGCGGTCGTCGCCCATATCGTCGCTGGCATAGATATCGCCGGTGGTGTTCATCTGCACGCCCGCCTTGTAGGCAGCGCCCTCGGCCAGCAGATCGTCTACGCTGGTGATGGGGGAGTCTTCCTTGACGATGACGGCCTGGATGCCGGTGGCATAGGGGAAGGAGAAGTAGATGTTCTGCATACGCTCGTTATTGGCGGTCAGGCCGGCCATGCCGATCATGGACTTGCCGGTGGCAACGTCGGAGATGATGGCGTCAAACTCCATATCCACAACCTCTACGCCCTCGTAGCCCAGCTTCTTGGCGATTGCGTCGGCCACCTCTACATCGATGCCGGCGAAGCCGCCGAAGGCAGAGCCCTCGTCTACGTATTCATAGGGCGGGAAGGTGGCGTTGGTGGCCATGGTCAGCTTTTCAGCCATGGCGGGGACGGCGCACAGCAGCATCAGGGCAACCAGAACGCTAAGCAGCTTTTTCATAAATAATCAACCTCCGCTAAGATGTACAGAATGTGGGGTTCCTGAATGGAACGTGCATATCATACACCTGCGGAGGGCATATGTCAAGCACTTTCTGAATTTTTATGCAAATTTTTTGTATGCTTATAAATCGCGTATTCAGTTGCCCAGGAAGGCGGCGATATCCTGCCGGCACCGTTCCAATTTGGGAATAATATAATAAGTATCCGACAACATGTCGCTGCGGTACGCGCCCTCGGCGGGCACGCGCAGCGTCTGCACCTGCACATCGCTGTAGCCCATCACGCTGGTAAGCAGCGACGCGGCCTGCGCCAGGGTGACGTTTGTGTTCACCTTGCCGATGTAAGCGGTCATCACGCCGGTCAGCTGCATCAGATCCAGCGTGCCCAGCTGCCGGTAGATGGCCTGCACCACGCGCTGCTGGCGCTCCACGCGCACAAAGTCGCTGTCCAGCTTGCGGATGCGCGCATAGCTCATGGTTTGCAGCCCTGTCAGGCGCAGATCGCCGTATTCCGTCAGCAGCTGCTCGCTGCGGTCGGCCTCGCGCTGGCGGTTGTAATACTCCAATATGCCGTTGAGCTTTTTCATTTCGTCCTTGGTGACGGTCAGCTCCACCCCGCCGATGGCGTCCACCAGGTCGGCCATCAATTGATAGTTGACGGCCACATAGCCGTCCACCTGCACGCCGAAGGAGGCCTCCAGCGTTTCCAGCAGCAGCTCGGCCCCGCCGAAGGAATAGGCGGCGTTGAGCTTGTTGTGCCTGTGGTGCGGGATGGCCACATAGGTATCACGCATAAAGGAGATCAGCTTCAGCGTGCCTGTGCGCGCGTTCAGCGAGGCCAGCAGCATGGTATCGCTGCGGCCGGTGAGCGCGCTGCCGGGGTTGTCAATGCCCAGCAGCAGCAGGTTATACACCCCGCTTTTGCCCTCGACGGGCGGCTGATAATCATCAGGCAGCACGGTATAATCCACATCGCCGTTCTCGGTCTGGTACATTTCCCACAGCAGGCGGGTGATCTCGTCGTTGGTCATCTCCAGCTCCTCCTCGCCCAGGGCGGGCAGGCAGCAGAGCAGCAGCCCCAACAGCAGACACAATAAGCGTTTGTACATCTTTCTTTCCTTTTAATTTAATAAACAACAGATTTTAATAAAACAGCAGATTATTATTTATTACAGCCGCAGGCCCTTTACATCCTTTACGCGCGACAGGATCACGCTGCTTTCAATGCGCTCCACGCCGGGAAGCTGGTCCAGCACCTCGCGCGTCAGCGTGTCCAGCTCCTCCTGGCTGGCGGCCACGGCGTGCACATGCAGGCGGCACGCGCCCGTTACGCGGTACACCTGGGTGATGCTCGGGCAATCCTGCAGGGCCGCGATCACGCGCGGCAGGGCCTCGGGGCGCGTTTCGATTTCATAATAGCAGGATACGGCGCTGCCCAGCCGCTGGGGATTGACGATGACCGTATAGCCCTCGATCACCCCGCGCTGCTCCAGCGCGTCCATGCGGTTCTTGATGGCCACGCGCGACAGCCCCAGCCGCTCGCCCAGCTCGGAATAGGTATAGCGCGCATTCTGCGTCAGCAGATCCAGCATTCTGCGATCAATCTCATCCAGCCCGCTCAGGTACATAGCCATCCCTCCGCAACGTTGTTCTGTATATTATAGCACAAGCGCGCCATGTGTTCAATGTGCAAGTTATAGATTGCGTTTCGTAACATCCTGTGCTATAATAAGCGCTGAAAATGCCGGTATGTTATGGATGATGGAGGAAAAGCCCATGTATCGTGACCTGACGCGCGGGCCGATTTCGCGCTCGCTGATCCTGTTTGCGCTGCCGATGATGGCAGGCAACCTGCTGCAGCAGTTCTATAATATTGCCGATACGCTGATCGTCGGGCGCGCGCTGGGGGCGGGCGCGCTGGCAGCGGTGGGCTCCGCCTACACGCTGATGACCTTTCTGACCTCCATCTTTCTGGGCCTGTCCATGGGCGCAGGCGCGCTGTTTTCCATCTATCAGGGGCGCGGAGATCAGCCTGCCCTGCGCGCGGGCATTGCGCACGCGCTGGTGCTGATTCTATCCGTCACCCTTGTGCTGAACGCCGCCGTTTACGCATTTCTGCCGCAGATTCTGGGCTTTCTGCACGTTCCGGCCGAGGTGTGGGATGGCATGCGGACATATCTGCTGATCATCTTTGCCGGGCTGCTGGCCACGTCGGTTTATAATTATCTGTCCTGCCTGCTGCGCGCGCTGGGCAATTCCACCGTGCCGCTCCTGTTCCTGGCCGTATCGGCGCTGCTCAATGTGGCGCTGGATCTTTGGTTCGTGCTGGGCCTGCGCTGGGGCATTGCCGGGGCGGCATGGGCGACGGTTATCGCGCAGTATATATCGGCCGCCGGGTTGAGCCTTTATGTGCTTACGAAATGTAAGAGTTTTCTTCCCAAACGCTCCGACTTTCGCTATAACCGCAGCGTGATGCGCGAGATCCTCAGCCTGTCCTGGCTGACCTGCGCGCAGCAGTCGGTGATGAACTTTGGCATTCTGATGGTGCAGGGGCTGGTAAACAGCTTTGGCGAGACCGTGATGGCCGCCTTTGCTGCGGCGGTCAAGATCGATACCTTTGCTTACCTGCCCGTGCAGGACTTTGGCAACGCCTACTCCACCTTTACGGCGCAGAACTTCGGCGCAGGCGATTCCGCGCGCATCCGGGCGGGCACGCAGCGGGCGTTTTTGATCAGCACGGCCTTCAGCCTGGCGATATCGGCGCTGGTATGCGTCTTCGCCGCGCCGCTGATGGGTATTTTTGTCAGCCCCGGCGAGACGGCGGTGGTTGCCAGCGGCGTGCGCTATCTGCGCATCGAGGGCGCGTTTTACGCGGGCATCGGCTGCCTGTTCCTGCTGTACGGCTATTTCCGCGCCGTTCAGCGGCCCGGCATGTCGGTGGTGCTGACGGTGATCTCCCTGGGCACGCGCGTGGCGCTGGCCTATCTGCTTTCAGGCGTCTGGGGCGAAAGCGGCATCTGGGCCGCCATCCCCATTGGCTGGGGCCTGGCCGACGCCGTGGGCCTTGCCTGCATGCTGCGCCGCTCAGAATCCGCGCGCCGGCAAAGCGCGGCGGGGCTTAACGATTAAACATAATAATCCGTATCAAAGCGGATAATACAGCTGAACCTTTCATCCAGCGCGCGGGCCTGGGCCTTGAGCTGCGCGTCCAGCGCCGCCTGTCCCCGGAAGGAGGGCGGCGTATCCACGTCAAAAATCAGGTTTGTCTGCTTTTCGCCCGGCACAAAGCGGAAATCATGCAGCGTCATGGGCGGATCGTACTGCGCCAGGTACGCGCGCAGCGCGTCCTCGGCGGCCTTGACGTGCGCGTCCGGCTCGGCCACGGGATCCATATGCACGCACAGCGGCACATGAAATTCCGCATAGATATCGCGCTCCATCTGGTCGATTACCTCGTGCATGGCCACCAGGCTGCCGTCGGCGGGCACCTCCACATGGATGGAGGCCATGCAGCGGCCGGGGCCGTAATCGTGCATCACAAAGTCATGCACGCCCTGCACATAGGGGTAGGATTTCACCCGTGCGATCAGGCGGTCGCCCAGCTCGTGATCGGGCTTGCCGCCCAGCAGCCGGTTGACCGTATCGCGCAGCACCTCAAAGCCGGCGTAGAACACCAGCAGCGATACCAGCAGGCCGATATAGCCATCCACCTGCCAGCCAAAGCACTTTTCCAGCAGCATGCTGACAATGACCGCGCCGGTGGCGATGCAGTCGCTCAGCGAGTCCTTGGCGGCGGCCAGCAGCGCGGCGTTCTGGATGGGCTTGCCAATGCGGAGGTACACAAAGTACAGCCACACCTTCACCAGGATGCTGAAGCCCATCAGCCCCAGCGACAGCCAGGAGAAGGCGGCGGTTTCGGGATGGAGAATGCCTTCGATGCCCGAGCGGAACAGCTCGATGCCCATGATGACGATCAGCACGCCCACGCCCAGCGCGCCCAGGTATTCCATGCGGCCAAAGCCAAAGGGGTTGCTGTCGGTCTCGTGGCGGTTGGCCAGGCGCACGCTGGCCAGGGACATGATGCTGCCGCCCGCATCGGACAGGTTGTTGGCCGCGTCGGCCGTAGCTGCCACGCTGCCTGTGGACAGGCCCACGGCAAACTTGATGAAGGACAGCAGCAGGTTGGCCGCAATGCCCGTGAGCGACCCGACGGTGCCCCAGGCCTCGCGGCGGCTGACCTCGGTATCGCCGCCATGGCGGCTGACGATTTTTTCGCACAAGCGCGTATAAAGCATGGCTTTTGCCTCGCAGTTCTGTTTTTTAGTGAAAGGGAGCCGCCCGTGTGCCGGCAAAGCGCCGCAGGCAGCTCTCCCTGAGAATTCCAGTATATTATCAGCCGGTCAGGAAAATGTCAAGCCCTGGGGGAAAACGGGGAGGGCGAGGGGATCATGACTAATTAAAAGGTAACGCCGCTGCGGCGGCTACACCTCACCACCGCCTGCGGCGGAGCCTCTCCTCAAGGAGAAGCCTTTGGATGGGTGCACTCTCCAACTATTGCCAATCGCTGCGCAGGGTTTTTGCACCCAACCACACCTCCGTGGCAGCGGAGAGCGCAGCTGGACGCGGGACTGGCGAAGCCAGACCGAAGGGGAAATATTCAAGAGGACGGATGGCGCTTGCGCCGATCCGGACACGCAGAATTTTCCCTGCCACGGAGGGCACGCTGCAACCCTGACTTCCATTTTAATTCAATCGGCTTTTACGTCACAAACCGGTTCTTTGTTTCTTTCTTGACTCAAGAAAGAAACGTATCCTTCGTCTCCCCCTTCGCTTCCCCCTTCGGCTTCTCCCCCGCCGCAGCAGCCAGCTTGATCTGCAGGCTGTCCTTAAAGCGCATCGCAGCCTCGCACAGCGGCTGGCCGGGCAGGTATAAAAGCACAATTTCGCTGCGCAGCGCGCTGCCGGGCAGCGCCCGCACGCACATATCGGAGCGGCGCAGAAGCGCCCGTGCCGAGGCCGGGGCCACGCAGACGCCCATGTCCCGCTCGCACAGGCTGATAGCCGTGCGCGCGTCGTCGCACAGGCAGCGCAGGCGCAGGGTCAGCGCGCGCTCCTCCATCTGCCGGCGCAGGATGGGCTCCCACCGGCGATAGGTGATCACCGGCTGATCGGACAGCATCCCCCAACCATTGGATATGGGGAACGCGGGCGAGGCAAACTGCATCAGCTCCTCGCCTTGCAGCAGCACGCTGGCGTAGCCCTCGTCCGGGAAGGGGCGGCGCGCAATGCACAGATCGATCACATGCGCGCGCAGCTTTTCCAATAGCTCGTAGGTGTTCGCCTCGGTCAGCTCGCAGTCAATATCGGGCTGCTCGCGGCAGAAATCCGCCAGCCAGTCCGCCGCCATGGCGCAGCCCACGCTGGATACCACGCCCAGGCGCAGCACCCCATGCTGGCCCGACTGCACCGCGCGCACATCCTCGGCCGCCACGCGGCTGAGCGACAGCAGCAGCGTCGCGTGCCGGTACAGCTCCCGCCCGGCGGGGGTCAGCTCCAGCCGCCGGCCGCCGCGCACAAGCAGCGGGCCGCCCAGCTCCTTTTCCAGCTGCTGAATCTGCACGCTCACCGGGGGCTGGGTGACGAATAACCGCCGCGCCGCGCCGCTGATGCTGCCCTCGTCCGCTGCGGCCACAAAGTACTGAAGCTGCTTCAAATCCATGGTATTTCTCCATTTATAAAAAATATACTACGTATGTAAAACAACTATTTTACATATGGCTGACCTTATGATATGCTATGGAGCGGAAAATGTCAAGCATGGGGGATCTTGCGGATGAAAAAACTATTCTCGTATCTGAAGGACTACCGCAAGGAAAGCATCTTAGGGCCGCTGTTCAAGCTGCTGGAAGCTTTCTTTGAGCTGATCGTGCCGCTGGTGGTGGCTGCGATCATCGATACCGGCATCGGCCAGGGCGACCGGGGCTACATCGTGCGCATGTGCCTGGTGCTGGTGGCGCTGGGCCTGATCGGCCTGCTGTGCTCGGTCACGGCGCAGTACTTTGCCGCCAAGGCCTCCGTGGGCTTCACCAAGAAGCTGCGGCACGCGCTGTTTGCCCATATCCAGGGCTTCTCGTACCAGACGCTGGACACCGTGGGCACCTCTACCATCATCACCCGCATGACCTCGGATATGAACCAGGTGCAGACGGGCCTGAACCTGGCGCTGCGCCTGCTGCTGCGCTCGCCCTTTGTGGTGTTCGGCGCGATGATCATGGCCTTCACCGTGGACAGCCGCGCGGCGCTGTGGTTTGCCGCGGCCATTCCGGTGCTGTCGGTGGTGGTGTTCGGCATCATGCTCATCAGCATGCCGCTGTACAAAAAGGTGCAGCAGCTGCTGGATAAGGTGCTGGGCATTACCCGCGAAAACCTGACGGGCGTGCGCGTAATCCGCGCCTTTGGCAAGGAAGCGCAGGAGACGGCGGATTTTACCCGCAAAAATGAGGAATTCACCGCCGCGCAGAAGCACGTGGGCCGCATCTCGGCCCTGATGAACCCCGTCACCTATGTGATCATCAACCTGGCCATCCTGGCCCTGATCCACACCGGCGCCATCCGCGTGGAGGCGGGCGTGATCACCCAGGGCGCGGTGGTGGCGCTGTATAACTACATGTCCCAGATCCTGGTGGAGCTGATCAAGCTGGCCAACCTGATCATCAACATCACCAAGGCCGTGGCCTGCGGCAACCGCATCCAGAGCGTGCTGGAAATGCCCTCGGGCGAAACCGTGGACGCGCAATATAAAAAGGAAGCCTCTCCCTACCGGGTGGAGTTCCGCCACGCGGGCATCTGCTATGCCGGGGCGGGCGCGGAATCGCTGACCGACGTATCCTTCGCCGTGCGCCCGGGACAGACGGTGGGCGTGATCGGCGGCACGGGCTCGGGCAAATCCACGCTGGTGAACCTGATTCCCCGCTTCTATGACGTAAGCGAGGGCGCGGTGCTCATCGACGGGCAGGATGTGCGCGGCATGGATGTGAACGCCCTGCGCGCGCGCATCGGCGTAACGCCGCAAAAGGCCGTGCTGTTCCATGGCTCCATCCGCGATAACCTGCGCTGGGGCAATGAAAACGCCACGGACGAGGAGATCCTGCGCGCGGTGGAAACCGCCCAGGCCAGCGACGTGCTGTCCGCCAAGGGCGGGCTGGACGCGGAGATTGAGCAGGGCGGCCGCAACCTGAGCGGCGGCCAGCGCCAGCGCCTGACCATCGCCCGCGCGCTGGTGCGCAAGCCCGATATCCTGATCCTGGACGACAGCGCCTCGGCGCTGGACTTTGCCACCGACGCCGCGCTGCGCAAGGCCCTTAAAAACCTGCCCGAGCAGCCCACGGTGTTCATCGTGTCCCAGCGCACCTCCTCCATCCAGCAGGCCGATCAGATCATCGTGCTGGACGACGGCGCGGTAGCGGGCGTGGGCACGCATCAGCAGCTGCTGGACAGCTGCCAGGTATACCGCGAAATCTACGATTCTCAGTTCAAGAAGGAGGCGCGGGCATGAGCAAGGCAAAGCAAAAGGCGCAGCCGGGCACGATGAAAAAGGTGCTGGAATATCTGCGTCCCTATATGGGGCTGGTGGCGCTGTCGGTGCTGCTGGCCGCCGTCACCGTGGCGCTGACGCTGTATGTGCCCGTGCTCATCGGCCGGGCCATCGATCTGATTGTCGGCCCCGGCCAGGTGGATATGCCGGGCATCCTGCGCCTGATCCTGCGCATCGCCATCGTGATGGCCGCCACGGCCGCGGTGCAGTGGGTGGTCAATACCATCAACAACAAGATCACCTTCCAGGTGGTGCGCGATGTGCGCGCCCAGGCGTTTGCCAAATTGCAGATCCTGCCGCTGAGCTACATCGATTCCCACCCCACGGGCGAAATCGTCAGCCGCGTCATCGCCGATGTGGATCAGTTTGCCGACGGCCTGCTGCTGGGCTTCACCCAGCTGTTCACGGGCGTGGTAACGATCCTGGGCACGCTGGGCTTTATGATCTCCATCCGCCCCGGCATCGCGCTGGTGGTGGTGCTGCTGACCCCGCTGTCCTTTGTGGTGGCGCGCTTCATCGCCACGCACACCTACAGCTATTTCCGCCAGCAGAGCGAAACGCGCGGCGAGCAGACGGCCTTCATTGACGAGATGATCGGCAACCAGAAGGTGGTCAAGGCCTTTGGCCACGAGCAGCAGAACGTGGAAAAGTTTGACGAAATCAACGAGCGCCTGGAAAAGTGCTCGCTGCAGGCCATCTTCTATTCCTCGCTGACCAACCCCTGCACGCGCTTTGTAAACAACGTGGTGTACGCGGGCGTGGCGCTGGCCGGCGCGCTGGTGTGCGTGGCCTGCGGGGGCGTAGGCTTCACGGTGGGCAGCCTGTCGGCGCTGCTGAGCTACGCCAACCAGTATACCAAGCCCTTTAACGAGATTTCGGGCGTAGTGACCGAGCTGCAAAACGCCCTGGCCTGCGCCTCGCGCATCTTCCAGCTGATCGCCGAGCCCCCGCAAACTCCCGACGCGCCCGACGCGCGCGCGCTCAAGGACGCGCAGGGCCAGGTGGAAATGAAGGACGTAAGCTTCTCCTATGTGCCCGACCGCAAGCTGATTGAGGATCTGAACCTGTCCGTCAAGCCCGGCCAGCATGTGGCCATCGTGGGCCCCACGGGCTGCGGCAAAACCACGCTGATCAACCTGCTGATGCGCTTCTACGATGTAAACGGCGGCGCAATCCGCGTGGACGGCACCGACGTGCGCCAGATCACCCGCGCCAGCCTGCGCGCCAACTACGGCATGGTGCTGCAGGAAACGTGGCTGAAATCGGGCACAATCCGCGAAAACCTGGTGATGGGCAAGCCCGACGCGACGGACGAAGAGGTGATCGCCGCAGCCAAGGCGTGCCACGCGCACAGCTTCATCAAGCGCCTGCCGCAGGGCTATGACACGGTGATCGGCGAGGACGGCGGCCGCCTGTCCCAGGGCCAGAAGCAGCTATTGTGCATCACGCGCATCATGCTGTGCCTGCCGCCCATGCTGATACTGGACGAGGCCACCTCCTCCATCGATACCCGCACGGAGCTGAAGATTCAGCACGCCTTCACCACCATGATGGACGGCCGCACCACCTTCATCGTGGCGCACCGCCTGTCCACCATCCGCGAGGCCGACGTGATCCTGGTGATGCGCGACGGCAGCATTGTGGAGATGGGCAACCATGAAACCCTGCTGCAGAAGAACGGCTTCTACGCCAGGCTGTATAACAGCCAGTTCGCGGCGTAAGAACGCGCTTCGTCGGTTTTTCTTCTTACAAGCAATCAAAACAGGGTCTGGGTCGGAGATGATTATTCCGATCCAGGCCCTCTTGCTTTATCCCTCTGTATGCAGCGTATCAGCCCGCATATTCCTTCAGCGCAAAGGATGCGCGCACCAGCTCCCGCCCCTCGGCCAGGGTGCCGATTTCCCCCGCGTGCAGCAGCTGGGACAGGATGTTGCCAATCGCCGTGGCTTCGGCCGGGCCTGCGGTCAGCGGACGCGCAAGCGCGCGGGCGGTCAGGCGGTTCAGATAATCGTTGCGGCAGCCGCCGCCCACCACGCGCAGGCAGGCAATGCGGCGGCCGGTCAGCGTTTCCAGCTCATCCACCGCCGCGCGGTAGCAATCCGCCAGGCTGTGACACACGCACGCGGCCAGGTCGCCCGCATCCGCAGGCGCGGGATAGCCGCCCTCGGCCAGGGCGCTGCGCAGCTCCGCCGCCATGGAGGCGGGGGCCAGAAAGCGCGCGGCGTTGCAGTCCACCCGGCCGGAATAGCCGTCGTGCCGCTCGGCCAGCGCCGCCAGCTCGGCAAAGGAGGTCTGCGGGCACAGCTCGCGCCGCAGCTCCTGCAGCATCCAAAGGCCCATGATGTTTTTGAGGTAGCGAATCGTACCCTGCGCGCCGCCCTCGTTGGTCAGGTTGCGCGCGCGGCTTTCCGGGGTCAGGATGGGCGCGGGCAGCTCCATGCCCAGCAGGCTCCATGTGCCGCTGGAAAGGTATGCGTCGCTTGCCCCCAGCGGCGCGGCCATCACGGCAGCGGCGGTATCGTGCGTGGGAGCCAGGAGGATCCGGGTATCAAAGCCCACGGCCTGGGCGATTTCGGGCAGCAGCGCGCCCACCCGCGTGCCGGGCTGCGACAGGGGACCGAACAGCCGCCGCGGGAAGCCGCAGCGGTCGATCAGCTCCCAATCCCAATCGCGCGCGCGCGCGTCCAGCAGCCCCGTGGTGGAGGCGTTGGTATACTCATGCACGCGCTGGCCGGTGAGCAGATAGTTCAGATATTCGGGCAAGAGCAGCATTTCCTGCGCGGCATCCAACTCTCCCGCCTCGCGCAGGGCGGTCAGCTGATAGATGGTGTTAAACGGCTGTTTCTGGATACCTGTGCGGGCGTACAGCGCTTCCTCATCGATGACGCGGCGGACGATTGCATCCATGCCCTGCGTGCGGCCGTCGCGATAGCTTACCGCGTCGCCCAGCATGCGTCCCTGCGCGTCCAGCAGCACAAAGTCCACCCCCCAGGTGTCGATGGCCACGCTGCGCGGGGTGATTCCCTGCGCCTTCGCTGCGCGCAGTCCGTTCAGGATTTCGGCAAACAGCCGGTCGATATCCCAGCATAAACGCCCGTTTTTGCGCTGCGCACCGTTGGGAAAGCGATAAAGCTCGGTCAGCTCCAGCCGGCCGTTTTTTACCTGTCCCAGCATGTGCCGGCCGCTGGACGCGCCGATATCGATGGCGATCATGGCGTTGTTCATAGGCATTCCTCAGCCAAAGGCGCGGGCGCTGAGGGCCTGCTCCAGGCGCTTTAGCTTCCAGGGAGCCAGGGGAGAGAAGGGGAAGGAGCGCAGCTGACGCAATGACATCTTTTGGATATCCTTGACGGCCTTCAATTCGGTCAGCTCGGGCGCGATGGTCAATATCTCCTCGCGCAGATCATCGTGCTTGAACAGCTGCTCAAAGGGCACATCCAGCAGCAGCCTTCCCGAATAGGACGCGGCGCACACGCAGTGGAAGGCATAGCTGCCGCTTTCCAGCACAGCGTGCAGGCAGCCGTCAGCCTGCTCCTGCCAGTCCGTGCCGCTGCCCGTCACCGTGCCCAGGGGCAGCACGGCCTCGGCCTGCGCGCCAAAGGGCACCTCGACCTCCCAATCGAAGGTCGTTTCGTCCACTGTTTTCCAGTGGGTGCGGTAGCGCCCCATGGCGGATTCATAGCTGAAATCAATTTCACCCAGGCGCATATCAGGATGCGGATGCATCAGCGCCCTGCGGAAGCCCGGCGCATCCTCCACGGGAGCCAGCCCCGCCGCGTCGCGGCATACCCACTCCATCACCGCGCCGTAGGCGTAATGGTTGAGCGAGTTCATGCCGGTGCTGGACATATGGCCGTCGGGCATCACGGAGTTCCAGCGCTCCCACACGGTGGTAGCGCCCATGTTCACCTCATACAGCCAGCCAGGGTAGTTTTCATTCAGGAACAGCGTGTAGGCCAGGTGATTAAAGCCCGCCTGCGTGAGCACGCGGCACAGATAGGCCGTGCCCACAAAGCCCGTGCGCAGCTCGTTCCGGGCGTTTTCAAACAGGCGATCCAGCGCGGCCTTGAGGATGGGCGTGTCGGACTCGGGCATCAGCCCCAGGAACAGCGACAGGATGTGCGCCGTCTGGGTGTTGACGGTCAGCCCGCCCTTGGGGGCGCGGTAGGTTTGGCGGATGGCGGCAAGAATCTCCTGCTCCAGGGCGGCGTAGCGTGCAGCGTCGGGCGCGTAGCCCAGGATGGCGGCAGCCTTGCGCGTCAGGCGCGTGGAGTACAGATAGAAGGCCGAGGCGATGAAATCAGGATCGGTGCCGCCCGTGCAGGAGGCCGGGAAGGCCGCGTCCAGCGCCAGCCAATCGGCAAAGTGGAATCCCGCCTGCCACAGGCGATGGTCGCCCGTCTCGTGATCGACGCGGTGAATCCACTCCAC
Organism: uncultured Clostridia bacterium; assembly: GCA_934647235.1. GTDB lineage: Bacteria > Bacillota > Clostridia > Christensenellales > Aristaeellaceae > SFMI01. The sequence goes on from CAKUFG010000015.1 coordinate 17,049, forward strand.
CCACATCTTCATATTGTCGTATTGCTCGCGCAGCAGAGCGGTATCGCCGAAGAACTGATACACCGTCCAGGGGATGATGCTGCCCGCGTCCGCCCAGGCGCAGGCAGGGGAGCCCTGCATGCCAAAGGAGGGCACCACGTGCGGCACGCCGCCGCCGCGCTCGCGCTGCTCAAAGGCCATATCGCGCATGAACTTGGCGTAGAAGGCCGCGCTGCTCATCTGGTAGCAGGCGGTGGCGCAGAACACCTGCGCGTCGCCCGTCCAGCCCATGCGCTCGTCGCGCTGGGGGCAATCGGTGGGCACATCCACAAAGTTGCCGCGCTGCCCCCACAGGGCGTTTTCGCACAGGCGGTTCACCTTGTCGTTGGCGGTGCGGATGAAGGCCGTCTGCTCCATATCGGAATAGAGCACGCAGCCCACAAAGTCATGCAGGTCGATTTCCTCCCCAAAGCCCTCCAGCTTGATATACCGGAAGCCAAAGAAGGTGAAGTGCGGCCGCGCCCAGGCCTCCTGCCCATCGCAGATGTAGGTAAAGGTCTGCCTGGCGGTGCGCAGGTTGTCGGTATAGAAGCAGCCGTCCTGCAGGATCTCGCCATAGCGCAGGGTGTAGGTATGGCCGCGTTCGGCGGCTGCGCGGAAGGTGACAAAGCCCGTGATTTCCTGCCCCATATCCAGCACGGTTTCACCCGCGGGCGTATGCAGCACGGCGGCGGGACGCAGCGTCAGCATGGCGCGCACAGGCGGACTCATGCGCGGGCGCAGAAGATCGGTATCCATATCGGGCAGCAGGCGCGCGGGCAGCTCGGCGGACAGGGGCTTGGAAGCATCCCAGGTTTCGCCGTCATAGATATTTGCAAACACCACGGGCGATTCGCCGCAGCGCCAGGTATCGTCCGAGGGGATGATGATCTCCGCGCCGTTATCCAGCGCCGCGTGCAATTCGCAGATCAGCGCCTGCGTATCGCCGAAGATTTCCTTCTGCCCCTGGAAGCCAAAGCGCCCCTTATACCAGCCGTCGCCCAGCAGCACGGCGATTTCATTGTCCTCCGCCAGCAGGTCGGTGACATCGTAGGTCTGATACTGCAGCCAGCTGTCGTATTTGTTGCAGCCGGGGGCCAGGTATTCGTCGCCCGCCTTCTGACCGTTGATAAAGGCCTCGTACAGGCCCAGGCCGCAGATATACAGCCTCGCGGAGAGCACCCGCCCGGGCAGGGCAAAGCGCTTGACCAGCTGCGCGTTGGCAATCTCCCTGGGCGCGGCGATCCACTGCCCAAGCCAGGGCTCCTGCTGCTTGGCGGTTTCAAACCACGCGCGCGGGCTGAGCGTCGTTTCGCCGTTATCGGCGGTTACGGCGACGTCCCAGGTATAGCGCGTGCGCGGGGACAGGGGGATATCGGGCGCAAAGCACAGGCTGTCGATATCCTGCCGCGTGCCCGAATCGTAAACCACGCTTTCATCCGGGCCATACACCCGCACGCGGGCGGACTGCTGGCGCTTGCCGCCCTCGCAGGCGACCTTGTAGGAAAAGCGCAGGGGGGTCAGATCAAAGCCCAGCGGGCGCGCGATGTGATTGACCTGCATGCCGTATACTCGCATGGTGATGCCTCCTTATTATTGCGCGGCAAAGGGATCCGCGCAGAAAATATCAATGTTTCCCCCATCCAGGGTGATGCGGTAGGTGCCGTCCTTGGCAATCGCGTGGCGGCGCACACCCAGGCGGCTCATCTCCTCCCGCACGCGCAGAATATCCCAGACGCCCGAATCGTAGCCCCGACGACCCTGATTGTTATCCCATAGCCATTTGGGCGCGCACCACAGGCACACCTGCGGGCGGATGGCATGGTACACATCCATGCACACGGCGCTTTGCCCATGATGGCCCATCTGCACGATATCGCTTTGCAGCGCGTCCCCGTGCATGCGCAACAGCTTTTCGCCGCCCTCCACGCCCAGATCGCCCAGGAACAGCGTGCGCACGCCCTCGCTGGTCATGCGCAGCACGCAGGAGGAATTGTTGGAGGCGTTGCGGGTAAAGGCAGGATCGCTGGTATAAAGCACATCCCAGGCCGTGCCGTCGATGTCCAGATGCTCGCCCTCGCGCAGGATATGCTCCCGGCTGCCGAGCTGCGGCCGCAGCGCCTGATAGCCGTCCCAGGCGGGCAGGCTGCACGGCTCGCCGATTTCCAGCACCCGGCGCTCGGGATAGTGCAGGTACAGCGCGTCCAGCGTAAAGGCCTCGGGGCGATTTTGCAATAGATCGTAGAGCGCGTACACATGGTCGGAGTGCGGGTGGGTGAGAAACCACGCCTTCACCCTGGGATGATTGCCGCCCAGGCGGCGCAGCAGATACAGCAGGTAATCCGCGTCCCCCGCCGTGCCGCCGTCAATTACGACCAGCGAATCGCCGGCGGTTTTGATCACATAGCCCATCATCTGCGTGTGCGTCTGCGGGGCCAGCTGATAGATTTCACAGGGCATGGTAAAGCTCCTTTTTGATAGATTGGCGGGGGAATGGGAGGGCAGCTCTTCGTCCGGCTCGCGTTTGAGAGAAGGGTTTTATGGTCGTGCTGTTGGCAAGCGAAGAAGATATGCTGCTGCATTGGCGCAGCCCACGGAAGCCTTCTCCTTGAGGAGAAGGTGGACGGCTTTAGCCGCCCGGATGAGGTGTAGTCTGCGAAGCAGCCGTTATCATAACTAAAAGATAACGCCGCTGCGGCGGCTACACCTCATCAGTCAGCATTCGCTGACAGCTTCCCCTCCAAGGGGAAGCCTTTTGGTGGATGCATTTTCCAGCATACGCAAATAGCCGCGTCCCCCTCATCCGTCTCGCTGTTCGCTCGACACCTTCTCCCAAGGGCGAAGGCTTTTATGTCGTGCGCAGATGTTAGCAAATGCTCTGCAACACTTTCATCAACACACCACACTGAAGGCTTCTCCTCGGGGAGGAGCTCCGCCGTAGGCGGTGATGAGGGGGCTTGTTAGACGGAAATAATGTTGTGTTTCCCCTCATCCATCTCGCTTTTCGCTCGACATTTTCTCCCGAGGGCGAAGGCTTTTATAGTTAGTTATGCGGTTGGCAAGCGAAGAAGATATGCTGCTGCATTGGCACAGCCTACGGAAGCCTTCTCCTTGAGGAGAAGGTGCTGAACGCAGTGAAGCGGATGAGGTGTAGCCGCCGCAGCGGCGTTATTCTTATATTGCTCTGATAACGGCTACTTCGTAGCCTACACCTCATCAGTCAGTTCTCGCTGACAGCTTCTCCTCAAGGAGAAGCCTTTTGGTAAGTGCGTTTTCCAACAATCGCCACGCCTGATTTCCGCGCCCAACCAGCGCTCCGTGGCACGCTGATGCAATCGGCGCAGGGCGTGCGCAGCACGACCGAAGGGGAAATATTCAAGGGGACGGATGGCGCTTGCGCCGATCCGGGCACGCAGAATTTTCCCTGCCACGGGGGCGGGGCGGCAGGTGGCCAGGGCCACTCCCAGTTTTATTCAATCGACTTTCACGTCACACATAGGTTCTTTGTTACTTTCTTCACTGAAGAAAGTAACGTATCCCTCGTCCCCCGTCTCCTATCCCTCATCAGAAAATGGGGACGCCGCCAGGTGCCGCGCCCCCAATCAAATCAATCCAGAAACTCCTCGCGCAGCGTTACGCCAAATTCCCTGGCGATGGCGCGCAGATCATCGTCCGTGATGGTCTGCAGCACAGGCTTGCCGCTGGCAAGCACCAGCATGTAAATCTGCGCCGCCTTTTCAATGGTGTGCATCAGGCCAAAAGCCGTGTCAAAGTCCGGCCCGGATCCAAACAGCCCGTGGTGCGCCCATACCGCCGCGTCATACTCGCGCATCAGCTTGCTGGTGGCCAGGGCGATATCGCGCCCGCCGGGCACCATCCAGGGCACCGCGCCCACGCCGCCGGGGAAAACCACAGGGCACTCGGTGGCGCTTTGCCAGAGCGCGCGGGTGAAATCGCGCGCCGTCAGGGGCAGAATGTAGGTCATGGCGATCACATTGGCCGGGTGCGCGTGATAGATCACGCGGCACGCGCCGCCCGTGGCCGCCTTGCGCACGGAATGGTTGAGAAAATGGCTGGGGAACTCGCTGGTGGGGCGGCCGCCCTTTTCCAGCCCCCATACAATGCGCCAGGCGTCGCCCGCCGCGTTGATTTCCACAATGCAGCAGGTATCCTGCATGGCGCGCTGCACATGGCGGAAATACTTGCCGCTGCCGGTGGCGATGAAATACTCGCCGCGCAGGTTATCGGCCTGCACACCCATCGGAACCCATTCGCCGGGCACGGCGCGGAAGAAGGGGCGCAGCTGCTCCACCTCCTCAGCCGTCATGCGATAGGTGAGGTTGCCGCCGTTGCGCTCGTGCCAGCCCTGCTGCCAGCCGTCGTCGCACACGCGGGCAAAGGACTGCATCACTTCAAAATCGGTTGCTTTCATCTGTGCTTACTTCCTTTCGGCAAGAACCTGCCGTTCATATTGCTGCACGGCGGACAGCCATTTTTCATTTTCGGGCACGTCCTGGCGGCGGCAGTATTCCGCCCACACCTCGCCCCAGGGCAGAGCTTTGTATTCCTCCTGCAGGGCCAGCAGCTCGGTAAAGCGGCAGGCATTCTGCAATTCGGCCAGCGCCTGATGCGGGATCAGCAGGGCCAGCAGCAGCGCCTTTTGCATATTGCGCGTGCCGATCACCCACGCGGCCACGCGGTTGATGGAGCCGTCAAAGAAATCCAGGCCGATCAGCGCCTTATCGCAGGCGCTGCAGCGCACGATTTCATCGGCAATGCCGCGCAGATCGTCCGTCAGCGTGACCACATGGTCGCTGTCCCAGTGCATGGGGCGGGTTACGTGCAGCGGCAGCTTATCGTAGAAGGCCAGCTGCGCGGGAATCTTGTCCGCGATGGACTCCTCAGGGTGGTAATGGCCGCTGTCCATCAGATTATATACGCCGGGATGCGTGGCAGCGTAGTTGGCGTAAAACTCCGCCGAGCCCACGGTGTAGGCCTCCAGACCAATGCCGAAGAACTTGCTTTCCACGCTGTCGATCACGCCGGGCAGGGGCTCGGCAAAGATCTGATCCAGGCTGTCGCGCAGCCGCAGGCGCGGGGACAGCCGGTCGGCGGGCACATCCTTGTAGCCGTCGGGAATCCAGATATTGCACAGGCAGTGCGTGCCCAGCTCGCGCGCAAAATACGCGGCGATACGGCGGCAGGCCACAGCATGGCGGATCCAGTAGGCGCGCACCGCTTCATCGGGGCTGGACAGGGTAAGGTTATCCTTGACCATCGGGTGGGAGAAGAACGTGGGGTTGAAATCCAGGCCGATATGATGCGCCTTGGCAAACGCCACCCAGGGGGCAAAGTGCTCGGGGCGCAGCTGATCGCGCTTGCCCTCGCCGCCGATGGCGTAGCTGGCGTGCAGGTTCAGCCGCTTGCAGCCGGGAATCAGCGACAGCGCGGTTTCAAAATCGCGCGTCAGCTCCTCAAACGTGCGGGCGCGGCCGGGATAATTGCCCGTCACCTGGATGCCGCCGTCCAGCGCGCCGCCCAGGCTTTCCAGGCCGGTCACGTCGTCGCCCTGCCAGCAGTGAATGCTCACGGGAATGGACGCGAGCGTTTGCAGGGCCTTTTCCGTATCTATGCCAATGTCCGCGTAGCGGCGCAGGGCCAGCTGATAGCCTTCGTTCATGGGAAATCTCTCCTTTAGTCAAAGCTGGGGTTCGCTATCTTTTATTGTACAGAAAACGGCGCGGCGGGAAAGGACGTTTATCGCCTTTCGTCGCAACCTGAATTAACCCGCCAGGCGCTGGGAGACATGCCCGTGGCCGACTCAAAGATACGGTAAAAATAGCTGCTGTTGCTGTAGCCCACCGCCGCGCAGATTTCCATCACGCTCAGGTCGGTTTCGCGCAGCATACGCTTGGCCTTTTCGATGCGCCGCTCCTGCAGCAGCGCGGTGCAGTTTTTGCCGGTAGCCTCCTTGAGCACCTTGCAAAGATAGGCGGAGGACACATGCTTGCGCCGGGCGAAATCGCGCAGCACAAAATCGGCGTAGTTCTGGCGGATTTCCTGCAGCAGCTCGATGACCACCAGGTTTTCCTGATGCGCGGCGGCGGGCATACGCATGCACTCCGGCCGGCTGAGCAGGTGCAGAAACAGCAGCCCCATCTCAGTGCGGCGGATCTGCAGGCCGGCGGCCTTGGGCGCGATGAGCGAATGCACAATGCTTTGCAGCAGCCATTGGATCTCGCTGATCCCGGCCACGCGGAAGTGCAGGTAGGCCATGTCCTGCTCATAATTGCGCAGCGCGTCCAGCAGGAACCTGCCCAGCACGTTATGGGTGCCGATCATATCGGGCACGAAATCCAGAAATTCCTGCTGGATGAGAAAGTTGACCGCGATGTCGTTTTCCCCGCACCGGGCGATGCTGTGCGCGCTGTGGCGGTTGATCAGCAGCAGCTCGCCCGCCTGCAGGCGCACCGTGCTGCCGTCGGGCATGCCGTGCAGCGTTTCGCCCTGCAGCATATACATCATTTCCACATAGTCGTGCCAGTGCATGGGAAAATCGGCAAAGCGCGTATGCGGCCGCAGCGAGATCATCTGCCGCGAGGGCACAAAGCGCTCGCCCTCCACGATGAAGGCGCTGCGGTCGGTATAGCGTCCCTGCGCCAGGGGCTCGCCGCGCAGCAGGCTTTCTTCCTCCTGCGTATGGGGCGCGAAAAAGCGAATCAGGCTGTCGTCCATGCGTGGGCTCCTTTCGGGGAGGGGGTGGGGAGAACGGGGGACGAGGGAGGGAACGGTACTTTCTTGGAGCCATAGCGCCGCCGCAGGCGGTGGTGAGGTGTAGGCTGCGAAGTAGCCGTTATCAAAACAATATAAGGATTACGCCGCTGCGGCGGCTACACCTCATCCGGCTCATTACATTCGCCACCTTCTCCTCAAGGAGAAGGCTTTTGGCGAGTACATTCAACCAGCTATTGCTAATCGCTGCGCAGGGGCTTCGCAGCTACTCGACTTGCCCCGGAGCACGCTGATCGCAGATCAGCGCGGGCGCGCGCAGCACGGCCATAGGGGAAATATTCAAGGGCACGGAGGGCGCTTGCGCCGATCCGGGCACGCGAATTTTCCATGCCCCGCAGAGACCCGCTTTCCCTCCCACTTTTATCACAGCCGCTTTTACGGCCACAACACAGGTTCTTTGGTACTTTCTTGACTCAAGAAAGTACCGTATTCCTTCGTTTTCTCCCCGTCCTTACCCCGGATACTCCGTCCGCGCGTGCTCGGTCAGCTCGCGCAGATAGCGGGCGATGTAGAACTTGGCCATGTCCAGGTTCTGCTCCTGATAGTTGCCGCATTCCTCGGGGCGCGCGCCGGGGATATCGCCCGAAAAGCCCAGGATGAAACGGCACATGTCGATCACCAGCGGCAGCGCTTCCTGCGCGCTGACGTCGCCGAAAAGAATCAGATAAAAGCCTGTGCGGCAGCCCATGGGGCCAAAATAAACAATCCGATCCCTTTGCGCGCCCGAGCGCAGAAAGGTTGCCCCCAGGTGCTCGATAGTGTGAAGGGCCGGGGTATCCATCACCGGCTCGCGGTTGGGCGCGGTCAGGCGCAGATCAAAGGTGGTTACGCGCCCCTCCCCCTGCCCGTCGCGGCGCGATACGTATACGCCGGGCAGCAGACGGGTGTGATCAATGGTGAAGCTGGCGATCTTTTCCATCTTATTTGTCCTCCAGATGGAAGGCCGCGCGCATGTTGGCCAGGTTGGCCTGCGCGCCAGCCATGATGTATTTCACATCGTAGCCCGAGGACAGCATGCGTACCCCGCGGTCATACCAGGAGCGCATGGTCTTTTCATCCGCCAGGCCCAGCGATACGCCCGCCACCTTGCCCGCAGCGTTGATTTTTGCGATGGCCTCGTCAATCACCGCGCGCACCTCGGGATCGTTGGTCTGCCCCAGCTTGCCCATGGAGCCGGACAGATCGTTGGGCCCAAAGATGAATGCGTCGATCGCGTCGATGGTCAGAATCCTGTCCAGCTCGCGGATGGCGCCCATTTCCTCAATCTGGATAAAGCGCAGCAGGGTATCGTCCACCGTGGCGCGGTAATCCGCCCCGTTGATGGTGCCAAAGCGATAGGCGCGCCAGGGGCCGTAGCCGCGCACCCCGCGCGGGGGATACATGCACGCCTCCATGGCGCGCGCCGCATCATCATAGCCGCGGATCATGGGAAAAATAATGCCGTCCGCGCCCGCGTCCAGCACGGGCTTGGCCAGGATGGGATCGTTGGCCGGGATGCGCACGATGGCGTTAATTCCGGACGCGCGCGCGGCGATCAGCTGACCCAGCAGCCGCTCGGTATTGATGACCGAGTGCTCCATATCAATCCACAGATAATCATAGGGCAGATACCCCATCATTTCGGCAACAACAGCCTCGTTGAGGGATACATGGGTGCCAATGCACATTTCATGGCGGCGCAGCTTGGCTTTCATATCGGTTTTCATGGCGCGGTTCTCCTTTGGTATATTCAGACAGAATGATCAACTGCATTATATCACAGCGCCGGACGTTGTCAAGAAAGCAGGTAAACTCAGGTTGCGGCGCGCGGCAACCCGCGTCCTTGCGGGAAAAGAAAAAACCTGCTATGCTGATGATCTGGCATGAATGCATATGATTTTTTACATAACGGAGGGTCTTATGCGCTTCGCAGACTATGATATCACCCCCTCGCCCCTGCCCAACGACGGGCTGATGTTTGCCGATCTGGTTGCCAAAGGTCGCAGCGGGCACCTGGGGCACGCGCTGGTGGAGTACGCGCCGGGGTGCGTGCTGGCCTTTTATTCCAATTGCTCGGGCGTGCGCAACGACGGCCATAACGGCTTTGGCTGGATGGAATACCGCCGATCCCTGGACGCGGGCCGGACCTGGGATGCTCCCCGCCCGCTGCCCTTCTCGGTGGATACCTTTCTGGACGGGCTGTATACCGTCAGCTGCGAAAAGGCCGCCTGCGCGCCGGGCGGCACGATTGTGCTGTTCGCCACCATGAACGACAGCCGGGGCAAGTATTGGGGCCCATGGGTGGAGCCGCGCTGGCTGGTCAGCCGCGACGGCGGCGACAGCTTTGCCGTGGCCGGGCAGTTTCCCTTCAAGGGGCGCATTTTTGACTGCGCCTGCCGCGACGGCGCGATCTACGCGCTGGAATTCTGCAACGACGGCGTGAACGGCGACGAGGGCTGCCTGCCCGAGCATGTGTACCGGCTGTATCGCAGCGCGGACTGCGGGCGCAGCTTTGAGGAAGTGAGCGTGCTGCCCTTTGATACCCATGAAAAGGTGTACGGTACCATGGATTTTGCCCCGGACGGCGCGCTGATCGTATACATCTACGATAAGCTGGACGAAGGCCATCCGCCCTATACCATCAGCCGCGACGGCGGCAAAACCTGGTGCGCGCCCCGGCGGGCAGCGCTGGAAAAGCGCATCCGCAACCCGCAGCTGCGCTTTTACGATGGGTGGTTTCTGATGTACGGCCGCTCGGGCCACTATACCCCGCCGCAGAACTTTGTGCTCTATACCTCGCCCGACGGCGAAAACTGGGATGAGGGAACCTATATCTGCGAGCGCAAGGCGGGCAATTGCTTTTATTCCAACAGCGTGATCGTGCATACGCCCCAGGGCGGCACGCGGCTGCTGCTTCAGGCCTCGGACGCGCTGTGGAAGCACCGCGCCAACGTAAAGCACTGGTGGCTGGAAAACCTGCGCCCGCACGAGGCGCGCGAATAAGCGCTGCCCTGCTGTCGCATCTGGCACATAAAAGGACAGGTCCGGGTTAATTCAGGTTGCGGGAAAACGCAATGTGCGTCCTTTTGCCCGGTCGCTCCATTCAGTATAATGAGTATGATATCGATACCGTGCCTTTTGAACATCGCATAACGCATCATTTGTTGTATCTGCGTAAATTCACCCCTGGAAAAACGAAAGGAGGAGTTTCCGTGCAGACGGATACGCCCCGCGTAATCAGGCCCCGCCGCAAATCTCCGCTGGTGCGGCTGGCGCAGTCCTGGCAATTGTACGTGCTGCTGCTGCCCGCCGTGGCCTATCTGATTATCTTCCATTATATTCCCCTGTACGGCGTGCAGATCGCCTTCCGCGATTATCGCCCGCGCAACGGCTTTCTGGGCTCCACATGGGTGGGGCTGAAGCACTTCAGGTACTTCCTCAATTCCCCCCAGTTTCCGCAGCTGATGCGCAACACCGTGCTGCTGAGCCTGTATTCGCTGGTTTTCACCTTCCCTTTGCCCATCCTGCTGGCGCTGCTGCTCAACGAGTGCGGCAGCGTTGGCTATAAAAAGTTTGTGCAGAACGTCACCTATGCCCCGCACTTTATCTCCACCGTGGTGCTGTGCGGCATGGTCATCGCCTTCACCGCGCCCGATACGGGCATCATCAACAGCCTGGTGGTGCTGCTGGGCGGCAAAAGCGTGGATTATATGACGCAGGAAAGCTCCTGGCGCGCCATCTATGTGATCTCCGACATCTGGAAAAACACCGGCTGGTCGTCCATCATCTACCTGGCCGCGCTGTCGGGCATCGATCCGCAGCTGCACGAATCGGCGCAGATTGACGGCGCAAGCCGCCTGCAGCGCGTGTGGCACATTAACCTCCCCGGCATCCGGCAGACCATCATCCTGCTGTTCATCCTGGATTGCGGCAAGATCATGAGCGTGGGCTTTGAGAAGGCGTATCTGCTCCAGAACGCGCTCAACCTGCCGGTATCGGAGATCATCTCCACCTATGTGTACAAAACCGGCGTGCAGGGCGCCAAGTTCTCCTACACCACGGCCATCGGCCTGTTCAACTCGCTGGTCAACGTGATGATGCTGCTGATTGTCAACCGCATCTCCCGCGCGCTGAGCGATACCAGCCTGTTCTGAGAAGGGGGGAGGACAATGAGCATTTCCTCGCGCAGGGCGAAGGGCACGCGCATCCGCGACAGCCGCGGCGACCGCGTGTTCACCGTCGTCAATTATATCATCCTCACCCTGTTTGGCCTGGCGGCGCTGTATCCGCTGATCTACGTGCTTTCCGCCTCCATCAGCGAGCCTCTAGCCGTCAACAGCGGCCGGATGAAGCTGTGGCCTGTGGGCTTCAACATCGAGGGTTACAAGTCCATCCTGTCCAACAAATGGATCCTGACCGGCTACGGCAACTCGCTGTTCTACACCGTGGTGGGCACGTTCCTGAACGTGCTGGTCACCTTCATGGCCAGCTATTCGCTTTCCCGCAAGGATATGTACGGCCACGGGCTGATCACCTTCTTTATGGTGTTCACCATGTGGTTTGGCGGCGGTCTGATCCCCACCTTCCTGGTGGTCAAAAAGCTGGGCCTGGTCAACACCCGCATGGTATTGCTGCTGCTGGGCCTGGTGTCGGTGTATAACTGTATCATCTGCCGCTCCTTCATTTCCTCCTCCATTCCCTATGAATTGCAGGAGGCCGCGCGCATCGACGGCTGCAACGATTTCCAGATCGTCTGGCGCATCATCTTCCCCCTGTCCGGCCCCGTGCTGGCCATCCTGGCGCTGTACTACGCCCTGGGGCACTGGAACGGCTACTTCAACGCCCTGATGTACATTGAGGACCGCAGCCTGCAGCCGCTGCAGATCTTCCTGCGCGAGATCCTGGTGCTCAACCAGAAGATCGACATGAACGCCGATATCGAGGAGCTGGAGGCCATGGTGGCGCGCGTGCAGATGGCCCAGACGATGAAATATTCCCTGATCGTGGTAGCGTCCGTGCCCATGCTGATCATCTATCCCTTCGTGCAGAAGTTCTTCGTCAAGGGCGTAATGATCGGCTCGGTCAAGGGCTGAGGCAAAACATTCGGGGCAAGTCCCCTGAATAAAAACAAGGAGGTTTCACCCATGAAAAGACTACTAGCTTTGCTTCTGGCGGCAATCCTCACGCTGTCCTGCTGCTCCGTCGTGCTGGCGGAGGAAGCGGCGGCGCAGGACGTCGTCACGGTTGAACTGGCGCTGGCCGCCAAGGTCGATCACGGCGACTGGAACGATTTCTGGTGCCTGGATCTGATTGAAAAGGAATGCGGCATCCGCTTCCATGTTACCCAGTACAGCGAGGACGCCTGGGCCGAAAAGAAGGGCACCATGTTCGCGCTGGATACCTATCCCGAAGTGTTCCTCAACGACCTGAACGATATCGATCTGGCCAACTATGGCGCGCAGGGCTACCTGCTGCCGCTGGAGGATTACATCACCCCCGAAAACATGCCCAACGTGTTCAAGGTGATGGAAGAAGGCTATCCGGATATCCTCAAGGGCATGACCTTCCCTGACGGCCACATCTACTCCTTCCGCGGCGTAAACGGCTCCACCCGTGAGTACGCGCTGTCCCGCTACTTCGTCAACGTCTCCTGGGCCGAAAAGCTGAACGTGAAGGTTCCCGAAACCCTGGAAGAGTTCTATACCTATCTGTGCGCCGTGCGCGACGGCGACCCGAACGGCAACGGCGATACCACCGACGAGTTCCCCATCAGCGGCCGCTACGGCAAGGATAGCTATACCGACCACTTCATCCCGATTCTGGTGGCCTTCGGCTTCCTGGATCGCCGCGTGCAGGCCAACGACGACGGCGCCGTCATGTACGTGCCCGTGCAGGAAAACTATAAGGAATTCCTCAAGTACATGAACCGCCTGTGGTCCGAAAACCTGATCGACCCCGGCTACTTCAGCCAGACCAAGGAGCAGTTCAACGCCAAGGAAGCCTCCGGCCTGATCGGCTCCTTCACCAACCACGCGCAGTGGATGAACAACTCCGACCCCGAATTCTACCTGCAGTATGAATCCGTGGACCCCTACACCAGCGAGTTCAACAGCGTCAAGATGTGGCCCGCCAAGGACGCCATCTTCTACGGCGGCCTGACCATCACCGATAAGCTGGCCGACAAGCCCGAGGTTATCGAGCGTCTGATCAAGTTCTGCGATTGGTGCTACTCCGATTACGGCACCGAGATGCTGTGGCGCGGCCCCATGCTGGGCACCAACGAGGAATGGCCCAACACCGGCTGGTACTTCGTGCCCTTCTCCCTGGACAACCTGGATTACCTGGTGCGCAAGTATCTGTATCCTACCGATCTGTATAAGAGCAACGGCGCTTTCCAGACCGATAAGATCAAGCCCGGCAACAACTACTGGCCCTATGCCACCATCGCCTCCCGCGATGACAACGCCAACCCCACCAGCACCAGCTATAACCTGACCCAGAACATCGTTACCCACATGGCGCCCTACTACAAGGTCGGCTTCCCCGCCACCCTCAAGTACACCCCCGAAGAGGCCGAGGAGCTGAGCCTGCTGGAGCTGGATCTGGATACCTACATCGCCACCATGGAATCCAAGATGATCCGCGGCGACCTGAAGATCGACGAAACCTGGGACGAGTTCGTCAAGGGCTGCGAAAGCCGCAACCTGGGCCGCTACCTGGAAATCGTCCAGGCTGCCTACGACCGCTACGCCAAATAATCAAACCCAATATCACGCACGCGCCGGGAGAAATTCTCCCGGCGCCTTTGTTTTGGGTTGCTTCATTCGGGCCCGATTCTGCCTTTTTTACACCGAATGGCCTCTCCTTGAGGAGCGGCCCCGCCGCAGGCGGTGGTGAGGGGGCTTGTTGGCGAAAATGCAAGCCACATCTCATGCTGCATTCTCCCTCATCCGTCTCCCTTCTGGGAGAAGGCTTTTATAGACGTGCGATTTTCAAGAAGCTTAGTCGCCTTATCAAGCAATCGCAAGTAGATGCGAATAATAAACGCATCCAACCACGTCCCCGTGGCACGCCGATGAAACCAGCGCGGACTGGCGAAGCCAGGCCATAGGAAAAATATTCAAGTGGACGGATGGCGCTTGCGCCGATCCGGACACGCAGAATTTTCCCTGCCACGGGATAGCATAAAACGCCGACTTGCTATTCGCTCAACACCTTGAAAGCTTTTCACCAGTCGCCCAACCGCTGCCTGCGGGGCAGCAGACAGCGCAGCTGGATGCCAGGGCTGGCGAAGCCAGACCAAGGGGGAAAGCGAAGGGATGACTGGGCGGAGCTTGCTCCAGACCAGGCAGCACAAGCTTTTCCTTGCCCCGCAGCGACCCGCTTCCCCTCCCTCTTTTATTACAGCCGCTTTTACGGCCACAACACAGGTTCTTTGTTACTTTCTTCACTGAAGAAAGTAACGTTCTCCCCGTCCCCTCCCCTTCGTCTCCTTTGTCCCCCCGTCCTCCCTGCCTCCCCCATTCAGTCCTGATTTTGCCTTGTTTCAATCGGGTCCGATTTTTCCTTGTTTCACCCCTTGACGCAGGGGCAAATTGCTGATATCATACTGGTTTGCACTTACTACAACGCATGTAAAGGAGAACGCAATGCAGCAGCAGGAACGAAGCAGAATGCTGGGCACAATGCCCATGAATAAACTGGTCCCCAAGGTGGCCGTGCCCATCATGATCAGCATGCTGGTACAGGCGCTCTACAACGTGGTGGACGGCATCTTTGTGGCGCGCTACAGCGCCGACGCCTTCACCGCCGTATCGCTGGTGTTCCCGGTGCAGATGCTCATGATCGCCGTATCCACGGGCCTGGGCGTGGGCATCAACAGCCTGATCAGCCGCCGCCTGGGCGAAAAGCGCGGCGACGCGGCGCTGGACGCGGCCAAGCACGGCATCTTCCTGGAGCTGTGCGGCGTGGCGCTGTTCTGCCTGTTCGGGCTGTTCCTGAGCAAGGTGTACATGCACATATTCACGGACGATGCGAACCTGCAGAAGCTGGGCGAGGAGTATCTGTTCATCGTCACGGTGTTCTGCCTGGGGCTTTTCATGTCGGTGGTGTTTGAGCGCATGCTGCAGGCCACCGGCAACACCACGCTGTCCATGGCCACACAGCTGCTGGGCGCGGTGGTCAATATCATCCTGGACCCCATCATGATCTTCGGCCTGCTGGGCTGCCCGCGCATGGGCATTGCCGGCGCGGCCATCGCCACGGTGATCGGCCAATTCTGCGGCATGTTCCTGGGCTTCATTCTGAACCAGACGCGCAACCACGAGCTGCGGCTCACCTTGCGCCCCTTCTTCCGCCCGCACGGCGCGGTGCTGACGGACATCCTGGCCGTGGGCATCCCCAGCGTTGTGATGCAGGCCATCTCGTCGGTCATGAACGTGCTGATGAACATGATCCTGCTGGGCTTTGGCAACGTGGCCGTCAACGTGCTGGGCGCGTACTTCAAGCTGCAGTCCTTCGTCTTTATGCCGGTATTCGGCCTGAGCAACGGCCTGGTGGCCATTGTGGGCTACAATTACGGCGCGCATCTGCGCGAGCGCGTATACGCCGCCGTGCGCGTGGCGCTGCGCATGGCCATTGTGATCATGGCCGTGGGCATGCTGCTGTTTATGACCATTCCGCAGGTGCTACTCAGCCTCTTTGAGGCCGAAGGCGCGGGCGATCTGACCGCCGTGGGCTGCCCGGCGCTGCGCGTGATTAGCCTCAGCTTCATCCTGGCCGCCATCGGCATCACGCTGGGCACGGTGTTCCAGGCCGTGGGCAAGGGCATTTACAGCCTGATCAACAGCCTGTGCCGCCAGCTGATGGTGCTGCTGCCCGCCGCGTGGCTGCTCAGCCGCCTGGGCGGCCTGAGCGCGGTGTGGTGGAGCTTCCCCATCGCCGAGGTGGTATCGCTTGCCGTGTGCCTGCTGCTGTATCGCCGCGTGGACCGCACGATGCTCCAAACCCTGTAAGCAGCCATGGCGTACCAGAGCGTTCTGCCCTATCTGAGGGATTGGCTGATGCAGCCCGCCGCCGTGCCTGCCGGGTATGCGCGGCGCGTGCACATCGCCTTTGACTATCGCGCTTACCGCGCGCGCTGCGGCCGCCCCACCGTGCGCCATGCCGACGCACAGGCGCGCGAAATCGCGGCGGCCGAGGCCGAAAAGTATGGTTTTACGCTGGATGACAGGCAGGTCTGCCAGCTGAGCGGCGAGATCCTGCTGCATCAGCTGATCTATCCCCTGCCCGGTCTGGGCCGCGCCAGCACGGTGATCGACCTGGACGTCTGCGTGGACGCGCAAGGCTGCGGCGTTGTGCGCGATGGCCGCGGCCCGATCGACCTGTGCGCGCGGATGCTGTACCGCGCTGTGCATGGGGGAAGAATGCGCTGATTCTTAAGCAATGTCCTTTGTACCCTCATCCGTTTCGCTGCGGCTCGTCCGCCTTCTCCCGCTTGGGAGAAGGCTTTTTTGTTGTGCTTTCGTCGAGTTACGGAATTATGCTGCCGCATTGGCGCAAGCACGAAATGCCTTCCCTTCGGAGGGGAAGGCTAATATAGCCGTGCACTTATCAACAAGCGGTTCGCGATATCCATATCAGCAAGCTTGCAAATAAGGCTTCCCCTAGGGGGGAAGCTGGCAGCGTAAGCTGACTGATGAGGGGGCCAGTTACGCGAGAATTCAAGTAGAATTGATACGCTGCGTTCCCCCTCATCCGTCTCGCTATACGCTCGACACCTTCTCCCGCTTGGGAGAAGGCTTTTATGGTTGTGCTTTTGTTGAGTTTAGAAAGTACATTGCCGTATTGACGCCAATCATCGCGCCTGATTTCCGCACGCAACCTCGCCCCGTGGCACGCCGATTTTAATCGGCGCAGGGCGTGCGCAGCACGACCGAAGGGGAAATATTCAAGGGGACGGATGGCGCTTGCGCCGATCCGGACACGCGAATTTTCCCTGCCACGGGGTGGCCAGGGCCACTCCCAGTTTAATTCAATAGACTTTTACGTCATAAACAGGTTCTTTGTTACTTTCCTTGTACGCCCCGCGCTACTGCCTTACGGCAAGCGCGGGTTTCGGGCGGCAATTTGCAAAATTGCGCGCCCTCAGCCGCCTGCGGCGGCGCTATGGCTCCAAGAAAGAATCGTTTCCTCCTCGTCTCCCCATCCCCCATCCGCCGCGCAATAAAATGTTCCCCCGCCCAGCCAGAGCTTCCACTCCAGCCGGGCGGGGGTTGGCTTTAATTTTTAATGATCAGACTCCTTGCCTTAATAGCCAATGGAGCGCAGGTACTGATACAGCTGCAGCGTCCAGTCGGTCTGGATGATATCATAGCCCTGGCGCGCCATCCAGCCCCAGGACTCGTCGGGATCGCCGCACAGCGCGGTATCGTCGCAGCGGGAGCCGGCCAGCGGGCGGCGGTCGTTAAAGCGTATAGCGTTGATCCATACCTTCTTGCCCAGGGCGTGCAGCGCGTCCACATACGCGCGCTGACCCAGCGGCGCGTCGTCGGTGGAAAACACTGCCTCCACGCCGCTGTAGCGCATATCGCGGCGGGCGGAAAGCATCTCGTAGGTATCATCCTGCTCGTACACAAAGGGCATATAGGGCAGATCGTAGGCCACCTCGGCCACCATATCAAAGTTTTCCTGCGTGGGGCGGGACTTGACGATCACCTGGTCCTGCATGCCCAGACGGCGCACCAGCTGCGCAATGCGCGCAGGATTGTGCTCAAACTTGTCGATATTGATGGTGCAGCGGCCCTTGAGGAACTGCAGCATATCCTCCAGCCGCGTCACGGTGTACGCAGTGGGATTGCCGTCCACGTTGACAAAGTGCAGCTTTTCAATCTCGGCGGCAGGCATCTGGCGGATGTCGATATCCTGACCCAGGCGGATTTTCTCGGCCTTGGGATGAAACACAAACAGCACGTCGTCCGCGCTCTTGGTCACATCCAGCTCGATGATATCCGCGCCCTGGCGCAGCGCCAGCGCAAAGGAGGCGTAGGTGTTGCCGGGCAGGTTGTAGCCGCAGGCGCCCATATGGGCCGAAATCAGCACGCGCTTTTTCAGTTCAATCATATCAATATTTACCCTTTCATAAAGAATCAGTTTTCGGGTCTGAACGCTTTTTCAAAGGTGGTCTGGGCAAATTTCAGGGTGTCCTCCATGCTCATCACCCCGCTGTAGGCGGTGTTGACCGCCATGCCCAGGATGTTAAGGAACCGCTGCTCGTCAAAGTTGCTCACGCGCATGGGCGGGATATGGCTGGCGCGCGACAGGGCAAAGCAGTCCCGGGCCATCAGCAGCCAGGGGCAGCGGTCGATGACCTCCAGGTTTTCATACGCCTTGCTGCAGGGCGAGGTGGTGCCCATCAGCATCATGGTGGTTGCGGTTTCCTCGCGGCACAGCCAGCGCAGGAAGCGCAGCGCCTCCTCCTTTTGCTCCGAGCGGCGGCAGATGCCGATGGTGCTGCCGCCCAGCATGGGGTTGCCGCCCGGCACCATGGCGTAGCCGATGCGGTCGCTGATGCGCGAATTGGAGGACATGATGTTGCTGGTAAAGTTGGAATACAGCACGGCGATGGCCGCGTTGCCGCTGGCAAAGTTATCGATCGTATCCTTCCAGGTGGCGCAGTGGGTAGGATCGATGCAGCCGTGCAGGTCAATCAGCTCCTGCATGGCCTGCACGGCCTCGGGGCTGGTCAGCAGGATGCGGCCGTCTGCGTCGTACAGCGTATCGGTATGGCTGAAATAGCGGGATAAGAACTCCTTGGCCGCCTCGCTGGCGCTGCCCAGCGTCAGGCCCGTGCCGAAATCCACCGGCGAGTCCGGATTGAACGCGCGGGTGAAGAAGCGCGCAATGCGGTTGTACTCCTGATAGGTGGTGGGCGGCAGCAGCTCGCAGTTGTACATTTCCGAATAGCGGCGGCGGAAGGCCGTGCTTTCAAACAGATCGCGCCGGTAGAACAGCAGCTGCGCGCTGGTGGTGTTGGGCAGGGCGTAGAGCGTGCCGTTCATGTGCGAATACTTGCGCGACAGGCCGGGCACAAAGGTATCGAAAATGCTTTCGATGTCGGGGTCGATTTCCTTCAGGGGCGTAAATACGCGCTCCATATAATAGGGCCAGCGCTTGCTGTCCAGGCGTGCCAGGTCAAACACATCGGTGTTTTCGATGCTGGACAGCACCTCGCTCAGCCCATCATAGGAATAGGCGGCAAAGCTGATTTCGGTGCCCGTTTCGCGGGTATACAGGCGCGATACATTGCGCAGGATGTTGATGCTGGGGCTGTCCTGGGTCAGGATGCTCAGCCTGCGGGCCTTCTTTTTGCCGCAGACGGGCGGCAGCCAGCTGCGCACGCCGTCCACCGGCAGCGTCTGCAGAGGCGCGGGCGCGCCCTCATCCTCCAGCTGGGCAATCAGCCGCTCCGCCGCGCGGCGGCCCAGCAGGCGGTAGTTCATTTCAAACTCGGTAAAATCCCCCATCGGCAGGGCAAAGAGCGGCGATACGCTGTACAGCCGGGGGCTGCCCTCATGGAAATGGCGGATGATGCTGCGCACCGTCTGGGCAAAGGCATAGTTGCCGATAAAGATCGCATCGGGCGCCGCTTCCCCGCCCAGCAGATCAAAGGCGTCGCCCGCACACTGGCTGCTTTCGGTCTGCCGGCAGGTAAGGGGCAGGCCGCGGGCGTCCAGCACATCGCGCAGACCGCGCAGCAGCTCGGACTGGGAGGAAAAGGCGTGGCTTTCCATCAGCGCCGCCGGGCTGCGGCAGCCCTCGGCAACGGCGCGGCGGGCCATATCGCAGCCCAGTGCGTAATAATCAAAGCCCAGGGCGGGCGCATTGGGGCCGGGAGAGCGCTCTACAAAGCAGATGTGCTGCACCCCTGCCGCCGCGTAGGCCGCGCCGTCGTCGTGCAGGCAGGTAAACGCCGCCGCGCCGGCCATCATGCCTGACTGGATTTCGCCAATGGCGCGCTCCTCCTTTTCGGGCTGATCATCGGTCAGCAGCAGGCTTACCTGGTAGCCGCAGTTCTGGGCGTAATTGCGGAAGCTGGTAAAAAAATCCACATAGCAGCGGTTATACAGGCTGGGCAGCACTGCGGCCAGCGTTTTGGACGAACCGCGGCGCAGCACCTGCGCGCGCTGATTAAGGGCATAGCCCAGCTGCTGGGCTGCCTGCTGCACCTGACGGATCTTGGTGCTGCTGACGTTGCCCTTGCCGTTGAGGACGTTTGATACCGTGCCCTGCGACACGCCCGCGGCGCGCGCGATATCCTTGATGGTTGCCATAACCGCCGTTCCTTTCATATCTATTCTCAGGTAAAGATGCATTTCAGTATAGCATAAAGGCGAAAATAATTCAATCTTTACAAGATTGACACGTTATAATTTCTGTGCTACAATGATGCTGTACAAATCCGTGAATCCGCAAATGAGGTGATATGCATATGCGTCTTGGTACCATGACCTCGCTGTTCCGCGATCGGAGAGAATGCGCCGAGCATTTCGGCTATATCGAGTCCATCCAGCGCTGCCGCAAGGCGGGCTTTACGGTGCTGGATATGAACCTGTGCGCGCTCAACCGCCGCCAGACCACCCTGCACCTGGACAACTGGCAGAAGCAGGTGGATGAAATCCGCAACGAGGCCGAGCGCCTGGGCTGCGTGTTTTCCCAATCCCATCCCCCCTATCGCCGCGGCCGCGACGGCGCCTTCGCCACCGCCGAAGAGGAAGAATTTTTCCGCGCCATGTCGCTGCGCGCCCTTGAAATCACCGCGATGCTGGGCGCCAAGTGGGCGGTGATCCACCCGGTGATGGACGTGACCGCCGACATCAACGATGTGGACGCGCATGTGCGCTGCAACCAGCAGATGTTCGCCCGCGAGGCCGAGCTGGCCGCCAGGCTGGGCGTGGGCCTGGCCTTTGAAAACATGTTTGACGGCGACCAGCGGCGCTTTGGCTCCACGGCGGAGGATCTGATCGCCATCCAGGATTCCTTCCATTCCGACCATATCGGCGTATGCTGGGATGTGGGCCACGCCAACCGCATGTATCATGGGCTGCAGCCGCTGGCCATCCGCAAGCTGGGCAGCCGCATCAAGGCGCTGCACATTGACGATAACCTGGGCAAGGACGACCTGCACCTGCTGCCCTTTGAGGGCAACGTAGCCTGGGAGCAGATCATGCACGAGCTGCATGACGGCGGCTGCGAAGCCGACCTGATCTACGAAATCCGCAACAATGCCAACATGCCCGAGGCGCTGCGCGATGTCACGGCGCGCTACTGCTACGAGGTGGGCGAGTATCTGCTGTCGCTTTATCGCTGAGGAGACGGCTTGTGTTTTCGCCAGCTGCTGCGCCTGTTCCCCGCACGCAGCCATCGCCCCCGTGGCACGCTGATCGCAGATCAGCGCAGGGCTGGCGAAGCCAGACCATAGGGGAAAAAGGCAGAAGCGCGCGGGCGGAGCTTGCTCCAGACCGAGCGATTCAAGTTTTTCCCTGCCACGGGGGGCGGCAGTGCCGCCTTCCAGTTTTATCAACTTGACTTTTGCGTCACACGCAGCCTTCTTTGATTCTTTCTTGGGCTCCAAGAAAGAATCGTATCTCTCGTTCCCTCCCCTCCCCGCAGACAATCAACAAGAAAAGAGGAACCACCATGAAAAGAACTGCCGAGCGCTTTCAGGAAGCGCATTATGACGTCATCGTCGTGGGCGGCGGCATGGCAGGCGTGTGCGCCGCGCTGGCCAGCGCGCGCAAGGGCGTAAGCACCGCCCTGATCAACGCCCGTCCCGTGCTGGGCGGCAACGCCTCCAGCGAGATCCGCATCCACATCTCCGGCGCGGATCAAAGCCTGAAGCAGCCCGATTACGCCGAGGGCGGCATCCTGTACGAGCTGATGCTGGAAAACAAGGCGCGCAACGACAATTTCAGCTATTCCATCTGGGATATGATCCTCTTTGAGGCCGCCAAGCAGCAGGAGCGCCTGACGCTGTACCATAATACCGTGATGTACGACTGCGAAACCGAGGGCAGCCGCATCACGGCCATCAGCTGCGTGCAGGAAAC
Source organism: uncultured Clostridia bacterium (assembly GCA_934647235.1). Classification (GTDB taxonomy): domain Bacteria; phylum Bacillota; class Clostridia; order Christensenellales; family Aristaeellaceae; genus SFMI01. Next base: position 38,945 of record CAKUFG010000015.1, read on the forward strand.
CACCGAAATGCGCTTCCGCCTGACCGCGCCGCTGTTTGTGGACGCCACAGGCAACGGCACGCTGGGCTATTACGCGGGCGCCGCCTTCCGCGCCGGGAGCGAGCCGCACAGCGAGTTCGGCGAGCCCCACGCCCCCGAAAGCGCCAATAACGAGCGCATGGGCAATACCATCCTGATGCGCGCGGTGAACATGGGGCGCCCCGTGCCCTTCACCGCCCCGGCCTTCGCCAAGCGCCTGACCGAAAAGCAGCTGGCCAAGCGCATCCACTGCGTGGAAATGCGCGATCATATCGACGTGAGCGACTCCCCCAATCCCGAGGAGTACAAGCGCACGTCCATGACCAGCAGCGCCGCCATCGACTACGGCTACTGGTGGTGCGAGCTGATGGGCGACGGCGAGGATATCATCCCCGATTATGAAAAGATCCGCGACGACCTGATGGCCTACGCCTACGGCATCTGGGATCATATCAAGAACAACAACGAAGGGCTGCACCAGCATCACGCCGAAAACTACGCCCTGGACTGGGTGGGCGCGCTGCCCGGCATGCGCGAAAGCCGCCGCCTGGAGGGCGATTACCTGCTGAACGAAAACGACATCCTGGAGCACCGCCGCTTTGACGACGCGGTGTGCTACGGCGGCTGGTGCGTGGATATGCACGCGCCCCACGGCCTGCTGGACGAGGACAAGCTGCCCTCCGACTGCAACTTCTACGAGGGCGTGTATACCATCCCCTACCGCAGCTATTACTCCCGCAGCATCGATAACCTGTTCATGGCGGGCCGCGATATCAGCACCACCCGCATGGGCCTGGCCTCCACGCGCATCATCGGCTGCTGCGCCATCGGCGGCGAGGCGGTGGGGCTGGCGGCGGCGCGCTGCATCCAGCATCATTGCCTGCCCCGCGAGCTTGCGCCCTTCGTGGGCGAGGTGCAGCAGGATATCCTGCGAGACGGCGGCTACCTGCCCGGCTTTGCCAATGCCGACGCGGACGACCTGGCCCGCACGGCGCGCTTCACGGCTTCCTCCTGCAGGGCGGGCATCAACCCGCAGGATGTGGCCAACGGCGTGTCCCGCAGGATCGGCGCGGACTTTAACGGCTGGCAGTCCGACGGCTTCGCGCCCGGCGGCGAAACGTTGACCATGACCCTGGACGGCGAAAAGCCGGTAAGCGAATTGCGGTTCGTGTTCCACTCCGATTTCAAGTATCCCATCCGCGTGACCATGTGCCCCAACCGCCAGGCGCAGCAGCGCCCCGGCGTGCCGGCCGAGTTGGTGCGGGATTACGATGTAGAGCTGCTGCGCGGCGGCAGGGTGGTTAAGACCATCCCCGTGCGCGGCAACCATCAGCGTCTGAACGTGCTGCGGTTTGATACGACCGTGTGCGATCAGGTAAACCTGCGCTGCCTGTCCACCAACGGCGCGCCGGACGCAACGGTATTTGAGGTGCGCGCGTACAGCGAGCAAAAGTAAGCGCCTGCTCCGGCCGGAGGTTCGCCCTCCGGCCATTTTTCTTGTTTTTTCCCATTTTCTGTTTGCCTTTTGCCGCGAATTGCGGTAACATAAAGGCAATTACGCACTGGAGGTGTTTACGGTGCCGGATACGTTTTTGCAATCGCTTTCGTGCCCCCTGCCGGAGGATATCGCGCACCTGAAGGGCGCGGGCGAGTATGAGCTGGCCCTGCGGCTCATCGACCGCCGCCTGGCCGGGCAGCTTCCCGCCATGCTGCGCGCAAGGCTGGAAGCGGAGCGCCTTTTTTTGCAGCGCCTGCCCCGCGCCTATACCCTGACCGAGGCCGACGCGGTGGCCGAAATGCGCCGCAGCGTGCCTGATTTTACCGCCCAGGAGTGGCAGGAATACCTGCTGGACGGCAAGCTCGACTTTATCTGTTACCACGGCCAGCGCCTGTACCACGAGGTCAGCTGCGCGTCGCTGCTGAAAACCCAGCGCGCGCTCAATGCCCGCGCCCTTGCGCCCTATGATGAGAAAAAGCCCCGGCTTGAGGCCGTAATCCGCCAGGTGATGGCCGGCAAGCGCGCCTATCGCTTCCGCCTGCGCGCCGCGACAAGCATCGCGGACGACGTCTTCGCCCCCGATACCCGCTATCGCATCCACCTGCCCATCCCGGCGCAGAGCATGCAGCAGTCCGCCGCCGAGGAGCTGCGCGCCACGCTGCCCATCCTGTATACCGACGCGGCGGACGCGCCCCAGCGCACCGCGTATATGGAGCTTTGCGCGCACGAGAACGCGCCCATCGTGACCGAGTATGCCTGGACGCAGCGCCCGCGCTATGTGAACCCGCTGGACGAGGCCGCCCGCGGGCCGGTCTATCCGGACGCGCGCCCCGTGCAGGCCGAGGATCTGTCCGAGCAGGCCCCGCACATCTGCTTTACGCCCTACCTGCGCAGCCTGGCCGCAGAGCTGCGCCGCAGCGAGACCGACCCCGTCCGCATTGCCCGCAGATTTTATGATTTTATCACCACCCGGGTGATGTATGCCTATCAGCGGCCATATCTGTTGATCGAGGGCGGCGCGGAGTATACCGCCGTCAACCTGCGCGGCGATTGCGGCCTGCAGGCGCTGCTGTTCATCACCCTGTGCCGCATCAGCGGCATCCCCGCGCGCTGGCAAAGCGGGCTGTACGCCGCGCCCGGCGATGTGGGCAGCCACGACTGGGCAGAGTTTTACAGCGACCGCCTGGGCTGGCTGCCGGTGGATTGCTCCTTTGGCGGCACGGGCCATCGCCATGGCTCGGCGCTGCGGTGGAATTTCTACTTTGGCAACCTCGATCCCTGGCGCATGGTCGCCAATCGCAGCTACTACGCGCCCTTCAGCCCGTGCAAGCGCTTTGCGCGCTGCGATCCCTATGATAACCAGCGGGGCGAAATCGAAACCGACGCGCGCGGGCTGTGCGCGGGCGAGTTCCGCACCCGCTATGAAATGATCGACCATCAGGAAACGGAGGAATAACGATATGATCATTTGCGATTGCCACTGCGATACCCTGTACAGCATGCAGATGGGCCGCGACCAGCACCTGGACGTGACCATGGAAAACCTGCGCGCGGGCGGCATCAGCCTGCAAACCATGGCCATGTATGTGGGCCCCGGCCGCAAGGGCGATGTGGAAGCCCTGATGCAGGGTATGCTGCAGAAGCTGGAGCTGCTCAAAAGCCAGGGCTGGAAGCAGGTGGATGATCCCAGCCAGGCCGTGGACGGCGAGGTGGCCGTGATGCTGTCCATCGAGGGCTGCGAGCCCTTTGATCCCGGCCTGCATACCATTGCGGAATACCGCGCCCACGGCGTGCGCATGGCCGCCATCACCTGGAACCACGAGAACACCCTGGGCTATCCCGCCATGAGCGGCAGCACGCAGGGGCTCAAGCCCTACGGCGTGCAGGCCATCCGCGAGATGCAGCGCCTGGGCATCGCCGCCGACGTATCGCACCTGAACGAAGCGGGCGTGTTTGACATCCTGAACAAGACCGACAAGCCCCCCATGGCCTCGCACAGCAACTGCCGCGCGCTGACCGACCATCCCCGCAACCTGAGCGATGAGCAGCTGCGCGCCATGTTCAGGGCTGGCGGCTTTGTGGGCGTCAATTTCTGGCCCACCATCATCGGCGAACCGGCCAACATCGACCACCTGATCGATCACATTGCCCATATGTACGATATCGGCGGCGAGGGCAAGGTGGGCTTCGGCTCGGACTTTGACGGCATCGAGCGCAAGCCCGAGGGGCTGAACAACCCCGCCGACTTCCCCAGGCTGATCGACGGCCTGCGCCGCCGCGGCTTTGCTGAAAAGGATGTGGCAGACATCGCCGGCCTGGGTCTGATTCATTATTTTGAGCGCATCAAGGTGTAATTGAAGGAGGACGTACCGATGACAGCCGTTCCCGCGAAACGCCGCGCCGAGGCCCGGCGGCTGACGCTGCTGTGCGCCGCGGTTTACTTTTGCAGCTATCTGACGCGCCTGGATTACGGCGCGGTGATGGTGGAAATGGTGCGCGCCGAGGGCTTCTCGCGCGTGGACGCCAGCGCGGCGCTGACCGGGCTGTTTATCACCTATGGCTTCGGGCAGCTCATCAGCGGGTATCTGGGCGACCGGGTAAAGCCGCAGCTGCTGATCTTCTTTGGCCTGATCGCCTGCGGCCTGATGAACCTGCTGATTCCCTTCTGCCCCTCGCCCGCGTGGATGACCGTGGTGTGGAGCGTGAACGGCCTGGCGCAGGCCATGATGTGGCCGCCGCTGGTGCGCATCATGAGCCAGCACATGACCGAGAGCGAATACAAGGTGGCCACGGTGCACGTCAGCTGGGGCAGCAGCCTGGGCACCATCGCCATTTACCTGATGATCCCGCTGCTGCTCAAGGTTAGCTCCTGGCGCGGGGTGTTCTACTGCGCGGCGGTAGTGGGCATGGGCATGGCGGCCTTCTGGATGGCCCGCTATGGCCGTGTGGAGCGCACGCTGCCCCTGCAGGAGCAGGCTGCGCCCGCTGAGAAGCCGGGCGACGCGGGCAAATCCGGCGGCGGCCTGCGCGCGCTGATGCCGCTGCTGGCCATCATGATGCTGGTGATCGTCTGCCAGGGCACGCTGCGCGACGGCATTACCTCCTGGATGCCCACCTACCTGGCCGATACCTATAACATGGAAAGCGGCAAATCCATCCTGACAGGCGTGCTGCTGCCGCTGTTTGGCATGGTGTGCTATCAGATTGTGCTGTGGATGAACCGCAAGCTGGTAAAGAACGAGCTGCAATGCGCGGCCATCATCTTTGGCGTGGGGCTGGTATCGCTGCTGGCGCTGCGGCTGCTGCACGCGCACAGCTTTGCGCTGTCGGTGCTGATCCTGGCCTTCGCGGTGGCCAGCATGCACGGCGTAAACCTGATTATGACCTGCATGACCCCCAAGTATCTGGCGGGCAGCGGCAGGATCTCCATGATTTCGGGCCTGCTGAACGCCTGCACCTACATTGGCAGCGCGCTGAGCATGTACGGCGTGGCGCTGATTGCCGACCGCTTTGGCTGGACGACCACCGAAAGTCTGTGGTGCGGCGTGGCGCTGATCGGCACGCTGTGCGCGGCCGTATGCGTGCCCCGCTGGGGCAGGCTGCGCAGAACGCAGCAATGAAAGCGCCGGCTCCGCGCCTGGCAGAGCGGCTGACAAGCGCGCTGTTTCCGCGCGCGGCCATTTGCCTGCTGTGCGGCGATCCGCGCCGTGCGCAGCCGCAGGATTGCCTGTGTCCGGACTGCCGGGAGGCGCTGGAGCGCCTGCGCCTGCGCGGCAGCCTGTGCCTGCGCTGCATGCATCCGCTGGATGAGCGCGGCCGCTGCGCCTTTTGCGCCTCGGGCGGCCTGCAGGGCCTGCACGAGGGCTTTGCCGCCTTCCGCCATCAGGGCGCGGCGCGCGAGCTGGTGATGCAGCTGAAATATCAGTATTGCAACGAGGCCGCCGACGCGCTGGCCCAGGCCATGGCGCAGTGTGTGCCGCTTGGGCATTACGACGCGCTGACGCCCGTGCCCCTGCATCCCCGCCGCCAGCGCATGCGCGGCGGCAACCAGGCGGAGCTTTTGTGCCGCGCGCTGTCGCCGCAGCTGGGCATGCCTACCCTGGATTTGCTTTCCCGCGTGCGCGAAACGCGCGAGCAGGCCAGCCTGGCGCGCGGAGATCGGCTGCGCAACGTGCAGGGCGCGTTTGCCCTGCGATGCGATACGCGCGGCCTGCGGGTGCTGCTGGTGGACGATGTGCGCACCACCGGCGCTACGGCGCGCGCCTGCGCCCAGGCCCTCACGCTTGGCGGCGCGCGGGAAGTGAGCATATTGACGGCCACCCTCGCCGTGCACATGCATGAGGAGCGCAGATAGCCGTTATAATTTGTCCTTCAAGCATAAACATAAAGCCCGAGCAGGATCAGATCCCGCTCGGGCTTTTCGATCGCTTAATACTTTACTTCAGTTCCAGCGTGCCGCAGGCAACGTTCTGGCCCGAAGCCTTATCAAACAGGATCGCAGTCTTGGAGAAGTCAAACTTCACCGGGCAATCCACAGGATAGTCCACATCGCCAAAGACCACGGCGGTCAGCATGGTGCCCTCCACATCCAGCTTGACGGTGGTTTCCATACCGGCAGGCAGGGTGGAGTACACGGTAGCGTGGCGCGTGCCCTCATCGCTGATGCGGATATACTCGGGGCGGATACCCACCACCACGTCCTTGCCGGTCAGGCTGATGGGCTTCTTGGCGGTAAACGTGCCGTGCAGCGAGCCGAAGGTCAGCTGTGCCGCCGCGCCGTTCACCTCGGCGGTACCCTCGATGAAGTTCATCGTGGGGTTGCCCATGAAGTCGGCCACAAACAGATTGGCGGGGTTATTGTACATTTCCAGCGGCGGCGCATACTGCTGCAGCAGGCCGTTCTGCATGATGCAGACGCGGGTGGACAGCGTCATGGCCTCCAGCTGATCGTGGGTAACATACACAAAGGTGGAGTCCGTATCGCGGTGCAGGCGCTTGAGCTCGGTGCGCATTTCCATGCGCAGCTTGGCGTCCAGGTTGGACAGCGGCTCATCCATGAACAGCACCTTGGGGCCGGGAGCCAGCGTGCGGGCGATGGCCACGCGCTGCTGCTGGCCGCCGGACAGCTCGCTGGGGTAGCGCTTTTCAAACTGCTCGATGCGCAGCATGGCCAGCAGCTCCTTAACGCGCGCGTCGATGCGCTTCTTATCCCACTTGAGGTTTTCCAGTCCGAAGGCGATGTTCTGATACACCGTCATATGCGGCCACAGCGCGTAGTTCTGGAACAGGAAGCCCACATCGCGCTTGTTGGGGGGCAGGTTGATGCCCTTGTCCGCATCGAACACCACCTTGCCGTCGATGCTGATCATGCCCTCGGTGGGCGTTTCCAGGCCCGCGATCATTCGCAGGGTGGTGGTTTTGCCGCAGCCCGAGGGGCCCAGCAGCGTAATAAAGGCGTTGCTTTCAATGGTCAGGTTCAGGTCGTCCACGGCCACGAACTTGCCAAAGCGTTTGGTTACGTGCTTCAGAATAATTTCAGGCATATCAGCCACCTACTCCCTTGTCGATTGACGCGCCCGTCAGCTTGTTTACCGTCAGGTTTACCAGCAGCACCACCACGATAATCAGCAGGTTGATGGCGTTGCCAAACTGCGCCCAGCCCTTTTCGCTGTACTGCATCAGCATGGTGGTCAGGATCGTATTGCTGGTGGGCACCAGCAGCACGAACAGGCTCAGTTCACGCATGCACGATACCATCGGCAGCAGATAACCGGACAGGAAACTGGATTTCTGGATGGGGAAGATCACGCGCACCATGCGCTTCCACCACGGCACGCCCGTGATCAGGGCGGCCTCCTCGATTTCGCCGGACAACTGCAGCATGGCGTTTACGCCGCTGCGGCTGGCAAAGGGCAGGTACTTGACCGAGCCCACCAGCGCCAGCAGTGCGAAGCCGCGCAGCCAGGAAATGTGCGAGGACATGGACAGATAAATCGCGCCGAAGGCCAGCGAGGGCATCAGATACGGGAAGAAGGACAGGCTGTTTACCCAGGAGGCCAGACGGCTGCCGCGGCGCTTGGCCACGCCGTAGCCCACCAGGATGCCGCTGGTGCCGGCAACCACCGAGCAGGTGACGGCCAGCAGCAGGCTGTAGCCCAGCGCCTTCCACACCTTGGCGGAGAACAGGATGCCCGTGCTGTCGCCCTGATCCAGATAATCCAGGTTGCGGCCGATCCAGAAGTCCAGCGTCATGTTGGACAGCGAGTAATCGCCCGCCTTGATGATGACCGATTCCATGGCGAAGGTGATCAGCGGCAGCACCGCCACCAGAAGCAGCAGCACCACCAGGATGATGGCAATGGGGCGGTTGGCGCCGCGCAGGTTGATCAGCGAAATCTGCGAGGACTTGCCCGTTACCGTGGTAAACTGCTTGCGGCTGTTGGTCACGCGCTGGTTCAGCAGCAGGATGGCCACGCCGAAGACGATCATCACGGCGGCAATGATATACGCCTGGCCGCTGTAGGTATCCATCAGGGATTTCATTTTGGTGGACAGCACATAGTAGCGCACGGGCGAACCCAGGAACACCGGCACGGCGTAGGCGCTCATGGAGCTGGCGAACACCAGCAGAAAGGTGGAGAGCATGGCCGGCTTTACAATGGGCATGGTGATGCGGCTGATGATGCGCCAGCGCGGGGTCTTGAGGATGGTCGCAGCCTCCTCCAGGTTCGCGTCCATATTGCGCAGGATGCCGCCGATGAGGATATAGGCGAAGGGCGCATAGTGCAGGCCCAGCACCAGGCTGATGGGGAAATAGCCGTACACCAGCCACTCAGGCGCATAGATGCCGAACACCGCCGCCATGATGCCGTTGGAGGTGCCGGTGCCGATGTTGACGTTCTTCCAGAAGGTCTGCCAGAACAGCGCCAGCGTCCAGGAAGGCATGATGTAGGGGAACACGAACACGGCGGATACGAACTTTTTATATTTGATGTTCGTGCGCGTGATCAGGAAGGCCACGGTGCCGCCAAACAGAATGGCGATAAACGAGGAGGTCAGCGACACGGCCAGGGTGTTGAAGAACGGGCCGTAGAACTGAATCCAGCTGTTGGACAGCTTTACGCCCGCCTCGCCGCCGTCGTTTAAGGTAAACAGCAGCTTTGTAAAATGATACAGCGTGTAATCGCCGGTTTTCAGGCCCAGCGATTTAACCGCGCGCGCCTCGCGCCCCGCGTGCACCGTGACCGTTTCCAGCAGCATGGTCAGCAGCGGATAAAGCGTAAGCAAGCACAGCGCCACCAGGAAGATCAGCAGGATCACGTTGGCGGGCTTGGAAAAATACGCCCGCAGCCTGCCCATCAGCCTGCGCGGCTGAAATTTTCGGGTGCGTTCCATGTTGGGCAATGCCCCCCCTTTGGTTGATCTTAAAAATAGAATATGCGGCGGAACGGCCCTGTTGCCGTCCCGCCGCAGGGAGTCTGATTACTTCTGGATGTACTTGATGGCGAAGGTGCTTACATCGTCAAAGTTGTCCAGGATGTACTCGGGATCCTCCATCACCAGGGTGTCCTTCCACACGGTGATGTCCAGGTCGCCCTCGTTGGGGGTAACGGCGGTGCTGGTGGAGTAGGCGCCGATGCTCTTGCCCCAGGGCTGGAAGCCTTCCTGCGTCATCAGGTATTCAATGAACAGCATGGCGGTGTAGGGGCGGGTGGCGTTGGCGGAGACCATGGCGTACATGGGATACATGAAGCCGGAGAAGGGCTCCACGGTGTAGCCGTTTTCGCTGGCGTCGTACTGGGCGACGGTCAGGTTATCGGTCAGCACGGAGGAGGAGCGCAGCTTGCTCAGCACGAACAGGCCGATCTTGCCAGCGGCAGTTTCCTGGCTGACTTCCTCAGCGATGGTGGTATCGGAGGAGCCAAAGGTGCAGTTGCTCAGGAACTCGGCGATCCACTTATAACCGGCGTTCTTGTAGGAACCCAGATCGATTTCCTCGCCCTTCCAATCCTTATAGGCGGCGGCCAGCTTTTCGGCCCAGGCGTCGCTGGTCAGCATGACCAGGAAGTTCATGTTGACGGTTTCGTTTTCGGGGTTCTTGAAGATGATGTTGCCCTTCATCTCAGGGGCGGTCAGCTCCCACACGTTCTTGATGGCGGGGACGTTTTCGCCCAGCTTGTTGTAGATGAACAGCTTGTTGATGTACTGGTGCACCAGGGGATTGCGGTCGCTTTCGCCCACGGTATCCTTCACGGAAGCGGGAACGTAGTTGACAACCCAACCATCCTCGATGGCGTAGGTCAGCTGCGCGCCGTCCTGAATCATCACCATGTCGGCGCCCTTGGCGGAACCCTTGATTTCGCTTTCGAGCTTGGTGTAGATTTCAGCGTCCTTGAGGTTGTTGGACTCGACGGTCAGATCGTAGATCTTGCCGAAGTTTTCGGCGGCGGTGGCAATGCGGCTGGTGTTGCCGTACACGATGAAGGTGCCTTCCTCGGCCTTGGCCTTTTCAACCAGCTCGTCATGGGTCAGGTTTTCGCCGGCGGCAACCGTATCCGCCACGGTGGCGAAGGCGGGCACGACGGTCATGAGCAGGCACGCAGCCAGCACAAGCGCAAGAAGCTTCTTCATAAAACAGGGGCCTCCTAATAAGATATTTATTCGTCCAGCCGGGGAAGCCCGGCATCAGACAGCGTACCTTACGCGGCCATGCCATAAGCACATTTTATGGCCGCTGCACCGCAGGGATTTTGTTCATATTGTCCAAACGCATCCCCGCTTTGTGTACGGATATGATAGTCTTTTTTTGACCATTTGTCAAGGGTTTATGGGCTGTTTTCGATAATTCAGGCCTGATTCAGGCGCAAAAAAAGCCCGAAGCGGCGCATTTCCGTCCGCTCCGGGCTTTCCGGTCTTATTTCTGCCCCATTTCGGCCATTACGTGATAGGCAAATTCGTTTTCCACCAGCGCTTCATAGGCAACGCGCTGACTCAGCTCGCCCGCCTGCTCCATCACGGTTTCCAGGCGCTCCAGCGCCTCCTGCTTCATATCCGGGGTTTCCTTCCAGGCGCGGATGCCCTTATAGCGCGCGGCCACCTTTTCCAGCACCTCCACCGAGGTATCGGGGAAATAGCCCACAATGGCCTCGGCCAGCTCGCGGTCGGTATGCGCGTAAACCCACTGCTGCCCGCGGGCGATAGCGCGGGTGAAGCGCAGCACGGTATCGGCGTTTTCGGTCAGGTAGCTCTGGGCGGCAAAGTAGGCGGTATAGGGAATTTCGCCGCTCTGCTCGCCGATGGAGCACAGCACCACGCCCTGCCCGGCCAGCTCCACCTCGGTGGCGGTGGGCTCAAACAGCGCCACATAATCGGCCTCGCCGCCCACAAAGGCGCCGGCCATCATGTTGAACTGCACGGAGGTATCCACAGCCGCGTCCTCATGGGGGATCACGCCGTTTTTGCGCATCACATATTCCAGCGTCATCTCAGGCATGCCGCCCTTGCGGCCGCCGATGATGGTTTTGCCCCGCAAATTCTGCCAGGCAAAATCCTCCGCCTGCCTGCCCACGATGAAGGAGCCGTCGCACTGCGTCAGTTGGGCAAACACCCTGGGCGCGTCCCTGCGGCCCTCCAGCAGCACATAGATGCACGCCTCGGGCCCGGCCAGGCCGATATCCACCTCGCCGGTGAGCACGCTGGTCATCACCTTATCCGCGCCGCCGCCGTTCATCAGGTCGATTTCCAGGCCCTCGTCGGCAAAAAAGCCCAGCGCCATGGCCGCGTACTGCGGGGCGTAGAACACCGAGTGCGTCACTTCGCTGACGCGCACCCGAACGGGTTCTTCGGCCAGCGCGGGCACGGCGGCGCACAGCAGGCACAGAGCAAGCAGCAGGATCACAGTCTTTCTCATGCGGATACCCCCAAATGTTTTTTCAGCGCCTTTTCAAGGAAAAGCACGCCCTGATACATGGCCGCGGCGCACAGCAGAAGCAGCAGCACCGTCGCCATCACCAGATCCATCTTGAATACCTGAGAGCCGTAGACAATCAGGTAGCCCAGCCCCTCGCGGGACACCAGAAATTCGCCCATGATCACGCCCACCCAGGACAGCCCCACGTTCACCTTCAGCGCGTTAACAAAGGTGGGCAGGTTGGCGGGCAGCACGAGCTTGAGCAGCGTCTGCGCGCGGTTTGCGCCCAGGGTTTTCATCAGGTTGAGCTTGCCCCGGTCCACGGCCAGGAAGCCGTTGTGCACCTCCAGGATCGTCACAATCAGCGATATTGCCAGGGTCATGGCGATGATGGACGCCGGGCCCGCGCCCATCCATACGATGAATACCGGCCCCAGGGCGGTCTTGGGCAGAGAGTTGAGCACCACCAGGTACGGATCCAGAATGCGCGAGAGCATGGGGCTCCACCACAGCAGGATGGCGATCACCGTGCCCGCCAGCGTGCCCAGGGTAAAGCCGATCACCGTTTCCAGGCACGATGCGCCCAGGTGCCGGAACAGCTCGCCCGAGGCGTACAGGTTTTTCAGCGTTTTCCAGATGCGCGATGGGCTGCTCATGATAAAATCGTCAATCCAGCCCTGCCGCGCGGCGATTTCCCACAGCGCGAAAAAGCCGATCAGCAATCCCAGCTGGGCCAGCAGCACCCAGCGCTTCTGCCGCTTGCAGCGGCGCAGATAGGCCGCGCGCTCTATGGTATGCGCTTGCTCAGGCACTTAGCTCCAGCTCCTTCCAGATTGCGTTGAAATAGGTATGGAACAGCGCGTGATCGCGCCGCTGCATGGGGGTAAGCCCGCACAGCTCGCTCAGATCGTGAATGGATTTCACCCGGCCCGGCCGGGCGGACAGCACCACCACGCGGTCGGACATGCTGACGCTTTCGGATATATCGTGCGTCACCAGCAGCGCCGTTTTGCCCTCGCGGCGGATAATATTGTGGATATCGTCCGATACCGACAGGCGCGTCTGATAATCCAGGGCGGAAAACGGTTCGTCCAGCAGCAGGATCCTGGGATCGGTGGCCAGGGTGCGTATCAGCGCGCAGCGCTGGCGCATGCCGCCGGACAGCTGCCCCGGCGCGCGCTGGGCAAACTGCCCCAGGCCGTAGCGCTCCAGCAGCTCCTTCACGCGCTGCAGATGCGCGCCGTCCCTTTGCCGCTGCAGCTCCAGCCCCAGCGTTACGTTATCCCAGATGCTGCGCCAGGGAAACAGCTGATCCTTCTGCGGCATGTAGCCGATCTTCCGGCTGACCCCGCGCAGGGCCTCACCGTCCACGCGGATCTCGCCGCCGCTGGGCGCGTCCAGCCCCGCAATGATGGACAAAAGCGTGGATTTGCCGCAGCCGGACGGCCCCACGATGCTGACAAACTCGCCCTCCGCCACGCCGAAGGCAATATCCCTCAGCGCATGAATTTCGCTGTCGGGAGACTGATAGGTTTTGGATACCCCGTTGATTTCTACAAGCAAGATCGTCCCCCCGTTCCGATGGGTTTGGCAACGCAGTGCGCATTGCTAAAGCATCCTATGCGGGGCGAAGGACAATGTGAAAAGGCCGCCGGCAATGCCGGCGGCCAGGCTGGCAGAAAGCACAGCTAACTTAGCCGAGAAGTAAAGAAGGGGCGCAGCTCCTTCTTTTGTAATCCGCAGCGGCGGCGTGTACGGCTGGCTGCCAAAAAGCCGCCCGGTTTCCCGGACGGCTTCTTTGTTTATGCTGTTATACGGTGCACTTGACCAGATCGGCCAGGACGACGGTGTCGTACTCATCGCGCACAAAGCCCTCCGTTTTGCGGCGCACGGGGCGCGCAGGGGCGGGGGCACGCTGTGCGGGCACACACTCCGGCAGCAGGGGACGCAGGCGCTTATCCTCGATGGTCATGTACTGGCTGAAGGCGGCCGGATACTCAAACATCCGCTCCACCCCGCCGAAGGACACATGCATGTAGCCGTCCTGCACGCGCAGGATGCGGCCGCGGCCAAATACAACGTGGTTGACCCGCTTGCCCGTCAGCCGGTCAGGGTTCAGCATGGCTTTCATGACTGATCAATAGTCGGCGATCTTGGCCATCGCCGCGTGCATGGCCTGGATCGTCGCGGTGTCCTTTTCAAACTTGAGCACGCCGCTGATGTGCGCCTTGGCGTGCGGATCGCCAATCTCTCCCAGGGACGTGGCGGCAGCGGCGCGGAACTCGGGCTTGATATGGCGCAGCTGCGTTACCAGAAAGTTGATCGCGTCCTCGCCGCCAACCACACCCAGGCCCTTGACGGCGGCCAGGGCCACGGCTTCGTCCTTATCCTTGGCCAGGGCGATGAGCTTGTCGGCCTTCTTGTGGGCGATGGCGGATTCTACCTGCTTGGTTTTGTTGCCAAACAACATGGGATATTCCTTCTTTCACATTTATCGTTGCGCGTCGGGATGGGCGCGTTGCTGCGAAATCAGGGGCGGCGGAACGCGGAGAGGCGTGCGCCCTGGCCGCCCGGTGATTCTTGCTTTGGAAGAACCACAATGCAGTTATAACACCCAAATGTGAAATGAAGATGAACAAACGGCAGAATTTAGCGAATTATTTTTGAATGCAGCATCAACATTTGTTCATATTGCATAGGCCGCGCAGGGAAGCGTCACTTTTTCACATCCATGGCGACGGCGCACACCAGGCTGTCGGACTGGGGCTGGCCATGCACCGCGCCCAGGAAATCCTTGCCCAGCATATCGTAGAAGCTGCCGCTGACGGTCAGATCAGGCAGGCGGCCGACGAGCTTGCCGTCCTCCATCAGGTAGGCCAGCTGCACAGGGGTGGCAAAGTGCCCGTCAGGCGTGGTATCGCCGCCGGAGGCCATGGCCATGTAGATGGCCCGGCCAGGCGCCAGCTCCGCCAGGCTGGCGGCGGTAGGCTCAGCATAGAAGCGATGGAAGCCCAGGCTGGGCACGCCGTCATAGGCGGCGGCCGCCGTGCCAAGGTTGGGCAGGCCGAACTGCTCCGCCGACTTCTTGGTAGTCAGAAGGCCCGTCAGCGTGCCCTTATCAATCAGCGTGGGGCGCAGATCGGGCGCGACGCAGCCCTCATAATCAAAGAAGCATACGCCCGGATAGGTGGCGGGGTTCATATCGTCGCGCAGGGACAGCTTGTCCGAAAAGGCCTTCTGCCCCAGCCTGCCGCTGAGCAGCGACGCGCCAGAAACATACATCTCCGCCACAAAGTGCTGCAGGAAGGTGCCGAACAGGCTACCGCTTTCCATCACCACAGGGTAGCGGCCGGGCTCGATATCAACGGGCGTGTAGAAGGCGTCGTACTCCTTTTTGAACTGCTCCAGCAGCGCGTCCGGATCAAAGCGGTCGCCATTGTAGCTCAGCGCGCCGTCAAACAGATTGCCCGAGCCGCGGTTCTGCACAATCAGCGCAAGCTCCAGGCTGCGGCCCGAGCTGACCAGATGGCGGCCTAAGGAGTTGCGGTATTCGGCCTTCTTATAATCCAGCGTAATCTTATTGGAAAAGGCAAACCGCGGGCAGGCTTCGCCCAGACGATCCAGAAAGCGCTGCATGGTGGGAATCAGCTCGGGCACGGAGATGATCTCGTCCTCATGCAGGTCGATCTTTTCCAGCGCACCCTCTAAATGGCAGGGATAGGGAATGCCCAGCGCCAGCGCCTCTGCGGCCTTTTCGGTCAGCTTTTGCTCGTCCGGCTCGCCCAGGCAGCCGGCAATGCCGATGCAGCCGTTATCATAGGCGCGCACCGTGCCCGTGGTTTCCTCTTTTTCGCGGAAGCTGTCAATCTTGCCGCCGGTCACATTCAGGGTAACGGAACGGCGGACTTGGGTCAGAAATTCTTTTTCCATGGTGTTCACCTCACTGCACGTTCATGGACGATACGCGGACATAGGGGCCGCCAAAGCCCACGGGCAGGTTCATCTGCTCCATCTTGCCGCAGCCGCCCGTGACAAAGGACAGCAGCTGCACGTCGCGGGTCAGGCCGTCGATCAGCCCCAGCGTTTCAAATACCGAGCCGGTCAGCACGCTGATCTGCACCGGGCGGCCCAGCTTGCCATCCACAATTTCATAGGCCAGGCTGGGGGCGATGGTAAAGGTGCTCATGCCGCTGCCATGGCGGATGGTCTTGATATAATAGCCCTTCTTAATGGGGGCGATCAGCTGGTCAAAGTCCAGGTCGCCGCCCTCGATGTAGGTGGTGGTCATGCGCACGATGGGCTCAAAGGTGCAGTCGATGGCGCGGGCGTTGCCGGTCAGCCCTTCATCCAGGGCGGCGGCAGTCTGCGCGCTGTGCAGGCGGCCCGCCAGCACGCCGTTTTTGATCAGATAGTTCTTGCGCGCCTTGGTGCCCTCATCGTCATAGGGCACATAGCCGCAGCCGGGCACGGAGCCGCACTCGGCAATGGACAGGATGGGCGAGCCCACGGTCTTGCCCAGCTGCCACTCGTCGCGCATGGATTCATCGGAGAGCATGAAATCGGACTCGGACTTATGGCCGAAGGACTCATGCGCGAAAACACCCGCCGCCTCGGGCGAGAGCACCACGGGGTATTTGCCTGGCTCGACCGGCACGGAGCTGCGCAGGAAGGCCGTCTGCTCGGCCATGGCGGCGCGGATCGTCTCGGTCAATCCCTTCAATTCGTCAAAGCGGGTCGCGCCCTTCTGCCAGTGGCCGGAAAACTTCTTTTCGCCCTCCGCCATATCGCAGGAAAAGGACAGGCCGCAGGTTTGGTAATCATAGGTGATATCCGCGCCCAGGCTGGACTGGAAATGGAACAGGCTGCTGCGATCCAGATAGGAGCCGGAGGGCATGGTGACGCATTTGTCCTCGCTCAGCAGCGGCAGGTAGGACAGCAGCAGCGCCTGCTTATCCTTGGCGGGGATATCGCGCACGGAGCAATCGGCAAAGCTCATCACCGTATCGCGGTTGCGCTCAAAGCGGCGCACGGTGGGATCGTCCAGAATCTGATCGTTGGGCGCAGCGGCGGCGTACAGGCCGTCCAGCGTCTTTTGCAGGTGGTTCAGATCGGTCACGGAGGCGTAATACCACATTTTGCCGTCATAAACCCGCAGGAAGGCGCGGCGCTCCACCTGGCTTTTCATTTCCTCCAGAATACCGGCCTGATAGGAAATGACGGTGCGGCTGCGATCCTCGGTACGCACATCGGCATAAAAGCCGTCGCGGAACTCAATCATCAAAGGAATCCTCCTTGTATTGCTAAGATTTCCATCAATTATTATATACCCGTCTGTCAAACAGAGCAAGAGCGCTCAGCCCATCATCAGCGCCCGCAGCTCAACCCATCATCAGCGCCCGCAGGCAATCTTGGCGCTGATGCAGGATGCGCACAATCAGCACATCCGTTTCACTGCACAGATAAAAGATGCAGTAATGCTCGCACGGCAGGTAGCGATACGCCGTATGCACGGGCATCAGCGCATCCAGCGGCTGCCCCCGGCCAGGAAAATCGCGCAGGCTTTCGGCGCTCTTTTTAAGCGCCGCAATGATGCGCGCAGCTGCGGCGGGATTACCCAGCTCCTCGGTGATATAGCGCCGGATGCGCTGCAGATCCCTGCGGGCCTCGCGGGATACGACGACGCTCACAGCTCCCCCTCCAGGCCGGCAAACGCCTCCTCCAGCGTCAGCGCGCCCTCCTTGCGGATGGATTCCACGCCCTTGGACAGCTCGGCCAGCAGCTTCACCGCCGCCTGCATTTTTTCATACTCGGCCAGGCTCTGCACCACGTATTTGCCCCGCCCGTTCTTTGTCAGGTACACGGTGGAGCCGTCGTCGCAGGCGCGCAGCACCTCGCTGTAATTTTTCAAATCGGATATCGGCACAATGTTGGTCATTGATCTGCCTCCCTTCAGGCATAGTTTACCCCAATTTACCGTCTGATTCAACCCCAAATTTGCAGGATAAAAGCACGGTAGCTTTTAACATAAAAAGAAGGAGCAAGCTGCTCCTTCTTCCGGGTTATCAAAAAGAATCTCTGTTAGCCTGCCGGAAATCAGTCGTTATCCAGCGCCTCCAGGCCGCGCCGCGCCTCGGGCTTGCTGTCGCCGTGGCGCACAAACAGCATGGTCACAAAGGCCAGCGCCGTAAACGCCGTAGCGTAGGGGAACAGCGCCGTCAGGCCCGCGTTGTCCATCAGCAGGCCGCTCAGGTAGGGCGTGATGGTCTGCGCGGCCATGCTGGCCGTGTAGTAAAAGCCCGTGTACTTGCCCACATCCCCGCCGCGGCACATTTCCACCACCATGGGGAAGGAGTTCACATTGATCGTGGCCCAGGCAATGCCCGCCAGGGCGAACATGCAGTTCATCACCATCGGGCTGCTGTCCGCGCGCAGGAAGGAGGCCGCGCCAAAGGCGATGGTCAGCATCACCACGCCTGCCAGGATGGTCTTTTTGCGGCCCACTTTTGAGGCGATCATGCCCACGGGCAGGTAGCTTACGATGGCCGCCGCCTGGGCGATGATCAGCGTCATGTTGAAATCGCGCGACAGCACCTTATCGGCGTATACGCTGTACTTGCTGGTGACGGCGTTGTAGCCCATGAACCACAGTACGATCGACAGCAGGATAAAGATCAGCGATCTGCGCTCGCCCGCATCCAGCTTGCGGCCGCCGGAGCGCTGCTCCTCCTCGTCGCCCTCCTCGATGCCGTATTCGCGGCTCTGCTGATGCATTTCCTGCACAAAGCGCGGCTCGCGCACGGTAAGCATGAAAATGCCCAGCGACAGAATCATCAGGATGGACACAATGCCGAAGAACGCGCCGTAGGGCATCAGCGCGTTTTTGGCCGCGCCCGTGGCAAACACCATGCCCAGAATCAATATCAGGATGCCGCCCGCGCTGCCCATCAGGTTGATTACCGCGTTGCCCTTGCTGCGCAGGGGCTTTAGGGTAACGTCGGGCATCAGCGCCACGGCGGGGGAGCGGAAGGTAGCCATGGAGATGAGCAGCAGCACCAGAATGGCGATAAAGAAGATCAGCGCCTGGGGCTGCTGCCGCGTCTGCGCGTGGGCGTATGCCTGGCGCGCTGGAGCCACATAGCGCGCGTAATCGTCGGTATCCAGCGTCATAGTCATGAACCGCTCGCGGGAAATGGCCGTCACTCCCGCATCAGCCGTATCGGACAGCGCGTAGCGCTCGCCGTCCGGGGTCATCAGCGCGCTGTCGTACTGATAATCATACAGCGTTTCCAGCGCCTCGGGGGTATCCATGCCGCGCACGGCGGCCAGATTGCGCAGCTGCATGCCGTCCGCCAGCGACAGCACCGCCAGCAGGATGGCCGCCGCCAGCGTGCCGAACAGGATGAACGGCGTGCGCCGGCCCAGGCGGCTGCGGCATTTATCCGAGATTGCGCCGAAAAGCGGCAGCATGAACAGCGCCAGCACGTTATCCAGCGCCATGATAATGCCGCTGTTGGCCTGCGACATGCCAAACTTGTCCGTCAGGATCTTGGGGATGATGGTATCGTATGCCTGCCAGAACGCGCAGATGAGAAAGAATGCGAATCCGACAAACAGCGTGCGGCGGTAATTGAGCTTCATGAAGCAGCCTCCCGGACCTGTGAATTTGATATTAATCATATCATACCACATTCAGGCGGATTTGTCTCATACGAATTGCGCGTTCCGGCCTTAAAAAGCGCATTTTTCACAAGGAAGCGCCACCTTTGCGCCTTCCGCCGGCATTCAGCCCTCCAGTCCGGCCAGCTCGCGCACTGCCTGCCCGGCCAGGATCATGCCCGCCACGGGCGGCACAAAGGATACGCTGCCCGGCGGATGGCGGCCCTTTTCGCTGAGCTGCTGGATGGGCACGCAGGGCGGCTCATCCGACCACAGCACGCGCACGCCTGCAATGCCGCGCACGCGCAGCTCGCGCCGCATCACGCGGCACAGGGGGCACACGCTGGTTTTTTCGATGGCGCTGATGCGCAGACGGGTGGGGTCCAGCTTGTTGCCCGTGCCCATGCAGCACAGGATGGGCGTGCCTGCGGCGCGCGCGCGCTCCACCAGCAGCAGCTTTGCAGACACCGTATCAATCGCGTCGATTACATAATCAAACGCCGAAAAATCGATGCTGTCCGCCGTAGTCTGATCAAAAAACAGATTTCTTTCTTCTATATCGCACGCCGGGTTGATATCCAGCAGCCTGGCGCGCAGCGCGGCCGTTTTGGGCTGCCCCACGGTGGAGTGCAGCGCCACGATCTGCCGGTTGATATTGCTCAGGCTCACGGTATCGTTATCCACCAGCGTCAGGCGCCCTACGCCTGCGCGGCACAGCGCCTCGGCGCACGCGCCGCCCACGCCGCCCAGGCCGAATACCGCCACGCGCGCGTTGTTCAGCCGCGCCATGCGCTCATCGCCCAGCAGCAGCGCCGTGCGCTGATAAAAATCCTGCCTTATTTCCATGCTGTTCTTCCTTCCTGCGGCTGCCGCCGCGCACGCTGATTATAGCACATCCGCGCCGTGTACCGCAATCCAAAGCATTCCTTTACACATTGTTCACGCATTCGCCCATCTTTTCATGCTATAATGGATGCGTATCCTAAGGAAAGGCTATTTTGACGCATGATCACGCTATCGGGCGTAACCAAACGCTACGGCGCGGCGACAGCCGTGCAGGATCTCAGCTTTACCGTAAGCTCGGGGGAAACCCTGGGCCTGCTTGGGCAAAACGGCGCGGGCAAAACCACCACGCTCAACATCATCACCGGCTACCTGGCCCCCACCAGCGGCGATGTGCGTGTGGGCGATTACGATCTGCTTACCCAGCCGCGCCAGGCCAAGCAGCTGATCGGCTATCTGCCGGAGCAGCCGCCGCTGTATGATGAAATGACGGTGGAAAGCTATCTGCGCTTTGTGTGCAGGCTGCGCCTGGTGGTTGAGGCCGATATTGCCCGCCATGTGCGCGATATCGCCGCGCACACCAGCCTGACCGACGTGCTGGGGCGGCGCGTGGGCAACCTGTCCAAGGGCTATCGCCAGCGCGTGGGCCTGGCGCAGGCATTGTGCGGCGAGCCCGAGGTGCTGGTGCTGGACGAGCCGACGGTGGGCCTGGATCCCCGGCAGACGGCGGAGTTCCGCGACACGCTCAAAAAGCTGTCCGGCGGGCGCACGGTGATCTTTTCCTCTCATATATTAAGCGAGGTACAGGCACTGTGCGACCGGGTGATCATCCTGCATCACGGGCGCGTGGTATGCGATCAGCGCCTGGGCGATATGGGCCGGGGCGCGGGAACGCGCCTGCAGGCGGCCATCTGCGGCGATATGGAAACGCTGCTGCCCGCGCTGCGGTCGCTGAGCAGCGTGGCGCGCGTGACGCGCCTGCCTGCGCGCGAGGCGGGCGTGGCCGAGGTGATGATTGAGGGCAGGCCCGGCGCTGTGCCGCAAAAGGAGCTGTTCACCCTGCTGTG
This sequence comes from uncultured Clostridia bacterium, assembly GCA_934647235.1. GTDB lineage: Bacteria > Bacillota > Clostridia > Christensenellales > Aristaeellaceae > SFMI01. The sequence goes on from CAKUFG010000015.1 coordinate 59,877, forward strand.
CGGGCTGCAGATGCCCCTGATGCGCCTGACCCCCGCCGCGGACACGCTGGAGGATGTGTTCCTGCGCTGCACGGCAGACGATCAGGTGATAGAAAAGAAGTAAAGGACGGGGGCGAAAGGGACGAAGGGAAGGGAAGTAATAGTGCTGCTTGCATTTCCGCCAACTGGCCCCCTCATCACCGCCTGCGGCGGTGGTGAGGTGTAGCCGCCGCAGCAGCGTTGTCTTTTAATAGTTATGATAACGGCTACTTCGTAGCCTACACCTCATCCGAGCGGCTAAAGCCGCCCACCTTCTCCTCAAGGAGAAGGCTTTTGGTGGATGGCTTTTCCAACTGCCGCTAATCGCTGCGCAAGGCTTCCCGCACCCAACCTTCATCCCCGTGGCACGCTGATCGCAGATCAGCGCAGGGCTGGCGAAGCCAGACCAAGGGGGAAAAGCGAAGGGCTGACTGGGCGAAGCTTGCTTCAGACCAGGCAGCACAAGGTTTTCACCTGCCACGGGGGGCGGCAGTGCCGCCTTCCAGTTTTATTCACTTGACTTTTACGTCACACACAGGTTCTTTGTTACTTTCTTCCCTGGAGAAAGTAACGTTCCCTCCGTTCCCCCGTCCTCCCCCGTCCCTCGCTCCCCCCACTCCCCAAAGAAAGGAACCAAACGCATGCTTGCGATCTTCAGGCGCGAACTGCAGGGCTATTTCTACACCGCAGCCGCGTATGTGTACATGGGCGTGTTTTTAACGCTGGGCTGCGTGTTTTTCGCCATCAATAACCTGGCGGCGCGCTCGAGCGATCTCAATAATCTGCTGTGGATGATGAGCTATCTGTGGATGCTGCTCACTCCCATCCTGACCATGCGCTCCTTCGCCGGCGAGCGTAAGGCGCGCACCGATCAGCTGCTGCTCACATCTCCCGTATCGCTGTGGGGCGTCGTGAGCGGCAAGTTCCTGGCGGCGTGCGCAGTGCTGCTGTGCAGCGTGGCGCTGTCGCTGGTGTTTGTGCTCATCGTGGCACTGTACGGCCAGGTCTATCCGCAGGAGCTGGCCGTGGGGTACCTGGGCTTTATCCTGCAGGGCTGCGCCTTTATCGCGCTGGATATGCTCATTTCCGCCCAGTGCCGCGCGCCCATGACGGCCGCCATCGTGGCCTTCGGCGGCAACCTGCTGCTGTGGCTGATGGACGTGCTCAACGCCGCCATCGATATCAAAATCGTTAATAGCATCCTCTCCTTTATCAGCCCCTATCAGCGCTGCGCCCCCTTTAAGCTGGGGCAGCTCAGCTTTGCCAACGCGCTGTATTTTGCCGCAGCCATCTTCCTGTGCCTGTTCTTCTCGGTGCGCACGCTGGACGCCCGGCGGTGGAGGGAAGCATGAAAAAGAAACTGCATCGCAAGCTGCGCCAGGGCGCGCTCAATACCGCGCTGTGCCTGTTCTTCTCGGTGCGCACGCTGGACGCCCGGCGGTGGAGGGAAGCATGAAAAAGAAACTGCATCGCAAG
>CAKUFG010000016.1 GCA_934647235.1 uncultured Clostridia bacterium
TTCCCACCTGCTGATTCTGACCTCCGGATCAGGTGCTGCGGATTGACCGTTATTTCGGAGCAGATTCCGCGGCTGGCCCGTTTTCAGCTTCCAGAAAAGGCGGTAGTCGGCCTTTTTCTTAGGAGGCGGACCCTCTATCCTACTGAGGTACAGGCGCCTGAACGTCTATCTATCATAGCATAAAACGCAGCGATGTGCAACCATCAATTATCAACGGAAGGAAGCAAGCCCATGATTTGTACGCTTTGTCCGCGCATGTGCCGTGCCCGGCGCGATGAAACCCATGGCGAGGGCTATTGCGGCATGGGCACGCGCGCGGTAGTGGCCCGCGCGGCCCCGCATTACTGGGAGGAGGCCTGCCTGTCCGGCACGCGCGGCTGCGGCACCATCTTTTTCAGCGGATGCCCCCTGGGCTGCGTCTATTGCCAAAACTTTGAAATCAGCCACGAAAAGCAGGGCCGTCCCGTGACGGATGAGGAACTGGCCGGGCTGATCAGCGATCTGGCCGCGCAGGGCGTGCACAATATCTCCTTTGTGACGGGCACGCACTTTGTGCCGGTCATCCTGCATGCGCTGGATATCGCCCGGCCCGCGCTGCCTATCGTATGGAATACCGGCGGCTATGAGCGCGTGGATACCCTGCGGGCCCTGGACGGCCGGGTGGATATCTACCTGCCCGATCTTAAAAACGTGTCTCCGCGCCTGGGTAAGGTGCTGGCAAATGCTCCTGATTATTTTGAGGCCGCCTCGCAGGCCATACTGGAAATGCTGCGTCAGACCGGCCCCGCGCAGTACGACGCGCAGGGTATGATGAAGCGCGGCACGATCATCCGCCATCTGGTCATTCCCGGCTGCACAGGGGACAGCCTGAAGGTGATGGACTGGATTGCCCGGAACACCCCGCAGGACACGCCGGTGAGCATCATGCGCCAGTATACGCCCATTGCGCAGTGCCATGTGAAGGGCCTGGATCGCCGCGTGACGGACGAGGAATATGAGCGCGTGCTCGACCGCGCGCGTGATCTGGGACTGAACGCCTTTGTACAGGAGAAGGAATCCGCCCAGAGTAAATACATACCAGATTTCAATATGAAATAGCAGCATTCAGAAAAATGCGCTTTTCTGCCTAAAAATTTCTCAATCCGCCTTTTGCACAGGGCGGATTTGTGCTATAATCGGTGTGTTTGGGGTTTTTTGCGGAAAAAATGAACAGGGGGAAGGGCACACATGAAAATCGGTTTTGATCACGATCAATATACGCGCATGCAGTCCGAGCATATCCGGGAGCGCATCGGCCAGTTTGGCGGCAAGCTCTATCTGGAGCTGGGCGGCAAGCTGTTTGACGATAACCACGCCTCCCGCGTGCTGCCGGGCTTCCGGCCGGACAGCAAGATCTCCATGCTGCTGACCATGCGCGATCAGGCTGAGCTGGTGATCGTGATCAATGCCGACGATATTGAAAAAAACAAGGTGCGCGGCGACTTGGGCATTACCTATGATGCAGATGTGCTGCGCCTGATCGATGCTTTCCGGGGCGTGGGCATGTACGTGGGCAGCGTGGTGCTGACGCGCTTCAACAGCCAGCCGCAGGCCATTGCCTTCCAGAAGCGCCTGGAATCCCTGGGCGTGCGCGTGTACCGCCACTATCCCATTCCGGGCTATCCCAATAATGTCGATCTGATTGTCAGCGACGAGGGGTACGGCCGCAACGAGTATGTGGAAACCACCCGTCCGCTGGTGCTGGTGACGGCCCCTGGCCCGGGCAGCGGCAAGATGGCCGCCTGCCTGTCCCAGCTGTATCACGAAAACAAGCATGGGGTCAAGGCGGGCTACGCCAAGTTTGAAACCTTCCCCATCTGGAACCTGCCGCTGATGCATCCGGTCAACGTGGCCTATGAAGCCGCCACGGCCGACCTGAACGACGTGAACATGATCGATCCCTTCCACCTGGAAGCCTACGGCGAAACGACGGTCAATTATAACCGTGATATCGAGGTTTTCCCGGTGCTGCAGGCTATTTTTACGCACATCTGGGGCGGCTCGCCCTACCGCTCGCCCACTGATATGGGCGTGAACATGGTGGGCAAGTGCATTTCGGACGATGCGGTCTGCCGCGAGGCAGCCAAGCAGGAGATCATCCGCCGCCTGTATCATGCCCGCTGCCAGGAGCGCAAGGGCCATGGCAATGAGAATGAGCTGACCAAGCTGGAAATGCTGATGCAGCGCATGGGGCTGAGCGATGAGAACCGTCCGGTGACGGCGGCCGCCCGCCAGCGCGCGGAGCAGACCGGCGCGCCTGCGGCGGCTTTGCAGCTGGATGATGGGCGCATCGTGACGGGCAAAACCTCCTCGCTGCTGGGCCCCTCCGCCGCCATGCTGCTCAACGCCCTCAAGGCGCTGGGCGGCATTGACGATGAAATCCCCCTGCTGCAGCCGCAGATCATCGAGCCTGTGCAGGAGCTGAAATGCAAGTACCTGGGCAATCATAACCCGCGCCTGCATACGGACGAGGTGCTGGTGGCGCTGTCTGTATCCGCCGCGACCAGCGAGATGGCGGCCCGCGCGATTGAACAGCTGCCCAAGCTCAAGGGCCTGGAGGCGCACACCACCGTGATCCTCTCGCCCGTGGATGAAAACGTGTTCCGCCGCCTGGGGGTCAACCTGACCTCCGATCCGGTGTATCAGACTCACAAGCTCTATCATAAATAACAATGCTTCCCTGCGCCGCGCGCCGTAATGGTTGCGCGGCGCAGCTTTTTGCCCGCAGACGCGCCGGCAGCAGAGGAAAGCTTTCTGATTTTCAGGCTGCGGAGTCCATTTATCAGGCGCTAGGTTGCCTTGGCAGCCTGTAAATATGTCGCATTCCGGAAAAATTTATGTAGAAAATGTTTCAATCCACTTGATTGATCGCAATATTTGTTGTAATATATTATAGGTATAGCATTGCGGTACATCCGATACGCAGGAAGGATTGATTTCGGTGGCAAAACGTATTTTGTTGGTAGACGACGAGCCCCTTATTATCAAGGGCCTGAAATATACCCTGGAGCAGGAGGGCTACGAGACCCTGGCCGCCTATGACGGCGAGGAGGCGCTCGAGGTGTTTTTTGCCAACACCGTGGATCTGGTGCTGCTGGACGTCATGCTGCCCAAGCTCGACGGCATTCAGGTGTGCCAGCGCATCCGCGAGTCCAGCAACGTGCCCATTATCATGCTCACCGCCAAGGGCGAGGATATGGATAAGATCCTGGGCCTGGAATACGGCGCGGATGATTATATGACCAAGCCCTTTAATATTCTGGAGGTCAAGGCGCGGATTAAAACCATCCTGCGCCGCGCCAGCCAGCCCGTCGCCGCGGAAAAGAAAAAGATCATCCGCGTGCGCGATCTGGAGGTCAATATCGTCAACCGCTCCGTCACCCTGGGCGGCAAGGAAGTGCGCCTGACCGCCAAGGAATTTGATCTTCTGCAGCTGTTTATCAACAATCGCGGCAAGGTGTTCAGCCGCGAGGCCATGCTGGAAACGGTGTGGAAGTACGATTATATGGGCGACGCCCGCACGGTGGACGTGCATATCCGCCGCCTGCGCGAAAAGATCGAGCGCAATACCTCGCAGCCTGAGTTCATTTTCACTAAGTGGGGAGTGGGCTACTATTTTACTGATAAGGACTGACAACAAGGTATTCAGCCTTCGCTGGCAGATTATCCTGGCGTTCCTGCTCATTGTGGGTCTGTCCTTTTCCGTTATGGCAAATTCGCTCACCAATATGGTGGGCGAATATCTCTTTGAGCAGCGTATTCGCACGGACAGCGCCAGCATAGAAAGCCTGGCTGTGCGCATCGCCCCCCTGCTTGCCAAGGGGGATACGCAGGAGCTGTACACCCAGCTGTCCGCCGCGGGCGGCGAACTGGGCGGCCGGCTGCTGGTGCTGGATAAATACGGCAAGGTGCAGGTGGATACCTATTCTGCGCTCAACGGCACCCGGGTGGATTATCCCGAGGTAGCCAGCATTCTGGTGCGCGGAGATATGGCTGATTATGGCGTGCACTCGCTCAACAGCGACGGCGAAATCACAAAGAAAACGCCGTTCCTGTTTTCCAACGCCGCCGAGTCCACCTGGGTGGGCTACTGCACCGCCGGCGTGATTCAGCAGGCGGACGTCATCGGCGTGCTGATGCTGGCTTCGCCCGTGCAGACCATGATGCAGAATCTGTATGAGCTGCGCGATCAGATGGTGCTGTTGTTCCTGGTGGTGGCGGCTTTCGCCGTGGTATTCAGCCTGGTTTTCTCGCAGATTATCACCAAGCCCATTTCAGCCCTGACAAAGGGTATTCAGACCATGGCGCGCGGCGATTTTTCCACCCGCGTCAAGGTGCGCGGCTCGGGCGAAATGCGCCGCCTGGCGCGCACGTTCAACAGCATGAGCGAGAAGATTGAATCGCTCGATCAGGCGCGCAACCAGTTTGTATCCAACGCCAGCCATGAGCTGAAGACCCCGCTGGCTACGATGAAAATCCTGATCGAATCGCTGATCTATCAGCCTGAAATGGAAACGGGGCTGCGGACGGAATTCCTGAGCGATATCAACCGCGAAATCGATCGGCTGTCCTCCATCGTGACCGACCTGCTGACGCTGGTGCGCATGGATGTGAAGGACGTCAAGCTCTCCCGCGAGAACATGAGCCTGGCGGAGCTGGTCAAGGATACCGAGCATCTGCTCAAGCCCATGGCCGAAAAGCGCCATCAGACGCTGGTGCTCTCCCTGCAGGATGAATGCGATATGTACGCCGACCGCACCAAGCTGCAGCAGGTGGTCTATAACCTGATGGAAAACGCCTTCAAGTATACCCAGGAGGGCGGCAAGGTGACGGTCACGCTGCAGAAATCGGGCCGCGACGCGGTGCTCAAGGTCAAGGACAACGGCCCCGGCATTGCCGCCGAGCATCTGCCGCATATCTTTGATCGTTTCTACCGCGTGGATAAGGCGCGCAGCCGTGAGGCGGGCGGCACCGGCCTGGGACTGGCTATCGTGCATCAGCTGGTGATGCTGCATGGCGGCGAAATCCATGTGGAAAGCGAAGTGGGCAAGGGCACAACCTTCACGGTGGAGCTGCCGCTGCACCAGGGGTAAAGCAGGATGACAGATTATATCAGGTGGCTGAGAAGCAAGGTTGGGCACGAAAAGGTGATCCTGGCTTTTGCGGGCGGATGCCTGTTTGACGAGCGCGGCCGCGTGCTTTTGCAGAAGCGCGGGGACAGCCGCAGGTGGGGCTTTCCCGGCGGCGCAATTGAAATCGGCGAAACGCCGGAGCAGGCCGCAATCCGTGAACTGAAGGAAGAAACCGGGCTGGACGTTGAAGTCCAATCGCTGCTGGGCATCTATACGGACAGCGAAATGCGTTATCCCAACGGCGATCAGGCGCACAGCATCTGCATTGTATACCGCCTGAAGGCGATTGCAGGCAGCCTGCGCTGCGATCAGGACGAAACCATAGACCTCAAGTACTTTGCCCTGGATGAGCTGCCGGATATGTTCTGCAAGCAGCATGAGCAGATCAAACGGGATATGATCAGCATCTGTGCCAAAGACGAAAGCAAATGTGAGAGATAGGAAAATCCTTTAGGGGGGAGCTGCGATGACAAAGAAGACCTGCAAGGGATGCGCGATTGCGTGTCTGCTGATTTCGCTGCTCGGCCTGGTTTCCTTCCTTGGTGGAATCAAGCCGGTCAATATCGGCGCGTTCGTATTTCCGCTGCTGCTGGCAGCGTCGGCCTTTATCCTTTATAAAAAGAAAGAGAAGGAATAAGCCCGGAATAGCGAAAAAACAGCCGCTCCGTTTGAATGACGGGGCGGCTTTGTTGCTGGTTTATCGTTTTACGCGGCGCTTTCTGCGCGTGGGCTGTGGCTTGTTCACGGGGGACTTGCCCTTTAATTCAAATAGCTGATCGCGCAGCTTGGCAGCCTTTTCAAAGTCCAGGCTGTTGGCGGCGTCCAGCATCTGATCCTCCAGCTGCTGCATCAGCATGGCGCGCTCGTCCTCGTCCATGGCGCGGCTGCGCGGATCGGCCTCGGCCTTATCGGTGATCTCAATCAGCGCGCGCACGGCGTTCTGCACCGATTGCGGGGTGATGCCGTGCTCCTGGTTGTAGGCCTCCTGAATGGCGCGGCGGCGGTTGGTCTCGTTGATGGCGCGGGCCATGCTGTCGGTCAGCACGTCGGCATACATCAGCACGCGGCCCTGAGCATTGCGCGCGGCGCGGCCGATGGTCTGCACCAGGCTGGTTTCGGAGCGCAGAAAGCCCTCCTTGTCCGCATCCAGAATGGCCACCAGCGATACCTCGGGAATGTCCAGACCCTCGCGCAGCAGGTTAATGCCCACCAGCACGTCGTATTGCCCCAGGCGCAGATCGCGGATCAGCTGCATGCGCTCCATCGTCTGGATATCGCTGTGCAGATAGCGCACACGGACGCCGCTTTCGTGCAGGTATTCGGTCAGGCTTTCGGCCATCTTTTTAGTCAGGGTGGTGACGAGCACGCGCTCCTTTTTGGCGATGGTTTCGTTGATTTCGCCCAGCAGGTCGTCCACCTGCCCGGTGGCGGGGCGCACGATGATTTTGGGATCCAATAGACCCGTGGGGCGGATGAGCTGCTCCACCGTCTGCAGCGAATGCTCGGCCTCGTAGGGGCCGGGCGTGGCCGATACGAACACCGTCTGCCCAATGCGCGCCTCAAATTCGTCAAACCGCAGCGGGCGGTTATCATAGGCGGAGGGCAGGCGGAAGCCATAATCCACCAGCGCAGTCTTGCGCGCGCGGTCGCCCGCGTACATGGCGCGAATCTGGGGAATGGTCTGGTGGCTTTCATCGATGAATACGATAAAATCCTTCGGGAAATAATCCAGCAGCGAAAAGGGCGGATCGCCGGGCTGGCGGCCGTCAAAGTAGCGGCTGTAGTTTTCAATGCCGGTGCAGAAGCCGATTTCACGCAGCATTTCAATATCATAGCGGGTGCGCTGGGCGATGCGCTCGGCCTCCAGCAGCTTTCCTTCGGCCTCAAATCTGGCCACCTGCGCTTTGAGATCCTGCTCGATCACCTGGATGTTCTTTTCGCGCTCGACGGCGTTGGTGGCGTAGTGCGTGGCCGGGTAGATGGCAATGTGCTGCAGGGTGTGCGCAGCCTTGCCCGTGACGGGCGAAAACTCCGAAATGCGCTCGATTTCATCGCCAAAGTATTCCACTCGGATGGCCAGCTCCTGCATGTTGGCGGGCATGATTTCCACAATATCGCCGCGCACGCGGAAGGTGGAGCGGCCAAAGGAGATATCGTTGCGGGCAAACTGGATTTCTACCAGCCTGCGCAGCAGCTCGTCCAGCGGCAGCGTCATGCCAGGGCGCAGCGAAATCATCTGCCCGGCATATTCGCTGGGGTCGCCCATGGAATAGATGCAGCTGACCGACGCCACAATAATCACATCCCGGCGCTCCTGCAGGGCGGCGGTGGCGCTGTGGCGCAGGCGGTCGATTTCATCGTTGACCGACGAATCCTTTTCAATGTAGGTATCTGTGGAGGCGATGTAGGCTTCCGGCTGATAATAATCGTAGTAGGATACAAAGTATTCCACCGCGCTGTCGGGGAAAAACGCCTTGAACTCAGAGCACAGCTGGGCGGCCAGCGTTTTATTGTGCGCGATTACCAGCGTTGGGCGCTGCACGCGCTCGATGACCGAGGCCATGGTAAACGTCTTGCCCGAGCCTGTTACGCCCAGCAGCGTCTGCGCCTTGAGCCCCTTTTCAAAGCCCTCCGCCAGGGCGGCGATGGCCTGCGGCTGATCGCCCCGTGCGACGTAGGGCGCTTTCAACACAAACTTTCCCATGAAAGCTCCTTCAAAACAGAATGTATATTCGCATTTATTATACCACTGTTTGCAGCATTTGCCAAGCAAAAAGATTTGCCATGGCTGCGCGGGGCAAATCGCGGCTATTCGCGCGTTTGCCTGCCTAAAATCGGCTTGGAAACGGTGCTTTCGGGCTTTTTGATGGGGCATGCCAAAGAAATTGCGGCGCACAATGATGCGTGCCGGGATCAAGCCGGCAATGCAATTGGAGGTGCGCAATCATGCCGGTGTATACCATCAGACATTCTCCTGCGCTGCATGGCGAAGCGCAGATCAATACGTCCAAAAACGCGGTGCTGCCCATCCTGGCCGCGGCGCTGCTGTGCTCCTCGCCGGTGACCATCCATCGCGCGCCCAGGCTTACCGATGTGGATCACATGCTGCGCGTGCTCACGGACTGCGGCGCGCGCATCGAGCGGCAGGATCGGGATATCACCATCTATCCCGCAGCGCTGCGCCAGCCGCAGGAGCCGCAGAACCTGCATAGCCTGCGCGCGTCCATCCTGGTGCTGGGGCCGCTGTGCGTGCGGCTGGGCGAGGCGATTGTGCCGCTGCCGGGCGGCTGCGCCATCGGCCAGCGTCCGGTGGATATCCACCTGAACGGTCTGCGCGCGATGGGGGCGGAAACTGAGCAGGCGGATAACTGCGCCGTTGCCAGGGGTCGTCTGCGCGGGGCCAACATCTATCTGGACTTTCCCAGCGTCGGCGCAACGGAAAACCTGCTGATGGCCGCCGCCCTGGCCGATGGGGTGACGCGCATTGAAAACGCGGCCAAGGAGCCGGAGATCGTAGATCTGGCGGATTTCCTGAACCTTGCCGGCGCGCACATCGTGGGCGCGGGCACGGGCACGCTGGTGATCGAGGGCGTATCGCGCCTGAGCGGCGTGGAGTATACGCCCATTGCCGACCGCATCGAGGCGGGCACGCTGGCATGCGCGGCGGCCATTACCAAGGGCAGCATGCTGCTGTGCGGCGTGCATGGCGAGCATCTGCGGGCGCTGCTGTTCAAGCTGCGCGAGATGGGCCTGCTGGTGCAGGAGGATGCGCGCGGCCTGTGTCTGCGCGGCCAGGTGCGCCACGGGGCGGATATCCGCACGCTGTCCTATCCGGGGTTTCCCACTGATTTGCAGGCCCCGATGATGACGGTTGCCTGCGCGGCGCGAGGGCGCAGCGTGTTTCTGGAAACGATTTTTGAAAACCGCTACATGCACGCAATTTCGCTGTGCCGCATGGGTGCGGATATCCGCACCGAGGGCCGCATGGCCGTGGTGGAGGGCGGGAAGCCGCTCAGCGGCGCAGTGGTGGAGGCAACCGATCTGCGCGCCGGGGCGGCGCTGATGCTGGCTGGGCTGATTGCTCAGGGGGAAACGACGCTGCTGGATGAGCCGGGGCACATCTGCCGGGGCTATGAGGGGCTGGATGAAAAGCTGCGCGCGCTGGGCGCAGATGTTACAATTGCGCCCCTTCATTGACAAAGCTGGGCGCGCCGTCTATAATTGAAGCTACTAAAGAAGGGAGAATTATCCGCTTTGAAGCTTGTACGATGGATCCTGGTCTTGCTGCTTACCGCCGCAGCAGTGGTGATGGTGATGTCCCCGTCGCTGCTGGTGGGTGTGTTGCCCCAGGTATGGCTGGATGCGGCCAGCCTGAAGGATTTTCCGCTGCTGAAAAGCTGCACGGCGCTGGCCGGGCAGCTGATTGGCGCTGTGCGCGGCCAGGTTGCGCCGGGGCTGGCAATGGTGACGGAATCGCTGGAGGCGGATTTTCTGCAGGGGCTGCTGTCGCTCCTGATGGTATCAGTGTTGACCATTCCGGTGTCGCTGATTCTGGGATTTTTGCTGTATAAGCCGCTTTATTCCGGGCCGCTTGTGCGCGGCGCGCTGTACTGCTCGCTCAATCTGGTATCGGTGATGCTGGCCTGGGTGCTCTACCGGCAGGTTTATTTCCCGGTGGTTGTGCAGGGGCTGATCGAGCAGAACATCACCGATCAGACCATGCAGGGCGTCGTCAGCTTCCTGACGCAGTTTTTATCCGCTGCCGCTATCGGCGCGGTGACGATTAAAATCGCCCTGGCCGTCGTGGCGGCAAAGGTGGTGCTGGGCAAGGTGGTGCTGCCGCTGATCGGCACGCTGGTGCGCACCTTCCTGTTTGCGCTGATTGTGGCGCTGCTGATGCTGCTGCAGGCCGATCTGACGGTCTGGACGATTATCCTGCCATTGATCCTGGGCGTGCTGATTCTCAGCGGCCTGAGCGACTGCGCCTTTGGATGCTGAAAAAAACGCAATGCGGGATCAAGGACGGACGCTCATGATACAAGCTCCAAAAACAATAAAACCGGCCGATGTTTATGCTCGGCCGGTTTTTCATGTTCGCATGGCAGCCTGCTGGCGGGGACGGCGATCAAAACCGTTTGCGGAGAGCAAGCCCGCACGGAATGGCCGCATAAAGGGGGGATCCGTTCGACAGGCTGGAAATTGTATTTGTCATTTATTCTGTGCCGATCCATCTATTTCAATCATGGAATGACTGCTATTCGCGTCAAATTCATTTGATGTATTTGCCCGAAATAAGGTAATCGCTAAGATATTTAAGATCATGATTGCCAGCACGATCATGCCGATGGTTTTCCATATTGCTTTGCTTCGTCTGTTCTTTATTGCTAATTGTTCGCTAATCTTGGCAAGCTGCTCAGCTACAGCATCCTTGTCAGCTTCTTCCATTATTGTTCCTCCAAGCAAAACGCTGACCTTTGTATCCAATACTTCTGCAATTTGAGACAGCACATCAGCGTCTGGAACCGATAGCCCCTTTTCCCATTTGCTTACAGTTTGTCTTACAACATTGATTTTGATGGCCAATTCTTCCTGCGTATACCCTTTGGCTTTTCGCATTGCTTTCAGGTTTTCGCCGAACATATGCATGTCCTCCTTATGCTTTGATGAGCTTAGTCTACATGAATATGCCCGTTGCCTCAAGCAACGCATATTAACATGGCGGCTTTCTGATCGCCTTCAGGACATCTCCAGGCACAGGCTCTGGCGCAGCAGGTCTTTACGCACATCGGGCTTGCCCAGCACCCACATCAGCTTGGCCACGGCGGCCTCAGTGGTCATATCGCGGGCGTTATAGATATTGCTGCCGGTGATGTCGCGGCCAACCTCATAGATGGAAAAGTCGGCTTTTTCATACATGCACTGCGTGGCTACCAGCGTGATGATGCCCTGCTCGGACAACTCGTGCAGCGCGCCCACTAAATTGCGGCGGATATAGTGCAGTCCGCCCAGGCCGAATGCTTCCATTACCAGCCCTTTGCAGCCCATGGCTGCGATGTGGCGGAAAACCTCGGGCGAGGTGCCAGGGAATAGCTTGAGCAGAAACACGTTGGGGTTGATTTCATCGCCGAAGGCCTCGGGAGCCAGCGCCGCGTGCTCGATGGGATGGTAAACATGCAGCCCAACCGCGTCGCTTTCGCCGCACAGCGGGGCGTTGACGCTGTCGAAGGCGTCAAAGGAGGTGGTGCGCATCTTGACCGCGCGCGTGCCGGCAATCAGCTTATGATGGAAGCAAACATATACGCCGCGCGATACCGAGCGGGCGGCCTCGGCGGCCTCCAGCAGGTTGACCCGTGCGTCTGTGATGGCGTGATCCAAAGGCAGCTGCGAGCCGGTGAGGACGACGGGCTTATCAATATCCAGCAGCATAAAGGACAGCGCCGCAGCGGTATAGGCCATGGTGTCCGTGCCGTGGGTGATGATGCAGCCGTCCGCGTCCCGCAGCGCGCGGCGCACGGCGGCAGCCAGTACGCGCCATTCCTCGGGCTGGATGTTGCTGGAATCCAGATGAAAGATATCCTGACCAACGCAGCTGTCGATGGGGCAGCGGCGCAGTATATCCGCCGCCGTCAGCGCGGGGGCCAGGCCCCGGTCGCTCTGCGCGCTGGCAATGGTGCCGCCGGTGGCCAGCAGCACAAGTCGCTTTTGCATGGCGATTGTCCATTCCTTTCGGGTGATGGGCTCAGTATACCACAGCGCGCGCGAAAAGAAAACGAACGCACAAAAATTTTCAAAAAAATTTAGCAGGTATTGGCAGGAATTCTTGCACGCATGTCGAAAATAATACACCAGAGAGGCAAGAGAGACGTGAGAACGGCTGCAGGGGCAGCCGGAAAAAAACAGGCAGGGCGCATTCCGCCCCGGCCCTTATTCTGCAACGAAAGGAGCACCCCTATGAAGACGACCATTACCGCGAAAAACATGACCGTAAGCCCCGCCATCACCGCGCGCATCATGAAAAAGACCGCCACGATGGAGCGCTATCTCAAGCCCGATACGCAGATGTTTGTGCGCATGCGCAAGGAGCGCAACCTGCGCATCGTTGAAATTACCGTTCCCATCGACGGCGTTACCCTGCGCGCCGAGGCCAGCAGCGAGGACAACCTGTTTATGAGCATCGACAAGGCGCTGGCCAAGCTGGAGCGCCAGATCCTGCGCCACCGCACCAAGCTGGAAAAGCGCCTGCGCGAGGATATCCCCGCCGAGACGCCCGAGTTTATCGAGGAAGCGCCGGAGCAGGGCGAGCGCAAGGTGGTGCGCACCAAGACCTATACCACCCGTCCCATGCATGTGGAGGACGCGATCCTGCAGATGGAGCTGCTGGGTCACAGCTTCTTCGTGTTCATCAACATCGAAACCGAGCAGACCAACGTGCTCTATCTGCGCAAGGATGGCAACCTGGGCCTGCTGGAGCCGGAATACTGATTTTCATATATCGCCATAAATTTTTGCCGGGCGGTCGGTTTTGCGGCCGTCCGGCCTTTTTATTTTACCGGGATTGTGCTATAATTCCGTGCAGTAAGTTTTTACGGAGGAAGCCGCAATGTACAAGCTTGAAATGCACGTGCACACCTCGCCCACCAGCCGCTGCGCCAGCGCCAAGGCCGAGGACGCCGTGGCCCAGTATACTCAGGCAGGCTATCATGGTCTGGTGCTGACCAACCATATCAACAACAGCACCTATCGCTATATGGAGGATATGCCCTGGAACGAAAAGGTGGCGCATTTTGTGCGCGGGTTTGAGGATATGCAGCGCGCTGCGGCGGGCAGGCTGACGGTGCTCTTTGGCTGCGAAATCAACCTGACGCCCCTGGGCGCGCCCAAGTATATTCCCAACGATTATCTGATTTACGGCGCTACGCCCCAGTGGCTGCTGGAGGCGGGCGATGTGCGGCGCATGTCGCTGGAGCAGCTTTCAGAAAGCGCGCGAAAGGCGGGCTTTCTGATCGTGCAGGCGCATCCCTTCCGCTATAATACCGTTATTATGAATGATCAGCTGCTGGACGGCGCGGAGGTTTATAACGCCAACAAGAACCACGATTCGCACGATTATCTGGCCGAGCTGTGGGCTGAGAAAAAGCATCTGATCCGCACTGCCGGCTCGGATTTCCATGATCCGCATGATCACACGGCGGCGGGCATCATGACGGAGGAGCCCATCGAGGATAACGAAACGCTGCTGCGCGTGCTGCGCAGCGGGGCGTATCAGCTGATTCGTCCCGATATGGATTAACAAAAAACAAAGATTGCGGGGAACGGTGCAGGATGCGCGCTGTCCCCGCTTTTTGATTGTAATTGCGGGGCGGATGTGCTATGATATGCCTACCAAGCAGAACAAAGGACGGTGCGGCAATGAAACTGATCAGCTGGAATGTAAACGGCCTGCGCGCGGCGATGGGCAAGGGCTTTATGGATACCTTTGCGCAGCTGGACGCGGATGCTTTCTGCCTGAACGAGACCAAGCTGCAGCCGGGGCAGATCGAGCTGGACCTGCCGGGCTATCATCAGTATTGGAACAGCGCGGAGAAAAAGGGCTATTCCGGCGTGGCCGTCTTTACCAGGCAGGAGCCGTTGAGCGTGCGCTATGGCATCGGCGTGGATGAGTTTGATCACGAGGGCCGCGTGCTGACGCTGGAAATGCCACAGTTCTATTTGGTATCCTGCTATACGCCCAACTCCCAGGATGGACTCAAGCGTCTGGAATACCGCATGCGTTGGGAGGATGCGTTCCTTTCCTATCTTAAATCGCTGGAAAGGGAAAAGCCGGTTGTGCTCTGCGGCGATCTGAACGTGGCGCATCAGGAGATCGATATCAGAAACCCCAAGTCCAACCGCATGAACGCGGGCTTTACCGATCAGGAGCGCGAAAAGATGACGCGCCTGCTAAACGCGGGCTTTGTGGATACCTTCCGCGCGCTGCATCCGGATGAAACGGGTGCGTACAGCTGGTGGTCCTATCGCTTCCATGCGCGCGAAAACAACGCAGGGTGGCGCATCGACTACTTTATCGTATCGGAGTCCCTGCGCGGGCATGTGCGCGAGGCGGCCATCCATCCCGAGATTTTCGGCTCCGATCATTGCCCGGTGGAGCTGGTGCTGGATATCTGAGCGGCGCGTTATATCGGCTCAGGTGGAACAGAAAATGTAAATTATCCGCCAGTTCTGCCGTTTTGTGGGGGATAGCTACACAAAACTGTTGACAATTCGTAATAAATTTGATATAAAAAAGATGGATTCATTTATATGAACGGTTTGCCCGCGCCTGCGCGGACAGAAAGGTGTTTTTCATGGCTGCTACAAAAAAACGCAATGCCTATCGCGGACTGATTGCCTGGATGCTGGTGCTGCTGGCGCTGTGCGCGCTGTGCTTTGCAGGCTACCTGTATACCCGCAATTATCTTTCGGCCCGCGCCAGGCAGAATGAGGAGGATGTGCTCAAGATCAACGCCGAGCGCACCCAGGAATACAACGCCGCCATGGCCGAGCATCAGCAGCAGAGCGCCGCCGCCAGCAAGGATGTGCAGTGGCCCGCCGCTGCTGCGGCTGGCTGGGATGTGGTGGATCTGACCGCGTATCCTGTCAGCGAGGGCTCCCTGACCACCGTAACCCGCAAGGAAATGCTGGAGGGCGGCTTGCTTGTGATCAACCGCTGGCATATGATGCCCTCGGATCTTACCGACGACATGATGGTCAGCATCAGCCGCACCAGCCGCGCGGATGAGGACAAGAACAACAACATCCCCACCACCAATTCCTCCCTGACGCTGCAGCCTGTGGCCGTCAACGCGCTGATGAAGCTGTATGGCGACGCGCGGGCGGAGGGCCTGGATATGGACGGCATCATCGTCAGCGAGGGCTACCGCACCATGGAGCAGCAGACCAGCCTGTGGAACAAAAAGGTGGAGAGCCTGAGCGGCTCCTACAGCGGCGAGCGCCTGAACGAAATGGCCATGCGCTCCACGGCCTATCCCGGCACCAGCGATTATCAGACCGGCCTGTCCGTGTTTGTGTATAACTACAAGAAGGGCGACAACGAGTTCACCAGCACCCTGCTGCACGAGACCGAGCAGGGCAAGTGGCTGTATCAGAACTGCTGGAAATACGGCTATATCTTCCGCTATCCCATCCAGGGCTTCCCGTATGCCGATACGGTGGATAAGAGCTTCAAGACCGGCTACACCGATCAGATGAAGGTGTACCGCTATGTGGGCGTGGCCAACGCTGCGGCCATGAATACCCTGGGCATGTGCCTGGAGGAGTATGTTGAGTATCTGATGGCGCATCCGCATATCGCCGTGTACAGCGACGGTACGCTCAAGTATGAGATCTACCGCATGGAAGGCGGTTACGCCGATACGGCCGTGACCGTGCCCTACGGCGCCGCCTCCTACAGCGCCTCCACCGATAACATGGACGGCCTGATCGTGGCGATTACCTATTAAGACTGTATGCAGCCAAAACCAAAGCCCCTGATGGAGAAAACCCGCCATCAGGGCTTTTTTCATCGGTAAGTGTATTTGAATGTATTTTTAGGCGGAAATTTTACCAAATATATTGACATGCGCTGCGGACTATGCTAAAATGAAGATGCCAGAGCGGGAAGGCTTATCGGGAAGGGTTATTCAAAAGAGCTTCCCAAGTATAACCGGCAGCAAAAAGCCCAACGCGCCTTGAATCCTCCCTCAGAAGGCTGCCGGCCGAGATACAAGCGAACGAAACGCTTTGGCAAGGTAAAGACGTGCATCCCCTGCGACCGACCTGCCGTAGTAAACGGCCGTGAAAGGAGCTGATGTACAGACGGTGAAGGAGCTTCTTGAAACGGGTTTTCAGCTGCCCGGCCGGCATGTATGCGCTGTGCGTCGGCCGGGGCAAGGACGGGTGTCTCACACCATCGCAACGCGACAATCTCCTGTCATCACGCAGAGGGCTGAGCGCATCTGATAGTACGCACGATTCGTAATGCCGCCCGCTTTCGGGCAATAACGCCTCCCTCTGATACGTACACCGCGCAGCATCTGTCCCGTGAAAACCAAGCATTCGCGGCGGGTATGCCGCACGACCGGATCCGTAATTCATTTCCTGGATCGCATTCATTTTCCAAGTCTCCTGCATGCCTGAAACAAGCGCCCCCAGCTTCCCCTCAGCAGAAATTGATCGCGCGGATCAGACAAAAGCTTGCGTATTCGTTCGATTTCCCAATCCAGATCAAGATCAAGGATAAAGCTCTGCGGGAGCCTGCCCCATCCGGATTTCGCACCCAACGCATCACGGCAGGTTTAATTGGCGGCAATTGCGCAGACTCCGCTCCGCTGCAATTCCACCGGGGTTCAGGCACGGGCAGGAAGGCTCAGAAGTACACGCAAGGATCATCCTCCAATATCGGTTTTCGCATCAAAAAGGGCTGCCCTCCATGTGAGGGCAGCCTGTTTTTGCGGCTGCGGCGGGGCTTTTGCCCAAAGGCTTATGCCAGGCCGTAGATTTCGCTGTACTTGTTTTTCAGATAGTTTACATAATACATCGGGTCAAAGGCCTCGCCCAGCGCCTTGGTCAGCAGGGCTTCAGGCTCGTACAGCCCGCCGTACTGCCAGATATGCTCGCACAGCCAGCCGTTGATGGGCGACAGATCGCCGCTCGCCAGCGCCGCGTCCACATCCACGGTCTGTCGCATCACATGCAGCATGTGCGCGCCATAGGCGGAGCCCAGCGCATAGGACGGGAAATAGCCAAACAGCGCGTCCGCCCAATGGGTATCCTGCAATACGCCCTCGCGGTCGTTGGGCACGTCCACGCCCAGGTATTCCTTGTACAGCCGGTTCCAGGCGGCGGGCAGCTCCTGCACGGTCAGCTTGCCGTCAAAGAGCTGCTGCTCCAGCTCATAGCGGATCAGAATGTGCATGCAGTAGGTTAGCTCATCTGCTTCTGTGCGGATCAGCGAAGGCTCGGCGCGGTTGAACGCGCGGTAGAGCGCCTCGTCGTCGTAGGCGGCCGTCTCGGGGAAAAGCTCGCGCAGCTTGGGCGCGATCAGGCGGATAAAGCCGCGGCTGCGGCCGATGATGTTTTCAAAGAAGCGGGACTGGCTTTCGTGAATGCCCATGGATACGCCGCCGCCCAGCACGGTGTAGGCCAGCTTGTCCATCGGATGGGTATCGTAGAGCGCGTGGCCGCCCTCGTGGATGACGCTGTACATGGAGGAAGCGAAGTTATCCTCCAGATAATGGGTGGTGATGCGCACATCGTACTTGGTAAAGCCGGTGGTGAAGGGATGCTCGGTTTCGGCGATGGTGCAGTGCGCGCGGTCCAGGCCGATTACCTGCATCAGATAATCGCTGAGCTGGCGCTGCTTATCCAGCGGAAAATGGCCGTGCAGCGGGCTGTCGTCCACCTGCTTGGCGGCGGTGACGCGATGGATGAAGGGCACCAGTTCCCGGCGCACAACATCGAAGAAAGCATCGCACTTGGCGCGGGTCAGCCCCGTTTCAAAGCGATCCAGCAGCGTATCGTATACGGGCTGATCGGGCTTGATATAGCGCATGATGCGCTGCGTCTGGGCAATCAGGCGTTCCAGATAGGGCATGAACAGCGCGTAATCGTTGGTTTCCTTGGCGGTGTGCCAGATCGCGTCCGATTCAGTGGTCAGCTTTTGATAGGCCACGTATTCTTCCATGGGGATGCGGCGCGTTTCGTCGATGTTCTTGTACATCACCTTGACGATGCGCTGATGCACTTCGTCCAGCTCGTCCAGATGGGCGTGCAGCTCATCCAGCAGGGCCACAGTTTCCTCGCCTGTGGACAGCCTGTACACTTCCTCAGCCAGGATGCCCAGCGTTTCGGCGCGGTTGGCGGCCGTGCCCGAGGGCGCGGCGGTCATGCCGTCGTAATCAATCAGCCCCATCGCGTGGGAATAAGCCAGCTGCTTGCGCTGCAGCTGATCCAGCTTTTGCAGGGCGGCGGTCAGTTCCATGGGATGATTTCCTCCTTAGTCAATATAAATCAAATCGTAAATGGACAAAAGCGTCTTTTCGCCGATGCCGCGCACGTGCAGCAGCTCCTCGATGTATCGGAAGGAACCCAGCTGCGCGCGCATATCCAATATAGCCTGCGCGGTCTTGGGGCCGATGCCGGGCAGCGTCGTCAGATCTTCCAGGGTCGCGGCGTTCAGGTTGACGCGCTGCGCCTTTTCCACATCGGTCAGGGGAGCCGTGGTGGCATAGGCTCCGCGCAGGGGATAAGCATCCGGCTCGGCGCGGCGGAAGGTGCATGCATAGCAAATCAGCACGCACAAAACAGCGCCCGCCAGCACGGCGCACACGGCGTATGGCAGCGCTGCGCGGGCGCGGGGGGACAGGCGGCGAGGCGTTACACGGCCTTTCGTACCTTCTGCCCCTCCTTCGTATCCTCTACAATAAAGCCCAGAGCCTTGAGCTGATCGCGCAGCTCGTCGCTCTTTTTCCAGTCGCGGTCCTTGCGGGCCTGCACGCGCGCGTCGGCCAGCGCCTGGATATCGGCAGGCAGCTCGCCCGCCTTTTTCATCATCAGGCCCAGCACGTCGCACAGGGATACCAGCGCGTTCAGCGCCGTTTCGATGGCGGCCTTGCTGCTTTCAGCGGTCAGGGTGACGTTGGCATCGCGCACGATTTCAAACAGCGCGCCGATCGCGTCGGCAGTGTTCAGATCGTCGTCCATCGCGCTGTCAAAGCGCTCGCCGTAGGTCCTGATGCGCGCGGCGAAGGCCTGCTCGTCCTCGTTCATGGGGCGATCCTGGGCATGCTCCAGCAGGAAGCTCATCTGATCGCGCGCGGTATACAGGCGGGACAGGGAGGCGTGCGCCTGGGCGATCATCTCGCGGCTGAAATTGATGGGGCTGCGATACTGGGCGGAGAGCATGAACATGCGCACGTCCTCGGCGTCAAACTCCTTGAGAATATCGCGCACGGTGAAGAAATTGCCCAGGGACTTGGACATTTTTTCGTTGTTCACGTTGATGAAGCCGTTGTGCATCCAGTAATGCACATAGGGCTTGCCGGTTGCGCCCTCGCTCTGTGCCACCTCGTTTTCGTGGTGGGGGAAGAGCAGATCCTTGCCGCCGCAGTGAATATCGAAGGTTTCGCCCAGGTATTCCATGCTCATGGCGCTGCACTCAATGTGCCAGCCGGGACGGCCCATGCCCCAGGGGCTGGGCCAGGCAGGCTCGCCGGGCTTCTGCGCCTTCCATACGGCAAAGTCGGCAGGGTTCTTCTTGGCGCTGTCCACTTCGATGCGCGCGCCGGCTTCCAGATCCTCCAGGTTCTGGCCCGACAGGCTGCCGTAGCCGGGGAAGGCGGCGGTATCAAAATACACGTCGCCGTTTACCTCGTAGGCCAGGCCCTTGTCCACCAGCTTCTGCACCAGCGCGATGATCTGGGGAATATGCTCGGTGGCGCGGGGATGCACGGTGGCGGGACGGATGCCCAGCGCCTGCGCGTCCTTATAATACTCGGCGATAAAGCGATCGCCCAGTTCCTTGACGGTGATGCCTTCTTCATTGGCGCGGCGGATCATCTTGTCGTCGATATCGGTGAAATTCTGCACAAACGTAACCTTGTAGCCGCGATGCTCCAGATACCGGCGCAGCACGTCGAACACGATAAAGGGGCGGGCGTTGCCGACATGGAAATAATTGTATACCGTCGGGCCGCAGGCATAGATGCGCGCTTCGCCCGGATGGATGGGCACAAACTCTTCCTTGCGGCGGGTTTTGCTGTTGTAAATCTGCATAAAATAGGTTCCTCCTTTAAGTTAAGATGCGGGATTTTCGTTCGAATGGTCTTGCTTTTTGAGCGGACAGTGCGCGCTGTCCTCGGCGCACTGATCGCAGCCCAGGCGGCAGGCGCAGTCGCGCAGCACCTTTTCAAGCTCGGTCAGCCGGTGATACAGCGCCTGCATGCGCTCAAACATGGGGTCGGGCAGGTTGGCGTGATCCAGCGTCGGGCGCGAGCCGTCCTTCCTGCGCACGATGCGGCCGGGGTTGCCCACCACCGTGCAGCCCTCGGGCACGGATTTGAGCACGATGGCTCCCGCGCCCACCTTGACGTTGCGGCCCAGGGTGATGGGCCCCAGCACCTTGGCGCCCGCGCCGATGATCACGCCGCTTTCCACCGTGGGGTGGCGCTTGCCGTGATCCTTGCCCGTGCCGCCCAGGGTGACGCCCTGATAGAGCGTTACGTCGTCGCCTACCTCGGCGGTTTCGCCAATGACCACGCCTGCGCCGTGATCGATGAACACGCGGCGGCCAATCTGTGCGCCGGGGTGAATTTCAATGCCCGTTTTGCGGCGGGTGCGTGCCGATATCCAGCGCGCCAGCAGCGTGTGCCTGTGCAGGTACAGCCTGTGGGCGATACGGTGCCAATACAGCGCCTTTACCCCAGGATAGCACAGCAGCACCTCCGCCCGACTGCGCGCCGCCGGATCGCGCGCGAATACGGTAGCGATGTCCTCCGACAGATGCGTCGGCATAGCCAGCCTCCTTTATCATAAATAAACGCCGCCTCCCCTGCGGGAGACGGCGATAAGCCGCGGTTCCACTCCGCTTGGGGCATACGCCCCCTCTCGGATTGCCTTAACGCGGCGCACGGCGCAGCCTACTTGCCCTTCGGTGCGCGGCTCCCAGGGGCACTGTCCGCATCCGCCAAGCGCGCTTTCAGCCGCGGCGCGCTCTCTCTTGGACGGAAAACCCCGGACGATTTCCCTGTTCACTGCCATTGCTATTATTATATGTAGCGCGGCGCTTTTTGTCAAGCAAGGAAAGGCTTGCGGCACCAGGCAATCCATGATATAAATAAGATGGCGTCAACACTAAAGACGGCGCAGAATATAAACGGAAAGGGTGGTCTGTTATGATGAAAAAGAAACGCGCATGGAGGGTTCGCGTCTCTTAACCCTCCGAATAAATGATTTGGAGGAAAGAAAATGAACAGCCCGATTACGAATCGAAAAACACCGACGGAACACGAGAACCAAGCCTTCCGGCAGGATACGAGCATCACAGTGGAGCCTTTGACGGGGCCGGACGATGGGCGGCTGATCAGGCTGCTCAGCGGTTTTCTGCGCGCCATTGGCGAAGAACCCTTGACCGATGAAAAGCAGCGGCGGCTGCTGCAGGGAATATGCGAGAAAAGGATCGTGTTTTTCCTGGCTGAAAGCGGCAGCCAGGCCATTGGCATGTGCAGCGTGGCACGGTGCTTTTCCACCTTTGCCTGCGGCGATGTGGGCGTATTTGAGGATTTCTACATCGAGCCTGCGTTTCGCGGCAAGGGCGTCGCACGAAGGCTTGCGCAGGCAGCTCAGGCATGGTGCCGGGAGCAGGGCATGGCCAGCGTGACCGTGTGCTGCGCGCCCTGCGACGAGAAGATGTATCAGGCCCTGGGCTTTGAAGAAAACCTGGGCGTAACGTATGCGCATCTGACATAATTGTACTGGGGCTGCCGTATCAGGTATAGGAGCGGCGGCCCCTTTGCTGATTTTGAAGGCTGGACGGATAAAATGCCGCGCTCCGCG
The DNA here is from genome assembly GCA_934647235.1 of uncultured Clostridia bacterium. Classification (GTDB taxonomy): domain Bacteria; phylum Bacillota; class Clostridia; order Christensenellales; family Aristaeellaceae; genus SFMI01. The sequence goes on from CAKUFG010000016.1 coordinate 21,762, forward strand.
CCCTCGCTTCAATACCAGTTGCCAAATCGCACGCTTTCTGCTATAATTATCTGTACATCGTAAAGGAGGTGCATTCCATGTCCGCAAAGAAGGACAATCTGCCCACGAATGTGGACGTCGATCTGGAAAACGGCGGCACCATCAAATATGCCAACGAAGTTATCGCCATCATCGCCGGCGTGGCCGCCAGCGAAATTGACGGCATTGCCGGTATGTGCACCAGCGGCGGTATTTCCGATATCATCGGCCGCAACCGCAATATCACCCGGGGCGTAAAGGTAGAGGTAGGCGGCGAGGAAGCCAGCGTAGAGCTGTACATCATCGTCGAATACGGCTCGCCCATCCAAAAGGTTGCCTCCGACGTGCAGGAGAATGTGCGCAAGGCCATTGAAACCATGACCGGGCTGCATGTGGTCAACGTGGATGTGCATGTGCAGGGCGTCAGCTTTGAGCGCGAAAAGAAGGCTGTGCAGAGCGGCCTGGAATCCGCGCATCTGTCCAGCGAGGAAACCCGCCGCATTGAGGAAGAAACCCGCCAGACCCTCAAGGGCGAAATGACCTGCGAGGATGAAATTCAGCCTGAAACGGACGGCCAGCCCGCTGCGGATGAAACCGAAGACGCGCTGGACGGAACCGAAGCCGAGGATGTAAAGGCTGTGGAGCAGGACGAGGAAAAGCAGGACGAAGCGGCCGCTGCGGAGTCCGAAGAAAACTGATCCTCTCCGCGCGTTCTGAAAGGAGCGTAAAAAATGAAAATGAAATTCTGGGATCGTATCATTCTGCGCATTGGCGCGGTGCTCACATTCCTGGGCGGCGTGCTTACCGCCGTGTGCGGCGCGATGATCTATGGCATGAACCTGGGCGAAGGCATTGTGATGCAGTCCATTCCGCTGGCGCTGATCTGCGCGGGCGTGGCAGTCGCCCTCATCAGCCTGTATAACCTGCTGATGCCGCGCCGCTATCACAACGGCCGCCATGCCTTTGTGGTGCAGCCTACCGAAATGGGCGAGCTGCGTATCGCCGTATCCGCCATTGAAAACCTGATCCTCAAGTGCGTGGAAACGCATAAAGAGGTCAAGGTGCAGGATATCGCCATCACCAACCGCCGCGGCGCGGTCAGCGTGCAGCTGCGCGTGACGATGGACAGCAATGTATCCATCCCGCATGCGGTGGAGCAGATTCAGACCCAGGTTAAGCGTTACCTGGCCGCCTCCTCGGGCATCGAGGTGCGCGATATCAGCGTTTCCGTGGATCGCACGGAGGGCGAAGCCCGTCCCGTCCCCATGGAAAGCCTGGTGCTCAACAATGAAGAGCCTGCCGCCGAGCAGGAGGCCAAGAAGGAAAAGGTGCCCATGCACCAGCGCATCTTTGGCCGCGATACCACCAAAACCGAGGCCGAGCAGGTGATGGAGGCGGAGGAGATTACCCCGCCCGAAGAGCCAGAGAAGCCCGCCGAGGAAGCAGCCGAGCCTGCCCAGGAGCCTGACGGGCAGGAGGCCGAAAAGGAGGCGGAGGAGCATGAATAAGCTGTCTTCCGCCATCAAGGAAATCTTTACGCCCGGTACGCCGCTGTGCGCGCTGGCATATGCGGCGCTGGGCGTCATCCTGGCGGCGCTGCTGCTGACCATCGGCTTCTGGCGCACGCTGTTTATCGCCGTGTTCGCGGCCCTTGGCGCGCTGGCCGGCGGCATTGGCAACAAGCGCGACGCGGTGCGCGCCGCCATCAACCGTTCCTTCCCGCCCAAGGATAAGCCCTTGGATATCGAGCAGGATACGCAGGACAAAACGAATAAGCCCGAATAATCGGGCGTAAATACGGGGGATACCAGCTATGGCGCGTTCAGCAGCCCGCGCGGCGGCAATGCAGCTTGTGTACGAAAACCTGATGGGCGGCAGCGGCGAGGATACGCTGGGCGCGCTCATTGCCTTTACGCCCGAGGGCGACGATCAGGCGTATATCGACGCTACGGTCGCGGGCATTGAAAGCCACGCAGAGGAGCTGGACGCGCTGATTGCGCGCTACAGCACCTCCCGTGAGCTGGCGCGCATCGCGCGCGTGGATCTGTGCATCCTGCGCCTGGCACTGTATGAGATGAAGTACAGCCGCGAAGTGGCCGAGTCCATCGCTATCAACGAGGCGGTGGAGCTGGCCAAGCGCTTCAGCGAGCCTGCCAGCGCCCGCTTTATCAACGGCATGCTGGGCGCGATTTCGCGCGGCGAGCAGCCCGAAAGCAAAAAAGATCAGCCCGCCTCCAAGCCCGAGCAAAAGGCGGACGAGGACGGAGAAAAGCAGGATTCATGATTGTCCTGGGCATCGATACCAGCTGCTACACCACCTCGGTGGCGGCAGCGGATGAAAATGGCGTGCTTGCATCCAATCGGCAGCTTCTGCCCGTGCAAGCAGGCGCGCGCGGCCTTCGCCAAAGCGAGGCCGTTTTTGCGCATATAAGGCAGCTTCCGGCGCTGTATGAAAAGACGCTGGCGGAGATTGGCGGCCGCCGTCCGGATGCGGTTTGCGTGTCCGCCCATCCCAGGGACGACGAAACCTCCTACATGCCGGTGTTCCTGTCCGGCCTGTCCTTTGCGCGCGTGGCGGCGGCGTCCTTTCAGGCGCCGCTGCTTACGACCACGCATCAGCGCGGCCATGTGCGCGCGGCGCTGGAGGACAGCGGCCTGACGGCCAGCCCGTACCTGGCGCTGCACCTATCAGGCGGCACTACAGAGGTGCTGCTGATGGACAGGGAGGATCGGCTGACGCTGCTGGCCGGTACGCGCGATCTGCACGCCGGGCAGCTGATTGACCGTGTGGGCGTGGCGCTGGGCCTGCCCTTTCCCGCCGGGCCAAGCCTTGAAAGGCTGGCCATGACGGGCGCGGCGCAGTCCCTGCTTCCTGTCAGCATGGAGGATGGAGACTGCCATTTTTCGGGCGCGGAGGCGCGCGCCATGCAGTGGATTCAGGCGGGCGATATGCCTGCGCCGCAAATCGCGGCCGAGGTGTTCAGCCTGGTGGAGCGCACGGTGCTTCGCCTGCTGACCGCCGCAGCCGATAAAACCGGCGTGCGCGACGCGCTGCTGACGGGCGGCGTGGCTTCTTCGCAGCTGTTCCGCGATCAGATCTGCGCGATCAGCCAGAAGCGCAGGCTGGGGCTGCGCCTGTACTTTGGCCAGCGCCAGTACGCTGGCGATAACGCGGCGGGCGTGGCGCTGATTGGCCGCGACCGGATGATGAAGGAGAAGCTATGAGCGCAATCATTTTGAGCGGCAAGGAGCTGGCCGCGCAGCTGGAAACGGCGCAGGCGCAGCGCGTGCGCGAGCTGCAGGCGCGCGGCGTTTCGCCAAAGCTCGCCGTGGTGATGGCGGGGGACAACCCGGCCAGCGCCATTTATGTGCGCAATAAAGCCCGCGCATGCGAGCGGCTGGGCATTTTGTCCGATACCATCCATCTGCCGCAGACGGTTTCACAGCAGGAGCTGCTGCGCGTGATCGACGGCCTGAACGCCGATCCCACAGTGCACGGTATCCTGATTCAGCTGCCGCTGCCGGAGCACCTGGATGAGGACGCGGCGCTGCTGCGCGTGGATCCAGCCAAGGATGTGGACGGCTTTCATCTGTATAACGCCGGGCGCTTGCTGCGCGGCGAGGATGGCATGCGTCCCTGCACGCCGCAGGGCATTGTGCGCCTGCTTAAAAGCGCTGGTATTGCGCTGGACGGCGCGCGTGCGGCGGTCATTGGCCGCTCCAATATTGTGGGCAAGCCTGCCGCACTGATGCTGACGCAGGAAAACTGCACCGTTACCCTGTGCCACTCGCATACGCGCGATTTGGCACAGATCACCCGTCAGGCTGATATTCTGGTGGCTGCGGTGGGCAAGCCGCGCTTTGTGACGGCGGATATGGTCAAGCCCGGCGCGGCGGTGATCGATGTGGGCATCAACCGTGTGGACGGCAAGGTGGTGGGCGATGTGGACTTTGACGCGGTATCCGCCGTGGCGGGCTTCATTACGCCTGTGCCTGGCGGCGTTGGCCCCATGACGGTCAGCATGCTGATGGAAAATACCCTGGAGGCCGCATGGAAGGCATCACGCTGACGGTATCGCAGCTGAACGATTATGTGCGCAGGCTGCTGGCCAGCGATCCCATCGTGCAGCATATCACCCTGCGCGGGGAGATCAGCAATTTCAAGCCTTATGCCTCGGGGCATTGGTACTTCACGCTCAAGGATGATACCGGCCGCATTGACTGCGCACTGTTTCGCCAGTATACCTTCGGCGTGCCCTTCATGCCGCAGGATGGCATGCGCGTGCTGGTAACGGGCTCTGCCGGCCTGTATGTGCAGGGCGGCAAGTTTCAGTTTTACGCCGACGGCATGACGCAGGACGGCGTGGGCGATCTGTATCGCCGCTATCTGGAGCTGAAGGAGCGCTTGACGGCGGAGGGGCTGTTCGACGCCTCTCGCAAGCGTCCGCTGCCGCTGCTGCCGCGCGCGGTGGGCATCGTTACCTCCGAGTCCGGCGCGGTGCAGCATGATATCCGCACGGTAGCCGGGCGGCGCTTTCCGGGACTTCCGCTGGTGCTGCGCCCGGCGCAGGTGCAGGGGGACGGCGCGGCGCAGGATATCGTGCGCGGCATCGAGCAGCTATCCCGCTGCAAGGATATCGATGTCATCATCGTGGGGCGCGGCGGCGGTTCGCTGGAGGATCTGTGGGCTTTTAACGAAGAAATCGTCGTGCGCGCGGTGGCTGCCTGTCCGGTGCCTGTGATATCGGCTGTCGGCCATGAAACGGACACCACGCTGTGCGATTTTGCTGCCGATATGCGTGCGCCTACGCCCTCTGCCGCGGCAGAGCTGGCCGTGCCGGAGTCAGCGGCGCTGCGGGATACCGTAGGCGATTTGCTGCGCGCTATGGATCAGGCCGCCGCGCATACGCTGCTGGAAAAGGATCGCGCGCTGGCGCGGCTGGAGCAGCGGCTCTCGGCGCGGGAGCCCTTATCCTATGTGCGGGAAATGACGCTTCGTACCCGGCATCTGCAGGAGCGGCTTGCCGCTGCGCTGGATAAGCGGCTGACGCTGCTGTCGGGCAGGCTCAGTCAGGCGCAGGAGCATCTGCGCGCCGTCGGGCCGCAGGCCGTGCTGGGCCGCGGCTATACCATCGCCCTGCGCAAGGGGCAGGCCGTCGCCTCGGCCAGCCAGGCGAGCGGCGATATGACGCTGATATTCAGGGATGGCCGCGCCAGCGTGCGCGTGCAGTCCGTTTGGGAGGGGGATCCTTTTGCCAACGAAGAAGGAAAAGCAAACCTTTGAGGAGCGCCTGGGCGCGCTGGAGGAGCTGGTAAACCGCATGGAGGCGGGCGGCATGACGCTGGCCGATACCCTCAAAGCCTATGAATCGGGCGTAAAGCTGTCCGAAAGCCTGAAAAAGGATCTGACGGCGGCACAGGAGCGCTTGACCATCCTGCGCGGCGGCGAGCCTGCGGAAGGTCCGGAGGAAGCATGAACTATAACGATCAATATGCCTATTATCGCCGCGCGGTAGAGGAAACACTGCGCGACGCTGTGCCTGCCGACGTGCCCGATCCCCTGGGCGACGCCATGCGCTACAGCCTGCTGGCGGGAGGCAAGCGTCTGCGCCCTGTGCTGCTGCTGGCGGCCTATGCCATCCTGCAGCGCGATCTCACCCCGGCGCTGCCCTTTGCCGCGGCGGTGGAGATGGTGCATACCTATTCGCTGATTCACGATGATCTGCCCGCGATGGACAACGACGATCTGCGGCGCGGCCGCCCCACCTGCCACAAGGTATATGGCGAGGGCATGGCGGTGCTGGCGGGGGACGGGCTGCTGTCCCTGGCCTTTGAAACCATGGCGCAAAGCAGGCATCCCCGCGCGCTTGCGGCGCTGGGCGAGCTGGCGGCGCGCTGCGGCACGCGCGGCATGGTGGCCGGGCAGTGCGCCGATCTGACGGCTGAGGAAACGGGCGGAAATGCGGAGCTGCTGCGCTATATCCATCTGCATAAGACGGCCGATCTGCTGACCGCGCCGCTGGCGATGGGCTTGACGCTGGCTGGGGCGGGAGAAGATCTGCTTGCGCAGGCGCGCGAATACGGCAAAAACCTGGGCATCGCTTTTCAGATTATCGACGATATTTTGGACGTTACGGGCGATGAAGCGACGCTGGGCAAGCATACCGGCAAGGATGCGCAGGAGCATAAATGCACCTGGGTGTCGCTCTACGGCCTGGATCAGGCGCGAAAGGACGCGAAAACCTATACTGAGCGGGCTGCAGACAGCATAAAAAACGATGAAAATGCAGCGATTTTCCTGAAAACCCTTGCGCAGCGCGCGCTTGTTCGCGTACAATAGAGAAGAATCGACAAGGAGGCTCGTTTTTATGGCGATGGACAACTTTCTGGAAGAAGTGGCAACCAAGCGCAATCGCGGCGCTGAAACGGTGATGTATGTGCTGGCGAACATCATGATGGTGGTGTTCGGCCTGTGGGCGTTTTTGATGCTGCAGGGCGTTATGATGCTCATCAACGCCGGCGAGGGCGCGGGCCCCATCATCTATTATGTGGTTATGACGCTGCTGACGGGCGGCATCGCGGTGCTGCTGTTCCTGCGCCGCGACCGCATCCGCACCGAGTATGAATATACCTTCACCAACGGCCAGATGGACTTTGCGCAGGTGTTTAACAACAAAAAACGCAGGAACCTGGGCACCATGAACCTGAAAAACGTGGAAGCCCTGGGACTGGTCAATTCCGGCTCCTTCAACCGCTATATCAATATGAAGGGCATCAAGCGCGACAACTGGTTTGTCAACCGCGATGCGCAGCTGTTCTACTTCTATTTCTCCAAGGATTCGGTCAAGCGTATCATCATCATCGAGGTCAGCGATGAAATGCTGGCCCTGATCAAGCGCTACGCCGCGCCGGGAGCTTATCAGGTGAACTGAAGCCATGATCTGCTATCTGGATAACAGCGCCACCACCCGCCCCACCGAGGCCGTGGCGGACGCGATGCGCCAATGCATGCTGGAGGGGTTTTATAATCCCTCCGCACTTTATGCTCCGGCGGTAGACTCCGAAAAGCGGCTGACAGCCTGCCGCGAGGCCATTGCGCGCGAGCTGCACGCCGATCCCGCCCGGGTGGTGTTCACCTCCGGCGGCACTGAGGCTGACAACCTGGCCATCTTTGGCAGTATGTCCATGCAGCGCGGCGGGCGCGTGCTTTATACTGCGGGCGAGCATCCTGCCGTGGCCGCGCCCTGCGAAAGCCTGAAGGGCGCGTTCGACGTGCAGCAGATTCCCTATGACGCGGCGGGCGTGGTGCGCCTGGACGCGCTGGAGGAATTGCTGACCCCCGATACGCGGCTTATCTGCGTGATGCAGGTAAACAACGAATCGGGCGCGGTGATGCCCCTGCGCGAGATTGCGCAGCTGCGCGACCGGCTGTGCCCGCAGGCCATGCTGCATGTGGACGGCGTGCAGGGCTTTATGCGTCTGCCGCTTGATATGCGCGCGCTGGGCATTGACAGCTACGCCCTGTCCGGGCATAAGATTCACGGCCCCAAGGGCATCGGCGCGCTGGTGATGGGCCCGCGCATGCGTGTGGCCGCGCGGATGCTGGGCGGCGGGCAGGAAAAGGCGCTGCGCTCGGGCACGGAAAACACGCCCGGCATCGCGGGCCTGCTGGCGGCGATTGAAACCTATCCGCGCGATAACAGCATGCGCGCGGTCAAGCTGCATCTGTATGAGCGGCTGCGCGGGATTGCGGGCGAAAATTTCCGTGTGAACGGGCCCGATCCCGCATCAGAGATCGCGGCCCCGCACATTCTCAATTGCTCGCTGGTGCCCGTGCGCTCCGAAACCATGCTTTACGCCCTGGAGGGCGATCAGGTATACGTGGCCAACGGCTCGGCCTGTTCCTCCCGCAAGCAAAAGCTGTCGCCTGTGCTGAGCGCCATGAACGTGCCGCGCAGGCAGGCGGAATCGGCCATCCGCTTTTCCATCTGCCCCTATACTACCATGGAGCAGGTTGATTTTGCGGCAGACTGTATTGCCCGCCATTATGAAATGCTTAAACGCTACGAAAGAAGGTAAGCCCTCCCATGCGTCAGCTGATTCTGGTTCGCTACGGCGAAATTTATTTGAAGGGCCTCAACCGCCCTTATTTTATGCGCGCGCTGGTGTCGCGCGTCAGGCAGGCGGCGCGCTCCTTCGGCGGCCGCGTATGGCTGCATGACGCCCGTATTTTTATCAGCGATATGAACGATATGGACGGCTGCATGCAGGCTGTCAGCAAGGTGTTCGGCGTGCATTCGCTGTGCCCGGCGGTCGAAATGGAAAAGGGCGATTTTAACGCGATCTGCGATCAGGCGGTGCAGATGATGCAGGGCCTGCGCGGCTCCTTCAAGGTGGAGGCGCGCCGCGCGGATAAGCGCTATCCCATGACTTCGCCTGAAATCAATATGCAGATGGGCGGCTATATTCTGGAGCGCTGCCCCGACCTGCATGTGGATATCCATACGCCCGAGCATGTGATGAACGTGGAAATCCGCGATATGGCGTATCTGTATGTGCGCGTGCTGGAGGCCGTGGGCGGCATGCCTGTGGGCACGGGCGGCAAGGCGACGCTGCTGCTTTCGGGCGGCATTGACAGCCCCGTGGCGGGCTACTGCATCGCCAAGCGCGGCGTGGAAATCAGCGCGGTGCATTTCCATTCCTATCCTTATACCAGTGAGCGCGCCAAGGAAAAGGTGATTTCGCTGGCCAGGCAGCTGTCCGCCTATTGCTGCGGGGTGAAGCTCTACATTGTCCCCTTTACCGAGCCGCAGCTGCAGATCCATGAAAAGTGCCCCGAGGAATACGGCACGCTGGTGATGCGCCGGTTCATGATGCGCATTGCGGCCAGGATTGCCCGGCAGGAGGGCGCCAAGGCGCTGATTACCGGCGAAAGCCTGGGCCAGGTGGCCAGCCAGACGCTGGACGCGCTGTGCTGCACGGATGCTGTGGCCGGCATGCCGGTGTTCCGCCCGCTGATCGGCAATGATAAGATTGAGATCATTCACATTGCCGAAAAGATTGGCACCTATGAAACCAGCTGCCTGCCCTATGAGGACTGCTGCACCGTGTTTACGCCGCGCCATCCCTGCACCAGGCCCAAACTGGAGCATGTGGAGCGTGCCGAGGATGCGCTGGATATCGACGCGCTGGTGGATGCCGCCGTGGCGGGTACCGAGATGATTCAACTTTAAGGAAGGGTTTGTTTTTTTATGATTCTGCGTTCCAACCGGATGGAAAAGGTGCACTCCGATATTCGCGGCCCGCTTTATGAGGAAGCGCTGCGCATGCAGGCGGCGGGCGAAAAGGTACTGAAGCTCAATACCGGCAACCCCGCCTCCTTTGGCTTTACCCTGCCCGACAGCGTGCGCCGCGCGCTGGCCGAGCATGTGGACGAGGCTGTTCCCTACTGCGATATGCGCGGCATGCCCGAGGCGCGCCGCGTGATCTGCGAATATCACAAGCGCCGGGGCCTGAAGAACATTACCATGGATGATATTTTTATCGGCAACGGCGTCAGCGAGGTTGCCTCCATGGCCATGACGGCGCTGGTGAGCACGGGGGACGAAATCCTGATGCCCTCGCCCTGCTACTCCCTGTGGAGCAACAATGCTTATATTTGCAGCGGCGTGCCGGTGTTTTATCACTGCGATCCCAAGAATAACTGGAATCCTGACCCCGACGATATCGCCCGCAAGGTAACGAGCCGTACCAAGGCTATCGTGCTGATCAACCCCAATAACCCCACCGGCGCGGTATACAGCCGTGAAACGCTGCTGGCTATCGCCGATATTGCCCGCAAGCATCATCTGGTGCTGCTGTCGGATGAGATTTACGACCGCCTGGTGATGGACGATCTGCCGTACTATTCCATGGCCGCGCTTGCGCCCGACGTGCCCTGCATCACCTTTAACGGTCTGTCCAAATCGCATATTATCTGCGGCTTCCGCTGCGGCTGGATGGTGTTCAACAGCCCGGACGGCGTGCTGGAGGATATCAAGCAGGCTGTAACGCAGCTGGCCTCCATGCGCCTGTGCGGCAACGCGCTGACGCAGCTGGTGATTCCTGCAGCCATGGCCGATCCTGAGAGCACGCGCGCCATGCTGGTGCCCGGCGGCCGCCTGTATGAGCAGCGCAAGGCCACCACCGAAACGCTGGCTCAGATCGAAGGCGTGTCCTTTATCCCCAACCGCGCGGCCTTCTACCTGTTCCCGGCCATCGACGGCAGCGTATATAACTTCAAAAACGATCACGATTTCGCCATGCAGTTCCTGCATGAAAAGCATGTGCTGGTTATTCCCGGCGCGGGCTTTGACTGGACGGACGATATCCGCGTGCGCATCGTGATGCTGCCAGAGGCGGCGGAGCTGAAGTTCGCCATGGAGGAAATGGGCGACTTCCTGAAGAAGCACAAGCGATAAAAAACAGACAGCCGGCAATAAGCCGGCTTTTCTGGCGTAAAGAGAGAAAAGACATAAGGAGATAAACGATGTACATCGATATGGACGGCGTAAAGCGGCTGAAGATCAATCTGCATGCGCACACCACCGATTCGGATGGGCGCGTATCGCCCGAGGAGGCTGCGCGCATTTACCGCGAGGCGGGCTATGACGTGCTGGCGATTACCGACCACTGGCGCTGGCACAAAAGCGGAGAGTTAAGCGGTCTGCGCATCCTGGCTGGCGCGGAATATAACGTGGGTGGCTCGGACGGCGCGGCGGGCGTATACCATATCCTGGGTCTGGGCTGCGCGCATGCGCCGGCAATTGACCGTGAGGAGCAGGATCCTCAGCGCGTGCTGGATGCAATTCACGCTGCAAATGGTCTGGCCGTGCTGGCGCACCCTGCCTGGTCGCTCAACTCCGTATCGCAGGCCGCCGCGCTGCGTGGGGTGGAGGCCACCGAAATCTACAATACCGTGTCGGACGCGCATGAATCCTGCCGTCCCTATTCGGGCAATTTTGTGGATATCGCCGCCGGGCAGGGGCTGACCTATCCGCTGCTGGCCACGGACGACGTGCATTATTATGACGGCACGGACACAGCCTGCTCTTATATCATGCTGGCGTGCGCGCCCGATGCGGCAGATGTGGAGTTGCTGCAGGCTATCCGCGAAAAGCGCTTTTACGCCACTCAGGGGCCCGAGGTGCATCTGGATATCGTGGGGGATGAGGCGGTGGTGCGCTGCTCGCCCGCCGCGCGCATCACGCTGTTCACCAACAGGGTATGGGGGCGCGGCCACAGTGTGCGCGGCGAAAATCTGACGGAGCACCGCGCGAAGCTCGATCCCACGGAAACCTTCATCCGCGCCGAGGTGACGGATGCGGACAGCAGAACGGCCTGGAGCAATACGATCCGGCTGAAATAAAAAGCGATATTAAAGGCAAACAATCGGAAAACGCCTTTCACGCCGAAAAGCAAGCGTGAAAGGCGTTTTTTGCCTGATAAAAATACAAAACAAGTGCAGAAAGCCGCCGGAATGTCTGATTGGGTAAATAAAAATAAAATTAAAAAAGCATATTGCACATTTCTACCAAAGATGATATAGTATAAGCACGTTATGGAAAAATGGACACATGCAAAGGCGATCCTTTTCGCGCAGGCAAACGCGCGAAGAAAATAGAAGGATAAACAAGAAAGGAAGGACACCCTCATGAAGAAAACGTTGGCCCTTTTGCTGGCAGCGCTGCTGCTGATCGGCATTGCTCCCGCTTTCGCCGAGACTGCGGACCCCTATGCCATTACCGAGCCCATCACCATCGAATGGTGGCACAGCCATGAAGAGCAGTATTCCGGCCTGCTGGACGGCATGCTGGAGCAGTTCGCCAAGGAAAATCCCCTGATCACCGTTACTCCCATCTATCAGGGCTCCTATTCCGATATCCATACCAAGCTGATGAGCGCGGTCACGGCCGAAAACGTGCCGGCGCTGTGCGTTGCCAACACCTCCTATCCCGCCATGTACGGCGCGCAGGGCATCTGCACCGATCTGACCCCCTATATGCAGGCCAGCGGCTACGATGTGATGGACTTCGGCGAGGGCCTGGTCGCCTCCACCAGCTATCAGGGCCAGCAGATCTGCCTGCCCTACCTGATCTCCACCCAGGTAATGTACTACAATAAGACCGCCGCCGACGCCGAAGGCATTGAAATGCCCAAGACCTTCGACGACATGGAAGAGTTCCTGAAGAAGGCCACCATCTTCAACGAGGACGGCACCACCAAGCGCTACGGCACCGTCTTCGGCGGCTGGGATTACTGGTACTATGAGATGCTGTACAAGAACAACGGCGTCCAGGTAATCAATGAAGAAGAAAACAAGAGCGACCTGAACAGCGAGCTGGCTGCACAGATCACCGCCAAGATCGCCGAGTGGTGCGATAAGGGCTACGCCTACTATGCCTACGGCACCGGCGCTTCCTCCAACATGCGCCAGCTGTTCGCGGACGAGGGCACCTTCTCCGTGTTCCACACCTCCTCCCTGTATGACACCTACGTAAACACCCTGGTAAAGGGCAAGTTTGAAGTGGGTATGGCCTGGTGCCCCGGCGGCAACGACGGCGAAACCTTCAAGAGCGAAGTGGGCGGCTGCGTGCTGCTGATCCCCGAAAAGGCCTCCCAGGCGCAGAAGAACGCTGCGTGGAAGCTGCTGCAGTTCATGACCAGCCCCGAAATCAACCTGTACTGGGCCGACCAGACCGGTTACTTCCCCACCCGTCAGAGCGTGCAGGGCACCGAAGCCTATCAGGAATACCTGACCCGCAAGCCCGCGATGGAATCCGTCGTGTCCATGGCTTCCTGGATCAACCCCCGCAACCAGCACCCCGCCTATGACCAGATTGCCAACCTGTGGCGTCATGCCCTGGCCAAGGTGTTCAACGAAAAGGCTCCCGTTCAGGATACCCTGGATGAGCTGGTAACCGAAGTGAACGAAATCCTTGAAGATCAGTAAGCGCTACTGAAGAACCATTTATGCGGGAGGAGGAGGCAGCTCCTCCTCCCATGTTTGATATGAGGTGAATGTATGCAGGCGGCAAAAAGCATCGGCGTAAACAAACGCCCTCTGGGGCACTCCCCGCTGCGCAGGGCGGCTGCGATTGCAATGATCGTATTCGGGGTTATATTCTTTGTGGCCGGGGTCTATGGATACCTTGTCAACGACCTGCGGTGCGTAAATCAGGATCTGTTTACGCGCGTCGCCGCCGCCCGCAAGGCAGCGCTTTCAGCCGGCACCCGCGTATCGGGCGGCATGGGCCTGCTGAGCGAATATCTGAAAACGGCCTGCATTATCATGATTCTTGGCATCGCGCTGACGCTGCTGGGCGTGATGATGCTGGCGCTGCGCAGGGAGCGCTATATTGATTTTCTGTGCATCGTGCCGGCGATGATCTTCTTTATGATGTTCGTATACTATCCGATCATTGATCTGGTTCGTATCAGCTTTACGGATATGAAGCTGGGCAACGATAACTTCAAGCAGGTCGGCTTCAAAAACTACAAGTGGCTGTTCCAGGGCTCGGGCTGGAAGTACTTCTTCCAGTCGCTCAAAATTACCATCACCTACACCTTCTGGGAGCTGGTGTTTACGCTGGTGATCGGCATGCTGCTGGCGCTTCTGTTCAATCATATGACGCGCTATTTCAACGTGCTGCGCGCCGCGGTGTTTATGCCAAAGTATATCGCCGTCTCCACCAGCGCCATCGTATTCTTATGGATTCTTCACGGCAATCACGGCATCCTGAACCATCTGCTCAATATGCTTGGCATTGAGGGCGTGGATTGGCTGAACAAGGAAGATACGGCCCTTGCGGGCATTCTGTTTTTAACCTTCTGGCGCGTGACGGGCTACGGCATGATGATTTATCTGTCCGCCATGAAGGGCATTCCCCAGGATTATTACGAGGCTGCGGCCATCGACGGTGCGGACGGCGTGCAGCGCTTCCGCCATATCACGGTGCCGCTGCTGACGCCCACCACCGTCTTCCTGCTGGTAACAACGTTTATCGCCAGCATGAAGGTGTTCCAGTCCGTGGACGTTATGACGGGCGGCGGCCCCGGCAAGGCCACCAACGTGGTGGTGCAGTGGATTTACAACACGGCGTTCAAGGACTTCCGCATGGAACGCTCGGCCACGGTATCGGTTGTGTTCTTTATTATCCTGCTGGTTTGCACGGCGCTGACGATGAAATGGTCCAACCGTAAAACCAACTACGACCAGTAAAGCGGAAGGAGAACGTTTTTATGCAAAAAGAAAATCATCTGCTGCGGATGCGCCGCTCCGGCTGGTTTGATATTATGATGCTCTTCCTGGCCTTTGCGCTTGTGCTGGGCGTCCTGGGGCTGGTTGGCGTAATCAGCTATCACAACGCCATGGGCCGCGTTACGGCGGACATGACGGAATACGAAATCACGCACTCGCTTTCCGCCCTGGCGCGCTCCAGAGGCACGTATCTTACGGCGGCAGCCGTCTGCCTGGGCGTTGCAGCCGTGGGGCTTTTGTGCCTGCGCTTTATTTCGCCCCTGATCCAGGCCGATCCGCGCCGCCAGATGGCTATGCGCCGCACTATGCGGGCGCTGCAGTATATCGCGGCGACGCTCTTTACCCTGGTGATGCTCTTCCCGATTTACTGGATGATCATTTCCTCCTTCAAAACCAGCGAGGAGCTGCTCAATCCCGTGCCTACCCTGTGGCCGCTGAAATTCAATTTTCAGAATTATCCAAACGTTCTGCGCCGCGCGCCGTTCCTGAAGTACTTTTACAACACCATGATTATGACCGCCTTCATCATGCTGGGCGAATTGACGCTGGGCGTGCTGGCGGCGTATGGCTTCTCCAAGGGCAATTTCCCCGGCAAAAACGTGTTCTTCCTGATCGTGCTGGGCGCGCTGATGGTGCCCTTCCAGGTCACGTTCATTCCCATCTATGTGATGGTATCGCGCCTGAACTGGCTTAACTCCTTCCCCGGCCTGGTAGTGCCGAACCTTGTATCGGCGTATTTCATCTTTATGCTCCGGCAGGCGTTCATGTCGGTGGACGACAGCTATATCGAGGCGGGCCGCATCGACGGCATGGGGCGCATCGGCACCATCGTGCATGTGCTGTGCCCGATGTGCGCGCCTACGCTGATTACGCTGAGCATCCTCTCCTTCATCGGCGGCTGGAACAGCTATTTCTGGCCCAAGATGATCACCACCACCGACGTGCGCCGCACCATTGCCGTGGGCGTCACCTACCTTCGCCAAACCTTCTCCGGCCTGGAGACCTCCAACTATAACGAAATCATGGCCGGCGCGGTGATGGGCATTGTGCCGATCATCCTGCTGTTCCTGATCCTGCAGAAGTACATCATGACGGGCATGAGCAAGGCCGCGATGAAATAACGCCTGTGCGGCCGCCGAATTGCCATTGAAAATCACAATAAGTCTTTTCCATATGGGAGGAACCAACGATGAAAAAACGCCTGATTGCGCTGGCGCTGATGCTGAGCCTGCTGTTTTCCTGCGCCCTTGCCGAGGATGCGCGCTACGGCCAGGTTTACGATACCGCCCAGGATGCGGGCAGGCTGACCGTGCGCTATCTGTGGCTTGGGCCGCAGGTGGCGGATGATAAGCCGGGCGACTGCATGATTCTGACCTCGCCCGATGGCAAGATCATGGTGCTGGATGCGGGCCATCCGCAGGCAACGCAGTATATCATCGCCGCGCTGGATGAGATGGGCGTAAAGAAGATCGATTATCTGGTAGCCTCTCATCCGCATATCGATCATATCGGCGGCATGGCTGCGTTGATGGATCGCTATGAGGTGGGCATTCATTATTCTACCGAGCTTTGGCATACCACCAATACCTATAAGGGCTATGTCGCGGCGATCGAGCGCAATCACATCGAGCAGGTTTATCTGCACGAGGGCGACAGCTTCATGTTCGGCGATCAGGTCAAGGTGTATGTGTACAACCCGGAGGCTGAAATCGAATATTACGAGGATTATCCCAAGAGCGGTACGCAGTTTATGAACAACCATTCGCTGGTGCTCAAGTTTGTGTATGGCGATTCGTCCTTCCTGATGGCGGGCGATCTATACAGCACGGGTGAAACGGATGTGGTCAAGCGCTGGGGCGATGCGCTGCATGCCGACGTGATCAAAGCCAATCATCATGGCCTGGATACCTCCAATTCGCCCAAGTGGCGCAAAACGGTCAACCCGGAGATCACTGTGATTACAAATGATCTGCTGGGCAGCGTGTTTGTTGCACAGAAATATGCCCGCAACGGCAAGCAGATGTACCATATCTTCCTGGATGGCGACGTGCGCGTCAGCACGGCCGGCGACGGCGAATACGAGGTACTGACTGGCAAGGACAGACAAACGGATTTCTTTGATTGACGACATACAGCGCCCTTCGGGGCGCTTCTTTGCGTGCGCCGGAATATGCCAAGATAATGAACAATATGATTATTGTTTAGTGATATGTCAAAATTACACGGCATATATCGAATTATATACTGGACAAAATACAACTTGTTCAGTATAATGATATAGTATCGATATGCGCGAATCGATTTTCACGAAATTGGAGGCGTAGAATGCCGCACACTGGCATGAAGCCCGGCGCCGCGCTTACGCCGTGCATTCCGGATGAGTCCGTCTGCAGTACGCTGCTGACGCAGGTTCCGCCGCAGGTGGCGGCGCATAGCCGCGCCGTGCAGCGCCTGGCGCTGGAAATGTGCGATGCGCTGGCAGCGCATGGCGTGCGGCTGAACCGCGCGCTCCTGTCTGCCGCCGCGCTGCTGCATGATATCTGCCGTACCGAGCCCAACCACGCTTTTGCCGGGGCGCAGAAGCTGCGCGGGCTGGGTTATCCCGAGATTGCGGACATTGTGGCCGTGCATCACGATTGGAGCGGCGGGCCGTTTGACGAAAGTGCGCTGCTGTACCTGGCGGATAAGTACGTGCAGGGCGATCAGCGCGTAACGCTGGAAGAGCGCTTTGAACGCAGCCGGGCAAAGTGCCGTACCGAGCAGGCGCTGTGCGCCCATGACCGCCGGTATCGCGCCGCCCTTGCAGCCCGGCAGCAGTATGATCTATTGATCGGAGAGAAACAGCCATGAAGCTGATGAAAACCACCGGGGCTGTTGGCCAGATGCTTTGCCACGATATCACCCAGATCATTCCGGGCGTGATCAAGGACGCGGTGTTCCGCAAGGGGCATATCATCCGCGAGGAGGATATTCCGGTGCTGCTCAGCGTAGGCAAGGAGCATGTGTATATCTGGGAGCAGAACGAAAACATGCTGCACGAAAACGACGCGGCGGCCATTCTGCGCGATCTGTGCATGGGCGAGCACATGAAAGCCTCTCAGCCCAAGGAGGGCAAGATTGAATTGACCGCGGAGTGCGACGGCCTGTTCCTGGCCGATCTGCCGCGCCTGCGCGCCATCAACGGCATGGGCCGCATGATGATTGCCGCGCGCCCCTCCGGCTTTATGGTCAAGGCAGGGGACAAGCTGTGCGGCACGCGCATCATCCCATTGACCATTGAAAAAGAAGCCATGGAGCAGGCCAGGGCCCTGGCGGGCGATACGCCCATCCTGCGCCTGCTGCCCATTCCCGCGCGCCGCGTGGGCATTGTCACTACGGGCAGCGAGGTGTTCAAGGGGCGCATTCAGGATCAGTTTACGCCGGTGCTGGTGCAAAAGCTGGCCGAGTACGGCAGCACGATGGCGGCGCATGTGACGCTGGACGACAACGCCCAGGAGATTACGGCGGCCATTGAAAAGATGCTTTCCGACGGGCTGGATATGGTGCTGTGCACGGGCGGCATGAGCGTGGATCCCGACGACCGCACGCCGCTGGCTATCCGCAATACGGGTGCGCGCGTGGTCAGCTACGGCGCGCCGGTGCTGCCTGGCGCGATGTTCCTGCTTTCCTATATGCAGGATGGCCGCCCGGTGTGCGGCCTGCCTGGATGCGTGATGTATGCCAAGCGCACGGTATTTGACCTGGTGCTGCCTTATCTGCTGGCGGGCGAGCCGGTGACGGCCGGGCAGCTGGCGGGCCTGGGCAACGGCGGCCTGTGCCTGAATTGCCCTGAGTGCCATTTCCCCAACTGCGGCTTCGGCAAGGGCGTGTAATCGAGCAGACGGCAAGCTTCAGACAAACCAATGCGTTTTCGATAGAAGAACAAAGCGCGTAAATCCGCGTTTTGAATACACTTGCGAAAAGCAAAGGAGAAAGAACCATGAAGAAGATCGTAGCCCTGCTGGTAGCGCTGATGCTGCTGTGCGGCTGCACCGCCGCTCTGGCCGATGAAAAGGTAGAGCTGGTTGTGTTTGCTGCCGCCTCGATGACCGAAACCCTGACCAAGATTGCCGATCTGTACGCGCAGGCTGCGCCCAACGTAACCCTGACGTTCAACTTTGACTCCTCGGGTACCCTCAAGACCCAGATCCAGGAAGGCGCCGAGTGCGACCTGTTCATTTCCGCCGGTCAGAAGCAGATGAACCAGCTGGATATCACCGCTGATTCCGCCGTCAATACCGATGGTCTGGATTTCGTCAATGAAGAAACCCGCGTAAACCTGCTGGAGAACCGTGTGACCCTGTGCGTGCCCGAAGGCAACCCCAAGAACGTGGAGAGCTTCGATGCGCTGGCCGAGCGCCTCAAGGCGGGCGACGTGCTGCTGGCGATGGGCAACAGCGATGTGCCTGTGGGCCAGTACACCCAGAAGATCCTGGCTTATTATCAACTGGACGAGGCGGAGCTGGCCAAGAAGGGCGTGCTCACCTATGGCACCAACGTGAAGGAAGTTACCACCCAGGTTTCCGAGAGCAGCGTGGATTGCGGCATCGTGTATTGCACCGACGCCTTCAGCGCGGGTCTGACCCCCGTTGACTACGCCACCAAGGAAATGTGCGGCCAGGTCATCTATCCTGCCGCTGTGCTGAAGATCTCCAAGCACGCGGAAGAAGCCAAGGCCTTCCTGAACTATCTGATGGGCGAGGAAGCGATGGCTGTGTTTGAAAGCGTTGGCTTCGCGCCGGTGAACTGATTGATCTTAAACTGCCCGGAAAGGCCCGACTGCCTTTCCGGGCTTCCCTGCTGGAGGGGCGTATATGGATTGGTATCCGCTTTATAACTCACTGCGTATTGCGGCCATCAGCTGCTTTCTTGTGTTCTTCACGGGTATCTTCGCCGCTTACTATGTGGCGCGGCTGCCGCGGTGGATCAAGGGCGTGCTGGACGTGGTGCTGACGCTGCCTATGGTGCTGCCGCCGACGGTGGTGGGCTATTTTATCCTGCTGCTCTTTGGCGTAAAGCGCCCGCTGGGCATGTTTCTAAGCCAATTCGGCATCAAGCTTGTGATGACCTGGTACGGCGGTATCCTGGCGGCGTCCGTGGTGGCGTTTCCGCTGATGTACCGCACGGCGCGCGGCGCGTTTGAAAGCTTTGACGATACCCTGGCCTATGCCGGCCAAACGCTGGGATTGTCCAATACATACATCTTCTGGCGCATCCGCATGCCCTATTGCCGGCAGGGTATCCTGGCCGGCGCGGTGCTGGCCTTTGCCAGAGCCCTGGGCGAATACGGCGCTACCAGCATGATCATTGGCTATACGCCCGGCCGCACGGCCACCATCTCCACAACTGTTTATCAGCTGTGGCGCACCAATGATGAGGGCGGCGCTTTCTTTTGGGTGATGGTCAACCTGGCCATCTCCGCTGTGGTGCTGCTGACGGTCAATATGCTGGAACGCCGGCAGAAGGGAGGGCGCGCGCATGCGTCTTGCTGTTGATATTACAAAGCGCCTGGGGAGCTTCTGCCTGCGCGTTGCCTTTGCCTGCGAGGATGGGGTGCTGGGCATCCTGGGCGCTTCGGGCTGCGGCAAAAGCATGACGCTCAAGTGCATCGCAGGCATTGAGCGGCCCGACAGCGGTCATATCGAGCTGGACGGCGTAACGCTGTTTGACAGCGAAAAAAGGATCAACTTGCCCCCGCAGAAGCGGCATGTGGGCTATCTTTTCCAAAATTATGCGCTCTTTCCCAACATGACGGTGCGGCAGAACATCCTCTGCGGCCTGCGCGCCGAAAAGCGCAGCCGCGCGCAGAGCGAGCAGGCGCTGCGCGAGGTGATGGAGCTGCTGGGACTGACAGGGCTGGAGCGCCGGCTGCCCAGCCAGCTTTCGGGCGGCCAGCAGCAGCGCACGGCCCTGGCGCGCATCCTGATCAGCCAGCCAAAGCTGCTGATGCTGGACGAGCCATTCTCCGCGCTGGATACTCATCTGCGCGAAAAGCTGCAAATCGAAATGAAGCATCTGCTGCGATCCTATCAGGGCGCGACGCTGATGGTAACGCATAGCCGGGACGAGGCGTATCGCCTGTGCGACCGCATCGCGCTGATGGAAACGGGCCGCATTCTGACGCTGCAGCCCACCAAGCGGCTGTTTGCCAATCCGGGCACCATTGCCGCTGCCGCGGTGACAGGCTGCAAGAACATTGCCAAGGCCGCCAAGGCGGGGGAATATGCGGTGGATGTGCCCGAGTGGGGCGTTCGCCTGCGCACTGCGGCCCCTGTGCGGGACGGTCTGTGCGCGGTGGGCATCCGCGCACATTATTTCAATCCGCGCTGTATGCAGAATCGCTGCCAGGTGGAGCTGAAGGAAATTATGGAAGAGCCGTTCGAGCTGACCGTGCCCTTCCGCTATGAGAACCAAAAGAGCGACAGCCCTGAGCTGTGGTGGCGGCTCTCCAAGGACTGCAAGCCTGCGGCGGCAAAGCTGGAGCTGGGCGTAGCGCCGGAAAACGTGCTGCTGCTGTATGATGAGTCGGAGGACAGGCAATGAAAAATAGCCTGCTTACAAAGAGCGCACGGCGCGCCAGGATGCAGATTGTCCTGCTGCTGGCGGCGCTGGTGCTTGTGTTTCTGCTTTCCTTCTCGCTGGGACGCTACGACGTGCCGGTGGGGCAGGTGGTCAGAATCCTGTTTTCCCGCGTATTCCCGATCGAAGCCAGCTGGACGAAAAACATGGAAATTGCCGTGCTCAACGTGCGTCTGCCGCGTATCCTGCTGGTGTGCATGGTGGGCTGCTGCCTGGCCATGGCGGGAGCAAGCTACCAGAGCGTGTTCCAGAATCCCATGGCTGCCCCGGATATTCTGGGCGCGTCCTCGGGCGCGTGCTTCGGCGCGGCGCTGGCCATCCTGCTGGATGGCAACCGGGCGATGATCATGGTGTCAGCCTTTTCCTTTAGTCTGCTTACTGTGGCGCTGGTCTATCTGATTGGCAGCCGCACGCGCGGCAGCAGGACGGTCAATATCCTGCTGGCAGGCGTGATGATCTCCTCTCTCTTTTCAGCGGGGACTTCCTATATCAAATTGGTGGCCGATCCCAGCAACCAGCTGCCCGCCATCACCTATTGGCTGATGGGCAGCTTTTCGGGCGCGCGCATGCGCGATGTGCGCTTTGCTTTTATTCCCATGGCGCTGGGCTGCGCGCCGCTGCTGCTGGTGCGCTGGCGGCTCAATATCCTGTCTGCCGGAGAGGACGAGGCGCGCGCGATGGGTGTGAACACCCGCAGGCTGCGTCTGCTGACGGTGATCTGCGCTACGCTGATGACCGCTGCCAGTGTGGCGGTTTCCGGCATGATCGGCTGGGTGGGATTGGTGATCCCCCATCTGTGCCGCAAGACCATCGGCAACGACTGCCGCCATCTGCTGCCGGCTTCGATGGTATTTGGCGCGCTGTTTTTGCTGCTGGTGGACAATGTATCCCGCAATCTGCTGGCCACGGAGATACCTATCGGCATCCTGACAGCCTTTGTGGGCGCGCCCTTCTTTATCTACCTGATGACCAGAAAGGATGCGGCGCTGTGAAGCTGGAAGTAAAGAACCTGAGCTTTGCCTATCGTGATCATCCGGTGCTGCAGGATATCAGCTTTGATACGCGGCCGGGCGAGTTTTTATCCGTCCTTGGCCCCAACGGCGTGGGCAAGAGCACGCTGTTCCGCTGCATTTTAGGTATTCTGCGCGATTATCAGGGCGAGATCCTGCTGGATGGCCGCGAGGCACGCGGCATTGCACAGCGCGAAATGGCAGGCATGATCGCCTATATTCCCCAGTCGCACCGTCCTACCTTTGGCTATACGGTGCAGGATACCGTGCTGATGGGCGTGACGCACCGGTTGTCACCCTTTGCCGCGCCGCGTGCCGAGCATGTGCGGCAGGCGCGGGAGGCCATGGCGCGCGTGGGCGTGCAGGATATGGCGGAGCGCAATTTTTCGCATCTGAGCGGCGGCGAGCAGCAGCTGGTGCTGGTGGCGCGCGCGCTGTGTCAGCAATCCAGAATCCTGGTGATGGACGAGCCCACCAGCAGCCTGGACTTTGGCAATCAGCTGCGCGTGCTTGCCTGCGTGCGCGGCCTGACGCAGGAGGGCTATACCGTGCTTTTGTCCACGCATAACCCGCAACACGCGCTGACGTTTTCGCATCGCATCCTGGCGCTGCACGGCGGCGGCGTCGCGGCGCTGGGCGACGCGGGGGATACGCTGACGCCTGAATTGATCCGGCAGCTTTATCAAGTGGAGGCAGATTTTGTGGATACCCGGCAGGGGCGCGTGATTGTGCCGCACAGGGGAGGCAGCCTATGACGACCATGTCGATGTGGCGGCCGGATATGGTGCGCTTTATGCGCGATGCAGCCACGCACAGCGATTATAACGCGCGCCTGCGCGACATGATGCTGCCCTACCTGCACCCGCAGGATAGCATTTGTGACGCAGGCTGCGGCCTGGGCTATCTTTCGCTGGCGCTGGCTCCGTATGTGCGGCAGATTACGGCCATTGATCAAAGCGAAAGCGCCATTGCCGTGCTGCGCGAAAACTGCGCGGCGCAGCGCATCGGCAACATCTGCGCGCAATGCGAGCGGATGGAGAACGTAACCGTCCATACGCCCTTTGACGCGATGATCTTTTGCCTGTACGGCCAACTGGATGAGATATTGGATATTTCCAGGCGCATGTGCCGCAGCAATATCCTGATTGTCAAGCGCAACGAGCCCTATCACCGCTTTTCGGCCGGCATGGTCAGGAAAAAGGCCGACGGCTATGCGGGCGCGGCGGAGCGGCTGCGCGCCATGGGCGTGCCCTTTGAGGAAAAGGCGATGACGCTGGATCTGAACCAGCCCTTCCGCAATATGGAGGATGCGCGGCGGTTCTTCCGCCTGTACAGCCAGGATAAAAACAAGCGCGCGGTGACGGATGAATATCTGCAGAACCGGCTGCGCGAAACGGACGATCCCGCGTTCCCATTGGAGCTGCCGATGCAGCGGAATCTCGCGCTGATTACGCTGAACGTAAACAGTCTGCAACGGTGAATAACCGTCAGAAATATGAAGGGCTGAACAAGCCCGTCAAGGAGGAAACCCCATGATGAAGAAGTTCCTGTCCCTGCTGCTCGCGCTGTGCCTGGCCTGCAGCCTGTGCTCCTTTGCTACGGCGGAGGAAACGCGCACGTTCGTGGATTCCACGGGACGCGAGGTAACGCTGCCCGCCAACATCACCAGGATCGCCATTTCCGGGCCGCTGGCGCAGATATTCGTCTTTGCCCTCGCGCCTGAAATGCTGGTTGGCATCGCCAACGCCTGGGATAAGAGCGCCGAGGGCATCCTGCCCACCGCGTATTACAACCTGCCCCTGCTGGGCCAGCTGTATGGCGGCAAGGGCGAAATGAACCTGGAAACGCTGCTGGCCGCCGCGCCCGACGTGGTCATCGACGTGGGCGAACCCAAGAAGACCGTGAAGGAAGATCTGGATGCGCTGACTGAGCAGACCGGCATCCCCTTTGTGCATATCACCACCCATACTGGCACGGCTGGCGACGCCTACCGCAAGCTGGGCGAGCTGCTGGGCAAGCAGGAGGAAGCCGAAGAGCTGGCGGCCTACTGCGAAAATGTCATGGCGCGCGCCGCGGCTATTGCCGGCAGCGTGGAAAAGGCCAACCTTCTCTATGTTTCCGGTGCTGAAGGGCTGAACGTAATCGCCAGGGGCTCCTATCATGCCGAAGTGATCGACATGCTGGCCAACAACCTGGCGGCGGTGGACAATCCCTCCTCCAAGGGCACGGGCAACGAGGTGGATATGGAGCAGATCCTGGCCTGGAATCCGGACTTTGTCATCTTCGCCCCCGGCAGCATTTACAGCACCGTGGCGACCATGGATACCTGGCAGACCATCACCGCTATCCAGAATGGCAACTATGTGGAAGTTCCCATGGGCCCCTACAACTGGATGGGCTTCCCGCCCTCTGTGCAGCGCCTGCTGGGCGTGATGTGGATGGAGAAGGTGCTCTATCCTGAAGCGGCCGATTACGACATGTATGAGGAAGTAAAGACCTACTTCGACCTGTTCTATCACTGCGAGCTGACTCAGGAGCTGTATCAGCAGCTGACGGCCAACTCCTTTGTAAAAGAATAATCGTTTCATGGCGCGGGAGGGGGAAAGTCTCTCCCTCCCGCCGGAAAGGACTGCGATATGCGTTCGATCTTTGCAAAGCTGCTTTATGAAATGGAAAAGGGCCACGATACCATGCTGGCCACCATCGTGGCGGACGACGGCTCCGCCCCGCGCGGCAAGGGCAGCCAGATGCTTGTAGGCGCGCAGGGCCGCTTGGTGGGCACCATCGGCGGCGGCGCCGTTGAGCTGCGCAGCGAGCAGATGGCCATAGAGCTGCTGGAAAAAAAGCAGAGCGGGCTGCATGAATTCCATCTGCAAAAGAACAGAATTGAGGATATCGGCATGGTGTGCGGCGGCGATGTGACGGTGCTGTTTACCCGCATTCCGGGTACGGATGCGCGCTGGAACAGCCTGGCGCAAAAGGCCATGCAGTGCTTTGCCGGGATGACCCCGGCTGATCTGAGCCTGGGGCTGAACGGCGGCCTGGCCGCGCTGATCGGCGCGGATGGGCAGCTGCTGGCGGGCGAAGCGCCTGCGCCGGATGAAAAGCATGTGCTGCTGCCCCTGCCGCTGGGGGAGCGCGCGCTGATCTTTGGCGCGGGGCACATTGCCCAATCGTTGGTGCCGCTGCTGAAAACCATCAATTTCCGCCCTGTCGTGTATGACTGCCGGCCGGAGTGCGCCAATCAGGCAAACTTTCCGGATGCAGATCAGGTGATCGTGGGCGATTTTGATAATATCGCTGCATCGCTTGAGCTGAAGCCCGAGGATTATATCGTCATCATGACCAACGGCCACAGCCATGACTTTGAGGTGGAGCTGCAGGCATTGCAGGCGGATCATGCCTATGTGGGCGTGATCGGCTCGGCCAAGAAAACCGCCTCGGTCAACGCGCGCCTGCGTGAGCGGGGCGTGACGGAGGATCGACTGGCCGTTGTGCATACGCCCATCGGCACGGCCATTAAGGCTGTTACCCCGGCGGAAATCGCCGTAAGCATCGCGGGGGAAATGATCTGTGTGCGTGCGCTGCGCCGCGAGGGCGGGCAGAAAGCGCATCATGGCTGCCCCATGCATTAATACAGATTCTCAACTCAAATCAAAACCACCGGCTTAGCCGGTGGTTTTGATTTGAGTTGCGGTTTATTGCAGCAGGTAGGGCACCTCGGGCGTGTATTTGTTGGCGAAGTCAAAGGCCAGCCGCAGGTTTTCCTGAATCGTGGGCAGATCAAGCCTGCACAGTATGCCGATCAGATACACATGATAATAGCAGAAGGTATCAATGTTCTGCAGGTCAGAATTGCCGCTGAGAAACTCATGATACAGCCTGCGGCGCGCGCCCAAATCCATGCAGACCGACATGCGCAGATCCAGTTCGTCAAAGGGCTTGTGAAAATCGCGGATGATGGCGCGGTAGTGATTGCTGACGATGCCGACCTTGCTGGTTTCCCAGACGTCCATAGCGTCCTTGCGATAGAATAGATCAAGGTTCTTTTCACTGCTGGTGATCACGCGGTAAAAATAAATGTACATCACGCAGATGCGCCAGTAGGCGTTTTGATATTCGTCGGGATACTGATCGATGAAATCTCGCAGGTACTGAAAGTACTCGTCGATCATGTACAGCAGGAGCAGATATTTGTTTTTGAAATGATAGGAGATCGTGCTCTTGGTTATGCCGATTTCATCTGCGATTTGCTGGAAGGTTGTATTGTTGTAGCCATAATCGTGGAACATTTTTTCGGCCGTGGTGAGAATCTGCGTTTTGACAAGAGGCGCTTTATCTTTCATGGGCAGGCTCGCTTTCTGATATCTACAATTGAATTATAGCACAGGAAAAGATAAAAAAGCAAATGACAAAGCAAAAAAACAAAATATAATTTGTTCAGTAAACGCGCGTAAATGAAAAAAACGCAAAAATAGGGGAATTTGCTCCGCAAAAGCTGATCGAAGACTAAAAATGTGTTGAAAATCGCGCGGTTTTCGCTTGCCATCCAGACCGTTATGTTTTTTATTGCATATTGACGAATATCGATAAAGCAATTATGATTAGAACAAATGATGATTTGTTCAGAAATGTGTCGATTCTGGGCGGCGTCAATTTGGCAAGGAGGGATCTTTCCACATGTCCACTGCGAACAAAAGCAGCAATCGCTGGCTGGCGCTGATGTCGGCCACACTCGCCTTCACCTTTACGTTCCTCAGCCGCTTTACCTGGGCGCCGCTGATGAGCACCGTAATGGAGGAGTTTTCCATCAACGCCACCCAGGCCGGCCTGTACATGTCCGCCTTCTTCGCGGGCTACTGCATCACGCAGATTCCCGGCGGCATCATGGCCGATAAGCTGCAGCCCAAGTACATTCTGATTATCGCCACCCTGCTGGGCGGCATCTGCACGGCGCTGATGGCCGTCATTGGCGGCTACACCATGGGTCTGGTCGTGCGCATTGTCAACGGTCTGTGCTCGGGCGTGATCATGTCCAGCTGCTCTAAGATCGTTACCGCCAACTTTGCTCCCAAGGAGCGCGCCACCGGCATGGGCATCCTGCTGGCCTCCCCGCCCATCGGCATCCTGCTGGCCAATCAGATTGCGCCCCGCCTGATGCATGCGGTTGGCTGGCGCGGCACCTTTGCCTATGTCAGCCTGTTCGCGGTGCTGGTGATTGTTTGCCTGTTCCTGTTTGTAAAGCCCATTCCCAAGGCGCCCGCTCCCGCCGGCAAGGCCGGACTGCTGGAAGGCCTGGTGGTTTATTTCAAGGATCCCCAGCAGATCATCCTGGCGCTGTCGGGCTTCATGTTCATGTTTGTCAACAATGGCTTCTCCACCTGGGGCAATAAGTTTGCCCAGTCCATCGGCCTGACCGCCACCCAGGGCGGCATGATCGTATCCGCCTTTTCCATCGCGGGCATCATCGCCTCCTGCTTCTCGGGCAAGTTAGCTAACGCCCTGGGCATGAGCCACAAAAAGTTTATGCTGATTGCCCTGGCGCTGATGGGCGTTTCCTGCGCGGTGTTTGGGCTGATGAACAGCTACGTCACCCTGATCCTGATCGGCGTTATCTTCGGCGCGTTTTCCTATCTGCCCTCTACGCACTATACCACCCTGGCCGCGATCCGCGCGGGCGATCAGTACAGCGCCACTGCTATTTCGATCGAGAACCTGATTTTCCAGTCCGCAAGCCTTGTGCAGCCCATTATTGTTGGCCGCATCATCGACAGCACCGGCAATTACAATGTCGTCTGGTTCTTCTTCGCGGGCGTCTGCCTGTGCGGCGTGGCCATCGGCCTGGCCTTCCGCGCATCCAGGAAGAACGCCCAATAAGTCGTCTTGAATTAAAGGAGAAAATACATGAAAGTTAGATCCGTAAAGGTCATTACCCTCAAGGTAAACGGCCGTTCCTACGAATTTGACGTGGGCGAGGGCCGCGGCGAAATGCCCGAGAGCGAAACGCTGGTGCATACCCTGCGCGACCGCCTGGGCCTGACGGGCGTAAAGCTCGGCTGCGATCAGGGCGCTTGCGGCGCCTGCACGGTGATTATGAACGGCAAGCCTGTTACTTCCTGCATGATGCTGACCATGGACTGCGACGGTGCGGAGATCACCACCATCGAGGGCCTGGCCGATACGGCTACGGGCAAGCTGAACGGTCTTCAGCAGGCTTTCCTGGATCACTGCGGCTATCAGTGCGGCTTCTGCACGCCCGGCATCATCATGACTGCGC
This sequence comes from uncultured Clostridia bacterium, assembly GCA_934647235.1. Classification (GTDB taxonomy): domain Bacteria; phylum Bacillota; class Clostridia; order Christensenellales; family Aristaeellaceae; genus SFMI01. The sequence goes on from CAKUFG010000016.1 coordinate 49,984, forward strand.
AGGCGCTGCTGGAGAAAAACCCCTGTCCCACCGAGACGGAGGTGCGCGAGGCGCTGTCGGGCAATTATTGCCGCTGCGGCACCCATTATACCGCTGTGGAATCCATTATGGCCTATATTGAGCAGATGAAGGAGGAACGCAAGCAATGAAAGAGCAGTTCCGCCATGTCGGCCGCGAGACCCATCGTATCCTGGGCAGCGACATTGTAACGGGCAAGGCCATGTATGTGGCCGACAACAAGGTGCCCGGCATGAAATACGGCAAGATCCTGCGCTCGCCTTATCCCTTTGCCCGCATCGTCAGCGTGGATAAGAGCGAAGCTCTGGCCATGGACGGCGTTGCCTGCGTGGTGACCTGGCAGGATATCGCAGGCGAGGGCATCAGCGTCAACAACGGCTTCACCCCGCCGCGCCATCCCAATATTCTGGATGAGTATGTGCGCTATGTGGGCGACGCTGTGGCGCTGGTTGTTGCCGATACCGAAGATCTGGCCATGGAGGCCATGGACAAGATCAAGGTGGAATACGAGCAGCTGGAGCCCGTTTATACCATCGACGAGGCCATGAAGCCCGGCGCGCCGCAGCTGTACAAGGAATTCCCCGGCAACATCGCCCCCTACAAGCAGAACCTGCACTTTGAGGCGGGGGACAGCGGCAAGGGCTTTGAGGAAGCCGATGTGATCGTGGAGATGGACAGCGAGCTGACCAGCGGCCAGAACCCGCTGCCGCTGGAGCCGCCCACCACCATTGCCTGGTGGGATAAGGGCGTAGTCACCTTTATCGCCTCCGCCGCGGCCCCTGCCTACTGCCACCAGAACGTCGCGTCTTCTTTGAATCTGCCCTATGAAAACGTCCGCCTGATCGTGGGCGCTGTGGGCGGATCCTTTGGCTCCAAGCTGTACAGCGGCAACGTGCATTGCCTGGTGTTCACCGCCCTGATGGCGCGCTTTGCCAACTGCCCGGTGCTGTACGCTTACAGTAAGGAGGAGCACTTTACCGCCCATCAGACCCGCATGGTCACCAAGGGTCACGTCAGGTTTGGCATGAAGAAGGACGGCCTGGCGACCGCCGTTGAAATGACGCAGATCGCCGACGCCGGCGCTACGGCTTCCACGCAGGAATTCATGCTGGCTGTGGGCACAAACTCCCTGCCCATCCTGTGCAAAACCAACAACAAGAAGTTTGACGCCAAGGTGGTCGTGACCAACCATGTGCCCTCCGGCTCCTTCCGCGGCTATGGCTATCTGGAATCGAGCAACCTGCTGACCGCCGCTATCTTCGAGGCCTGCCGCCGCCTGGATGTAGACCCCATGGTCTATCTGGAAAAGAACGCGCTGGCGCTGGGCGAGGAGTTCCACAACGCCTGCTCGCCCATGCATCCCTGGCAGCACAATAACTCCTCCGACTGGCAGAACCTGGTGCGCGAGACCGCGAAGGCCTGCCATTGGTCTGAGCGCTGGAAGGGCTGGGGCGTGCCCACCTGGGTGTCTCCCGATGGCAAAAAGCGCCGCGGCATCGGCGTAAGCGCCGCCGGCCACGCCGATACGGGCGGCAAAACCTCCAACGCCACCGTGACCATCACGGGTTTGGGTGCTGTGTATATCTCCACCTGCATGGCGGAGTTTGGCTCGGGTATCCGCGATATCATGCAGAAGATCGTGGCTGAGGAGCTGGATATGCCCATCGAGTCCGTCAAGATGGCGCCCGCCGATACCGGCGCGACCCCCGCGGACTTTGGCTCCACCGGCTCCCGCTCCACCTACTGCGGCGGCATCTGCGCCCTCAAGGCTGCGCAGGACGTCAAGCGCCAGCTGTTTGAAATCGTCGAAAAGCGCCACGGCATTCCCAAGGATGATCTGGCCCTCAGGAACGGCAAAATCTATCAGATTTCCAACCCCGAGAAGGTGCTGCCCCTGTTCCCGATGGTCATCGGCAAGGTAGACTCCATCACGGGCGTGGGCCATCACAACGGCGTGGAAGACAGCACCATCATGCACCTGCAGGTGATTGAAGTTGAGGTTGATACCGAGCTTGGCACGATCAGGCTGCTCAATCACTTCGGCGGCTCCGATGCGGGCGTGATCGTCAATCCCCTGCCGCTGCGCAACCAGGTGCAGTCCTTCTATGCCGGCACCGATCTGGCGCTAATGGAAGAGACGGTGTGGGATCAGAACGACTATCGCGTGCTCAACCCCTCCAATATTGATTATAAGACCCGTACCTTCAACGAAGTGACGCAGCATGATCACATCGTACTGGAAACCAACAAGGGCAAGGATACCCGCTATCCCTTCGGCGCGAACGGCGTGGGCGAGCCGCTGCTGGCTCCCGGCGGGCCCGCTATCCGCATGGCTGTGTACAATGCCTGCGGCGTATGGATCAACGAGTTCCCCTTCACGCCCGCCCGCGTGCTGGCTGCGCTCAAAGCGAAGGAGGAGAAATAAGCTATGAAGCATTTTGCTTATGAATCGGCACAAAGCGTTGCGCAGGCTTCCGAGCTTCTGCGCAGGGGCGGCGCCGTTCTCAGCGCCGGCGGCACCGATCTGACCGGCGTGCTCAAGGAAAAGCTGCTGCCGGAGTATCCCAGGACGGTGGTCAGCCTGAAGGAAATTCCCGGCCTCAATAAAATTACTGAGGAGGCCGACGGCCTGCATCTGGGCGCGATGGCCACCCTGGCCGATATCGCATCCAGCAGCGTGGTGCGCAGCAAATGGCCTGCGCTGGCGGACGCGGCGTATTCCGTCGCTACGCCCAATCTGCGCAACACCGCCACCGTGGGCGGCAACATCTGCCAGGATGTGCGCTGCTGGTATTACCGCTATCCTGATTCCATCGGCGGCCGCGTCAACTGCGCCCGCAAGCAGGGGCATCTGTGCTATGCCATGATGGGCGAAAACCGGTATCATTCCATCTTCGGCGCAATGAAGGTGTGCCAGACGCCCTGCTCTCACGGCTGTCCGGCCAATACCGATATTCCCGCCTATATGGAAAAGATCCGCGAGGGGGATATGCACGCTGCGGCTGAGATCCTCATGCGCGCCAACCCGCTGCCGATGCTGACCTCCCGCGTGTGCCCGCATCCCTGCCAGAAGGAATGCAACCAGAACGTGTACGGCGACAGCGTGGGTATCCACTGCGTGGAGCGCACGGTGGGCGATTACATTCTGGAGCACATGGATGAATTCTACCGCGCGCCCGAAAAGGAAACCGGCAAGTCCGCCGCCGTGATCGGCGCCGGCCCCTCCGGCCTGGCTGCTGCTTATAATTTGCGCAGGGCTGGTCATCAGGTAACGGTTTATGATAAAATGGAGAAGGCCGGCGGCGTGCTGATGTACGGCATCCCCGCTTACCGCCTGCCCAAGAAGTACATCGAAACCGTGCAGAAGGCGCTGGAAAAGATGGGCGTTGTATTCAAGCTGGGCGTGGATGTGGGCAAGGATATCACCGTGGCCGGGATCGAAAAGGCCCATGATTCCGTTTACATCGCCACCGGCGCGTGGAAGCAGCCGGTGCTGGGCCTCAGCGGCGAAGAGATGACGCAGTTCGGTCTGAACTTCCTGGTGGAGGTAAACAAATACCTCAAGGGTCATGTGGGCAAAGAGGTGCTGGTCTGCGGCGGCGGCAACGTGGCCATGGACGTGGCGCTGGTATCCAAACGCCTGGGCGTGGAAAGGGTGCGTCTGGTCTGCCTGGAAAAGCGCGAGGAAATGCCCGCCAGCCCCGAGGAGATTGCCCGCGTGCTGGAGGAGGGCGTTGAGTTTATCAACGGCCGCGGCCTGCTGGAGGTCATCCGCGATGAAAACGGCAATGTGCGCGGCATGAAAACCAACAAGTGCCTGTCCGTGCGCGACGCGGAGGGCCATTTCAATCCCCAGTATGATAACGACGATGTGCAGGTTATCGAATCTGACTGCATCATCCTGGCCACGGGTCAGCGCGTGGATATCGACTTCCTGGGCGAGGAGCTCAAGGCGCAGATCAAGAGCCCGCGCGGCCTGCTGGATGTAAACGAGGATAACGCCACCCGCCGTCCCGGCGTATTCGCTGGCGGCGACGCGGCTACCGGCCCCAACATTGCCATCCGCGCCATCAGCGCCGGTATGCATGCCGCCCGCGCCATGAGCGCCTATATGGGCTTCCCCATGCCTGCAGTGCCCGCTGAAAAGGGCTTCCTGCGCAGCGAGAGCCAGGAAGCGCACAACCGCGTGGGCAACAAGCTGGAGGAGCTGCCCATTCCTGAGCGCAGTCTGACAAACGAGGATGAAAAGAGCTACGCCCCCGGCCTGGCCCGCTGTGAAGCCGGCCGCTGCATGAACTGCGGCTGCCTGGCCGTCAATCCCAGCGATATGGCCAACATGCTCTATGCCTATAACGCCAAGGTGGTTACCAATCTGCGTACCGCTTCGGCCAAGGAGTTTTTCGGCACCCATGCCAAGATCCAGACCGTGCTGCGTCCGGGCGAAGTGGTGGAGGAGATTGTGGTGCCCGCTCCCAAGGCTGGCGCGAAGGCTGTGTACAACAAGTTCCGCGTGCGCAACGCCATTGATTTTGCGGTCGTGGCCGTCGCAAGCGTGGTGAACACGGACGAAAACAACATCGTTACCGACGCAAGCCTGGTGCTGGGCGCAGTTGCGCCCGTTGCCCTCAAGCGTGAAAAGGCCGAGCAGTATCTGATCGGCAAGCCGCTGAATGCGGAAACCGCCGCTGCGGCTGCGGAAATCTGCCTGGAGGACGCGCTGCCCCTGTCCTGCAACGCCTATAAGATCGACGTGACGCGCACGCTGATCCGCAGAACGCTGCTGGGCGAATAATCAAACAAGAAAACGAACGGACGCATTCCCGTGGGGGAGTGCGTCCGCTCTTGAGGATTCAGCGATATGACCAATCAACAGCTCACGCTGTCCTGGGCCGCGAAGGCCAAGGATTACCCGCTGCCTGAAAGCTATAACGGCGCGGGCATTGCCAGCGAACCAAACTGCGCGGACCGGCTGGAAATCCGTCTGCGCGTCAATGAAATCGGCGTGATCGAGGCCGCGGGATTCTCCCTGACGCAATCTGCCTGCCCGCCGCTGTGGGCCTGCGCCGTATATGCCTGCGCCCGGTGCCAGGGCATGCCCGCGCTGGCGGCGCTGACGATGGATCACGCGAAAATCGGTCAAGCCCTGACCGACGACGGCCAGCCCGATGTCGGGCACATTCACTGCGCCATGATGGCGGAAATCGCCCTCAAGCGCGCGCTGGCTGATTACGGAGCACGCTTTCGCCGCTGACGCAGGCGCGCAAACAGCAGCCCAGCGCCCCAAAGGGCAAAAAACGCCGCCACGCCGATGCAGATCAGCATTCCGCAAAGCGGCGATACCTCAACGCCCATATCCATCGAAAATCCCCCCTTACATTTTATAGTATGCGAAAAAGCGCGCGGCGTGATGCCTGCGCGCAAGGAGAGAATCAGTCATGGAAGCAACTGTCCGTAGTCCGCTTGCCGCCCTGATCCTGGCCGCCGGCGTATCCTCCCGTATGGAGCGCTTTAAGCCCATGCTGCCCGTGGGCGAGGATACCATGATCCGCCGCACGGTGCGCATGATGCAGCAGGCCGGAGCCGACCCTATCGTGGTGGTGACGGGCTATAAGAGCGATGTGCTGCGCCAGCATCTGGACGGGATGGGCCTGGTGTTCCTCAATAACGAGCACTATGCCTCCACTCAGATGTTCGATTCATTCAGGATCGGTCTGGAATACCTGCTGCCGCGCTGCGAGCGGCTGCTGTTTTCGCCGGGCGATGTGCCCACGGTGCAGATTGATACTGTGCGCCGTCTGCTGGAATACGATGCGCAGGTCGTGCGGCCGGTATATGGCAAAAAATCAGGGCATCCCATTGTGCTGAGGCATGACGCGCTGGAGAAAATCAGCGATTATCGCGGCGAGGACGGCCTGCGCGGCGCACTGCGTGAGCTGGGTCTGCCGCGGCAGGATGTGCCGGTCAACGATGAGGGCGTGGTGCTGGACGCTGATACGCCCGAGGAATACAACCGGCTGCTGCTGCACAATCTGCGCGTAGGCGGCGGGCAGGAGTCGCTGCGGCTGGATCTGCAATTGCATCTGTGCGCGCTGGATTCGGTGTTTGATCCCTTCTTTGCCCAGCTGCTTGAAATGGTGCGCATGACCGGTTCGCTGCAAATGGCCTGCCACGCCGTGCATATTTCCTATTCAAAGGGGTGGAAGCTGGTGCGCCGCATGGAGGCCGCTCTGGGCTTTCCGCTGCTTGCCCGCGTGGTGGGCGGCTCCACCGGCGGCGGTTCACAGCTGACAGCCGAGGGGGCTGATCTGCTGCGCTGCTATCAGCAGATGGAGAAAGATGTGCTGGCCACCGCCAAGGAGAGCTTTGAACGCTGCATGGCGCGGTATCTGCAATTGCACCCCGCCAGACCGGAAAATAAGTAAAAGCATATATTCGAACAAAAAACCTCCGGCCGTGTCGTTGTGACAAGGCCGGAGGTTTTTGATGCTTTAACGCTGCGTCAGCTTGGGAAACGCGCGCTCGATGGCCATCACCAGCAGCGGGATCAGCACAATCTGCACGATGATGCCCGGCACTGCCTTGAGCAGCGCGCCGCTGAGAAACATGGCGAAGGTGAAGCTGCTGCCCGCCAGCCCGGCGATCAGCCAACGCACCAGCCCCCATACGATGCGCCCGCCCACCATGGCGATGAGCAGCGCGGCATAGATGGACAGCTTCCTGCGCGGCAGGCGGCGGTACATCAGGCTGCTGATAACACCGTAGGCGGCCAGCTCAAAGCACATGGCCACGCCCGTGGGAAAAATGGGCGGCATGCCGAACAGCGCGAAGCGCAGCAGCGGCGCGACCGCGCCCACAGCCAGGGCGTATACCGGCCCGCACAGAAAGCCGCACAGCAGCACCGGCAGGTGCATGGGGGACAGGGCGCTGCCGATCTGCGGAATCTGCCCTGTCAGAAAGGGCAGCACCAGGCACAGGGCCAGGCAGACGGCGCTGATAATCAGCTGCATCAGAGAATTGCGTTTGAGCGACATAGAGTTTTCTCCCTTTCAAATTGGATTCCGTCTTGAACGGGAGACGCGCCGTCGCGGCGCATTGATGCTTGGTACGAGAAGCGTTCAGGGCGTTTCGCCCCGGCAGAGCGATTCGATCTTGTCCACGGCCGCTTCGATCAGCTGCACGCGGGTCAGCGCAGGCACGCCCGCTACCTGGGTGGCGCAGCGGTTTACGGGCAGCAGCACGCGGATTGCCGCGCTTTGACCGACGGCTGCCGCCATGCTAGGGGTGATCTCGCCCAGCAGCGCGTCGGCTACGACAATGCCGATGGGGCCGGTGATGATATCCGCATCGCGGCAGGCAACCAGCACGGGGTTTTCGCCCGTCGCTCCCTGCTGCGCGCCTGCCTTGAGCATGGCGCTGGTAGCCAGGGAGTTGGCGCCGATGGCGATCAGCTGATGCTGATCCATGGGCAGCCGGGCGGCGAGAGCTTCGATCAGCTGCGCGCCGAGACGGCCGCTCTGGCCGTCGATTACCACAATTTTCATCCGAAATTCCTTTCCGCCGCTGGGCGGCGAAGCAGTGGCATATCCTTAATCATACGCAATGAAGCGGCCTGCTGTCAAGGTGCTTGGATGAAACTGTATTACTATTTTAACAATATGTATTATAAGTGAAATATATATAGAAAAATATATGTATCCATGCCCATATGGAATTTTACAATTTGAACCTGTAGTAATAAGATGTATTTGGTGGGAGTTGGTTTTTTACGAAAGCTGAACCACCGATCATATCATTACAATGCATGGCGAAATTCATCCGCAGGGATGCGGCAGGCATGCGGAAACGCGGCCTTATTCCGGGGATTGAGCGGGGAAAAGTATGCCAGGCATATCTATGAAGGAGGCAACCCTATGAATACCTACGGCATCGAAAAGTATGGCATCATCAATTCCAAGGCGGTCTATCGCAATCTGACCCCCGCCCAGCTGGTAGAGGCTGCGCTGCGCCGTGAGGAGGGCACGCTGAGCAACACCGGCGCGTTGGTGGTAAAGACCGGCAAGTACACCGGCCGCAGCGCCAACGACAAGTTCATCGTGGATACCCCTGCCGTGCATGACGATATCGCCTGGGGCAAGGTAAACCGTCCGATCAGCAAGGAAAACTTCTACGCCATCTACGATAAGGTGGTCGCCTACCTGCAGAATAAAGAAGTATTTATCTTTGACGGCTTCGCCGGCGCGGATCCCAAGTACACCAAGTCCTTCCGCATCATCAACGAGCTGGCCAGCCAGAACCTGTTCATCCATCAGCTGCTGCGCCGTCCTTCCGCCGAGCAGCTGGAAAGCTTCAAGGAAGATTACACCATCATCGCCGCCCCCGGCTTCAAGTGCATCCCTGAGCTGGACCACACCCGCTCCGAGGCTGCCATCCTGGTCAACTATGAGGATAAGCTGGTCGTCATTTGCGGCACCCAGTACGCCGGCGAAATCAAGAAGAGCGTCTTCTCCGTGATGAATTATGTCCTGCCCAAGGAAGGCGTGTTCCCGATGCACTGCTCCGCCA
>CAKUFG010000017.1 GCA_934647235.1 uncultured Clostridia bacterium
TGAGCGCTTGGATATAATAGCACATCTCCCCTTCCCTTGTCAACACCTTTTTTGAAGTTTTTTAAGGTTTTTTTGAATCTTTTTGCAATTCCGCATGAACTTCAGTATCATTCTATAAAACGTTCGTATTTTCAGCAATATATGGTATATCTGTTCCTGATTGACAACAAAATCATTCGCAGTCAGTCTGCGCTTCTCTCACTTCAAAAGCGCGCCGGGAAGCGTTTTTGCTCCCCGGCGCACCGTTCCGCACGTATTTTTCTAATTTCAATTATTGCAATTTCCGTTGCAGCGGCTGCAGCCGCAGCTATTATTGCAGCCGCAGCCGCCCGTGTTGGTCGTATTATCGGATCCCGTATTCTCGCACAAATTGAGCGAGGGGAACAGCGGCAGGGAGAAGAATTCGTCGCAGACGTTGTCGGCAAACTCCTCGCAGGGCGGAATGGAGCAGAAGCCATAGCTGGGAATCAGGATTTCCACCCGCGCCAGCACCTTGAGGATGATGGACACGCAGATGGTCAGGCGGAACACATTGTCGCCGCGGTAGGTACCGGATACGCAGATGGCGCTGGCCATGCCCTCCAGCGTATAGGGCACGATGGAATCGTCGGGCACGCTGAGCAGCACATCCTTGTTTACGCGCACAACGCCCTTGCCGATGTATTCCACGCAGCGGGAGTCGGTAAACAGGATATCGATGGGGATATCGATATAACCGCGCACACGGGCGAAGCAGGGACGATCGCACAGGCGCTCGACCGTCAGATTGGAGATATCGATATCCGTAGTGCTGGAGCGGCAGCTTTCAAAGGTGATGGGCGGCACAGGCGCGCTGGCCGGGGGCGTGGTCTCATTGGAATTATTGCAGCAGCACTTGTTTACCACCTGCGCGTAGCTGGTGATGGTCACATCCTTGTTGGTCAGCTGTTCCTGCTGCAGGCAGCTATCGTACACCCGCTGCACCTGGATGCATACCTTTTCGTTCAGTCCGTCCAGCGCGCTGCCCGAAATTTCACCGGGGCTGTTGGCAGGGTCGGCATTCTTGTAAGAGTAGAAAGACATACCCTCTCCTCCTTGCATTTGCCCTGGGATGATCCGCAGGGCGATTGGCCGCGTCGCGGCTTACATTTTCATGCTATGCAGGGGCGGAAAGGGGGTGAAAAGAATCTAAGAAAAGAGCGTCTGCTCCGAAAGACAGGCGTTCCTTATAGATTAGACACTTAACCAAGTCCTTCAAGCTCCACGATATTCTTAACAAGCTCCCCATTCTCAGCATCCACAATAACCAGATAAACCTCTTCAATCAGGCCATTTTCCAGACGTCCGAAGAAAACCTGATAACAAGATTTGCCGTCTGTGCTGATGTATCGGCAGTAGGGCACAAGCGTCTTAACATCAGTCATTCCTTTAGCAAGCAGATGCTCCCTTGCAATCTGTTTTACCCGTGCTTCAGGCAGCGTGTTTTCGGCAGGCACTGTGCCGCCCATGACGCCATAGATGATTTTGTCTTCAGCAGGCCACAATTCTGTATGCTGCACGCAATACGGGCAAGGCTGATACCCGGCGATATTGCTTACAGCAGCAAGCTCCTCATATGGAGCAGAAGGGCAATCCAAAAGAAAATGGTATTGTCCGCTATTCGAAGATATATACAGCACTTCTGCTGCCATCATTCTTTTCTGAGCAGGCGTCTGTACTGTCATAGGCTGTGCTTCGAGTTGAGCCTGCTGCGCCGCCAAGTCTTCAGGCTTGAAAATGTACAGTGATGCATCTTCCGCAACTTGTCCATCACGGGTAAGCAGCACTTCGTAATCCGCTGCCTCAGCCTCGGCATATCCCAGACAGACACGCCAATGAGGTTCAATATCTGTTCCTTCAATGGTGAAGAAGGTCACATCCGCTTCATAGCTTTGCATTGTGTCATCCGAAAGATGATAGGCATCCTGCACCGCGTTCTTGGCCAGTTGAACCACCCGTTCCCTTGAAAGATCCTTTTCACCAGGCAGGAGATACTTGATTTTGCCTGTATATAAGCCCTTGGAACGCAACGTTTCCCAAAACCATTCTTTCTGTTCTAAGCTCCAGCGGAAGGGATTGCCCCACTCCTGACTGGCAATCGTGAAGTGACTGATATATTCCTCGCTTCCATAGATACTCACTAACAACTCTGTCGCAGCCCGATTTCTTTCTTCTGTAGAGTAAGCAGTATCTGCAATGATGGTCAGCTTATCCTGTTGAAGGTTGATCCCCGCTTCGGCCATGGCATCGAGCAAAGCGATCTTATCATCAAACGTCCAATCCGTGAAAGCGCCTTTTTCCGCTGCAATATCCATAGCTTTCTCAATATGCAGATTCAGAAGCGTTGCCGCAACGGCAACCGCACCTATCAGCATCAATACAATAGCGATCACCCAAACAATCGGCTTTTTGCTTTTCACAGTTCCTTTTCGTCCCTCATGCGCTGCAGCAAGCACACGCTGGGCGAGATAAGGGGTGGGCTGTACGCCGAACGCGGCGCAGTGTTGCTGCACAGCGGTATGTACCTTAGCACGAATCTTCTTATCGTCCATAAACACCCTCCTTTTCCAGCACCTTGCGCAGCTTAGCGCGGGCTTGTTTCAGTCTGCCGGACACACTTGATACGGCAATGCCCAGCGAGTCAGCAATTTCCCTCATCGTCATATCCTGATAGTAGTAAAGCAAAATGATCTCTTTATACTTGGCCGGCAGCTTCACGATGACCTGTGCCAGTTTCTCGGCTTCGTAGTCCTCCACGGGCTGAACGGGAGCAGGCGCCATGTCCTCCGGGGTCACACGGCGATCATTGTGGCGGAACCAGGCAGAACGCTTTATATCCCTGCAAGTGTTGAGGGCAATCCTCGTAAGCCACGTTTTCTCGCTGCATTCGCCGCGAAAAGCAGCCATGGATTTGTATACTTTCAAAAAGGTCTCCTGCACAGCGTCTTCAGCCAGTGTTCTGTCATGCAAATACATGAAGCACATCTGCAGTAAAGAGACCTGGTACTGGTCAACCAATTTCGTCAACCTGTATTCGTTGGAGCTGTCCGGGTCTTTGACAGTTTCCATCTGCCGCTCACCCCCTTACACTAATATTGACGGTGCGAAATAGGCGATTTTCAGGATTTAAGAAAATTTTATCAGAAATCCGTAAAAATTGAAATGAACACATCCTCCAGCTTAGCTTAGCAAATGGTTTTCATTCAAAAAAGCAGCCGCCTCCCTATACAGGAAGCAGCCGCTTCTTCATCCGGTTTATCCACCGGTTTTTATTGCTTGATTTCTTCCAGCCTGCCCTGATACACATACGATCCGCTGGCATTGAAGGCGATGTACAGATCGTCGCCCACATGGAACACATCCTCGATCTCCTGGAAGGAGCCGACGCGGACGGTATTGATGTAGTTGCCATCCCAATCGTAGATGACGATCTGGTTCACGGTGCAGTCCTTGTTGTTCTGGGGGAAATAGATATACTTGTCGTCGCAGTCCACACCCTGCTTGACCAGGCCGGTATCCTTGCCATAATAATAGGCCACCTTATTGAGCTGACCGTCCAGGATCATAAAGTTAAAGGTGCCGCTGATGCCCACCACATACTGATCGCGGCTTTCGCAATATCCGATGGCGTACATATCCTGATTAAGCTGCACGGTTTCGGCAATCTGCAGCGTATCGGTATCCACAAAGCTCAGGGTATTATAACGCGGCTTGTTATGCACCACCACCAGCTGCTTGCGGGCGGGATGATAGGCCATGCAGTTGCCATGGGACAGATCCAGGCCGTATACTGTATCCGCTACCGTCCAGTCCTGCATATTCACCTTCCAGATAGAGCACAGATGATCCGCCTGGTTTTCCATGATCATATAGGCAAACTCGCCGTCCGTCGTAGCGCCCTGCTGCACATGATAGTTGCGGGTCGCCAGCTCGTTGGGCGGGCTCAGCATGATCCTGCGGGTCAGCTTGATTTTGTAATTGCCCTCGGTCGTAACGTCGCGCAGCGTCAGCGGGGCCTCGGCCGCGAAGGCGGCGGCGGTCAGGCAAAGCAGCAGCAGGGATAGCAGCAGCGCGGTGATTTTCTTACACATGTTGTTCTTTTTCCTTTCGCTGGTTGTTTTGTTCCAAGCGCTCCAGGCGCTGGTCAATTCGTTGTTGATTTTCCAGTATGCGATCCAGCTTGCGGTGCAGATCATCGATAATCAGCTCATTTTTCAGGTTCACACGGTAATCGTTCTCCGCGCGCTGGCGATCCTTTGCCTCCTGGCGGTTCTGGCTCATCATAATCAGCGGAGCCTGCACCGCGGCAATGCAGGATAGCACCAAATTCAGCAGGATAAACGGGTAAGCGTCAAAGGCGCGGGACGCCAGCAGAACATTGCCCGCCATCCACAGCACCATCACCGCAATAAAGCTGAAGATGAACGCCCAGCTGCCCGCGAACCGCGCAACCGCATCGGCCGCGCGCTGCCCCAAGGTGCTTTTTTCATCCTGCGCAGCTTTTTGTGTGATGCCCGTCATGGTCAATTGGCGTATCAGCTCTTCATCGGTAAACTCCCGATCCGTCACATCCAGCAGTTCCTTGATGACCCTGCGTCTTTCATCGTTCATTTTCATGCGTTTTTCCTCTGGCCAAAGCCGATTGATAAAACCAGTATAGCATATAGGCCCAGTTTCGGCAAGAAAATTTGCTTGATTGACCCGTCTATCCGGGCATGCTACAATAGCAAGGAAAACAACCCTTGAAGGAGGTTTTAAAAATGAGCGGTCCCATGAAAAACATCGACAAGGCGCAGGTGCTGGTGCTGCGCGATCAGGTTGCCTATCAGGATGGGCAGATCGTCAGCAAAACCCTGGCGCAGAACAACAATGTAAGCATCACCCTGTTTTCCTTTGATAAGGGCGAGGAAATCAGCTCCCACAAGGCGGGCGGCGACGCCTTTGTCACCTGCCTGGACGGCGAGGGCGAAATCACCATCGACGGCGAAAAATACATCCTGCACACCGGCGAATCCATCGTGATGCCCAAGGATCACCCGCACGCGGTGTTCGGCAAGGAAAAGTTCAAGATGCTGCTGGTAGTGGTATTCTGATTCTCAAAAGCCAAAAACAGCACCGGCGCTTTTCGCAATGAAAGGCGCCGGTGTTCTTATCAGTTGTATTTGGCCGTCACGCTCATCGGGATGCCCCAGATATAATAGGTAATCTTAAAGCTGCGCGATACCTGGCGGTTGGTCTGGTTCTGCGCGCTGGTAAGCACCACGCTCCACACGTCGCGCTCGCCCCCAGCGGATACGACGGTATTGGCGTTCACCTGCGAAGCGTCGCTGGTGGCATAGGCCAGCACATCGCCGTTGGCCGGGATGGGCTGGATTTCCACCATCTCCGCGTCGATAAGCCCGCCGTTGCGCAGACGGAAGGTATAGGTAAAAAAGCTGTAATCCGCCGCCGTTCCCGGCACGCTTTGGGCAAAAGCCGTGCCGTTGAGCGCGCCGCGGTCCACCGCCGTCTGCAGGGCGGTAAACTCGGCAGAGCGTTCGCTGGCCGAGGCCGTCTTCAATTCCACCGATACCACCTGCAGCCGGGCGTTGGCATAGGTATACGCGCCCAGCCCCGCCGCGGCGAGTACCAGGACGACCATAAAAATGGCTACATATTTCATCGCTTTCACTCCAGAGAGGACAGAATGCTGTTCATGCGCTGAATCATTTCCGCATCCTTCAGGCGGAATTTGATTTCCACGCGGCGGGAACGCTCCAGATCCTCGACGCCGTTTTCATCATAGACTGGATCGGAGAAGCTGCGGCCCTGCGCGGTGATGATGGACTTGAGCCGCGTTTTCTGCGTCTGGGTCAGGGTGCCCATGTTCAGGCAGTACTTGGCCACGTTGAGCGCGCGGTTCTGCGACAGCTCCAGGTTGTGCTCGTAGCTGCCGGTAGAATCGGTATGTCCTTCTATTATAATTTCCGCCACGTAGTCGCGGTATTCATCCTGCAAAAGCACGCCCAGGTATACGGGAATCAGGCGGTTCAGCTGCGCCAGACCCTCGGCCTTGAGGGTGCTGCTGCCCGTTTCAAACATCAGGCTGCTGTCCAGCACGATATCGCCCGTTTTTTCATCCACCGTGGCCGATATGCGCGCGCTGGCCAGCTGGGTGCTCAGCTCCTGCACAATACGGGTGCGAACGCCCAGAATATCGGCAATCTGCGCCTGATAATCGCTCAATTCCTTTTCCTGATTGGCCAGCACCAGCTGCAGTGCGTCGATGCGGTTCTGCTGGTCGGCCAGGTCGGCCTCCTTGAGCACGATCTGCGCCAGCAGCTGCTCGTTTTCGGCCTCGCGTTCGCTCAGCTTCACCTGGGCGGCGTTCAGATCCTGCTCCTTGGTATCCAGCTGAATCTGGATCGCCGCCAGGTCCTCCTCCTTGCCCATCAGCTCCACGCGGGTGGTTTCCAGATCCTTTTCCTTCTGGCTCAGGGTAATCTGCGCCGCGTCCAACTGAGCCTGCTGCTCGCCCACCTGATCCAGCAGCGTATAATAATGATAAATGCACAGCGTGATCGCCAGGATGAACATCAGCAGCAGCGAGCACATCATATCCGAATAGGATATCCAGTGCGTGCCGCCGTCGCCGCCCTGGCGCGCGCGGCTCATGTGCCTGCTCATGTTCAGCCCTCCTTATCCGCCTTTTCGCCCAGCGCGTCGCCCGCAGCCTGCACGCTGCGGGTCATATCGCCCAGGGCGCGCTGCAGCTGCGACAGGGCGGAGAGCAGCCCGTCGGTGCCGGCGTTGAGGCGCTCCGCCTTATCGGTATAGGCGCTTTGCGCGGTCTTGGCCGTTTTTTCAATGCTTTCCAGCTTGCCGTCCAGCAGGGACACCACGGCGTGCATGTTTTCTTCAAACAGACCCATGGTGCGGGACAGGCCGCCGCTGATGTTTTCCACAAAGGAGGTATAGCTCTGGCTCAGCTCGCGGCTGCTCTCGCGCATGGCGTCGGCCATCTTCTGCGCGTCCGCGCCCGATGCGTCGGCCTGCTGATGCACAGCCTCCAGCACGCGCCCGCTCCACTGAGCGTACTCCTGCATGCTGGTCTGCAGCCGGTCATGCCCGGCGCGCAGGCTCATCAGATAATCCGTCTGCTCCTGCGCGGCGGCGTGCATGGCATTCAAAAGCTCCTGCGTTTTCTGGGCAAAATCGCCCTGCTGATCGCGCAGCGAGGCCGCGTCGGAGGCATACTCAGCCATGCGGTCGGCCACCTGATGCATCAGCGTGCCGGTATCCTGCATGCCGCCCATGATGGCCGAAGCCGCCTGCAGGGAAGCGTTGAGGGTATCATAATCCATATGCTGGGATTGGTTGATGGCCGTCAGCGTTTGCCCAAGCTGCGTAAACTGCCCGCCCAGCGCGCCGTTCATGCGGTTGATAAACGCGCCCACAATCTGATCCAGCCCTTCGATCTGCGCCTGGGTCTGCCCGGCGATAAAGCGGTTCATGGACTGTGCCACGGGCGCCAGGCTCTTTTCCACCGCCACGCTCATGCCGCTGCTGACGCGGTCGCCGATTTCCGTCACCGCGTGGCGCAGGAAGGCCGCGCGGTCCTCCTGCTGGCAGATGGCCTGCACGTTGTCGCTGAGCGGCTGCTGCATGACAAACTCGGTAAAGGCCTCGTAAAACTCATCCAGCGCCTTCTGGGCCGAGCCGATGGCCGCGTGATTGAGGATATTGAAGGCCAGCGAGCACGAGCAGCCCGCGATGGAGGTGCCAAAGGCAAAGTTCATGCCGTTGATCATATCCGAAATGCCCGCCATGGTGCTGGCCGCGTCGGACAGGTTCAGCGCGCCCAGGCCGCGCACCAGGCCGATGAACGTGCCCAGGATGCCCAGCGAGGTCAGGATGCCGGGGATCACCTCGCCCAGCTGCGTGTGGCAATGCTCGTAGATTACGGTATCGTCGTTGATGTAATCCTCCACATTGCAGTTCATGCCGC
This sequence comes from uncultured Clostridia bacterium, assembly GCA_934647235.1. Taxonomy (GTDB): domain Bacteria; phylum Bacillota; class Clostridia; order Christensenellales; family Aristaeellaceae; genus SFMI01. The sequence continues at coordinate 8,006 of CAKUFG010000017.1, forward strand.
GGCTGTCCAATTGCTCGGCGTTGACCAGAAAGCGCTTCCAGGCCGTGCGCATGCGCTTGCCCAGGAACAGCGGATCCTGCCATACGGGCTGGGCGCCGTCCTTCAGCGTCATCATTTCCAGCCTGTGCACGGCGTGGCGCAGCGCCCGCGCACAGGAGCGGCAGACAATTGTACACTTGATAAACCCCGTCAGGCACACAGCCGCGATGGCGCCATATATCAATAAATCAATCAGATTTCCGGTAAGCTTCTGCATCAGGTCCTGCATACGGCGTTCCTCCCTTGGTAATGCTGCTTCTATTGTAATGGATTCCGACGCAAATTGCAACGAAATTGTTACAATGTAGGAAATTAATTTAACTATTATGTGTATTCTTTCTCACATTGACAAATGTCTGGCTTTATGATGTAATATAGGATACGATTGTTATCTGCTTACGGAGGTGGAAGCTTGATCCGGGTTGATGATTTTGTCAGGGCGCTGTCGCTTACCACGCTGTGCGCCTCCTCAAAAAATGAATGGCCGATCGAATCGGCCGACCTGAACCGTCCCGGCCTGCAGTTTGCCGGACACTACGAATACTTCGCCATGGAGCGTCCGCAGGTCATCGGCAAGGCGGAGATGGGCTATCTGGAATCGCTGGAGCCCGAGGTGCGGGTGGCGCGGCTGCGCAAGTTTTTTTCCTACCCCATCCCGTGCGTCATCCTGTGCCGCGGCATGCGCCCGCCGGAGGAGCTGGTTCCCCTGGCCAAGGAGCATGACGTGCCCGTTTTCCAGACGGACGTAGTGACCACCCGCTTCTTCATGAACGCCATCATCTACATGCGTCAGTGCCTGGCCCCGCGCGAAACGCTGCACGGCGTGCTGCTGGAGGTATACGGCGTAGGCGTGCTGATCACCGGCCGCAGCGGCGTAGGCAAAAGCGAAGCGGCGCTGGAGCTGGTCAAGCGCGGCCATCAGCTGGTGGCGGACGACGTGGTGGATGTGTGCAAGGTATCGGACGACCGCCTGACGGGCGAATCCCCCGAGATGGTGCGCCACCTGATGGAAATCCGCGGCATCGGCATCATCGATATCAAGGCCATGTACGGCATCGGCTCGGTGCTGATGCGCAAGTCCATCGACCTGGTGGTGCATCTGGAAAAATGGGATGAAACCAAGGAATACGACCGCTACGGCCTGACGGACGAGTACACCTCCATCATGGATGTAAAGGTGCCCCGCATCGTGCTGCCTGTACGTCCGGGCCGCAACCTGGCCATCATCATCGAGGTGGCCGCGCGCAACTTCAGCCTGAAAAAGCTGGGCTATTCCGCCGCGCAGGAGCTGGATCGCCGCACCAATGAAATGATGCAGCAGCGCATGCAGGATATGAAGCTGTAACTCAATCATCCGTTACAAAGGAGACTTTGATTATGTACTACATCGGCATCGATCTGGGCGGCACCAACATCGCCGTCGGCCTGGTCAGCGAGGATGGCAAGATCCTGCGCAAGGCCGAAACCCCTACCCTGGCCAAGCGCCCCTACACCGACATCGTGCGCGATATGGCCGCATGCATCGCCAAGCTCCTGGACGAGGCGAAGCTGACCACGCAGGATATCGCCGCCATCGGCATCGGTATTCCCGGCATCGCCGAGCAGAAAACCGGCCGCGTCATCTTCTGCACCAATCTTGGCTGGCGCGATATCCCCCTGCGCGACGAGCTGAAATCCTACTACGACCTGCCCATCTTCATCGATAACGACGCGACGGTGGCCGGCTGGGCCGAGTATCAGGCGGGCGTAAGCCGCAATACCAGCTCCTCCGTTTTCCTCACCCTGGGCACGGGCGTGGGCGCGGGCATCATTGTGGACGGCAAAATCTGGTCCGGCGCGCACGGCGCGGCCAGCGAGCTGGGCCACCTGATCATCGAGGTGGACGGCATTCCCTGCACCTGCGGCAAGTGCGGCTGCGCCGAGCGCTACTGCTCGGCCACGGCCATCATCCGCATGGCCAAGGAAGCCTGCGCGCTGCATCCCGACTGCGCCATCCTGAAGGCCGTTGGCGGCGACACGGACAAAATCACCGCCAAGACGGTGTTCGACCTGGCCAAGGAGGGCGACGACATCGCCAACCGCGTGTTCCGCCGCTATGTCAAGTACCTGACCATCGCCATCAACAACGTCGTATCCTTCCTGGATCCGGATATGATCGTACTGGGCGGCGGCGTCAGCCGCGCGGGCGATTTCCTGCTGGATGCGGTCAAGGAGCTGCTGCCCAAGTATCTGATGTACCCCGTGCTGCCCATGCCCGAGCTTGCTCTGGCCAAGCTGGGCAACGATGCGGGCATCATCGGCGCGGCGCTGCTGGGCCGGTAAAGCTTTCTGTTCTTTGCGCTATTCCTATCTGAAAAGAGGTTCTTTTATATGGAAAAAGTTCTCGTTCGCCAGCTTTTCCGCCAAACGCCCGCCGACGGCGCGCAGCTGCTCGTCAGCGGCTGGGTGCGCACCGTGCGCGACAGCAAGGCCTTCGCCTTCATCGAGCTCAACGACGGCTCCTTCTTCAAAAACCTGCAGATCGTGCTGGATGAGTCCGTGCCGGATTTCCGCGAGGTGGTCAAGGTTACGCTGGGCAGCGCCATCGAGGTGGAGGGCACGCTCAAGCTGACCCCCGAAGCCAAGCAGCCCTTTGAGCTCAAGGCCAGCCGCGTCACGGTTGTGGGCATGGCCGCGGCCGATTATCCCCTGCAGAAGAAGCGCCATACGGTGGAATACCTTCGCACCCAGGCGCATCTGCGCCCGCGCACCAATCTGTTCTCGGCGGTGTTCCGCATCCGCTCGGTAGCCGCGCAGAGCATCCACCGCTTCTTCGCCGATCAGGACTTTGTGTATGTGCACACCCCGCTGATCACCACCAGCGACTGCGAGGGCGCGGGCGAAATGTTCCGCGTGACCACGCTGGATATCGACAATCCTCCCCGCGACGAGCAGGGCCATGTCAAGGTAAGCGAAGACTTCTTCGGCAAGCCCGCCAACCTAACCGTATCCGGCCAGCTGAACGCCGAGGCCTTCTGCATGGCCTTCCGCAATGTGTACACCTTCGGCCCCACCTTCCGCGCCGAAAAGAGCAACACCCAGCGCCATGCGGCGGAATTCTGGATGATCGAGCCTGAAATCGCCTTCGCCGATCTGAGCGACGATATGGCGCTGGCCGAGACCATGGTGCGCTATGTCATCGCCGATGTGATGGAGCGCTGCCCCGAGGAGCTGGATTTCCTTAATTCCTTTGTGGATAAGGGGCTGATCGACCGCCTGACTCATGTGCGCGACAGCGATTTCGCCCGCGTCACCTATACCGAGGCCATCGAAATTCTCAAGAACTCCGGCGAGCACTTTGAGTACGGCGCTTACTGGGGCATGGATATGCAGACCGAGCATGAGCGCTACCTGGCCGAAAAGCACTTCGGCCGCCCGGTATGCGTGTATAACTATCCCAAGGAAATCAAGGCCTTCTATATGAAGCAGAATGACGACGGCAAGACCGTCGCGGCTGTGGACGTACTGGTGCCCGGCATTGGCGAGTTGATCGGCGGCAGCCAGCGTGAGGATCGTCTGGACGTGCTGGAAGCGCGCATGGACGAGCTGGGGCTGGATCGGGAAAGCTACTGGTGGTACCTGGAGCTGCGCAAGTACGGCTCCACCCCGCACGCGGGCTTCGGCCTGGGCTTTGAGCGCCTGATCATGTACCTGACTGGCGTAAGCAACATCCGCGACGTGCTGCCCTTCCCGCGCACCACGGGCAGCGCCGATTTCTAAGCTGCGATCTTCAATAGGAGGCATGGATATGAAGCGTTTCTGGCTCTGCTGCCTGCTGCTTCTGCTGCTGGCCCTGCCCGCGCTGTGCCAGGCCGAGGGCACGCCCGTCAGCCTGAACGATATGATCAAGACCGATTCCGAGCGGATCGAGCTGCGCTTCCTGGACAGCAAAAACAACGCCAAAACCGACGCGACGCTGCTGCTGTGCTACGGCAAGGAGCGGCTGGAGGTGCTGGTGGTGGACGGCGGCCTGGCCAACTCCCGCTGCTATATGGAGCTGCTGAACCTGCGCAAGGATCTGCTGAGCGAACTGAACCTGAGCGATCAGGCCAAGAACAAGGATTATCAGCTGCACCTGACGCTCGTGGCCACCCACAGTCATAAGGATCACATCGCCGCCCTGTACAGCGAAATCATCCCCTGCAAGTTTTTCACCATCGACGCGCTGTACGTATCCCCGGCCACCGCGCTGGTAACGGACAACACCTATGACGACAGCAAGAACGGCGACGCGATACACCGCGTCCGCCTGCTGTCCACCATGCGCGATTCCGCGCCCAACGCCCTGGTTTACACGCTGGATTACGCGCAGACGATGACCTTCCCCCTGGCCTGCGGCCAGGCTACGCTTTACGCCCCCATCCAGGATTACGGCGTGGGCGACGCGCTGACTTACATCAAGGATGTGTACTATCCCGGCCAGGCCGATAAGGATATCCGCGCCGACCTGCCCGTGGCGGTAGTCAACGCCAACAGCATGTGGCTGCGCGTGGAGCTGGGCGACAAGAGCGTGCTGTTCACCGGCGATATCATGAAAAAGAAGAGTGACCGCGAGGACGAGCCGATGGACAAGATGATCGCCCATTACGGCGCGGAAACGCTGCGGTCGGATATCGTCAAGTACCCGCATCACGGCATCTCGCGCAACCCCGCCGCCAAGCCCGTCAGCCAGCTGCTGCTCAAGGACGGCGGCGTGGCCGTGCTGACCACCAAGGGCGCGCGTGAAAAGGCCGGCCAGATGCTGGCCATTTACGACGCGGCCTTCGTCACCACCGAGGACGGCACGCAGACCTTTACCATGACGGCTGAAAGCGTGACGCAGCCCTGATCCTGGGCGGCAAATGTAAAGCGTGCCCCTGCTTAGGCGGCAATCGCCGCTTTGTGAACGCTCAGAACGGGTATCCAGCGCAGTCTGGATGCCCGTTCTGTTTTGCGCCTGTTATTAAAACATCCGGAGAAGAATCATGATCGATAAAATGCTTGTTCGCGGCGCCAGGGTGCACAACCTCAAAAACGTTGATGTGGATATCCCCCTCAACCAGATCGTCGGCGTCGCCGGGGTATCCGGCTCGGGCAAATCCTCGCTGGCGCTGGGCGTGCTGTACGCCGAAGGCTCCCGCCGCTATCTGGAGGCGCTGTCCACCTATACCCGCCGCCGCATGACGCAGGCAGCCAAGGCCACGGTGGACGACGTGCTGTATGTGCCCGCCGCGCTGGCGCTGCATCAGCGGCCCAGCGTGCCAGGCATCCGCAGCACCTTCGGCACGGGCACCGAGCTGCTCAACAGCCTGCGCCTGATGTATTCCCGCCTGGCCAGCCATCGCTGCCCCAACGGCCACTATCTGCCGCCCACGCTGGCCGTCGCAGCGGGCAAGGAGCTTGCCTGCCCCGAATGCGGCGCGCGCTTTTATGCCCCCTCCGCCGAGGAGCTGGCCTTCAACTCACAGGGAGCCTGCCCCAGATGCGGCGGCACGGGCAGCGTGCGCACGGTGGACATGAGCACGCTGGTGCCGGACGATTCGCTCACCATCGACGGCGGGGCCGTCGCGCCCTGGAACAGCCTGATGTGGTCGCTGATGACCGACGTCTGCCGCGAGATGGGCGTGCGTACCGACGTGCCCTTCCGCGATCTGACCGAGCGCGAAAAGGAGATCGTTTTCCACGGCCCGGCGGAAAAGAAGCATATTTTCTACCACGCCAAAAACTCCAATCAGGCGGGCGAGCTGGATTTTACCTATTACAATGCCGTTTACACCGTGGAAAACGCCCTGGCCAAGGTAAAGGATGAAAAGGGCATGAAGCGCGTGGAAAAGTTTCTGAAGGAGGACGTTTGCCCCGAGTGCGGCGGCACGCGCCTGTCCGCTGCCGCGCGCGCCCCTCTGCTGCGGGGCATCCCGCTGAGCGATGCCTGCGCCATGACGCTGAGCGCGCTGGTGGATTGGGTGCGCGGCGTGCCGGGCAGCCTGCCCAGCGAAATGCGTCCCATGGCCGAAAGCATCTGCGCCGCCTTTGAAAGCACAGCCAGGCGGCTGATGGATCTGGGGCTGGGATATCTGACGCTGGATCGCTCCGCCGCCACGCTGTCCACCGGCGAGCGGCAGCGCATGCAGCTGGCCCGCGCCGTGCGCAACCGCACCACGGGCGTGCTCTATGTGCTGGATGAGCCCAGCATCGGCCTGCACCCAGCCAACATCGTGGGTTTAACCGGCGTGATGCACGATCTGGTGGCCGATGGCAACTCGGTCATCCTGGTTGACCACGATACGCAGATTCTGAAGGAATCCGATTGGATCATCGAGATGGGTCCGCAGGCAGGAGCCAAGGGCGGTCACGTGATCGCCCAGGGCCCGGTGGCTGCGCTGGAAAGCAATCCAGACTCGCAGATCGGGCCGTTCTTATCCGGCGAGGTCGAAACCGACCTGCGCCCCCGCGCCGCGCGCGATGAAATGTTCAGCCAGGGAACAATTCACCTGTCCACCGCAAGCATCCACACGGTGAAACCTCTGGAAATCGGTATTCCCAAGGGGCGCCTGACCGTCGTAACTGGCGTATCGGGCTCGGGCAAAACCACCATGGTGCTGGAAAGCCTGATCCCCGCGCTGGAAGCCAGCATCGCCGGAGCCGCCCTGCCCGCCCACATTCGGGATATCCGCGCCGAAGGCATCGCGCACGTCAAGCTGATTGACGCAACCCCCATCGGCATCAACGTGCGCTCCACCGTGGCTACCTATGCGGGCGTGCATGATGAGCTGCGCAAACTGTACGCCAGATCGCCGGACGCCAAGGCGCACGGCTTCAAGGCCAGCGATTTTTCGTACAACACGGGCAATCTGCGCTGTCCCGGCTGCGACGGCACGGGCGTGGTCAGCCTGGACGTGCAGTTTTTGCCCGATGTGACCATTCCCTGTCCCGATTGCCGAGGCTCGCGCTATGCGCGCGCTGCCTGCGACGTAAAGCTGCGCAGCAGGGCGGGGCAGGCGGCTTCCCTGCCCGAGCTGATGGACATGGACGTAAGCTCGGCCATTGCGTTTTGCCGCGATATGAAGACGGTCTGCCAGCGCCTGCAGGTGCTGGAGCAGCTGGGCCTGGGCTATCTGACGCTAGGCGAGGAAACGCCCAGCCTGTCGGGCGGCGAGGCGCAGCGTCTCAAGCTGGCCAGCGAGATTGGCCGCACGCAGACGGACTCGGTATTCGTATTCGACGAGCCCAGCATCGGCCTGCATCCGCTGGATGTGCGGGTGCTGCTGGGCGTGTTCCAGGCGCTGCTGAATAACGGCGCCACGGTAGTTGTCATTGAACACGATCTGGACGTGATCCGCAACGCGGACTATGTAATCGATATGGGCCCCGGCGGCGGGGAAAGCGGCGGCCGCGTCGTGGCGGTCGGCACACCGCAGGAAATCGCCGCGAATCCAGACAGCATCACAGGCAGATACTTATAATACAAAAAACAGCATGGAAAGCGCCATGCTGTTTTCTTTTTGACGTTCAGGAATCAACCCTCCGGCTGCCAGTCCAGGTTCAGCCGCACCATGTGAATATGATCCTCCCACTTGCCGGCGATGTACAGATACGCGCGGGCAAGGCCCTCCTGATCAAAGCCGCACTTTTCGGCCACACGCAGGGAGGGCAGATTGCGCGGCATGATGTTCGCCTCCAGGCGATGCAGATGCAAATCGTCAAAAGCAAAGCGCATCAGCCGCGTTAGCGCCTGGGTCATATACCCGCGGTTCAGATACCGCGCGTCCAGCTTATAGGCCACAAAGGCCGAAAGGAACGCGCCCCACACCACATTATTGAGCGCGATCATGCCAATGATCTCGCCCGGCTGCGCCTTGCGCTCGATAAAAAAGCGATAGCCCGCGCGCTGTTCCCGCAGCGCCGCAGCCTTGGCAAGCGCATCGCGCTGATACTCCGCCGTGTCGATGGGATCAGCGGTAATCGGATCGATGGCCGCAAAGAAATCGCGATTGCGGCGGTAATAATCCGCCGCCTGCTGCGCCAGTGCCGGATCGGCAGGCAGCAGGCGAAGCTCCTCCGTTTCCAGGATCATGTTTGTTTCTCCCCGCGTCATTTTCCCACACAGAAGCGGGAAAACACGCTGTCCAGCAGTTTTTCGTCCACGCGGTCGCCCGTCACCTCGCCCAGGCAGTCCAGCGCGGCATGCAGATCGATGGCCGCCAGATCCAGCGGCTGGCCGTTTTCCAGCGCGTCCGCCGCCGTCTGCAAATGCTGCGCCGCCGCACGCGCCAGGCGCATGTGGCGTTCGCTAGTCAGGGGCAGCTCGCAGGGCATGCCCGCGCGCCGGGCCAACTCCTGCCGCAGCGCGTCCATCCCCTCTCCCGTGGCGGCGCTGATATGCAGCGCCCCGGGCAGATCAAAGGCCGCGCCGCGATCCGCCTTGTTGCACAGGATCAGGCGCGGATAGCTTTCCGTCTCGCGCAGCAATTCCTCATCCTCGGCCGTCATGGGCTGCGATCCATCCAGCACCAGCAGCACCAGATCGGCCGCGCGCATGATCTCCCGCGCGCGCTGCACGCCGATGGCCTCCACCGTTTCGGCCTGCTCGCGGATGCCCGCAGTATCGCTTAGGTTGACGCGCAGCCCGGCTATCAGAATGCTGCCGCGCACCACATCGCGCGTGGTGCCGGGGATGTCGGTCACGATGGCGCGCTCCTCGCAAAGCAGGGCGTTGAGCAGCGAGCTTTTGCCCACATTGGGCCGGCCGCACAGCGCGGCCTCAAAGCCGGTATCCAGCAGACGCGCCGCGCGTTCATCGCAGGCGGACAGCAGCGTATCCCGCAGTGCCCGCGCCCCGGCAATCACGCTGCCTGCGGCCTCGATCTCCTCAATTTCCTCCGGATAATCCAGTGCCGCAGCGACCCCTGCCAGCAGATCGGTCAGGCGCTGCTGCGCATCGCGGATAAAAGCGCTTGCGCCGCCGTTCAGCTGCCGCAGCGCCGCGCGCGCCGCCTGCTCGCCCTGCGCGCCGATCACATTCATCACAGCCTCGGCGCGGCTCAGGTCCACACGGCCGTTCAGGAAGGCACGGCGGGTAAACTCCCCCGGCTCCGCCGGGCGCGCGCCCAGGCGATACAGCGCCGCCAGCGCTTCGCGGGCAATCTGATCGCCGCCGTGCAGATGAAACTCCGCCACATCCTCGCGCGTATAGGTACGCGGGGCCAGCATCAGCACCGCCATGCACTCGTCCAGCATCGCGCCATCCGCATCATACAAATGCCCGTAAAGCAGGCGATGGGATTCCACCTGCTGCCTGCCCGCCGGGCGAAAGAGCGCTTCAAAATACGCGCGAGCGTTTTCTCCGCTCACGCGCACAATGGCGATGCCGCCGCGCCCCGGTGGGGTGGCCAGCGCCGCAATGGTATCGTTCTGATATGCCAGCATGCAGCCTCCGCTTACAAAAGCCCCTGATACGCCTTGTCCGCATCCGGACGGCGCGGCGCGCGCTGCGCAGTCTCCTCATCCGCGGCGGGCGCATCGGCGTTGGCGGGCATTTCGGACAGATAATGCGGGTGATACACCCGGCGATCCAGCGACCAGATTTTCTCGCTGAACGCGCCCGCGGGCGTGCGGCGCACGATGCCGTTCATCTCGTTCATCCGCGCGTCCAGCACATCCAGCCAGTGCAGCATTTCAGCCTCGGGGAACATGGGCGGGCGCGGGCTGCCAAACTCCGCCTCGCCATGATGACTGATGACCATATGCTCCAGCAGCAGCACATACTCATCCTCATCCGGGATGCCCGCGCGGCGCGCGGCCTCGCGCACCTGCGTCACCCCGCGCACCAGATGGCCCAGCAGCAGGCCCTCGACCGTATAGTCGTTCACATTGCCCGCATCATCGCTTTGCATTTCGCGGATTTTGCTCAGGTCATGGGCAATGACGCCCGCGCACAGCAGATCGGCGTCCAGCCAGGGATATACCTGCAGCATCTGCCGCGCGCCCTTGAGCATGGTGGTGGTATGGTGCAAAAGACCGCTGCGCTCGGCATGGTGCAGCCGCTGGGCGGCGGGGAAATACACCAGCTTATCCCCGGCCATGGCGATCAGCTCGCGCAGCACCTTCTGCAGGGTGAGGTTTTTCATCTGATCGATGGTGGTTGTGATTTCGTCCAGCATCTGCTGGGGCGGATAGGGCGCGCAGGGCACCAGCAGCGACATATCCACCTGATCGGCCTCCTCGGCCTCGCGCAGCTTGTTCACGCGCAGCTGCAGCCGCCCGTTATACTCCGTCACCACGGCGCGCACCTTGATGATGCCGCCGTTTTTTGGGGGCTGCACCGTGCCGTCCCACATTTTGGCGTTGATATCGCCCGTGCGGTCGCACAGCGTCATATCCAGATACCTGCTGCCATTGGCGGAGGCGCGCTGCTCGGCGGAGCGCACCAGCAGAAAGCCCTCGAATTTTACATCCTTTGCAAAGCTCGCCACAACGGCCTGTTCCATGCTTTCCTCTCCCTATCCTGCGGCGTTAAATCTCCACCGCGTCGTCGGTATACATATCCTCAAACAGGGTAAACTCGCTCAGCCAGTTCAGCTTTACCGTGCCCAGCGGGCCGTTGCGCTGCTTGGCGATGATCACCTCGGCGGTGTTGGTTTCCTCGCTCGTCTGATCGTAATACGCCTCGCGGTGCAGGAACATCACCACGTCCGCGTCCTGCTCGATAGAGCCGGAATCGCGCAGGTCGCTCAGCATCGGGCGCTTGACGGTGCGCTGGGTGTTGGCGCGGCTCAGCTGCGCGCAGGCAAGGATGGGAATTTTCAGCTCCAGCGCGATGGCCTTGAGGCGGCGGCTGATCTCGCTGACCTCCTGCTGGCGGTTTTCGCTTTTGCCGTCCGCGCCCATCAGCTGCAGGTAGTCGATAATCACCAGATCCAAGCCCTTTTCCAGCATGATGCGGCGCACGCGGGAGCGCATCTGCATGGGGGTCAGGCCGGCGGTATCGTCGATATACACCTTTTCGTTGGACAGGGGGTTGACCGTCTGTGCCAGCTTGATCCATTCCTTATCGCGCAGGGTGCCCGAGCGCACATGCTGCATATCCACGCGCGCGTCGCCGCACAAAAGGCGCATGGCGATCTGCTCGCGCGGCATTTCCAGGCTGAAGATGGCCACGCCGAAGCCCTTGCGCGCGGCGGCTGCGGCCATGTTCAACGCGATACTGGTTTTACCCATGCTGGGGCGCGCGCCCATCAGGATCAGTTCGCCCCCGTGCATGCCGGTCAGCAGCTTATCCAGCTGGGTAAAGCCCGTGGTCACGCCCGCCACCTTGCCCTGCAGCCGGGCCAGCTCTTCAATCTGCGCGTAGGTGGTATACAGCACCTCGCGGATATGCACCAGCTGTTCGCCGCCCGTGCGGCGCATGACGATATCAAAGATGGATTTTTCGGCGTGGCTTAAAATATCCTTCAGATCCAGCCGCTGTTCGTAGCAGTTGCGGCTGATAGTGCCGGCCGCCTGAATCAGCCTGCGCAGGGTGGACTTTTCCAGAACGATGGTGATGTAATACTGCACGTTGGCCGTGGTGGGCACATATTGCAGCAGCTCCACCAGATAGGACGACCCGCCGATGCCGTTCAGCGTGCCCCGGCGGGACAGCTCCGCATCCACCGTGACCAGATCCACCGCCGTGCTCTGCTGCGCCAGCGCGCGGATGGCGCTGTAAATTTCGCGGTGCGCAGGGGTGTAAAAATCATCCTCCTGCAGCATTTCCATGGCGATGGACACCGCGCGGCCATCCTGCAGAAGCGCGCCAAGCACCGACCGCTCGGCCTCAATGCTTTGCGGGGGTACGGCGGAAAAGGCCGTGGACAGGGCGCCTGGCTGCTCGCTCACAGGGATCAATCCTCCTGAATATTTTTCACCCGCAGGATCATTTTGGCGTTGATGTTGGGATACACGCGCACGGTCACTTCATAATCGCCCAGCTGGCGCACGGGCTCCTTGATTTCCACCTTGCGCTTATCAAACTCGATATCGTAGCCGGCCTTGATCGCATCGGCTACTTCCTGGCCGGTCACGCTGCCGTACAGGCGGCCCTTTTCGCCGCACTTGACCTTGAGCACAACCACCTTGTTTTTCAGCTTGGCGGCAATCTCCTCGGCCGCGGCGCGGTTTTCAGCCTCGCGCTTGCGCTCGGCTTCACGCTTGCGCTCGATCACGCGGATGGCGTTGTCGTTGGCCTCCATGGCCCATTTGCGCGGGAACAAAAAGTTGCGGGCATAGCCGTCGCTTACGTTGCAGATATCATCCTTTTTGCCAATGTCCTTAACGTCCGTGAGCAAAATAACCTTCATAGTGTCTACTCCTCCCCACCGTCGCGCGGCTTGAGCGCAGGGCGCAGCCCGCGCGCGTTGTTTATCTGATCGAACAGGCCGATAATCATCAGCACGCTCTGGAACAGCGAAACCGTCATGGCCGCGATAATCGCCGCCACGCGCCAGCCCTTGCGCGTACCGCGCCGGTGCTGGTTAAAGTTGATGGCCGCCAGGCCCTGTACGGCAAAGCACACATAGAACGCCTGCCACATCAGCGCGCCCAGCAGATACAGCGTATCCCCCACGGGCAGGCGCATGATCAGGTAGCCCACGGCCAGGATGCCGATGCGCAGCCCCCATGGGCGCGGAATGTGCCAATAGCGCAGCTCCGGCATGCCAAGATCGGGAATATCCTGCTCGGGCTCGTCGCGCTTGAAGGCGCGCTTCTGCGCGGCGCGGCGGCCAAAGTAAATGCCCAGGCCCAGGCCCGTGAGCACGTTTGTGGCCGTGCCCGACACCAGCAGCGCGGGCAGCAGGCCATGCAGCAGGCTCATCACCAGCGTGCGGCACTGCAGCGTCAGCTCCTGCGCGGCCTCGGCCGAAAAGGCGTACCCGCCCTCCACGGCCACAAGCGCCGTTTCGCGCATGGCCTGCGGCAGGCTGATCAAGCCCATCTGATGCAGGGTATACAGCAGGCTGTCGCGCATGGCCAGACCGTCCAAGCTTTGCATCACCGTATCGCCTGCGGCGGCATACAGCTGGCCGCCCGTCATGCCCTGCACCAGGGCGTAAATCACCGTCAGCGCGCCGCTGAGAGCCAGCGCCAGCGCGGCGCAGCTGTGCCAGAAGGGCTGCTTGCGCAGCAGGCAGTACACATACACCGCCGTCATAGGCAGCAGATACAGCGCGCCAAACCCCAGCAGCATCGCCCCGCCCGCGCGCAGCAGCGCCGCTAAAGCCATCAGCAGGCACAAAAACATGGGAATCAGGCCCGCAATCAGGCCGGTCATCATCAGCAGCACCGGCATGGAGGAAAGCACGAACACCGCCAGGCTCAACCCCGGAAAAAGGATATTGGCGCTCGTCAGCGCCAGCAGCGCCGCGCATATCACGCAGGCGATGATCGCCGCGCGCAGGGTAGTGCAGGTTTTCAGCCCTCGCTTCATCAGTCCGCTCCTTGCCTTCCCCAGATGGGAAACCGCATAAATTTCCTTATATATTGTAAATCGCGCGCCTGCTTTTGTCAATGCCAAAGCGCCGGCAGGGCAAAGGCTCCCCGCCGGCGCGTAAGCTTTATTGGATCAGATTTCCGTATCCGGGGTCGTTTCCGCTGCGTCGTCCGCCGCCGGGGCCGCAGCCTGCTCCGCCGACAGCTCGGGCTCGTCGTCCTCTTCTTCCTTTTCGGCGCGCGCAACGCCCACAATGCGGCTGCCGTCGCCCACACGCATCAGGCGCACGCCCTGCGTGGCGCGGCCGCACACGCGGATGCTGTCCGCCGCCATGCGGATGATCGTGCCCTCGTCGGTGATCAGCAGGATATCCTCGTCCTCGGCGATCATCAGCTGCGCGGCCAGCAGGCCGGTCTTATCGGTCAGGTTCATGGCGATTACGCCCTGGCCGCCGCGTCCCTGCTCGCGGTACTCGGCTGGATCGGTGCGCTTGCCGTAGCCGTTTTCGGTGATGGAGAGCACCTTTTCATCCTCATCCACCACGCACATGGAGATGACCGCGTCGTCCTCGCGCAGCTTCATACTGCGCACGCCCTGGCTGGCGCGGCCCATGGAGCGCACGTTGCGCTCGTTAAAGCGAATGGCCTTGCCCTGGCGGCTGCCCAGCAGCAGCTCACGGCTGCCGTCGGTCAGTTCAACCGATACCAGCTCGTCATCCTCGCGCAGGATAATGGCGATCAGGCCGCTCTTGCGCAGGTTGGCAAACTCCTCCAGCGGGGTCTTCTTGATCAGGCCCTGGCGCGTAGCCATCATCAGGTAATGGCCCTCGGGCATATCGGGCATGGGAATCATGGTGGTGACCTTTTCGCCCGATTGCAGCTGCAGCAGGTTGATAATGGCCGTGCCGCGCGCCGTGCGCCCGGCCTCGGGAATCTGGAAGCACTTCATCATGTAGCAGCGCCCGCGATTGGTGAAGAACATGATATCCTCATGCGTGTTCACCACGCGGATCTGCTCGGCATAGTCCTCCTCGCGCAGGCTCTGGCCGGTTACGCCCTTGCCGCCGCGGTTCTGCGCGTGATAGGTGGATTTGGGCAGGCGCTTGACATAGCCAAAGTGCGTCAGCGTAACCACCATATCGTCGCGGGCGATCAGATCCTCCACGTCGATCTCGCCCTCGACGGCGCTGATCTCGGTGCGGCGGTCGTCACCGAACTTATCGCGAATCTGCCCCAGCTCGTCCTTGATAACGGACAGCAGCAGGTGCTCGTCCGCCAGGATGGAATTGAGGTAGGCGATGGTCTTTTCCAGCTCCTGATACTCGGCCAGCAGCTTATCCAGTTCCAGATTGGTCAGGCGGGCCAGACGCATATCCAGGATGGCCTGCGCCTGCTTGTCGGTAAACTCAAAGCGGGCAATCAGCTCGGCCTTGGCGGAGGGCACATCTTTACTGTGGCGGATGATGTGCACAATCTCGTCGATACTGTCCATGGCCTTGAGCAGGCCTTCCAAAATGTGCGCGCGCGCCAGGCTCTTGTCCAGGTCGTACCTGGTGCGGCGGGTGACAACGTCCTTCTGGTGCTCGATATACCAGTACAGCATATCGCGCAGGGAAAGAATCTTGGGCTCGCCATGCACCAGCGCCAGCATGATCACGCCGAAGGTATCCTGCAGCTGGGTGTGCTTGTACAGGTAGTTGAGCACCACCTGAGGCTGCACATCGCGCTTGAGATCGATGACCACGCGCATGCCGTTGCGGTCCGATTCATCGCGGATATCGCTGATGCCGTCCAGGCGCTTTTCATGCACAAGCTCGGCAATCTTTTCTACCAGCTTGGCCTTGTTTACGCCGTAGGGGATTTCGGATACGATGATGCGGTCGCGGCCGTTGGCCAGCGTTTCCACCTCGGTTCTGGCGCGCACAACGATGCGGCCGCGGCCGGTATGATAGGCCTCGCGAATACCGCTGCGCCCCAGGATGATGCCGCCGGTTGGGAAGTCCGGGCCCTTGACATGCTCCATCAGGTCGTCCAGGCTTGCGTCCGGATTATCCATCAGGCAGATAGCGGCGTTGATAACCTCCGTCAGGTTATGGGGCGGAATATTGGTGGCCATGCCCACGGCGATGCCGGAGGAGCCGTTGACCAGCAGATTGGGGAAACGGCTGGGCAGCACGGTGGGCTGCATCAGCGTTTCATCAAAGTTGGGCATGAAATCGACGGTATCTTTATCGATCTCGCCGATCAGGCTCAGGGTGATTTTGGACATGCGCGCCTCGGTATAACGCATGGCCGCCGCGCCGTCGCCATCGACGGAGCCAAAGTTGCCCTGCCCCTCCACCAGCATATAGCGGGTGTTGAAATCCTGCGCCAGGCGCACCATGGCGTCGTACACTGCGGTATCGCCGTGAGGATGATACTTACCCAGCACGTCGCCCACGATACGCGCGCTCTTGCGGAACGGCTTATCGGGGGTCATGCCCAGCTCGTTCATGGCGTACAGGATACGGCGATGAACGGGCTTGAGGCCGTCGCGCACATCAGGCAGCGCGCGGTTGATAATTACGGCCATGGCGTAGGATATGAAGCTCTTTTTCATCTCCTGTTCCAGGTTGACCGGAATCAGGCGATCTTGAATATCACTCATTGTCTCATTCCTTTCGCAGGGTCATTGGGAAAGGCCGCCGGCCTGGGCTGCGGAAAGCTCCGCCGCCGTCAGCGTGCGCAGCACGGCCGAATCGCCCAGGATTTCAGCCAGCTCGGGGCTGGAAAGCATATTGTTTTCCGCCGCGACCAGATAGGCGTTTGCCTGGGTCACGCCGCTTTCGTTGGTATAAAAGGCGCACAGCACGTCATACGCGCCGCCAAAGGACAGGCTGAGCACCGCCGCCTGGGGCATATCCGCAGCCATCACGGCGCAGTCGCCGCAGGACAGCATGACGGATGCGGCCAGCGCCACAGCGCCCGCGCTGGATGCCTGCATGGTGCACAGCGTAACGGGCAGGGAGGCATAGATCTTTCGCCGGATACCGCCGGACAGCGCCAGGGCGCTTTCGCCGGTTTGCAGCAGCCGATCAATCGCAGCGGGCGACAGCGTCATCAGCACGCCGGATACCGGCGCGTCATAGGGGCCCTCGCCCATGGCGGCGCACAGCGTGCCGATTTCGGTTGAGCCAGCATACAGGCTGCAATAGGTTTCAGACTGCGCGCACTCCTGCATGATGGCGGCCAGCTTTAAGGCCCTTTGCACCATGGCGGACAGGGCGGGATCAGCCGCCTCCGCGCCCGCGCCCATGGGCAGGACGCACAGCAGGGCAAGACACAGCGCCAGCAGAAGACACCGTTTTTTCATTCGCCCGCCCCCTTACAGATCAAGGTCTGTGACCATATCGTAATTCTGCTCGATAAACTCGCGGCGCGGCTCCACCTTGTCGCCCATCAGCAGGCTCATGATCTCATCGGCGGCCATGGCGTCCTCAACGCTCACCTTCATCATGGTGCGGGTTTCGGGGTTCATGGTGGTGGTCCACAGCTGCTCGCTGCTCATTTCGCCCAGACCCTTATAGCGCTGGATTTCAGGCTTGGGATCGCGGCCGATCTGCTGCATCAGCTTTTCAAGCTCCACGTCGTCATAGACGTAGTATTCCTGCTTGTTTTTCGTCACCTTATACAGCGGCGGCATGGCGATGTATACATAGCCGTTTTCAATCAGCGGCCGCATGTAGCGGTAGAAGAAGGTAAGCATCAGGATGCGGATATGCGCGCCGTCCACATCGGCATCCGTCATGCACACGATGCGGTGATAGCGCAGCTTGTCGGCGTTGAACTCCTCGCCGATGCCGCAGCCAAAGGCGGTGATCATGTTTTTGATTTCCTGATTGAGCAGGATCTTATCCAGGCGCGTTTTTTCAACGTTCAGGATTTTGCCGCGCAGGGGCAGGATGGCCTGATAGTGGCGGTCGCGCCCCGTCTTGGCGCTGCCGCCTGCCGAGTCGCCCTCTACGATAAAGATTTCGCACTTGGCGGGATCGCGCTCGGAGCAGTCGGCCAGCTTGCCGGGCAGGGAAGCGGATTCCAGCACGGTCTTGCGGCGGGTCAGGTCGCGCGCCTTGCGGGCGGCCTCACGCGCGCGGGCGGCATTGCAGCAGCGATCCAGGATCATGCGCGCCACGGCGGGGTTTTCCTCCAGATAGGTGGACAGCCCCTCGGCCACCATCGCATCCACGATGGGGCGCACCTCGCTGTTGCCCAGCTTGGACTTGGTCTGGCCCTCAAACTGCGGCTCATGCATCTTGACCGACACGATGGCCGTCAGGCTTTCGCGCACATCCTCGCCCTTGAGGTTGGCGTCTGCATCCTTGAGCACGGGGGGACGGCACTTGTTGCGGCCATAATCATTGATCACGCGCGTAAGCGCGGCCTGGAAGCCCATCAGGTGCGTGCCGCCCTCGGGGGTATGGATATTGTTGGCGAAGGTGTAGATGTTCTCAGCATAGCTATCGTTATACTGCAGTGCAGCCTCGACAGACACGCCGTTCTTTACACCCTCGATGTAAATCGGCTCAGGGAAGAGCACCTCGCGGTTTTTATTGAGGAATTTGACAAACTCGCGGATACCGCCCTCATAGTGGAAAACGCGCTCCTGCTCCCTGCCCTCGCGCTCATCGCGCAGCACGATCTTGATGCCCTTGTTCAGGAAGGCCATCTCGCGCATGCGGGTTTTGAGGATATCGTAATTAAACTCAATATTAGGATCGAACACGCCGTCCGGGTTTTCCTCGCTGCGGATATCGGGCCAGAACTGCACCGTGGTGCCCGTGCGGTCGCCCGCATCGCCGATAATCTTCAGATCGTATTCGATCTTGCCGCGATTATACTCCTGGCGGTACACCTTGCCGCCCTGGTACACCGTGACCATCAGGTGGCTGGACAGCGCGTTTACAACCGACGCGCCCACACCGTGCAGGCCGCCGGACACCTTGTAGCCCTCGCCGCCAAACTTGCCGCCCGCGTGCAGCATGGTCAGGCACACCTCCACTGCGGGACGCCCCACCTTGGGATGGATGCCCACAGGGAAGCCGCGGCCGTTATCCTGCACCTCTACCGAGCCGTCGTGCTTGATGGTGATGATGATATCCGTGCAGTAGCCGGCCAGCGCCTCGTCCACGGCGTTGTCCACAATTTCATATACGCAATGATGCAGTCCGCGATAATCGGTAGAGCCGATATACATGCCGGGACGGCGGCGCACGGCCTCCAGCCCCTCCAGCACCTGAATATCGCCTGCGCCGTAATGGCCCTGCGCATGCTCAGGGTTCTGAGCCGCGTTCATTTCTTCCGTCATTTTGACCTCCCTGGAACGATGAAGATCGCGGCGCGCCGGCCCCGCCGATACGCAAAAAACGCCGCGTGTTATATCGGATCACGATGAGAAACGCCGGCAAAGGCCAGCATCTCCCCTCATTATCATTATAACACAAAACGGCGTTTTGTACAAGGTTTATACCTTATTATAATGGCGTTTAAATTCCGATATGCGCCAGCGCGCGGGCGATGCCGCCCTGCCCGGCAGGAGCCGTCACCCAGTCCGCCTGCGATTGCACGGCGGGGCTGGCGTTGCCCATGGCCACGCTCCAGCCCGCGTGGCGGAACATATCCAGATCGTTCTCGCTGTCCCCGATGGCCACGCTGTTTTCCACCGGCACGCCCAGGGCGCGGCAGGCCTGCTCCATGCCCACGCCCTTGCCGTGGCCGTGCAGCACGGCCTCATACCAGCGCTCCGAGCAGATCAGATCAAACCACGGTGCCAGCAGGCAACGCTGCTGCTCGGTAGGCGCGCCCCAGATGGTCAGCTTGGTCATGCTTTCCCCGGCATAGCGTACATCAAAATCATCCGCGCAGGTCAGCATTTGCCCCTGCGGATGCGTGCGCTTGATGGTCAGCAGCGCGGTTTCACCCTCAAAAAAGCAGCCCTCGCCGGGATTCTCCAGAAAGTATGCCAGCACCTGGCGCAGCGCCTCACGAGGGATTTCCTCCTTGAACAGCGTTTTGCCGCCTATGATCAGCTGCGTGCCGCAGCCGCACAGGAAGCCGTCCAGATAGTCCGCCGTCCGCAGCACCGGCGGCAGAAAGCCTGACGAGCGCCCGGTGTTGATCAGCACCTTATGCCCGGCCGCGCGCGTCCGAAGCAGCGCCGCCCTGTCCTGCTCGCAAGGTGCCTCCGCCCCAAAGGGAATCAGCGTGCCGTCGATGTCCAGAAAGATGGCTCTTGTATCGTTTGCCATGCTTTATCCTTTGCTGTGATGATTCTGGAAGGTTCTTACCGTCATTTCAATACACTCGCGCTCATCCTGTTTCAATGTGCGAAAGCCGTCAATCAGCATACGCTCCTGTTCATTGAGCGCGTACACATCTGTCGGCTCAATGCGGCGGCGCATCTCCGTATTGCCCACCAGATAATCGATAGAGGTATCAAAATATGCCGCCATCTGCTTTAATATTGCGATTTCCGGCTCGATATTCAGATTCTCGTATTTATAGATAGCCGGCTGCGTAACGTGCAAAATATCGGCCAGCTTTTGCTGACTGATGCCATACTCCAGCCGCAGCTTTTTCAGGTTGGGCAGCACGTGATCACCTCCTGTCGGTGATTCTATTTTAACAACGATTGGTAATATCAAAAAATCCCCATGGTTATTATTGACAATAACCGATAGTAATATTATAATATAAACGGCAGTTATTTTCTGACAATTAATGAAAGGATTGGTGCAGCATGCGTTAAGTCCCTCAGCTTCATATCACCCCAGCAAACACAGCACTTACTACAGCAGGAGGAAAGAACAATGAAATCAATCCGTATTCCCATCGCGATCTTATGCATGATCCTACTTTTATGTTCTGCCGCGCTGGCAGATGACTTTACGCTAAGAAGCGATATTCACTTCGGCGACACCATGGAAACAATCCTTCTGAAGGAAACCACGCTCACCCGCACCTCTGAAACCAGCAACTCCTTTTCCGGCACGATTGCAGGCTACAGCGGCTCAACCTGCGACTTTGCATTCGATGATGAAGGCAAGCTCATAAGTATGACGTATGAGTTTGATTGTACATCCAGAGAGTCAACCAATAGCCATTACAAAACGCTTTACGACAGCTTAGTTCGCAAATACGGGAGCCCTATCGGAAACACCAACGGCAACTGTGAATTGATCACAGGCCCTGCAATGAGCAACATGGCAGTATGGGTTTACCTCTTCGGAACATTTAATGGTTGGTCCGCCGACTACTATGATTATGACGAATGGACTGTTGATTGCGACGATTATCACGTCAAAATCGATCTTGTTTCCTTCTACTATAGAAATTCAGACTATGAATATACATATAAAGTCAACCTGAGCTACAAGCAATATACAGATGCAGAATACCAGGCTGCATTGGATGAAAAGAAAACCGAACGCGAGGCAGTCGATAACGATTTGTAATTTCACAACAGCGCCATAAAAACCGCGCGGGAGATTTCCTTCGGACTCTCCCGCGCGGTTTAATTATGAAGCTTTTCTGAATGCATCAATGCGATTTCCAGCGTTTTACAGCTCCAGCCGCATATACACCAGCTCCTGATACCCTGCCGTGCGGGATCTGAAGCCTCTTGGATTGCGGCCATACTCCGTAAAGCCTGCCTGGGTGTACAGAGCCATGGCACGGGCGTTATCGGCCACCACATCCAGCTCCAGCTGGGTATAGCCCGCCTGGCGGGCGCAATCGATGCAGGCGTTCAGCAGGGCGCGGCCAATGCCCAAGCCCCAGTATTCGCGCGCCACGCTGACGCCAAACTCCGCGCGGTGGCGCAGCTTATATCTGCCGCCCACCGCATCGATCCCCGCCGTGCCCGCGATCGCATCGCCCACCTGGGCGATGATTTCCACCTCGTTGGCACTGTCGGCCTTGGCCTGCAGAAAGCGCGCCTCCGCCGCCGCATCGCTGCGGCTCTCGTCCGGATAGGTAAGCAGATAATCGGTCTCGCCATGGGTCAGGTTGAAGTTGTCGATCACCGCCGCCGCATCCTCCGCCACAGCATGGCGCAGAACACAGGCGCGGCCATCCCTGAGCTGGATGGTCTGGTTATATTGCAAAAGCAGTTCTCCTTTTTCAGGCCAGGCCCAGGATCATCCCGGCAAAGCCGCAGTAGATCAGCAGGGCAAGCGCATCCACAATGGTGGTGATGAACGGGCTGGCCATGACGGCCGGGTCGAAGCCCAGCTTATCGGCCAGGATGGGCAGGGTGCAGCCCACCATTTTGGCGATGAACACCGTGACGCACAGCGTAAGGCAGATGGTCAGCGCAATGGGCACGCCCACGCGCTCAATCAGCAGCAGCTTTAAAAAGTTGGCCGCAGCCAGCGTCACGCCGCACATCACGGCCACGCGCGCTTCCTTCCACCACACCTTGAACAGATCCTTGAAGTGCAGCTCGCCCAGCGACAGGCTGCGGATCACCGTAACCGACGACTGGCTGCCGCAGTTGCCGCCCGTATCCATCAGCATGGGAATGGCGGCGGTCAGGGCGATGGAAAAGCTGAGCACGCCCTCAAAATGGGTGATGATCATGCCCGTAAAGGTGGCCGACAGCATCAGCAGCAGCAGCCAGGGAATGCGGCTTTTCCACAGCGTCCACACAGAGGTTTTCAGATACGGCCGGTCGCTGGGGGTGATAGCCGCCATCTTGCTGATATCCTCGGTGGCCTCTTCCTCGATGACGTCAATGGCGTCGTCAACGGTAACGATACCCACCATGCGGTTTTCGGTATCCACCACGGGCAGGACGTTGAGATCGTACACGCTGAACAGGTGCGCCACGGACTCCTGATCCTCCTGGGTGGTCACGGAGATGACGTTGGTCTCCATGATATCCTGCATCCTGGCGTCCTCGCGCGCCATGACGATGCCGCGCAGGGAAACCACGCCCAGCAGGTGCCTGCTCTCGTCGATGATATAGCAGTTGTTGACCGTCTCCTTATCCATGCCCGTGCGGCGGATGGAGGCGATTGCGTCGGCGGCGGTCATTTGCGGCCGCAGGGCCACAAACTCGATGGTCATGATGGAGCCGGCGCTGTCTTCGGGATAGCGCAGCAGCTCGTTGATGCTCTTGCGCATATCCGGGTCGGCCTGAGCCAGCAGACGCTTGACCACGTTGGCCGGCATCTCCTCCACCAGGTCTACCGCGTCGTCCACGTACAGTTCGTCCAGCACCGATTTCAGCTCGGTATCCGAAAAGCTGCGGATCAGCTTTTCCTGCATATCGGGCTCCATCTCCACAAAGGTCTCGGCGGCCTGCTCCTTGGGCAGCAGGCGGAACAGCGGAGCGGGCGCGTTATCCGGCATCATGGCGAACAGCGCCGCCACCTGCGCGGGCTGCATGGTAACCAGCACGTCGCGCAGGGTATTGTATTTTTTGTTTTCCCACAATTTTTCCATTGTGGTTTCAAAGGCGTTATCGATCTGCGACATTTTTGAACCCTCCTGACTGTAGTTTGGTCTGGAAGGCGCAGATGCAGGCGCTTTGCGCTATGCAGCGGCGGGCCGCGCAGGACCTGCCGCGCGCGTTGTTCGTCCTATGTCCGCGCCCATGGCATTACTGTCTCCGTCCATGACGGCCCTCCTTTTTTCTGGTTTTTGCAATAGAATAAGCGCCGCAGCCACCCGGAGGCGGCGCGGCGCATGCATGCTAAGCATCGCTGCTATCGTTCGAGCTTCAGCATCGCCGGGCGATGAAACTGCGTTAGACCATGCCTTGTATTTCGACATTGCCTGTTCATACCTGCTCAGGGTGTCTCCACCCCTCCGCGGCAGCAGTCCGTATCCCTGCGGTAGCCTTGCCTACCGGGCTTTCGCGTACATTTTATTATACAAAGAATGGAAGCCTCTGTCAATGAAAAAAAGCAATTAAGTCAAAACTGCGGCTTTTATGACAGTGATATGCAAAAAAAAAATAGCTGTACTTTCAAAATTGTATGATATGGGGAAATGTATTGCTTCTATCTGCCAATTATAATATCAGCATATTGACTTTGTATATATTCTGCGCTATAATACCCAACGTATGAAACGTTATGCACCCCATTTTCGCAAGCACTAAAGGAATGTATCGGAGGTAGTCATCGTGGGACTCGAAGTAATTCGCACCGTTATGCAGCGCCAGGGCGTTACCAGCGACATGCTGTCCGCCATGAGCGGCGTACCCAAGAGCACAATCGACAAAATCGCATCCGGCGCAACGGATAATCCGCGCTATAAATCCCTGCAGAAGCTCGTTGACGCGCTGGGAATGACCATAGACGATTTCATCCGCATGGTAGACAACAAGGAACGCTCCACGGACGAAGACACCCTGATCTCCGTTTTCCACAGCATGAATCCTGACGGCCGCGCCCGCGCGCTGCAGCTGCTTCAGGATATGGCCGACAGCGGTCATTACCCCATCCACCTGATCGGCAGGGACGCCGAGTAACCCAACACTGCAAATAAAACAGAGCCGCCTGTCAGCCTGAGCTGCAAACGGCTCTGTTTTTTGTTGTCAAAGCTTTCTCGCATCACGGCATACGGTCCAGGCGCTGGCCCAGCAGCACCCGCGTTTCCTCGCCGCGCCGCGCGGCGGCAAAAAAGCGCTCGTCCACCCTGGCCTTTCCCTTTTGCAGCAGCAGCGCCACGGTGGAGCCGCCATAATGAAAGCAGCCCTTCTCCGCGCCGCGCGTAAAGGCGCCCGCTCCGTCATGGTTGCAGATGCGCCCCACCAGCAGCGCGCCCACCTCGATCTGGGCGACGACGCCGAAGTGCCTGGTCTGCATCAGGGTATACTCGCGGCAATTCTGGATAAACACGTCGGTATGCTCCAGCGCAATGGGCCGCACCGTGTGCAGCCTGCCCGGAACAAAGACATTCTCGTCTTTCTCACCGTCGTCGATGTAATGATAGCGGTGATAATCATCCACGCACAGGCGAAATACCAGGCAATCACCGCCTGCAAACAGCGCCGCGCGCGGATCGCCGCCCAGCAGGGCGCGCACATCATAGCGGCTGCCCTTGATATCAAACACGCCCGTCTCATCCAGATGATACGCGCTCAGCCGCCCGTCGCAGGGGGCGAACAGGCAGGCGGGATCCTGCGGCAGCGGACGCAGCTCCGGGCGGATACGGCGGGTAAAAAAGTCGTTGAAGCTATGGTAGGTTTCGGGCAGATAGTCTGCCATGCGGATACTATTTTTGCGGATAAAGGGGCCGATCAGCGCGCAGGATACGCGCCGGTCCAGCAGCCAGCCTGCGGCACGTGAAAGCGGCCGCGCCGTCAGCGGGCGCAGCAGCATCCGGCCTGGCGCCGTGCCGTATAAAAAGCGCAGCGCGCCCCCGTCAGAACGCGCGGAAGCCATTGTATTTCAGCAGCAGGATCAGCAGAAATTCCAGCCCGCCGATGCCCACCATGATCAGAACCGTGCGCAGCGTGGGCTTGCGCATGCGGAATTTGCCCACAAAGGCCAGCGCCGTCAGCAGCATCACCGCGTAATAGCCGATGGCGATGTCCGTGCAGATCAGGTGCCGCAGCAGCAGAAAGGTGGGAAAAATCAGCGCCGAGCTGGTGACAGGCAGGCCGTAATACACCTTCTGCACCTTTTCGCCCGCCGCGCAGCCGGCCTCGGCCTGCACGTTAAAGTAGGCCAGGCGAATCAGCGCCGCCAGCACATAGAGCACAAAAATGCCTACATACACGGGGTAAGGCACCCGCGCCACCAGGCAGGGATCCTGCGGGGGATCGAAGATCATCGAGGCCTTGTACAGCCCTGCGCCGATGCAGGCGGGCAGCACGCCGAAGGCCACCAGATCGCTGAGCGAGTCGATCTGGATGCCGTATTGCTTTTCCTGCTCCGTGCGGTCGGTCTTGGTGCGGGCGATCATGCCGTCAAAGGCGTCGCACAGCCCGCTGATCAGCAGGAAAATGGCGCCGATGTAGGGATGGCCGTGCCCCGCCAGGGACACGAAAATCCCGATCACGGCCGATACCAGTGAGCCGTAGGTTAGCCAGACGGTATAATTGTAAAAACCCAGCATGCGCTTCACCGTTCCTTGCTTAACTTTCGTTTGGCGGCGTAGACAAGCAGCAGCGCCCCGCACAAAACGACGCAGCTGTAGAAGGAAATCGCGCGGGACAGCAGCTCCAGCAATACCGGAGACTGCGCAAGCGACCGGTATCCATCCAGGAAGAGATAGTCCGCCACGCCCACCGAGCCGGGCAGCGGGACGGCGTTGGAGCCCAGGATCACCATGGTCTGTGCGGCAAACGCCTCGCCTATGCGGGTGCGATTGCCGCCTTCGGCCAGATACACGCACACGGGAGACAGCACGATGGCCAGCCGCTGCGCCAGGTTAAAGACAAAGCTCAGCAAAATCAGCTTCCATTGTCCGCGCAGCGCGCCGGAGCACTGCTGATAGTCGTCGCGCAGCTCGGCGTATTTCTGCTTGCGGCTTTCGATATCGCGGATCAGGTGCAGCTTATGGCCGATTTTCAGCGTCCAGTCCGCCAGCCGCAGGAAGATCGGCTCGTGGAAAATCAGCAGCGTCAGCCCGGCCAGCAGCGCCACCTGCGTGCCCGCGCCTACCCAGATCAAGATCCGCGAGGCGGGGCCGAACAGCTTCAGCAGCCCCGGATGCAGCGCAAGCCCAGCCGCAGCCATCAGCAGGATGGACAGGGTGTAGAGCACCAGGTTAATCAGCAGCGCCACGGCGGTGGGGGCGGCGGGAATGCCGCTGCGCATCATCAGCACCGCGCTGGCCGGCTGGCCGCCCGTGGCTGAGGGCGTGATGGCGGAAAAGTAAATATCCGCTGCGGAGTAGAGCACGCCCTGCCCCACGCTGCGCCGGTAGCCCAGCGCGCGGCAGATGGACAGCAGCGCCAGCCCTTCCAGCAAAATATACAGCAGCGTGCACAGCGCAGCGGCAGCCAGTCCGGCGGGATGCGCCGCGCGCACATACTCCCAAAAGCCTTCTCGTGTAAAGGAAGCGCTTTGCGAGCAGATGGTAAACACCGTCAGCCCGATCAGCAGCACGAATATCAGGCTGTACAGCCATTGCTTACGCTTCATGAGCAATTCTCCAGCGGGCGGCATAGCGCTCACCCAGGCGCAGCCTGCGCGATATCCACAGGCCGATTTCGCCCACCAGGATGCCTGCGGGAATATCCAGCACCAGGTGCTGGCGCACCAGGACGGTGGAGGCATAGATGGCAAGCGACAGGATAAAAGCGGCGATTTTCACCCACTTTGGCACGCGGCGGCAGCGGGCAAGGCCGCGCCAGCACAGGTGGCTTTCCATGCAGTGAATGGAGGGAAACAGATTGTTTGGCACGTCAGTCCAGTAGATAAATCGCACCAGGCGGGAAAAGATGTCGTTGCCCGTCACCGCAGGCCGCTCCATCTGGGTGGGCAGGATCAGGAAAAAGGCCAGGCATATGAGCTTGCCAATCATCTCGCCAAACAGCATGCCGCAGCGCTCCGGGCTGTCGGCGGCAATGACCATGTAGGCGAACCACCAGTATACAAACGACAGCATGTAGACCACGATAAACGGCGGCACCAGGGGAATGCGATGGTCGAGGGGCAGCGACAGATCGTAGGACGTCATGCTCAGGTTAAAGAGCCGGCTGCCGTAGTAGGCCAGCATATTCAGCGCCAGACAGCCCAGCAGCGGCATCACCGCATATCTGGGGACATAGTGTTTCATCCAATTGAACAGCTTCATCCGGGATCTCCATTCCGGGGATTCGCGGGATAGACCCGCTTTTGCTATCATATCACATCGTTGCTTGCAGTGCAAGGAAAAGCCAAAAACTGCCCGTATACGAAAAGCCTCCCGCGTGCGGAAACCCGCCGCGGGAGCGCGTTATGCCTTGGTATTGTAGGTATTCATGGTTTTGTCGATGCCGTGCAGCACAAAGCACTCCGCCGCCTCGGCCGCGCGGGCAAAGCAGGCGTCCATGGCCTTGCGCTCCTCCTCGGTCTGATAGCGGGAGAGCACCCAGTCCGCCAGGTTCCAGAAGGTCGGGCGCGCGCCTACGCCGATGCGGATGCGCGGAAAGCGGTCGCTGCCGGTTTTGAGCAGGATATCGCGCCAGCCATTGTGCGTGCCCGAGCCGCCGAAGGGACGAACGCGCAGCGTGCCCAGCTCCAGGTCGATGTCATCCGAAAAGATCATCACATCCTGCGGCTGCACCTTGTACCATTGCATGGCCGCAGCCACGCAGTCGCCGGAAAGGTTCATGTAGGTTTGCGGCTTGATCAGCGCCACGCGCTCGCCGCCCACCGTGCCCTCGCCGATCAGCCCATGGCAGCGCGCGCGCGTGACGGGGATGTGCCAGCGATCCGATAACCGGTCGATCACCTCAAAGCCCGCGTTGTGGCGGGTGTGGGCATACTGATCGCCATAGTTGCCCAATCCAATAAATAGCTTCATATTTAGAATTTACCTTAAATCTACCTTTTTACTTTACCCAGTCCGCCACGCGCACCTGGCTCGGCTCACCATCGCGGATATCACCCAGCAGCATTAGCGCTTTTTCACCCTCCACAAAGCGCTGCGCAGGATGCTCCATTGCCAGCACGAAGCACATGCCCACGGCCTTTACGTTGAACTCGCTCAGCAGCGACAGCATGCCGCGCGCTGTGCCGCCGCCGCGCATAAAGTCGTCCACGATCAGGGCCGAGCCGCCTTCGCGCACCGCGCGGCGGCTGAGCGACATGGTTTCAATGCCGCCCTTGCCCGAAACGTAGTTGATGTTTACGGCGCTGCCCTCATATACCTTGGAGGAGCGGCGCGCGATAATCAGCGGCACATGCAGGGCTTCGGCGGTCATCAGCGCCACGGGAATGCCCTTGGTTTCCATGGTCAGCACAAAGTCCACGTTCGCATCATAGTATTCAGCTGCAAACAGCTTGCCCATGCCCGATACCAGCTGGGGATCGGACAGAATATCCGAAAAATACAGGAAGCCGCCCGGCAGCACGCGGCCAGGGGAACGCAGCTTTTCGCAGATGCCTTCCAAAAATGCGCGGCCCTCGCCCTCCTGCACCAGGGGACGGTAGCGCATGCCGCCCGCCGCGCCGGTGACGGTTTCCAGCGTGCCCAGCTTGAAATCCTGCATAATGCCGGCCAGGATGGCCGCATCCTCGCTGACCGTGCTCTTGGCCGCGCCGAACATTTCGCAGAAATAGGACAAGGTGAAGATCCGGTTGGGCGCGTCGGAAAGTACCTTTGTCATCACCGCCAGACGCTCGTTGCGCTTGAATTTATCCATCGATGGCAGCCTCCTTGCCATGTAGTTGAGAGTGACGACGTATTATACACCAAATTTACGAACAATGCAATAGATATTGAGGACGAACGTTCGTAAAAGTGCGTATTTTTCTTTTTTAAGCGTGTTTTTTATTTTTATGGATTGACCGCAGCGCTTGCTATCCTCTATAATAGGGGCGAGGAAGTGATTGCATGGATCAGAACCAGCTGAAGGAGCTGCTTTATCGTGCTGACGCGGTGCGCCCCGGCCATTTTCTGCGGGCCAGCGGCCGCCACAGCAATTTGTATATTCAGTGCGCGCATCTGTTTGAAAACGCGCGCAGCGCGCAGGAGGTCTGCGCTCTGATTGCCCAGCATTACGCCAAATCCGGCGTGCAGCTGGTGCTCAGTGCGGCCATCGGCGGCATGCTGGCGGGCTACGAGGTGAGCCGTCAGCTGGGCGTACGCAATATGTATGCCGAGCGCCGCGACCAGGTGCTTACCCTGCGGCGCGGCTTTGCCTTTGCCCCCGGCACGCGGGTGCTGATTGTGGAGGATATGGTATCCACCGGCCACAGCGTGCGCGAGCTGATCGAAATCGTCCGCGCGCTTGGCGGCGAAGTGGCGGGTATCTCCTGCATTGTGGACGTATCCGGTGGCAAAGTGGCGTTTGAGTATCCATACTACCCGCTGTATTGTGAAAAGGTGGAAAACTATCAGGAGGCCGACTGCCCGCTGTGCAAGCAGAACAAGCCCCTTGACAACGTATAACAGGAGCAGCCATTATGCAGCTGTTTGATATCATCGGGCCGGTCATGATCGGCCCTTCCTCCTCACACACGGCGGGCGCGGCGCGCATCGGGCGCATCACGCGCATGCTGCTGGGCGAGGAGGTTCAGTATGCGGATATCCGCTTTCACGGCTCCTTCGCCAAAACCTGGGAGGGCCATGGCACCGATCGCGCGGTGATTGGCGGCCTGCTGGGCCTGCAGGTGGATGACGAGCGCCTGCGCAAAAGCCGCGCGCTGGCTGAGCAGGCCGGCATGCGCTATACCATCTCCGCCGTGCAGCTGCGCGACGCGCACCCCAACACCGTGCTGATTGACGCGGTGGGCGTAAGCGGCGCGCAGATCAGCGTGCAGGCGGTATCGGTGGGCGGCGGCAGCATCCGCGTGCAGTACCTCAACGGCCTGGAGGTAGGCTTTTCGGGCGAGCGCACCACGCTGGTCATTCAGCACCGGGACACGCCGGGCGCCATCGCCAAGGTCAGCCGCCTGCTGGCCGCCGCGCGGCTGAACATCGCCACCATGCGCGTTTTCCGCGCCGAGGCGGGCGGGCGCGCCGTGATGGCGCTGGAGCTGGACAGCGTGCCGGACGATTCGCTGGTGTCCGCGCTGCGCAACGTGCCCGCCATCCAGACCGTGACGCTGCTGGACAGGCTGTAAAGGCCCCGGCCGCGCCTCATTTTTCTCAGGAGGATCATCATGGATCGCTCGGTAGAAAAGCTGCTGCTTGCCGCGCAGGATATCGGCATTGCCAACGCCGCCCGCGCCTGGCAGTTAAAAAACGACTCCGCCGCAGGCACGGCGGAGCAGCTGAACGCGCGCATGGCGGAAGCGCTGCGCGTGATGCGCGACGCGGCTGAAAAGGGCCTGGATCCCAATCTGCGCTCGGTCAGCCGCCTGACGGGCGGCAACGCCGCCAAGCTGATGCAGGCTGCTGTTTCCGGGCAAACCATGGGCGGCAGCCTGCTGGGGCGCATCTGTGCCCGAGCGCTGGCCGTGGCCGAGTGCAATGCCGCCATGGGCCGCATTGTCGCCGCACCCACTGCGGGCGCGTGCGGCATCCTGCCCGGCGCGCTGCTGACCGTGCAGGAGGAATACGGCTATACCGACGAGCAGCTGGTGGACGCGCTGTTTGTGGCCGGCGCTTTCGGGCTGATCATCGCCAACCGCGCCAGCATATCGGGCGCGCAGGGCGGCTGCCAGGCGGAGTGCGGCTCGGCCGCAGGCATGACGGCTGCGGCGCTGACCATGCTGCGCGGCGGCTCCCCCAGGCAGGCGGCGGACGCCTGCGCCTTCTCGCTGATGAACCTGCTGGGCCTGGTGTGCGATCCCGTGCGCGGTCTGGTGGAGGTGCCGTGCGTGTTCCGCAATGTCGGCGCGGTATCCATCGCCCTGTCGGCGGCCGATCTGGCGCTGGCGGGCGTAGCCTGCCCCATCCCCTGCGACGAGGTGATCGACGCTATGCGCCAGGTGGGCGATACCCTGCCCGCCTCTCTGCGCGAAACGGGCGAGGGCGGCTGCGCCGCCTGCCCCTCTGTGTGCGAAAGGAGAAATACGCTGTGAAAGCGATTATCAACGGCAGAATTCTGCTGCCGGACGGCGAGGTTTCGGGCAAAGCGCTGTTGTTTGACCGCGCCGTAACCGGCCTGAGCGATACCGTACCCGCAGGCTGCGAAACCATCGACGCGCAGGGGCTGTACGTTTCCCCCGGCTTTCTGGACGTGCATATTCATGGGTATCTGGGCGAGGACGCCTCCGACGGCAGCCTGGACGGACTGCGCCGCATGGCGCGCGGCATCCTGCAAAACGGCGTTACGTCCTTCCTGCCCACCACCATGACGGTGGCCTGGGAGGAGCTGACGCGCGCGTTTGAAACCATCCGCGCCTTTATGGACGAAAGCGCCCGGCCGGATTTTGACGGCGCGCGGGCGCTGGGCTGCCACGCCGAAGGGCCCTTTATCAACCCGGCCAAGAAGGGCGCGCAGGCAGGCAGCGCCATCCTCCCCCCCGATGCAGGCCGTCTGCTGCCCTGGCGCGATATCCTGCGGCTGGTCACGCTGGCCCCCGAAATGCCCGGCGGCCTGGACTGCGTGCGCGCGCTGCGCGCGGCGGGCGTCGCCGTATCCATCGGCCACACCAACGCGGACGGCGATACCTGCTATGCCGCGTTGGAAGCCGGCGCCGATCACTTTACCCACACCTTCAACGCCATGTCGCCGCTGACGCATCGCGGCGTGGGCGCGGCAGGCGCGGCGCTGGCCTCGGACGCTTACGCCGAGCTGATTGCCGACGGCTTCCATGTGGACGCGCGCTTGTTCCCGCTGATGCGCCGCGCCAAGGGCGAACGCCTGGTGCTGATTACCGACTGCACCCGCGCGGGCGGCATGCAGGATGGGCAGTACACGCTGGGCGGACAGCCCATCTTTGTGCATGGGGTGGAATGCCGCCTGGCGGACGGCACCATCGCAGGCAGCGTGCTGCGCATGAACGATGCGGTGCGCAGCTACTGCGTTCACGGCGGCGCGCCGCTGTATCAGGCCGTGCACTGCGCGGCGCTGACCCCCGCGCGCAGCATCAGCATGCAGGCGCGCAAGGGCTCGCTGGAAGCGGGCAAGGATGCGGATATTCTATTGATCGACAAGGACGTGCGCGTGCACGCCGTATGGACGGACGGCCAGCGCCGGCTGTAATCACTCAGGCGAGAGCGGGCACTCCATGATCTCATTTTCGGCGCGGAAGCCGTTGCGCGCATACCAGGGCACCGAACGCTCGCTGGGCCAGGCAAACAGCAGCTCGCACCGCTGCGCGGCCAGCTCCTGCTCAATGGTCTGGAGCAGCCGTGTGCCCACGCCCTGATTGCGCCATTCCGGCAGGGTATACACGTTGGTCAGGTAGGCAATGGACTGCGCGTGCCCGCCGGGCTTTGGCACCTTTGGAATCACATACACAAACATAGCCGCAGCCAGCGTATCCCCCTGCGCGGCGACGTAGACGCGGTATTCCGGATGCGCGCGCAGAAACGCCGTAAACTCCGCTGCAAAGGCCGCGTAATCCGCGCCGTCCAGGTTGTGCTCGCCATAGTCGCGGTCATCCTCCTGGCAGTGCAGCCACTTCATGCGCGCCAGCTGCATCTCCTCGCCAGGCTGAAGCATCCGAATCTGCATGGTTTTGCCCTCCATTTTTTGCGTTTTTCTGCGCTTATTATACCGGCGCGGCAGGCAAAAGTCAAAGCCGCCCCTGGCCAAGCCGGATTTTTGCAAAAAAAATGCAAAAAAGCGCAAAATCCCTATTGCAATTTGGAAGCGGTTCGTGTATAATAAATTCGTTGTCACGCTGATGTAGCTCAGTCGGTAGAGCGCATCCTTGGTAAGGATGAGGTCGGCGGTTCAAATCCGCCCATCAGCTCCAAAGGAACCTGCAAAAATGCAGGTTCTTTTCTTTTTGCTCGGACGTATTTGAAAAATCCGACCGCTCACGCTTTTTCGGTCTTTTATCCTTCCCTGTCGGTTTTATCTGCTTTTTCGTCAGCTTCTTTTTCTCGTTTTTGCCCCAAGCTTCCTGCAGCCCAGGGGCGCTTTACAGGCATCAGCTTTTCAGTGTGTATCCGCCTGAATTCTCAGTTTCTGTATCCGCCTGAATTCTCCGTTTCATCCTTGACTCAAACATAAAGTTGTGCTATGATAACTCGGCAGATTTCCCGTGAGGGAGTAGTAAGCGCGTTTCGGCGCGCAGCAAGTCAACACACCGACCCGTCAGGGTCTGGCTTGCTTTAATTTACGAGACTCATGTATGGCCCCCAGGGCATGCGTGCGTCTTTTTTTACAAAAAGATTGCCCAGGCATGGTCGGCCATGCCTGGGTTTTTTGCTTATTAAAAACCGGAGGATCAATAGCATGCAGTGGAACCTTCTTTTCTTTGCCAACAGCGCGCTGCTGGGCGTGGGCCTGGCGATGGACGCCTTCTCCGTATCCCTGGCCAACGGCCTGAACGAGCCGCGTATGCGCCGCTCCCGCATGTCCGGCATTGCGGGCGTGTTCGCGTTTTTCCAGTTCCTCATGCCCATGCTGGGCTGGGTATGCGTGCACACGGTGGTAGAGTATTTCTCGGCGTTTGAGCGCTTTATCCCCTGGATCGCGCTGGTGCTGCTGTGCTATATCGGCGGCAAAATGCTGCTGGAGGGCATCCGCAACAAGGCTGGCGAGGACGCGGAGGAGGAGGCCGCCAAGGGGCTTTCCCTGGGCGGGCTGCTGATGCAGGGCGTGGCCACCTCCATCGACGCGCTGAGCGTGGGCTTTACCATTGCCGAGTACGATCTGAGCATGGCGCTGGTCAGCTCGCTGATCATCGCCGCAGTGACGTTCTGCATCTGCATGGGCGGGCTGATTCTGGGCAAAAAGGCCGGCACGCGCCTGAGCGGCAAGGCCTCCATTCTGGGCGGCGTCATCCTGATCGTCATCGGCCTGGAAATCTTTATCAGCGGCCTGATCGGCTGACGGCAGGGCGCTTAAACCGCGCCCTGCGCCATCATCGCGTCGGCCACCTTGAGGAAGCCCGCGATGTTTGCGCCCACTACATAGTTGTCCGGCGCGCCGTACTCGGCTGCGGCAGCGTCTGCGGCGGCAAAAATGCTTTCCATAATGCCCACCAGCTTTTCGTCCACCTCCGCAAAGGTCCAGGAAAGGCGCTGGCTGTTCTGGCTCATTTCCAGCGCGCTGACGGCCACGCCGCCCGCGTTGCTGGCCTTGCCGGGCGCAAACAGCACGCCTGCGGACTGCAGCGCCTGCGTGGCGGCAAGCGTGGTGGGCATATTTGCGCCCTCGGCCACGGCGATGCAGCCATTAGCAATCAGCGCCTGCGCGTCCGCCTCGTCCAATTCGTTCTGCGTAGCGCAGGGCAGGGCGATATCGCAGCGCACGCGCCAGATGCCGTGGCTGCCCTCGGCGTATACTGCGCCGGGCACGCGCTGCGCATACTCGCGGATGCGGCCGCGCTCTACCTCTTTGATCTGCTTGACAACGGCCAGATCCACGCCGTTTTCATCCACGATAAAGCCGTTGCTGTCGCTCATGGCCACCACCTTCGCGCCCAGCTCCATGGCCTTCTGCGCGGCGTAAATGGCCACGTTTCCGCTGCCCGATACCACCACGCGCTTACCCTCAAAGGACAGGCCGCGCTTGCGCAGCATGGCGCGGGTGAAGTAGCACAGGCCAAAGCCCGTGGCTTCCTTGCGCGCCAGCGAACCGCCGTAGGTGAGACCCTTGCCGGTCAGAACGCCCTCGTAGCTGCCGGTGATGCGCTTGTACTGGCCGTACAGATAGCCGATTTCGCGCGCGCCCACGCCGATATCGCCCGCGGGCACGTCCGCATCCTGGCCGATGTACTTGTACAGCTCGGTCATAAAGCTCTGGCAGAAGCGCATGACCTCCTGATCACTCTTGCCCTTGGGGTCAAAATCGCTGCCGCCCTTGGCGCCGCCGATGGGCAGGGTGGTCAGGCTGTTTTTGAGCACCTGCTCCATGCCCAGAAACTTGATGATGGACAGGTTGACGCTGGGATGCAGGCGCAGGCCGCCCTTGTAGGGGCCGATGGCGTTGTTGAACTGCACGCGGTAGCCGCGATTGACCCGCACCTGGCCCTGATCGTCCAGCCAGGGCACACGGAAGATAATGATCCGGTCGGGCTCGACAAAGCGATCGAGCAGGCCGGCCTTTTCATATTCGGGATGCTTATCAAAAACGGGCGACAGGGAGGTGAGCATTTCCTCCGCCGCCTGCAAAAATTCCTTTTCGTGGGCGCTGCGCGCGCACAGCCCCTCGTATACCCGCTGCACATAAGCGTTCATGATGGATTTCCTCCTTAAAAATGCAAATAAATACCGGGACAGGCAATATTGTACCCTGCCGTCCCGGCAAAAACAATAGACTTTTCTGTTCAATCGCTGTTCTTTATGCATCGCGCAGCCAGGCGACGGCGCGCACCAGGCTGGCCTCGGCGCTGATCTTAAGCGGCAGCGCGGCAAAATCGAAGCGGCGGCCGCGCAGTGCGGCCAGGTTGGTCAGGTTTTCCACCATGGGCACGCCTGCGGCCAGCAGGCGCTTATGCACCGCAAGGGGCGGCAGATCGGGCGAGGCCATATCCACGCCCAGGCAGCGCGGACGCGCAGCCAGTATGCGCTCGCACAGCGCAGGGCTGATCTGCGGCTGGCTGGTAAAGTAATCCGGCTGTCCATAGCGCGCGTCGTGCCCGGTGTGGATCAGCACGCAGCAATCCGGGGGAATCCCGCGCGGATCGTCCAGCCCCTCCAGCAGGAAGCCCGGCCCGCAGAAGCGCTCCAGCGGCAGTTCCGCAATCAGGCGCTGATCCTCATCCAGCAGGTGCATGGGCGCGTCCACATGCGTGCCCGCGTGCAGCGCGGTATGCAGGGTACATCCGTTGTAATGATCGCGGCTCAAAAAGCGCTCCTGCACAAGGCGCGTCTGTACATCGCCGGGATAGACCGGCATGCCATCGCAAATGCGATGTGAAAGATCGATAATCGTCATTTTCCCGCCAGCCTTGCAAAAATTTTCTGTGCGATGGGCGCGGCGACCGAGCCGCCCGTGCCCGCGTTTTCCACCGCCACGCATACGGCGAAGGGATAAGCGTCGTCGTCGATAAAGCCGATAAACCAGGCGTTGTCCTTTTCCTGGGTGTCGATCTCCGCCGTGCCGGTCTTGGCGCAGATGGTCAGCCCATTGACGGCGGCGGATCTGCCCGTGCCGCCCGTGACCACAGCGCGCATGTATTCGCGCACAGTGGCGGCGGTCTGCGCGTCCATGGCCGTGCGGTATACCGCAGGCTCAAAGGTCTGCCGTTCGGCGCCCTCCGCGCCCACGGCGCGCAGCAGCAGGCGGGGCTCCATCATCACGCCGTCGTTGGCCACGGCGGCGGCCACCATGCACATGTGCAGCGGGGTGACGGCCAGCTGGTTCTGCCCCGCGCCCGTCCAGGCCAGATCAGCCCCCAGCAGAGCGGCAGAGGAGGAGGCGTAGGCGGAGTTTTCCACCACCAGGTCGCGGAAGGTAAAGGCGTCGTCCAGGCCAAAGCTCTGCGCCGTTTTTCGCAGCGCCTTATCGCCCATCTGGCAGGCCAGCGTGGCGAAGGTGGAGTTGCAGCTTTTCATAAAGGCGTCCTTGAGCGTCAGCGTGCCGTGGATGGCCGAGCCATAGTCGGTCACTACGCGCTGATGCTCGCCAAAGCTCACGCCGCCCGTGCAGGTATAGCTGCTCTCCGCCGCGCCGGGCAGGTTTTGCAATGCGGCGGCCAGGGTGATCACCTTGAAGGTGCTGCCGGGCGCACTGAGCCAGCGCGTGGCGCGGTTGAGCGCCTGCCGGACGGTGACGGTTTTGCCCGATTGCGGATCGTAATTGGGGAAGGACTGCAGGGCGTAGATTTCGCCCGTTTTGTAGTTCATCACCACGATTGCGCCGCTTTTGTCCTGCGGGAACAGCGAGGCCGCATAGGCGCACAGGCTGCTGTCCAGCGTCAGGGTGATATCGTCGCCGCGCAGCGAGCCTGTGGACAGCACCTGCTTGAGCCGCTCGGCATAGCTCATGTTGGCTCCGTAGAGATACTCGGCCATAAAGCTTTCGGCCGCGTTTTTCACATTGCCGCGCGTATCGCCCACCACATGCACCACCGCCGCGCGCACGGATGCGTCCTGCGCGTAGGTGCGGGTGCGCACGGTTTCGCCCGTTTCGTCGGTGGATACCGTTGTGTTGGCCAGGGTGACGCCGTTGCGGTCGT
The DNA here is from genome assembly GCA_934647235.1 of uncultured Clostridia bacterium. GTDB lineage: Bacteria > Bacillota > Clostridia > Christensenellales > Aristaeellaceae > SFMI01. The sequence goes on from CAKUFG010000017.1 coordinate 45,424, forward strand.
AAATGCTGCCCGCCGTTACGCCTGATTTCATGGAGGTCAGGTAGGTGTTGTATTCCGATGTGCGCCAGCGCGTGCCATAGCGGATCAGGCTGTAGCCGCCGTAGCCGATGGGCAGCAGCACCATCAGGGCCAGCACCAGGGCGATCACGCGGATGCTCTTTCTTAATTGCTTCATTGCGCGTCCTCCCCGCCCTCCGCCAGGCGCTGATCCTCGCGCAGCAGCCGCTCATTGCGCGACGCCACGCCCTGCACCACGCCCATCAGACCCAGGCAGGATACCAGCGACGTGCCGCCGTAGCTGAGGAAGGGCACGGTAACGCCCGTCATGGGGATGAATTTGAGCACGCCGCCCAGGATGATAAAGGCCTGCACGGCCAGCAGCGCCGCGCTGCCCGCAGCCAGCAGCGCATGGAAGGCCGAGGTGGAGCGCAGCGCGATATCCATGGAGCGCAGAACGATGAGCACATACACGCAGGCCACCAGCGCGGCGAACACCAGGCCGAATTCGTTGATCAGGGCGGAAAAGATAAAGTCCGTGCGGAATTCCGGAATCACGCTGGCGTTGCCCAGCCCCAGGCCCGTTCCCCACCAGCCGCCGTTGGCAATGGCGATCAGCGACTGCACAATCTGGTAGCCGCCGCCCAGCTGATCATATGTGCTGAAGGGATCCAGCCAGTTGCTGATGCGGTTCTGCACGGTAAGGAAATAGCTGTTCTTGAACAGCGCGTACAGCACGGCCACCGCGCCCACGCCCGCGCCCAGGATGCCGCCGATCAGCAAAAGGCTTGAGGTGGCGGCATACAGCAGTACCAGGCCCGCGCCGCCGTAAATGGCCGCCGTGCCCAGGTCGCGCTGCAGTACCAGAAAGCCCAGCATCAGGCCGATAAAGATCATGCCCGTCATAATGCGGCGGCGGGAGAACAGATAGGACAGCACAAACAGATACACGATTTTCACCAGCTCGCTGGGCTGGATGGTAAAGCCGCCGAAGCCCACCCAGGCCGTCGCGCCCTTGCCCGCGTTGGCCGCGCGGAACACAAAGGGCAGCGCCATCAGCGCGCAGCTCAGCCCCATCAGCGGCACCATCAGCAGCTTCCAGCTTCTGATGTGGCGCACGGCCAGCACGCACACGATCATGGCCACCAGCCCCGCGCCGCAGTTGAACGCCTGCGTAAGCCCGCGCGAGGGGTTGTAGCGATATTGCAGCAGCACGCCCAGCGCGCACAGAAACGCGATGAGCGTAAGCAGAAACTCATCCATGGGGAAAAGCCGGGGCAGAATGCGCACCATGGCCCACACGGCCAGCGGCGCCAGCAGCGCCATGGCGGCCGTCAGCAGCGAGGGCGACTGCACAAACAAAAGCAAAAACGCCGTAAAGAAAAACAGCATCACACCCGCCAGCAGCATCTGCTGCGGCGTGCGGCGCTTTTTCTGTTTGGCGTTTTTCATGGCAATGTTCATTTTCCCTGCCTCCTGTCGCTTCTGCGGTGGCGGCGCGGCGCTTCAAAGGGCGCGGGGATTTCCTCCCCCTTTGGCGCGTACATGCCCCCGTCGAAGGGCGCGGGCGCAGCGGCGTCCTCCTCCGCCGGTGCGGCGGGATAGGCCGCCTGCGCAGGATAAACGGGCTGCACGGGCTGGGCATAGGCCGCCTGCGTGGGATCGGAATAAACGGGCTGCGGCGGGCAGACAGGCTGCTGGGGATAAACCGGCTGCGGCGCGGCGTTTACCGCCGGCATAGACAGGGTATCGAAGGTCTGGAACGCGGGCGGCACGGGCATGCCCGGCTGATCATACGCGCCCTCGGGATAGGGGGCGTAGCCCAGCTGCGCGGCGGCGAAGGCGGCGTACTCCGGCGCATAAAGCTCCTCATCCTCATAGGCGCTGTACCAATGCTCCTCATACGGGGCGGGCCGCGGCACGTTCAGCCCGGCGAACAGGCGAATGCGCAGCGTATAGCCGCCCACGCGCAGCATGGCCCCGTGCAGGGCATAGCCGCCCTTGCCCAGCGGCGCGCCGTCCAGCAGCACCTCGCCCCGGCTGTGGCAGGGGGTCAGCAAAAGCCCCTTGCCCTCCACAAAGGCAAAGTTGATATCCCTTCGGCGCAATCCGCGCAGGCGGATATCGCACGCGCGGCCGCCGCCCAGCACGCCCTCGCGCGGCAGGGGATAGGCGCGGTCGTTATCGATATCGCGCATCTCGCCCACCATGCCTGCGTCGGGCAGCTTTTTCAGCAGCGTTTTGCGCTGATAATGCTCATGCAGAAGCGCCGCCGCGCCGCGCCATACCAGCACGGCTGCCAGCAGCACAAACCAATAGCGCGCGCCCAGCGCCAGCAGCTGATACGCATTGCCATCCATGAACGCGCGCCTCCCTTCGGCTTCAAATGTTACAGAATTATGGTTTTAGTATATCATATTGTGTCGGCGAATGCAAAGCTTTTCGGCCGCCGCCTTACTTTGCCGCGCCGGCCAGCGCTTCCGCCGGGATGTTTTCCAGCAGATCATTGCCCTGCGTATCCTCGCCTACGGCGGAAAACACCAGCGTAAACGCCGTGCTGTCGTACTGCTCGCCCGGCCCCGGCGGGGTGGGCCACAGGATATCCTGCTGGGATGCATGCAGCTTGAACGCCTGCGCGGCGATTTCCAGCCCCGTCTGCCCATCGAAGGCTGCCAGCGGCTGCTGCCAGTCCATGCGCGTGGTGGGCGCATCGCCCAGATGACGATAGAGCTTTTTCACCTGCCACGCGCCGTATTGCTGCGCGCTGTCCGGATCATAGGCAGGATCGGCGGCCAGCAGCACAGCTTGATACGCCGCATCGCTGGTCACAATGTGCTGCGTGTGCCCGTACTCGCCCAGGATATCGTGCGTCACAAGCACCTCGGGCCGGAAGCGCCGGATGGCGCGCACGATGGTCTGATAGGTGGTTTTCCGGCCCCAGCATTGATAGGCCGCAGACACCGCGCTGTAGCGCACATCCTTCAGCCCGCACAGCAGCGGATAATTGCGCACGCCGCAGTGCCACAAGCCATTCAGCAGCTCCTGCCGGCGCAAGGCGTTCTCGCAGGTCATGTATACCGCCTGCACCTGCAGCTGCAGCTCGCCCGCATAGGTGGGCAGCAGGCCGCCGAACCACAGCAGCTCGTCGTCCGGATGCGCCACCAGCGTCATGATATCGGCCTTTTCGCAGGGCTCCTGCCAGGGCTTGAGCGCCGTATCGGCCGTTTCGCCCTCAGAAAAAAGCAGAATCTCCTTCAGCGTCAGCGGGCTGCGCTGACCATCCGAAAACACAATGCGGAACCTTTCCGCAATCGGCTCAAAGCGCACATAGCTTTGCGCCCGCGCCTCGGCCGCGCGCGCCGCAACCGTCCATCCGTCGCCCTCCTGCCGCTCCACGCGGTAGGGCAGCATATGCGTGCCGAAGAACACCTCAATCTGCGCCACGGGCGTTCTGCCCGGCGTAATATAGAAGATATGCTCGGTCCGGGAGGCCAGATTATCGCCGTTCAGATAGTTATGATCGGTCAGATACCCGCAGGCCAGCCTGCTGTCCTCATAGCTCAGCTGGCACTGCGGCCCCAGATCCAGCGCCGGAGCGGCCAGCGCGGGCGCGCACAGCAGCAGGAGCAGCAGAAGGGTCAGGAACAGCCAGCGATTCTTTATCATTGCTTCGTCGCCTCCGGAATGTAATTGGACAGGCTTTCAAGGGGAATATTCTCCAAGAAGTCCCCGCCCCGCGCGTCCTCGCCCACGGCGGAATAAACCAGGGTGTATACCGTGCTGTCATAGGGATCGCCCGGCGCGGCCACGGCAAACCTGCCGCTCCACGTCTGGGTAACATGCAGCTGGAAGGCCTCGGCGGCTACCTCCAGCCCGGTCCTGCCGTTAAAGAAGGACAGCGGCTGCGACCAGTCCATGCGCGTGGTGGGCGTGTCGCCCAGATGGCGATAGACCTTTTTGACCTGCCATACGCCGTACTGCTGCGCGCTGTCGGGATCATAGCCTGCATCCGCCGCGCAGGAGGCCGCCTCCAGCACCGTTTCGGAGCACACAATGTGCTGCGTGTGGCCGTACTCCCCCTTGATATCGTGCGTCACCACCGCCTCGGGCTGACAGCGCCGCAGCAGGCGCACCAGATGGCGCAGGATATTCTCTTTCCCCCAGGCGCGATAGGCGTAGTCCACACGCTGATAGGCATAATCCTCAAAGTCCGCGATATCGGGATAGCTGCGCACGCCGCAGTGCCACAGGCCGTTCAGCAGCTCCAGCCGGCGCTCCGGCTTGTAGCAGGTCAGGTATGCCGCCTGCACCTGCAGGCCCAGCTGCCCGGCATAGTAAGGAATCGCCCCGCCGAACCACAAGATCTCGTCGTCCGGATGCGCCACGATGAACAGCAGATCGGCCTTTTCGCAAGGCGGCTGCCAGGCATGCGCCAACGCAAGATCAGGCGTGCCTTCGGAAAACAGATACATCTCCCGAATGGTCGCCTTGCGCTCGCGCCCATCCGCACAGGAAAACGCAATGCGGAAGCGCCCGCTCTGCGCCGGGAAGGCCAGATACGCCTGGCCATAATCGCCCGTATTTTCAAAGGAAGCGATCTCCCGCCACGCGCCGTCCGCATCCTGTGTCTGGATGGCGAAGGAATGCGTGTAGGTGCCAAATTCCAGCATCACTGCGGCCACAGGCGCATCGCCGGGCGTGATCTGCAAATACTGTCCCCTGCCCGCGCGCACGCCGCAGCCGGTGGTTTCGTCCCGATCGTACAGGCTCTTGATGCTGCTGTCGCTGTCGGAGGAGGTGATTCTGCACTGCGCGGTGATATCGCGCGCCGTATCCCCCAGCGCCTCCTGCGGGCAGGCGGACAGCAGCAGCATGGCGCACAGCAGAATGGCAAGCAGCTTTTTCAAGGCGTGTTCCCCTTTCGTGTTTTACAGGCGGTTCGGATCGGCGCGCAGCCCGGCCTGGGCAAAGCAATCGCGCGCGGCCTGCGCATCCCTGGCAATCTGCGCATGCAGCGCGTCCAGGGAGTCAAACTTTTCCACGCCGCGCAGGCGCTTGAGCAGAGTCACGGAAATGGTCTGCCCATACAGATCCTGATTAAAATCCAGCAGGTGCGTTTCGATCACCACCTGCTCGCCGCGCCCCACCGTGGGCCGCGCGCCGATGTGCGTAAGCCCGGCAAAGGTCTGCCCCTGCCAGCATACTTGCGACGCATATACCCCGCAGGGCGGCAGCGGGGTATCCGCCGGAATGGGCAGGTTGGCCGTGGGCATGCCGTAGGTGCGGCCGATGGCCTGGCCGTGCGTCACCGTGCCCGAAAGCGTGGGCAGCTGCGTATCGTTCATCATTGCTTCTCCTTACAGAGTATTGCCGATGGCAGCGGCAAAGCGCAGGAAGGCCGCGCGGCCCGCATCGGTGCGCTTGTACACGCCGGCGTCCTCCAGCACGCGGGCGAACACCGCGCCCACCTCCTGCTCCAGGATGGCCTTGGTATTCTCCGCCGTAAAGGTATGGCGGGCGCTGATCTCATCCACCCATTCGGCATGCTTGGCCAGCGTCTCGTCCGCGCGGATATCCGCGCCGCTCAGGATGGCCTGCTCCAGGCCGCGCAGCTCGCTGTCCAGCCGCGCAGGCAGCACGGCCAGACCCATCACCTCGATCAGGCCGATGTTTTCCTTTTTGATATGGTGCAGCCCGGCATGGGGATGATACACGCCCAGCGGATGCTCGTCGGTGGTGATGTTGTTGCGCAGCACCAGATCCATCTCATAATCCTGCCCGTTCATGCGCGCGATGGGCGTGATGGTGTTGTGCGGCGTGCCGTCGGTTTCGGCATAGATAAACGCCGCCTCGTCCGTATAGCCGCGCCAGCAGCGCAGGATATGATCGCAGGCTTCGATCAGCCGCTCTTTATCCGGGCAGTCCAGACGGATGACCGACATGGGCCAGTGCACGATGCCCGCGCGCACATCCTCAAAGCCCTTCAGGCGCAGCTCGCGCTCAATGCCTGCGCGCGCCATGGGAAACACATAGCCGCCGCCCTGGAAGTGATCATGGCTCAGGATGGAGCCGCCCACGATGGGCAGGTCGGCGTTGGAGCCCAGCATGTAGTGCGGGAACTGCGATACAAAATCCAGTAGCTTTGCAAAGGCCGCGCGGTCGATCTTCATGGGGGTGTGCGCGCCGCTGAGCACAATGCAATGCTCAGGATAATACACATAGGGCGAATACTGCAGATACCAGGGCGCGCCGTTGATGGTCAGCGGAATCACGCGATGGTTCTGGCGGGCAGGATGGTTCATGCGCCCGGCGTAGCCCTCGTTTTCGCAGCACAGCTGGCACTTGGGGTAGGCCGATTGCGGGGCCAGGCGCGCCGCGGCGATAGCGCGGGGATCCTTCTCGGGCTTGGACAGGTTGATGGTGATATCCAGCGCGCCATAGGGGCTTTGATACTGCCACTTGCGGTCGCGGGCAATGCGATCGCGGCGGATATAGTTGGTATCCTGGCTGAAGCGGTAGAACCAGTCGGTCGCCTCGCGGGGAGACTGCGCGTACAGCGCGCGGAAATGGGCGCGCACCTCATGCGGGAAGGGCGTCAGCACGCCCATCAGCCGGGTGTCGAACAGATCGCGCGCCACCTGGTTATCCTCGCACAGTCCCTTGTCCACCGCGTGCTGCGTCAGCTTTTCAAGCAGCTCCGGCAGCGGCAGGCACGCAGGCTGGGCAGCCTCGTCCAGGCTGCTCTCCCCCAGCGCATCCAGCAGGCTGTTTACGGCAAAAATACGATCCTCGGCGGTAATCAGCTGCTTTTCCACAGCATAATCCACCAGCCCCAGCAGATAAGCGTCCATATATCCGGCAAGCTCCTTTATATTGGTAGGTATTGATATCCACAGGGCTATATTAGACTTTTTTCCCGCGTTCGTCAATGAAAAATTGCAAAGCGGCAAAGGAGGCCCAGCTCCGCCTTCATATGATTAAGCGCCGCTCCCAGCGTGATTGTTGGGAGCGGCGCTATTTGCTTGATTATATTATCTCATCATATCGGCCAGGGCCTGCAGCACGCCGTTGGCCATCCAGGTCATGCCCAGATCATTGGGGTGCAGCCCATCCAGGAAGAAGGCGGGCACATGCGGCACCAGCCGCCAGCCTTCCACAATGCGCATCTGCGGATAGGGCTGGCACAGGCGGGCGATGGCGTCGGCCAGCTCGCTTTCGCGGTACAGGTTGGGGCGGTCGGGATGCTGATCCGGCTCATTGCGCACGCGCTTGACGGGGGTGATCACGGCCACAGGGATATCGGGATAAAGCTGATTGATGCGCTTGAAGAAGCGGCCGGCGTAGTCGTCGTATTCGGCGCTGTCGGCGCGGTGCGACCAGTCGTTGGTGCCCAGCGCCACGGTGATCAGATCGGGGCTGAAGCCCGTGTTATCCAGGCATTCGGGCTCAAAGCGCACGGCGGCGACGGATTGGTTGAGACACTCGCAGCCCAGCGCGCGGCCCACCTGCATGGCGTAGCCGGTGGAGGAGCACTCCGCGCCCACGCCCTGGGTGATGGAATCGCCGATCATCAGCACGCGCGCGGTGCGCTTGGGCACGGGAGCCAGGTAGAAATTGCCCTCGGGCAACACGATATCGCCCAGTGCGAAAATCAGCAGATGGGGCAGGAACACGACCACGCGCTTGCGGCCCTCGCCCAGATCGAAGGAGGATTCCAGCGTTTCGTTCCAGGGCAGGGTGCGCAGATGCGTCTGCTGGGCGACCAGCACGTCGTTTACATACACATCCAGGGTGCTGTCGCGGTCGGCGCTGTCCAGCGGGTAGCCGCCCACGATTTTCCACTGCAGGGTAAAGGCGGGGGCGTTGGTGTCAAACTCCAGGGTGATGCCGGCGCTCATGCGCGCCTTGGTGCCCATGAAGGAGGCGTAGGGGATTTTATCATAAAACGCGCACTGCATGGGGGTATAGCGGCTGGGCACGAGAAAATCGTCCTCGCGCGGGGCGACGTCCAGGCAGTTATGGAAACACTCGCGCATCAGGCTTTTATCCATGAATTACAGCTCCTTTTGCAAAAAAGCGGCCGAAGTGGGCCGCGTATGGGGGAACGAACGAAAGAGGGGGACGGGAAAAAGGGGACGTTACTTTCTTCAGTGAAGAAAGTAACAAAGAACCTGTGTGTGACGTAAAAGTCGAGTTAATAAAGCTGGAAGGCGGCACTGCCGTCCGCCCCCGTGGCAGGGAAAATTCTGCGAGTCCGGATCGGCGTAAGCGCCATCCGTCCCCTTGAATATTTCCCCTATGGCCGTGCTTCGCACGTCCGCGCCGATTTCATCGGCGTGCCACGGAGCGGTGGTTGGGTGCGGGAATCAAGCGTATCGGTTAGCAACAGTCAGGAGAAGTAATCTACCAAAAGCCTTCCCCTTTGAGGGGAAGGTGTGCGGCTTTAGCCGCTCGGATGAGGCGCGTAATCCGCCGCTGCCTGTGGCAGATACAGGCGGATGCAGCGCCAATGAGGCAACGAGTTTTGCAAGCATCAGCGCTGCAAAACGACTATGCCGAATTGTGAGGGCCGTAGCCGCCGCAGCGGCGTTGCCTTTTAATTAGTCATGAGAACGGCCATTTCATGGCCTACACCTCATCAGTCAGGACAAGCCTGACAGCTTCTCCTCAAGGAGAAGCCTTTGGGTGTCTGCACTCCCCGACATATGCAAACTGATGGATACGCTTCTCTCCAAGCGAAGTCTTTCGGGGCACTCTATCCAGCTTTAAATCAGAACCTCAGCTTGCTTTCGATGAAGGCCTTCAGGTCCTCCACCTTCACGCGCTCCTGCTGCATGGTATCGCGGTCGCGCACGGTGACGGAGCCGTCGGTTTCGGTATCGAAGTCCACGGTGATGCAATACGGCGTGCCGATTTCATCCTGGCGGCGATAGCGCTTGCCGATGGAGCCGGTTTCGTCATATTCTACCATGAAGTACTTGGCCAGGTCGCTGTAGATTTCGCTGGCCAGGCCGCCCAGCTTATTCTTCTGCAGGGGCAGCACGGCAGCCTTGTAGGGCGCCAGGGCAGGATGCAGATGCAGCACGGTGCGCACGTCGCCGCCCTCCAGCTCTTCCTCGTCGTAGGCGTTGCACAGGAAGGCCAGCACGGAGCGCTCCACGCCCAGCGAAGGCTCGATGCAGTAGGGCACATACTTTTCGCCCGTGGTAGGATCCAGGTATTCCATGCTCTTGCCGCTGTGGTTCTGGTGCTGGGTCAGGTCGTAATCGGTGCGGTCGGCGACGCCCCACAGCTCGCCCCAGCCGAAGGGGAACAGGAACTCAAAGTCCGTGGTGGCCTTGGAATAGAAGGCCAGCTTTTCGGGCTCATGATCGCGCAGGCGCAGGCTTTCTTCCTTCATGCCCAGGCTCAGCAGCCAGTTGCGGCAGAAGGTGCGCCAGTAATCAAACCATTCCAGGTCGGTGCCGGGCTTGCAGAAGAACTCCAGCTCCATCTGCTCAAACTCGCGCACGCGGAAGATGAAGTTGCCGGGGGTGATCTCATTGCGGAAGGATTTGCCGATCTGGCCGATGCCGGCGGGGATCTTTTTGCGGGTAGAGCGCATGACGTTCTGGAAGTTGACGAAGATGCCCTGCGCCGTTTCGGGGCGCAGATACAGCTCGCTTACGCTGTTTTCGTTTACGCCCTGGAAGGTTTTGAACATCAGGTTGAACTGGCGGATGCCGGTAAAATCCTTTTTGCCGCAGACGGGGCACTTGATATCGTGCTCGGCGATATACTGCTCCAGTTCCGCGTTGGTCCAGCCGTCGCCGGTTTCCTCGCCGTGGGTAAAGTCCTCAATCAGCTTATCGGCGCGGAAGCGGGCCTTGCAGGCCTTGCAGTCCATCAGCGGATCGTTGAAGCCGCCCACGTGGCCCGAGGCCACCCACACCTCGCGGTTCATCAGGATGCCCGCATCCAGGCCCACGTTGTACTTGCTCTCCTGGACGAACTTCTGCCACCAGGCGCGCTTGATGTTGTTTTTGAATTCCACGCCCAGCGGGCCGTAGTCCCAGGCGTTGGCCAGGCCGCCGTAAATTTCGGAGCCGGGATAAATAAAGCCGCGCGACTTGCACAGCGCGACCAGCTTGTCCATGGTCAGGTTGCTCATTGTGTCATTCCTCCCGTATTTGCATGCCCTTGTATCATATCACGTTTCGGCAATTTGTCAAGGAAACAGGCAAGAAAAGCGCGCCCCGGCCCGCAAGCGCGGCCAAAGAATCGCGGTTGACAAAAAGCAGCCGATTGTATACAATGTTTTTGCGTTTGTTCTTCATTTTTAATAAGAAAAGGATGTCCACCATGAAGATGAAAAAACGGATCCTGGCGCTGCTGCTGTTACTGACGCTGCTGACACCCGTGCTGGCCCTGGGCGAAGAGGAAAGCGTCGTAATCAATCTGGTCAGGAACCAGAACGCCGAATACCACTTTGAAGAGGGCGTACCGCTGCTGGAAATCGTTTTCCCCCGCGTGTATTCCTCCGACTGCGCCATCATCCGCTTCGGCGATCAGGTGATGATGATCGACGCTTCCACCAAAAGCGAAAAGATGCGCAACCGCATCTACACCGCCTGCGACACACTGGGCGTCGATCACATTGACATCGCGTACAACAGCCATCCCCACGACGACCATATCGACGGCTTTCCCTATGTAAACGAATACGCGCCCATTTCCAGGTTTCTCATCACCTTTCCGGAGGATTTCAACGCCCGCATGCGCGTGGCCATCAAGTATATGAAGCAGCACGACATCCCCATCGAAACCGTAGGCAACGGAGACGTCATCACCCTGGGCGATAACGGCGAGGTCACCATGACCGTGATCCAGCGCCGCTACAATCCCTGGCCGGTCAACGATCAGTCCGCCATGCTGATGATTCAGTACGGCGAACGCCGCATCCTTTTTGCGGGCGACAACGAAAACCGCTCGCAGAAATACTATGTGGAAAACCCGCCCGAGGTGGGGCTGAAGGCCGATATCTTCAAGTATCCGCATCACGGCCAGGTACGCCTGAACAACAACTACCTCAAGGCCATCGATCCCGAGCTGATCTTTATGAACGGCGCAAGCAAGGCCGTGCAGGGCGGCGTGGATTACTGCAAGCAGCGCCGCGTGCCCTATCTGATCGGCTACAATGGGCTTACGCGCCTGCGCACGGACGGCAAAATCTGGGTGGTCGATTACCTGCAGGAAAAGAACGCCGACCGCAAACTGCCCTATACCCCGTCCCGCGACGAATAATGCTCATCCGCTGTCTGCATACAGAAAGGAGCCTTTGTTATGGCGCATGAAGAAGTACAGGGTCTGCTGCAGTTTCTGAAGGAATCCCCCACCGCCTTCCACGCGGTGGAGAGCATCTGCTCCCACCTGGCGGGCTTTGAGCAGCTGCAGGAAAACGCGCGCTGGCAGCTTCAGCCCGGCGGGCGCTATTACGTCACCCGCAACCGTTCCAGCGTGATCGCCTTCACCGTGCCCCAGCGCGGCTTCGCGCCCTTCCAGCTGATCGCAAGCCACACGGATTCTCCCACCTTCCGCATCAAGGAGAACGCGGAGCTGACCGTGCGCGACAAGTATGTGCAGCTGGATGTGGAGCGCTACGGCGGCATGATCCTCAACACCTGGCTGGATCGTCCCCTGTCTGTGGCGGGGCGTCTGGTGGTGCGCACGCAGGACGGCGTGCGCTCGCTGCTGGTCAACCTGTATCAGGACAGCGCGGTCATCCCCAACGTGGCCATCCATATGAACCGTGAAATCAACACGGGCTACAAGTATAACCCAGCCTCCGATATGATGCCCCTGTGGAGCGGCAAGGACGGCAAGGGCAGCTTCCGCGCGCGCATTGCCCAGGCGGCGGGCGTGGCGGAGGGCGATATCATTGGCTCCGATCTGTACCTGTACAACCGCATGCCCGGCTGCGTATGGGGCGGCGAGGGCGAATACCTGTCCGCCGGCCGGCTGGACGATCTGGAATGCGCCTATGCCTCGCTGCGGGCGCTGCTGACGGCGGCGGACGGCGCGCACATCAACGTGTGCTGCGTGTTTGACAACGAGGAAGTGGGCAGCGGCACCAAGCAGGGCGCGGATTCCACCTTCCTGTCGGATGTGCTGCGCCGCATCACCCTGGCCCTGGGCCATGACGAGGCGGACTACATGGCCGCCCTGCCGCGCAGCTTCATGCTGTCGGCGGATAACGCGCACGCTACGCACCCTAACCATCCCGAATTGTCCGACCCCATCAATCAGGTGTACATGAACGAGGGCGTGGTCATCAAGTTCAACGCCAACCAGAAATACACCACCGACGGCGTATCCGAGGCCGTTTTCCACGCCATCTGCCAGCACGCGGACGTGCCCGTGCAGCACTTTGCCAACCGCTCGGACATGGCGGGCGGCTCCACGCTGGGCAATATTTCGGGCGGGCATGTGTCGGTCAACACGCTGGATATCGGCCTGGCGCAGCTGGCCATGCACTCCAGCTATGAAACGGCGGGCACCAAGGATGTGGACTACATGATCCGCGCCATGCGCGCCTTCTACGAAACCGAAATCGACTGCCTGCGCGACGGCGACTACAAGCTCGCCTTCCGTGAATGACGGGAACAAGGAGTCCGCTTTTTCGCTTCAATTCGTTTGCAAAGGGGTGCTTTCGTTCATGAAAGCGCCCCTTTTTCTGCGTCCGCTCAAGATAGGATTGAAACCTGCGCGCAATGCGTGTATAATATAGGTTGCAATCCCATGCAGGGAGCAATCCCGGAAAGGAAGATAC
>CAKUFG010000018.1 GCA_934647235.1 uncultured Clostridia bacterium
AACGCGGGCGGAAATGGTTGGTTTCCTGAAAACGAGCTAGCGCGGGAAATTACTTGCCCAGGAAGGCGTCGATCTGCGCCTGCGCTTCGGCGATGATGTCGTTCAGGCCTTCAGCTTCCATTTCTTCATACATGGCCTTCACCGCAGTCTCGGGATCCACAGAGCCGGTCAGCAGTTCGGGATGATAGTTATCCCAGATGGTCTTGCAGTTAAGAATCTGATCCTGAACCTTGGTGGCGTCGAAGGAGAAGCCCATCAGCACGGAGGGTTCGGCGGCGGCGTTCAGCGCCTTCACTTCGTCCATTTCGTTGAAATCCACGTCATCGGTGATGGAATAGTTGAAGTAGCTGGCCTGCACATAGGAGGGCCAAGGCCAATCCCGGCCTTCAATGCGGTGTACGCGGCCATCGGCGGTGTATTCGAAGTTGTCACCCTCAAGGCCGTACTTGAACGCATCGCGAACCTTGGTGTCGGTGTTGATAAGGTTCAGCCACTGCAGCGCCTTTTCAGGATTCTTGGAGTTGATGGAGATGAAGTTCACAGAGCCCAGAACGGAGTCGTTGGACAGAATGGTGGGGCCAAACTGATAAGCAACTAATTCCTTGCCCATGTTGGGGCCCCAAGCGGTCTTGGCAGCGCCGGACCAGCCCTGCGCCAGGAAGCAGGCCTTGTAGGTGGGGCCTTCAGCCAGCTGGGGAGCGTCGGCGTTGATGATGCCGTTCTCATACCAGCCGCGGATTTCCTTGAGCTGCGCCATAATGTCTTCTTCTTCGAAGATCTTCACAACCTTGGCGTCCTTATCGTTGTAGCGAACGCCAACGCCGCGCAGGCCCGCGCCAAAGCTGTCAAAGATGAAGGGGATCTGGGAAACGCCGTCCTTGGTTACGGGGAAGGAAGGCTCGCCCTTGGCGTCCTTGATCTTCTGGAGGAGGGGGGTGGCGTCCTGGATGGTGTGGCAATTCTTAGCGGCTTCTTCCAGGCCCAGCTCCTTGAGCACCTCCACGTCCCAGACGAAATACTGGGTGATGGAGGAATCCTTATAGGTGGGCACGCCGTAGATGCGGCCGTTCACGCGGCAGGCGTCCCAGTAACCGGCGGGGATCAGCTCCAGCAGGCCGGGGGCGTTGTCCGCCAGCATGTCGGTGATATCCAGATAGGCATTCTTCGCAACGTCGCCATTCATGTTGCCGCTGTCGCCGAAGATCACGTCATAGGGTTCGTTGGAGTCGATGATAATGCCGCGGCGGGAGCCCCAATCGCCCCAACCGATGCATTCCACGTCCAGCTTCGCGCCAATCTTTTCTTCCACATAGGGATTCAGTTTGGCGATCCAGGCGTCATAGTTGTCCGGCTGGCCGCCGCCCAGGGTAATGATCTTGAGCGTGGGCACGTCTTCCGCGGAGGCGAAGCTGGCCATGCACAGCACCATGCACAGCGCCAGAACCAGGGCAAAGAACTTTTTCATACCAGAGACACTCCTTTTGATATATTTTCGTTAACCCTTCACCGCGCCGATCGTCAGGCCAGAAATGAAGTATTTCTGGAAGAACGGATACGCGCACGCGATGGGGATTACGATCACGATAGCGATGGCCATGCGGACGGATTCGCTGGGCATCTGCGCCCTATACTGCTGCAGCGACACGCCTGCGGAAGGGTTGTTACTCATGTATTCCAAAGAACGCATGATGTTGTTCAGCAGCGCTTGCAGGGAAACGAGTTCATTTTTGCTGATGTAAAGAGAGGAAAGAAACCAATCGTTCCAATAGCCGAAGCAGAGAAAAAGGGCGATAGTGGCCAGCAAGGGCTTGGAGATGGGGATAACGATGCTGGCAAAGATGCGCAGCTGCGTCGCGCCGTCAATCATGGCCGATTCAATGATGCCGTCCGGTATCGTGCTTTTGAAGAACGTTTTGCAGATCACGATGTTGTAGGAGCTTACCGCCAGCGGCAAAATCAGCACCCAGAGCGAGTTGCGCAGGCCCAGGATGTTGGCGTTCACCACATAGCTGGCCACCAGGCCGCCGCCGAAAAGCATGGGAATGAAGATCACCCATGTGTAGAATTTTTTGAGCCTGAATTCGGGACGGGAGAGGGAATAGCCCATTGCGGTGGTGAGAAACAGGCCCAGCAGTGTGCCGATGCATGTGACGGCGATAGAAATCTTCAACGCACCCCAAATCGTGCTGCGTTCGTTCCAGAGGAACATGTAAGCCTTATTGGAAAGCTCGATCGGCAGGAAGGAATAGCCCACCTGGCGGATGGATTCCTCCGAGGAAATGGAGATCATGAACACGAAGATGACCGGCAAAATGGCGCAGACCGCCAGGATGATAAACAGCAGATTGAACAGGACGTTCGTTCCGAGCCTGATGCGGTTCATCCGCAGGGAGGATTGCTTTTCCTTCATTATTTATCTCCTCCTCAGAACACCGCGCTGTCCGAATCCACCTTGGAAACGATGAAATTGGCCAGCAGGATGGTGATGCAGCAGGCGACGGACTGGAACATGGAGGCGGCGGCCGTCTTGCCAATAGGGGTATTGCCCTGCAGCGCGGAATAGACGTAGGTATCGAACGTGGATGCAACGTCCCTCAGCGAACGGGGCACGCCCTGGGTGACTTGGTAAAACAGGCCGAAATCCGAGGAGAAGATGCCGCCCACCGCGAGGATGAACATCATCACAATAACGGTTTTGAGCATTGGGAGGGTGATGAATTTGGCCTGCTGCCATTTGGTGGCGCCATCCAGCATGGCCGCCTCGTAGAGGGAGCCGTCGATGCCCGTAATGCTGGCCAGGTAAACCACCATGCTATAGCCTGTTCCCTTCCAGATCTTGAGAATCACGAAGAATAACGGCCAGTACTTCGGCTCGGCATACCATTGATGACGTTCGCCGCCAAGGGCGATGACCAGCCTGTTGAGCAAGCCGTAATTGACGTTCAGAAAAGCAAAGACGAAATAGCTGACTACGACCCATGAAAGGAAATGCGGGAAGAACATCATCGTCTGGTAAACCTTGGACTTGCGCTTAGAATAAAGCTCGTTGATCATCAGCGCCAACGTAACCGGGATAACGATGCCCAAGATGATGAACACGATATTGTAGAGCAGCGTATTGCGCAGCAGCATGGTAAAGGAACGGTTGTTGATGAAATACTTGAAGTTTTCAAGCCCAACCCAATCGCTGCGCAGCAGGTTGCCCAAAAAGCTCTTGCGCGGAAAAATCCTGTAGTTTTTGAAGGCAATAATAATGCCGAACATCGGCAGATAGCAGAACAATACATACCAGATAAACGTAGGAAAGCCCAGCAGCGCAAGCTCGGTATCCTCGCGCGACCATCTTTTTTTCTTGCGCGCAGGCTTTCTGATTTCCGCCGCGCGTTCTCCTGTCTTCAGGCTCATCGGCTTCCCTCCAATTAACAGAATTAACATTGTTTGCTCATATGTTAGCATACCGTTCAGCACATGTCAATAGCTCTGGGAAATTTTTATATATATTTATCCATCCCGAAAATAAATTTTGTTTTTCATAAGTTAACATTGTTAATTTTACTATTGACTTTTTCCGGTTAACATAGTATGCTTTATAATGTTCATCTATTCCATATGAATTGCTCTGTTTGACTGCAATGAAAGGTTGTGTTTCTGTGGCTCGGATTACCATGCAGGAGCTTGCCGATTCCCTTGGCACCTCGCGAATTACGGTATGGAAGGCGTTGACCAACCGGCCCGGCGTATCCGATACGCTGCGCGCCGAAATCCAGCATAAAGCGCAGGAGCTGGGATATTACGCCGCCGAGCGCACGGCGCACGCCCAGCCGCAGCGCACCTTTTCGGTGGTCGTCGCCCGGCCGGAATCCTCCGCGTTCTGGATGCAGATCATCCACTATGCCGCCAAGGAGCTGGCGCTGCACGGCATCAACCTGATGTATACCTACATGCCCGCGCTGTACCGCCCCGGCTACGAGCTGCCCGCCTCCCTGGAGGGCGGAGCGGTCGGCGGCTTTATCGTGCTCAATATTTACGATCAGGAGCTGCTCAGGCTTCTGTCCAAAAGCCCGCTGCCCAAGGTTTTCCTGGATACCATTCCCGCCATGCCCGAGCGCGCGCTGGGCGGCGATCTGCTGATCATCGAGGGCCGTACCCGCGTATGCGATATCACCGCGCGCCTGCTGGACCGCGGCTATCGCCGGCTGGGCTTTGTGGGCGACGTCAACTATGCCCAGACCAACATGGACCGCTACCGCGGCTTTCTGGATGCGCACGCCGCGCACGGCGTTACGCCCGATCCCGCGCTGAGCATGACAGGCTCTCTCGGCCTGCGCAGCCATTATGAGGAAATCAGCCGCTTTCTCACCTCCCTGCCCGCCCTGCCCGATGCGTTTATCTGCCCCAGCGATTTTATCGCCCACTATATCCAGCGCTACCTGTCCGAAACCGGCGTGCCCGCCGGCAAGTGCCCCATTCTGACGGGCTTTGACAACAACGCGGAATACGCAAACGTGGCCGAGCAGATTACCACCGTGGATGTGGACACCTCGTCGCTGGGCAAGCGCCTGGCGCGGCAGCTGATCTATCGCGCGGATTACCCGCAGGCGCCCTACGAAACCACCTATTTTTCCACGCAGATTCTCTATCGCGGCGCGCTTGCGCAGCCGTAACGCATGCCCGCAAGGGAATCACCCTGTACGGCGCAAATCAGCCCATCCTGCTCGCCGCCCAACAGGCATTGCGCGAGGGCAAGCTGCTCAACGCCTTCACCTCCTCCCCTGCGCTTAAGGACGAGCAAACCATCGCACAAACGCTTTGTGATGCCAGATAGGCAAAGCCTAAAACTTATTTATTGACGAACGCCCTGTTTCATTGTATATTCTCGGTGGTATTACAATAACGTTATCCCATTCTATCCGCGAAAGGAGCAACACGCATGAAGAAACTGCTTGCTATCCTTCTGTGCATGGCTATGCTGTGCACCGCATCCTTTGCCCTGGCTGAGCCGCTCACTGGCGAGGCTGACGGCTTCGGCGGCCCCATTCAAGCTGAAGTCACCCTGGACGGCGACAAAATTGTAGCCCTGAAGCTGACCGGCGATAAGGAAACCCCCTCGCTGGGCGGCGTTGCGCTGGAACAGCTGACCGAGGCCATCCTGGCCAGTGGTACGCTGGAAGGCGTGGACGTTGTGACCGGCGCTACCTGGACCAGCAAGGGCGCCTTTGCCGCCATCAAAAAGGCCATGGGCGTTGAGGAAGAATCCGCTCAGACGGCCGCCGAGGCTGTTTCCGCCACGGGGCTGAGCCATGGTCTGGGCCTGGCCTCCACCCCACGCCTGGGCCCCGGCAAGGATGATCAGGGCATGCCCGTCTATTCCTTTAACGAAGTGGTTGCCTATGTGATCACCGATGCAGAGCAGCGCATTGTGGATCTGGAAGTGGACATCCTTGAGATCATCACCCCCAACCACGACGCAGCAGACGACAACTACATCGCCGGTTGGCCGGGCAGCACCTATAATGACGATCACGATGCGGACGGCAAGGTGGACGGCGTAATCGAAGAAACGACCGAAACCTTTGTAAACAACCTGACCAACTGGGCCACCAAGCGCGACAAGGGCGACGCTTACAAGATGAATTCCGCCACCTGGGAGCAGGAAATGGACGCCTATGAAAACATCTTCAAGGGCATGACCATCTCCGAGGTGAAGGATTGGGTAGCCAAGTACTGCTCCGATCTGAACGGCCGCGCGCTGCACAGCACCGTGACCAAGGAAGCCGACGTAACCAAATGGAACGCCCTGACTGATGAAGAAAAGGCGGCCATCGACGCGGTATCCGCCGCCACCATGTCCGTAAACGATGCGCACGGCGATATCATCGCCGCCATCGAAAACGCGATCAACAATCAGCAGCCCATCACCGTGGACAGCGATATCGCCAGCATGGGTCTTGGCGTCGTCGTCACCCCTCGTCTGGGTCCCGGCAAGGATGATCAGGGCGTGCCCGTGTATTCCTTCAATGTAGTCATGGCTGGCAGCTGCTACGATGCGGAGGGCAAGACCGTAGCGCTGGCTGCGGATGTACTGGAAATCATTACCCCCAACCATGATGGCGCGGATGACAACGTGTTCACCGGTTGGCCTGGACAATCCTACAACAACGACGCGGATGCGGACGGCAAGGTAGACGGCGTGCTGGCGCAGACCGAGGATACCTTTGTGGAGCAGATCAAGGGGTACGCCACCAAGCGTTCCCTGGGCGACAAGTATAAGATGAACTCCGGCACCTGGAAGCAGGAAATGGAGACCTTCGAATCCTACTTCACCGGCAAGACGGCCGATGAAATCAGCGCGTTCTTCACCGCCTACGGCTCCGATGTAAACGGCCGCATTCTGCGCGGCACCTCCGATAAGGAAGCCGACGTAACCAAGTGGAACGCCCTGACCAGCGAACAGCAGGCCGAAGTGGATGCGCTGAGCGGTGCGACCATGTCTCTGCGCGACGGCCACGGCGATATTCTGGGCGCGATTGAAAAGGCCTGGAAAAACGCCAAGACCTGTCTGATCAACGTGAAATAATCCAGCCGGATAGTTCGTTTTATCCGCCGGCCAAGCAGCGTTTGACGCTGCTTGGCCGGTTTTTTATCAACATTGCGCGCAGATTTTACCCTGTTTTGTCTTTTTCTTCCGCATGGTTGCAGCGCGGCCCTGTTTATGGTAAAATAAGGGCAGTCGAAATCCCTCATTGAAAATCAAAAACAAAAAAGGAGCCTGTAGCCATGAAAATATTATTTGCTGCCAGCGAGTGCGTTCCCTTCATCAAGACCGGCGGATTGGCCGACGTAGTGGGCGCGCTTGCGCCCGTGCTTGCCCGCAAGGGGCACGATGTGCGCG
Source organism: uncultured Clostridia bacterium (assembly GCA_934647235.1). Taxonomy (GTDB): domain Bacteria; phylum Bacillota; class Clostridia; order Christensenellales; family Aristaeellaceae; genus SFMI01. The sequence goes on from CAKUFG010000018.1 coordinate 6,893, forward strand.
TTATCCTGCCCAAGTACGGCATGATGGCCGAGGAATACCGCCAGCAGCTGCGCCACGTAACCGACTTCTATGTAAAGCTGGGCTGGCGGCATCAGTACTGCGGCATCGAGGCGCTGGAGCGCCAGGGCGTTACCTTCTACTTTGTAGATAACGAGTATTACTTCAAGCGCAATTACATCTACGGCCTGGGCGGGGACGAATACGAGCGCTTTGGCTTCTTCTGCCGCGCCGTGCTGGACGCGCTGCCCCGGCTGGATTTCCAGCCCGATGTGATCCACGCCCACGATTGGCAAAGCGGCATGGTGCCCGCGTTGCTGCGCATCCAGTATGACCAGGCGGATTTCTACCATAATATCCGCACGGTGTTTACCATCCATAACCTGCAATATCAGGGCGTGTTCGGCATCGAGCAGATCAAGGACGTGCTGGAGCTGCCAGGCAACGTATTTACCAACGACAAGCTGGAATGCTTCGGCTGCGCCAACTTTATGAAGGCCGCGCTGGTCTACGCCGATGAAATCACCACCGTCAGCCCCAGCTATGCCGAGGAAATCCAGACCGCCTATTACGGCGAGCGGCTGGACGGTCTGCTGCGAGCGCGGCGCAATTCGCTCTCGGGCGTGCTCAATGGCATCGATATGCAGGAGTATGATCCGGCGACCGATTCCATGATCCCCGCCAACTATACCGCGCAGGAGCTTTCCGGCCGTGCCCAGTGCAAGGCCGCCCTGCAGCAAAGCCTGGGCCTGACGGTCGATCCCAGCGTGCCCATCATCGGCATGGTGGGCCGCCTGTCCTCGCAAAAGGGCCTGGATCTAGTGGATCATGTGATCGGCCAGATCATGGAAGAAAACGTGCAGCTGGTGGTGCTGGGCATGGGCGAAAGCCGCTATGTCAACCTGTTCAGCTGGGCAGAGCAGCAGTATCCCGGCCGCGTGGCCGCGCGCTTCCAGATGGATCACCAGCTGGCGCACCGCATCTACGCCGGCGCGGATATGTTCCTGATGCCCTCGCAGTTTGAGCCCTGCGGCCTGTCGCAGATGATCGCCCTGCGCTATGGCTGCGTGCCCATCGTGCGCGAAACCGGCGGCCTGCGCGATACGGTGCTGAGCTACAACCACTACAACAACGCGGGCAACGGCTTCACGTTCTTCAACTACAACGCGCACGATATGCTCTTTACCATCCGCCGTGCACTGCGCTATTATCACGAGCATCCCGACGTCTGGCGCGAGCTGCAGAGCCGCGGCATGAACGGCGATTACAGCTGGAACGCCTCGGCCGAAACCTACCTGTCCCTGTACATGAGCATCCTGCCCGGCGCGCAGAACGCGCTGCCCGTGGAAATACCCACGCCCGTCGCCGTACAGGCCGAGCAGGCTGCGGAGGAAATGCCTGCGCTGGAAAAAGAGGAAATCACCAAAAAGCCCGCCAAGCCTGCGCGCAAGCCCCGCGCCAAGAAGCCTGCGGACGCGCCCGCCGATAAGCCCGCCCGCAAGCCCCGCGCCAAAAAGGCCGAAAAGCCCGCGGAGTAAAAACAGCTTTCATATTTGCACTGCCCATTGCAGCCGGTTCATCCGGCTGCTTTTTGTATGGAATCCGCCGCCGCGCGCCACAATAAACGCTGTAAAACCGCAGCAATAACGCATGGTTCCATGCGATTTTTCGGAGGCGCGCATGATCGGCAGCCCGCGCAGCAATGCATCCATCATCTCCCCCATCCGACGCGCAGAGCGTCTGCTTTGCCAAAGCCCGCGCGAGGATCTGCCCCCCGCCGCGCAATGGCTGCGCGATAACGCCCGCGCGCTTTACGGCCAGGCCGCGCAGACCCAGCAGGAGGCCCGCTATTCAGGGCGGCGCGCGTTCCGCCGCCTGCGTGATTTCTGCGACGCCCTCATCGCACCGCAAAACGGACGCATCGATGAGGGGGCGCTGCTGCGCGCCCTGCGGCAAGCGCAGAAGGACGCGCCCTTTACCGTGCAGGAGCTGCGCGCCCTGCAAGGCATGCTGCGCGCGCGGCTGTTTGCCGCGCTGCTTGCGCTGCTGCCCACGCTGGTGCAGGAGTGCCAGGATTACCGCGCGGGTGAGGCCCTGGCCGCCGCGCTGGGGCAGGACGCTCCCAAGCGCTGGCCGCAAAGCCCTGTGGCGCTGCGCCGCGCGCAGGAGGTGCTGTCTCAGTCCGGCAATATCGAGGCCGCGCGCAGGTTAGATGCGCATCTGCGCGCAGGCAATCAGATTCCGCAGTCCGCCGCTCATCAGGCGCGCGCCCAGCTGTTATCCACCGCCGAGCGCGCAGGCGGTCTGATCACCATGATCCTGTCGCTGCCGCAGATCAATTTCGCCCGCGTCATCGAAAAGAGCAGCCGCGCCTGCCTGATTCTGCAGGCCGATCCTACCTTCCGCCGCATGACCGGCGACAGCCGCGCGCTGTACCTGACGCATGCATCGCGCCTGGCGCGCAGCCTGCGGGTATCCGAGGAAGCCGTGTGCAGGGCTGCGCTGGCCCTGTGCGAGGGCAAGCAGGGGCTGGAGGCCGAGGCCGGCTATTACCTGATGGAGCAGCGCGGCAGAATCTGCGGATACCTGCATAAAAAGCCGCCGCTCGGGGAGCGCCTGCAAAGCAAAAAGGCCGCGATTTATCTGGGTTATCTGCTTGTCAGCGCAGCGGCCTTCGCGGTGCTGGGCGCGTTTTGCCTGCCCTGGTATGCCGTGCCCTTCTTTACGCTCACCGCAACCTCCCTTACGCACCGCTTCGCCCAGCGCGCCGCCGCGCGCCTGTTTCCGCCGCGATTGCTGCCGCGCATCAAGCGCGCGTGCTTTCCCCAGGATTTTCGCGTGCTGGTCGCCCTGCCGACGGTGCTGATGGATGAAAAACACGCCCTGCAGATGTGCCGCAAACTGTCGATCCTGTACCTGGCCAACGCCGATATTCCGCTGGATTTTCTGCTTTTAAGCGATTTTACCGATGCTCAGGCCGCCCACGCGGAGGGCGACGAGCGCATTCTCAGCGCGCTGACAGGCGGCGTTCGCGCGCTAAATCAAAGCTACGGCCCGCGCTTTTACTGCCTGCACCGCGCCCGCAGCCGAAACCGCGCCGAGGGCCGCTATATCGGCCGGGAGCGCAAGCGCGGCGCGCTGGAAATGCTGGGCTGCCTGCTGTGCGGGGAAGCGTGCCCGGATACCCTGGCCTACGCCAGCACGCCGCCTGAAAGCCTGCAGGGCCGCTATGCCTATGTGATTACCCTGGATGCAGATACCATCCTACCCGCCGGGGCGGCCGAGCGGCTGCTGGGCGCGATGCTGCATCCCCTGCAGAAGGGCCGCGCGGGCATCCTCCAGCCGCGCATGCAGACGCTGCCCATGCATGTGAAAACGCACGCGCAGGCGCTGCTGGGCGGCATGAGCGGGGCGGACGGCTACTGCGCCGCCGCGCAGGAATTCTATCAGGATGTATTCGGCCGCGGCTCCTTTATGGGCAAGGGCATTTACGATCCCGCCGCGCTGCTGGCCGTCAGCCGCACGCTGCCTGAAAACGCCGTGCTCAGCCACGATCTGTTGGAGGGCGAGCTTTGTCATGCCCGGCTTTGTGAGGATATCGCCTGTTATGACGGGCACCCGGCAAAGGTAAACGGTTTTCTGCGGCGCGCGCACCGCTGGACGCGCGGCGACTGGCAGCTATTGCCGTTTCTGAAGGACAAGCGGCTCGATCTTCTGTCCAGGCTCAAGCTTCTGGATAACCTGCGCCGCTCGCTTGTGCCGGCGGCGCGCCTGATTGCGCTGATTCTCTGCGCCGTGCAGGGCGCGTGGCTGCCCTTTATCATTGCGCTGCTGCCGCTGCGCGCACCCTCGGAGCTGGGCGCTCTGCTTTTGCTGCCCATGATGGCCGTCACCCGGCTGGATGCAATTTTTCGCGCGCTGTGGCGCATGCGCGTCAGCCATAAGCGATTGCTGCAATGGACCACCGCCGCCCAGGCCGAGCAAAGCGATCTGCGCGCGCTGCGGCTGGATTTTGCCGCCATGCTGCCCGGCGCGCTCATGCTCTTTGCCGCGGCAGGGCGCATATTCTGGCCGGGGTTTGCGCTGGGCGTTATCTGGCTTGCCCAGCCGCTGCTGGCCCGCTGGCTGGATCGTCCCCGCGCGCAGCAGGCGGCGCTCAGCAGCGGTCAGCAGGCCGCGCTGCGCCGCATCGCCGCCGATACCCTGCAGTTCTTTCTGGAAAACATAAACGCGCGCACGCATCATCTGCCGCCGGACAATGTGCAGCTGTCGCCCCCGCGCGGGGCTGCCATGCGCACATCGCCCACCAACATCGGCATGTATCTGTTGTCGCTGTGCGCGGCGCGGGAGCTGGGGCTGCTGGACGCGGACACGCTGTTCACCCGCCTGTCCGATACCCTGAATACCCTGGAACGCCTGCGCACCTGGCACGGCGTGCCCTATAATTGGTATGATCTCACCACCCTGCGCCCCATGCCCGGCGAGTTTGTATCCGCCGTGGACGCGGGCAACCTGGCGCTGGCGCTGACCGTATGCGCTCAGTGCGCGCGCATGCAGCTGCGCCAGGCGCGGGAGGAATACCGCAGCGTGCCCGTGCGGCTGGATGCACTGCGCGGCCGCATGCAGCTGCGCAGGCTCTATGATGCGCGCCGTCATCTGTTCTTTATCGGCTATGACGGCGCGAACGCCCGCATGAGCGAAGGACATTACGATCTGTTGGCCAGCGAATCGGTGATGCTATCCTTTACCGCTATCATGGCAGGGGAAGCGCCCGAAAAGCACTGGTGGTATCTGGGCCGCGCGTGGACGGCGCTGCCGCAGAAGGCGCTGCTTTCCTGGAGCGGCACGATGTTTGAATATCTGATGGGCGCACTGCTGCTGCCCAGCTACCCCGGTTCCACGCTGTCCGCCGCACAGCACGCCTGCGTGCGCGCGCAGCAAAAGCATGGACGCGAGGGCGTATTTGGCGTGTCCGAAAGCGGCTATGCGCAGTACGATCAGGAGCTCAACTACCGCTATCAGGCCTTCGGCCTGCGCGAGCTTGCGCTGAACAGCCGCTGTGAGGGTGACGTAATCGCCCCCTATGCGGCGGCGCTGGCCCTGCGCTGCGCGCCCCAGGCGGCGTGCGAGGCGATGCTGCGCATGCAGAAGCGCGGCTGGTACGGCGATCAGGGCTTTTACGAAGCGGCGGATTTCAGCGCGGGCGCGCAGGAAACGCTGGTATACAGCCATATGGCGCACCATCAGGGCATGATCCTGTGCGCCATATGCAACGCGCTGTGCGGGGATTACCTGCCGCGCGTGCTCCAGATCCTGCCCCGCGCCGCCGCGCACCTGCCCCTGCTGTGCGAAATGCCGCCGCGCCATGCCCTGCGCCTGCCGCGTCCGCTGCGCGCGCACCGGGACGCCGCGCCCGACGCGCCCTTCCGCATGCGGGCCGAAAAAGGCGTTCCGCCCGACATGCTGACGCTCTCCGGCGGCGGCTCCACGATGCTGATTTCCGCCACGGGGCACAGCGCGCTGCTTCGCGGCGATACGCTGCTTACGCGCTTTGATCCCGACTGCTGTGCGCTGGACGGCGCGCAGTTTTATCTGAGCAATCGCGATACCGGCGCATGCCTGCGGCTGACGGACGGCGAATACACCTTCCTGTCCGGCGAAGCGCAGTGCAGCCTGCATGATGGCGGGCTGAAATCGCGCTTATCCTTGTGCGTAGACCCATTGACGGGCGCAGCGGTGTATCATCTGCGGCTGCGCAGCGCCGCGGAGCAGACCATGCAGCTGTATGCGGCGGGCATGCTTGAGCCTGCCCTGGCCGCGCAGCGGGAGGACCGCGCGCACATTGCCTTTTCCAATCTGTTTATCACCGTATCCAAATCCGGCAGTCATGAGCTGATCGCCCGTCGCCGCGAACGCCATGGCAATTCCGAGCGCAGCCTGCGATTTGCGCTGATCGGCGCGCAGGGCGGCTGCGGCATGATGAACGACCGCGCGCTGTTTTGGGGCGCGTCGGGCGATTTGTCGCATCCTCGCGGCATGGGGCTGGACGCGCGCGAATTTGCGCTAACGGACAGCGTGAATCCCTGCCTGGCCCTGCGGACGGAGGTTGTGCTGCTGCCCGGCCACGAGGCCAATCTGTTTTTTGTCCTGGGCATGGGCGAGCTGCCCGCCAATGAAGAGGAGGCGCGCCGCGCCTTTGCCCTGTCCGCCGACCGTGCACAGGTGAACCGGCGGCTTCTGCAGCTGGATACGCGCATGCTGACCCTATCCTGCCGCATGGCCGCGCGCCTGCTGCAGACGGGCTGGCCGCGCGAACCCCTGGAAAGCGCGGGCGTGCGCGCCCTGTGGCGGCAGGGCGTCAGCGGAGACTGGCCCATTCTGCTGGTCACAGCCGAGCGCGAGGAGGACTGCGGCGGGGTCAGCCAGGCGGCGCATTTGTTTGCCTATCTGCTGGAAAACGGCGTGCAGGCCGAAATGGTCATTCTGCTGCCGCCCGAAAACGACTACGAGCAGCCGCTGCGCGCATTCTGCGATACGCTGCTGCTGCGTCCGGCCCTGCGTGCGCTGCACGGGCGCGTGCGCGTGCTGCAGGAGGATGATCCCTTATGCGCTCAGGCGCTGCGGGCGCTGTGCGCGCTGCATATCCGCGCGGGAGAGGATCTGCGCGCCCAGCTTGCCCCCGCATTCCCCGGCGCGCCGCTGCACCGGGCGGAGGCGGGCGGAGGCCTGCCCGCCATGCCGCGCCTGCACCAGGCAAACGGCCTGGGCGGCTTTACGCAGGAGGGCGGTTATGTGATCCTGCCCGGCGAATCCCGCGACGGCATTGCGCCCTGGTGCCATATCCTGGCCAACGACGCTTTCGGCACGCTGGTATGCGAGCGCGGCGTGCTGTTTTCCTGCGCAGGCAACAGCCGGCTTGCGCGCGTTACCGCCGTCAGCCAGGACAGCGTGCGCCCCGCATTATCGGAGGAATACCTGCTGCGTGAGGGCGAGCGCGCCTGGTCGCTGACCCCCGCGCCCTATCATAACGCCCGCGCGCGCGTGAGCTATGAGATGGGCGCGGCCGTCTATCAATGCGCCCTGCCCGGCATGCAGGCGACGCTTACCTGCCTGACGGACTGCGAGCATCCTGCCGGGCTGCGCATCCTTTCGCTGCATAATACGGGCAATGAAAAGCGTACATTGCAGTATATCGCCGCTGCGCGCTTCGCCATGGGCGAGGATGGCCGCGGCACGCGCGTGTGGGCGGAGACTGACACGGCCTATGCCGCCAGCCCTGAGACGCCCGGCACAGCCTTCTTTACCCTGTCCGGCGCGCAGGCGCACACGGTCAGCGCAGGCATATACGGCAGCGCCTTGCGCGCGGTGGATACGCAGACTCCCGGCACGGTGGGCGTTCTGCAGCGCGATATCGTGCTGGAGCCGGGTCAGACCGCCGTGTACGCGGTGATCCTGGGCTGCTGCGAAAAGGAGCGCATCCCTGATTTGCTGCATGCTCTGTCCAACGCCCGGGAACGCGAGCGCGCCGCGCGCGCCTGCTGGGCGCGGAAGCTGGACGCGCTGCAGTTCTATCTGCCCGACGATCAGCTTTCCCACTATGCCAACGGCTTCTTGCCCTACCAGGTGCGCGCATCGCGGCTGATGCTGCGCGCGGGCTTTTACCAGTCGGGCGGCGCGTGGGGCTTCCGCGATCAACTGCAGGATATGCTGTCGCTGCTCTATACCCAGCCTGAGCGCGCGCGGGCGCATCTGCTGCTGTGCGCCTCTCGCCAGTATGTGCAGGGCGATGTGCAGCACTGGTGGCATCCGGGCGGTGCGGGCGTGCGCACGCGCATCAGCGATGATCTGTTATTCCTGCCCTATGTGACGGCGCGGTATGTGTATGTAACCGCCGACCGGGACGTTCTGCGCGCGCACGCGCCCTTCCTGCGCTCCGCCAGGCTTTCCGATACAGAGCATGACCGCTATGAAACACCCGAGCAAACCGCCGAAACAGCCCCCCTGATGGAGCACTGCCTGCGCGCCATCGCGCGCGTGCGCTATGGAGAGCACGGCATCCCGCTGATGCAGGGCGGCGACTGGAACGACGGCATGGATCGCGTGGGCGGCGAAAGCGCGTGGCTGGGCTTCTTTTTGATCGTGGTGCTGCGTGAATTCGCCCCCTTGTGCGAGGAAAGCGTGCGCAGGGAGCTGGACGCGCGGCGTATCCGGCTGCAAAACGCCATGCAGGCTGCCTGGACGGGCAAGTGGTTTCTGCGCGCCTGGTATGAGGACGGCCGCACGCTGGGCGCGCCGGACAGCGAGGTATCGCGCATCGACCTGATCAGCCAGTGCTTCGCCTGCTTTGCCGGCATGCCGCGCGATCAGGTTTCGCAGGCGCTGGAGGCCGCCTGGCAATCGCTGCATAAGGACGATCAGGGCATTACGCTGCTGCTTACCCCGCCCTTTACGCCCTCCGAAAAAGCCGGGTATATCGGCGCATACCTGCCCGGCGTGCGCGAAAACGGCGGTCAGTACACCCATGCCGTGCCCTGGCTGATGCGCGCGCTGCTGCAGACCGGCCAGGTAGAGCGCGCCTGGGAGGTGCTGCGCGAATGCCTGCCCTATCATCACGCCCAAACGCTCGAACAGGCGCGGCACTACCGTGTGGAGCCCTATGTGCTGGCGGCAGATATCTACCGCACGGGCCGCGGCGGCTGGACATGGTACACCGGCAGCGCATCCTGGCTGTGGGTGGTGCTTTTGTGCGATTTCTTAGGCTTTGACAAGCAGGGCGACCAGGTGCGGCTGAACCCGCGCGTGCCCGGCGATTGGGAGGAATGCACCATCCTGTATCGCTACGGCGGCAGCCGCTATCAGCTGACCGCCGCGCGCGACGCGCCCTTTGTCACGCTGGACGGGGTGCAGACAGGCGCGCCCTGCATCACCCTGACCGACGACGGGCGCGCGCACGAGGCGCGTTTTCCGCTGAACTAAAAAAAGTCTGAGATTATTGATTACAATTCATAATCCGTTCACACCGCTGTCAAATATTGACGTTATGCTATACACGTACTCAGGAAAGAGAGTACATGATAAAGAAAATCCACGCAGCAATGCGAAAGGAGCAGATGAAAATGAAAAAGAACAACAAGATCATGGGCTTTGTAGCAGTTCTGCTGGCAGCCGTGATGATCGCCGGCGCCATCCTCTCCGCGCAGGCCGCCGGTACGCTTTCCTCTTCGGATATTGACAAGATCGTAAACACCGAGACGGACGCTTCCCTGGTGGCCAATCCCTTCACCGCCGCAGTGGCCGCCGTGCGTGACAGCGTGGTGCTGGTAAACAACTATCAGACCACCACCTACAATAACAACAGCTATGGCTTCTTCTATGGCTACGGCTACGGTAATCCTTATGGCAACGGCCGCGGCGGCACCACCTCCCGCGAGCAGCTGGCCGGCACGGGCTCCGGTACCGTGATCAGCGAGTACGGCCACATCCTGACCAACTACCATGTGGTTGAGGACGCCAGCCGCGTCACCGTATCCGACGGCGAAAATGAATACGACGCCACGGTGGTCGTATCCGACGAGAGCAAGGATGTCGCCGTGCTGCTGTGCCCCGAGCTGAAGGCGACCCCCGCAACCCTGGGTGACAGTGATAAGCTGCAGGCCGGCGAATGGGCCATCGTCATCGGCAACCCCCTGGGCGAGGATTTCTTCCGCTCCACCACGGTAGGCGTTGTCTCCGCGCTGGAACGTGAAGTAGAAACCGACAGCACCGATAAGTACGGCCGCAAGACCACCACCACCAATTCCATGATTCAGGTAGACGCTGCGATCAACTCCGGCAACTCCGGCGGCGGCATGTTCAACGTGCTGGGCCAGCTGATGGGCATTCCTTCCCTCAAGTACACCAGCAGCTATATGTCTCAGGCCAGCATTGACAACATCGGCATGTGCATCCCCATCAACGTTGCCAAGCCGCTGATCCGCGAAGCGCTTGAAAAGTACGACGGCGAATCCGTCAGCAAGTATCTGGAAGATAAGGCCAAGGAAGCCGACATCAACACCACCGGCGATGATGTCGACAGCAAGCCCCGCCTGGGCGTAAGCGTGCAGACCCTGGACTCCACCAACAACGCCGTTGCGCGCCAGATTCTGCCCAAGGGCTGCCTGGTCACCAAGGTAGAAGATAATTCCGCTGCTGCGGCTGCCGGCATCCAGGCTGGCGACATCATTGTGGATGTAGACGGCACGGTCATCACCAGCTCCGAAGGCTTGCAGGAGATCATCTTCAGCCATGCCGAAGGCGACACCGTGCAGGTGAAGGTGTACCGCGCTGAAAACGTGCTGGACGCCAAGTACATCAGCGATATCGGCGATGGCGAGTACATCGACATGAGCGTCACGCTCAAGGTGGTTGCTTCCCCCGCTGCGTAATGTAAGCATTCTCAAGCAAAAACCGTCCTCCATATGGAGGATGGTTTTTTTGACTTCTCATTTTTCCAATGCTATAATTTAGGCATATTTTTGTCTAAGGAGGCCCCTATGCCTTTTACTATTCGCCCTGCCGTAGCCACTGACCGGGAGCAGATTCGCCCGCTGCAAAAAGAAATTGCCGAACTTCATCACGCCGGCCGGCCTGATCTTTTCAGAACCGAAGCCCGCTATTTTACCCCGGAGGAATTTGCCCAGCGCCTGAGCGAGGACAAGTATGTCAACCTGATTGCGCAGGATGCATCGGGCCAGGTAATCGGCTATGCCTTCGGCTGGGTGCTCAGCTACCGCAACCACAGCACCTATGTGGATCACGATTGCCTGTATGTGGACGACGTTTGCGTGCTGCATGCCTGCCAGCGGCAGGGCGTGGGCCGGGCGCTGCTGGATGCCTGCCGCGCGGAGGCGCAGCGGCGCGGCTGCACCTCGCTGGAATTGAGCGTATGGTGCTTTAATCAGGAAGCCGTTGCGTTTTATCAGCATTGCGGCTACGCTGCGCGCACCCTGCGGATGGAATGCCCCCTTTCAAAAGCGCAGGACAATTGCAGCTGATTTTTGATTCAAAGCATGAATTCTCCCCCGGCGCGGCAGAATAATAGCCGGGCGCGTGCAGCGCCGCCATAAAAAAGGGAGGTTCATCCGCATGAAAAAAATCCTTGCTCTGCTGCTGGCGGGCGCGCTGCTGTGCACCCTGACCGGCTGCTCCACCGCCGCAGGCGGCCAGGCCAAACACAAATCGCTGGTGGTCTACTTTTCGGCCACGGGCAATACCAAGGCCGTGGCTCAGTATATTGCCGACGCTGCCAAGGCCACGCTGTTTGAGCTGACCCCCGAGCAGCCCTATGCCGAGGGCGACCTGGACTGGAACGATCCCGACAGCCGCGTATCGGCGGAGCTTGCCAGCGAAGAGGCGCAAAACGCCGTCGTCCTGACCAACATCAGCGTGGGCGATTGGGAATCCTACGACACCGTATATCTGGGCTATCCCATCTGGACGGGCGTGGCCGCCTGGCCGGTCAACAGCTTTGTGAAGGGCAACGATTTTACGGGCAAGACGGTCATCCCCTTCTGCACCTCCGCCACATCAGATATCGGCGACAGCGGAAAGCTGCTGGCACAGATGGCAGGCACGGGCGAATGGCTGGATGGCAAGCGCTTTGCCGCCTCAGCCAGCCGTGAAAGCGTGGAAAGCTGGGTAAAGCAGCTGAACCGGGATTGACAAACCTGCCAAGTTGTGCTATGCTAATTCCTGTTAAAAGGGAGTAGTTATGAAGGCATGGCCAACATATCCCGGCTTCCCGGCCGGTGGGCATGCGCCTATGTATCGATAGGTAATGAGACTTTTAGCACATCACATCAGCTGATCGTGCGAAAAGTCTCTTTTTGTACGGTCGCAAAAAGGAGAAGGAATCATGAGCATCGATTTCACCGGAGGCAGCCTGTTCATGGTGCTGCTGTTGTTCGCGGCAGGGCTGCTGTGCATCATCAAGGGCGGCGACCTGTTTGTGGACGCGGCCAGCTGGATCGCCGAGGCTTCGGGCATTCCCAAGTTCATCATCGGCGCAACGGTGGTCAGCTTTGCCACCACCATGCCCGAAATGCTGGTGTCCGTTTTTGCCGCCCTGCAGGGCAACGCGGACATCGCCGTGGGCAACGCGGTGGGCTCGGTGACGGCCAACGTGGGGCTGATCATGTGCGTGGCGCTGATCTGCATGGAGTGCGCCATGACGCGCAAGCAGTTTGGCGTCAAGGCCTGCCTGTTGCTGGCGGCCATCCTGGCGCTGTTCGGCTTCACGCGCGACGGTCAGCTGAGCGTGCTGGAAAGCGTGCTGATTCTGGTAATCTTCGTCGGCTTCCTGGTTGAAAGCCTGATCGCCGCGCGGCAGGAGCAGGGCTCCGAGCTTCCCACGCAGGAGGAACGCCCCAGGATCGACAAAAAATCCGTGCTGCTCAACATCGGAAAGTTTCTGCTGGGCGCGGCGGGCATCGTGCTGGGCGCGCAGCTGCTGATCGATAACGGCTCTGCGCTGGCGCGCATGCTGGGCGTGCCGGACGCGGTCATCGCCGCCACCATGATCGCCATTGGCACCTCGCTGCCCGAGCTTGTAACCACCCTGACCGCCATCAAGAAAAAGCAGGCTTCGCTGTCGGTGGGCAACATCATCGGTGCAAACATCATGGATCTGACGCTGATCATGCCCCTGTGCGCGGTCATTCAGGGCAAACCCATGACGGTGGAGCGCCAGGGCATGCTGCTGGACATTCCCGCCTGCCTGATCATCTGCGCCGCGGCGCTGATTCCCGCGCTGGTTCAGGGCAAGTTCAAGCGCTGGATCGGCTACCTGATCGGCGGGCTGTATATTGTCTATCTGATTATCATGTTCACCTGCTTCGGCGCGTAAGCCTTCCAAGCAAAGCCCCCTTCGCAGTCTTCCATGGCCGCGAAGGGGACTTTTGATTACAGGCAGATTTTTTCAACCAGCGCGCACCATTCGTTGGGATGAACGCCCAGCAGCTCTTCATGCCGCATATCCTACGCATAGATGATGGGGTTCTTAAAATATTTTTACCGTCATGGTTCTTCCTCCCATAACGCCTTATCTGTCGCCCGTCTCACAAAAAGTGACGCCGCTGTTCTCATATTTTTCCTGCAATTGCTCAACATAGGCATACTCAAAAGATGGGACGAATACTTCGATGTTCGGCCCTCCCTGCCCATATGGCGTAATCACGCAGATGCCCACATAATCCACGCATCCCTCAAAGTGAACCTTCAGCACCGGAGAAAGCGCAAACGCTTCGCATCCTACATAGCGCACGGAGGCTGGAATCGTAATCTCCTTCAAGCCTATTTCAGCAAACGCCAGCTCGCCAATGGCATATAGCTCCATCGGCAAAGTAATGTTTTCAAGCGCATAACAATTCCAAAACGCACCGCTGTCAATCACCTGCAAATTGGCGGACAACTGCACGTCAGCCAGCGCAGTACATCCGCCAAAGGCGCTGCTGCCTATTTTGATTACGCTGTCTGGCATCGTAACCCCATTCGCGTGATCATCCAGCAAAATTATAGCAAGAAGGCGCGAAAAAGTCCACAAAAAAACGCCCGAAAAATTCGAAGATTTCCCGAGCGTCTGTTTATTAGTTCTTTACACGCGATGCCGGAAACGCTTGCCCACAATGCACGCGGCAATCAGCGTTCCCACGCTGGCCAGCAGCCAGAGCAGCTGTGTCCGGGTTTGATCCGGCTGCGTCTGATCCATCGGCGCGGCCATGTTTTCCTCAATGCCGCGCTTGGCGTCATCCTGCGGCGCAGGATTTGCGGCCTGCGTCTGCTGCAAGTCAGGCTGCGCGCTACCCTCCTGCGGCTTTTCGCCGTTCGACGGCGCGCCCTGCGGGCTGGCGTTTCTGCCAAAGCCGCCGCCGAAGCTGCCGTCAAACCCGCCGCCTGGCATATCCGGCGGCGCGCCGTTTTCGCCCTGCGTGGGCGGCTGCGGCATATCGCCAGGGGTAAAGCTGCCGCCGTCAAAGCTGAAATCGCCGCCAAAGCCGCCGGGGAAGCCCGCGTTGCCGCCTCTGTCGCCGCCCTTGCCATTGTTCATGCCGCCCATGGCGGTGATGCTCAATTCGCTTGCGTCAATCAGAGCATCGCTGCCCTGCTGGGCCGCACTGGTGGCGGGAATGCTGCCGTCCAGCTGCCCCTGCACGCTCTGCGCGCGCTTGAGGCAGAAGGCTTTCAGCGTATCGGCGGCAGTCTGGAACTCCTCATAGGTATAGAAGGCGCGCGTTTCCTTTTCCACATGGGGCGCAATCATGGCACTTACGCGGTCAAACTCGCTTTCAAACCAGCCGCTGGTGAACACGGTATCGATGAACTGCTGATACTTTTCATGGTACAGCGCCAGGCTTTCCTCGCTGGCGGTAATCCAGCCCGCCATGGGGCGGTCGGAATCGTCGCCGCCCGACACCAGCGTATCGATGGCCGTATTGACCGTGCCCGTCGCGTCGCTGCCACCGGTAAACCCGCCAAAGGCCAGGTTATAATCCCAGGGGATCATGCTCATCACGCCGTCTTTCTCATACAGATAATAATTGTGCACCATGGAGCCGGTATAGCTGTCGCCATTGCACAGGAAATTATGCACAGCCATATACATGGCCACAGCGTCGGTATCCACGGCGCTGGTATCGCCCTCGCTGAGCTTTTTCAGCGCCGCAATCAGGCGCGCCTGATCCTTCTTTTTCACCTTGGTTTTGGCATTGTCAAAGATATTGGCGTAGCTGTCGGGATCATCGTCGATGTATTGCAGCTTTACGTCGCTGCTGCCCATACCCCCCATGCCGCCGCCCGGTTTGAAATCGCCGCGATTGATGCGCGTCGGACGCTGGATATCCTGCGGCATGGTGGGCGCGGCGTTATCGTTAGCGGCATTCTCATCGGCCGCAGCCTGCTCCTCCGCATCGTCGCCCTGCAGCTTTTTTTCAAAGTCCTGCATATCAAACGCCTGGCCGTTGCCGCGGCCGCCGCCAAAGCTCAGGCTGTCGGGCTTATACAGTTCGCCGTAATCCTCGCCGTAATTGCGCTCCAGGAAGGCTTTCTCCACGCCCTCGACGGCCAGGTACAGGCCCCAGTATTCGCCATTTACATAGATTTCGGTATAGCTGGACAGCGGCGAAGCCAGGCCCATCTGGTTCATGAAGGTATAGCTCCAGTAGTCCTTCATATAGGTTGCATCCTGGATGATATTGTTCAGGCTCAGCTTATCCAGGCCGCGATAGGTCTTTTTCTTTTGATAGTGGTCAAACTCGATCTTGAAGCTGTAGCGGTCGTTATCATACTGCGCTACGGAGCTGAGCGACGTATTGCCCTTGGCACGGATGCCCACCGTGCCCTGCGCCTCGCCGTCGATTGTCACCGCGCAGGCACGGTATTTTTCATCGGTGCAGTTATCGATAAAATCATCCCAACCGTCCATGGTGATTTCGATTTTGTGCACCGTGCTTTGATCAAACAGATGCTTGGCATAGGTCAGGCTGGTTTTGCGGCTGCTTTCCAGCACGCCCGCGCCCGCCAGGGCGGTAAAGCCCGCCGCCAGCAGCATGGTGCACGCGATCACCAGGCAGCAGATGCGGTCTATATTCTTGGATCGGAGCATGCCGCTCACCCCATATAATCGCCGTTATAGGATACCAGTACCGCGCTGTTTACGCCCTCAAGCTGGGAAAGCTCGGTGATAAAATCGGTATCATCCGACAGCAGGCGGATTTCATAGTTCAGCTCGATATTGCCCTCCTGGGCCGTCTTGCTCTTGATATCGGCCTTTTTCACATGCTTATTCAGGTATTCCGCAGCGCGCTTTTCGGCCTCATGATCGCGGCAGGAAATCACGGCGATAAAGGGATTATCCTTGGATTTACGGTTCATGAACAGCAGCATAACCAGGCCGATCACCACGCTGCCAAACACCGCCAGTGGGATCATGCCGGCAGACAGCACGATGCCCGCGGCAATCGCCCAGAACAGGAACGCGATGTCCAGCGGCTCCTTGATGGCCGTGCGGAAGCGGACGATGGACAGCGCGCCCACCATGCCCAGCGACAGCACCACATTGCTGGTAACGGCAAGAATGACCATGCTGGTGATCATCGTCAGCGCCACCAGCGTACCGCCGAAGGAGGAAGAATACATCACGCCCGAGTACGTCTTTTTATATACGAAAAAGATGAACATGCCCACGCCAAAGGCAAGCAGCAGCGCGATGACCATATCCACCATGGATACGCTGGTGACGTTTTCGAGGAACGAGGACTTGAAGATGTCGGAGAAGCTGGTCATGGTAGGGTACTTCCTTTCAAATATGTAATGTATGTTGTGTGGTTACGTAACATAGGAGAGAACGAACGGAAGGCCTCCGGCGGGCAGGGACATCGTCCCTGCACCCAATGCGCGAAGCAAGGGAAAACACGTCCGCTGCGCCTTCCGCGAGACAAAGCCAAGGCGCGGTTCAAGGGCGTGAACGGCAGATATCGGTTTTCGGATGATCGCCGCCGGAAAAACAAGTTTTTCCGAGCGCGAATCATTCCGAAAACCCACGGTCAGCTATAGCTGACCGTGCCCTGAGCGCTTGCGCTCAGGGGCTGCCGTTCCCATCGCCGTAACCCGGCTGGACTCGCAGCGCTGCTTGCATTTGCGTTGACGCTTCCATTGCGGGCTGGTATCCAGAGGTGAAACCTCTGGTCGGGGTTTGGGGCGGAGAGCCCCAACGTATCCCCCTGCCTGCCGGAGGCCCTTCGTATCGTCCCCTGGTCTCTTACCCGTAAATCCGGCAGCGCTCGTACTTGGAAAAAGCCCCGCATCGGCGGCCCTTCAGCTGTACAGCGCGGCGGATTACCGAGGGCAGGTATTCGTCCCACTTGACCTCCAGGATCATCGCAGGATCCCCCGCCGGAATTGTGACGCAGTTGGGATTGAGGAAATCCACGCACTTGAGCCCCGTGCGGATGTTCTCGTCAATCGTCACCCGCACGTTGCCCGGCTTGTATACAAAGGGCGTGCGCGTGTAATCCACAATCACGCTGGGGCGTAAGCCCTGGGACTTCATCTTGCTGTATAGCTCAATGATCAGCCCACGACCGCTGGTCGCCATCCATTGCGTGTCGCCGTCCACAATGCGCTGCGCCTCCTGCGCGTTCAGCCGGGCGGATACCTTGTAGCCCAGTCCCCCGCGCTTCACCTTCTTTTCCAGCTGAATAAAGGAGGTATCGCCGTTGTAGTAGCGGATGCGGAACTTCTCGCGCTCGTTCACGCCGTCAATTTTCTCACGCAGCGCCTTGTCGTATAGATTGTCAAAGTACAGGCTGCGGATCAGATAGCGGCCGTCCCTGCCCACATGCGGATCGGGGGACGCCACCGCGCGCAGATTGGCAATGATCGCCGCCTTGTCGCCCGCGTTGATCTCGTGCTTGACCTCGTTGCGGTATATCATGCGCGGTACTCCTTTCGTTTGATGCCTGCTTAGGATAGCAGAAAGAATTAAACAAAATTTGCCCTAAATATGGACAGTTTGAAAATACTGGCTATAAAAGCGGCGCAATCAGGCTTTCCAGCTGCTCGTAAGTAACCGAGCCCACCTTGTTGTATACAATCACGCCCTGCGCGTCCAGAATCACCGTCATGGGCAGCATGGTGGAGCCGCCAAGCGCGGCGATTACCCCGCCGTCCGTATCCTGCGCAAAGGGCAGCTGCCAGCCGCGCGCATCCAGAAACGCCTGCACGTCCTCCGTGACCAGATTGGAGTGAATGGCCACCACTGATACCCGGCCGCCGTATTCGCGCTGCAGCCGTTCAAAGTGCGGAAGCTCCGCCACGCAGGGCGCGCACCAGGTCGCCCAGAAATTGATCACCGTCACCTGCCCGTGATGCGCAGAGAGCGCAAAGCTGCCGCCCTGCGCACCGTATAACGGCACGGTGAAATCCGGGCAGCGCATGCCTGCCTCCGCTCCCTCCGCAATGGGCTGCGCCGCAGGCCGATTGACCGCATAACCCACGCCCACCAGCAGCATCGCCGCCAGCAGCGCGGCAATCAGCGTGCGCGCAGGCTTCTTTTTGCCCGCTTCAGCGCCGGGAAGCGTAATTCTGCCGCACTTGAGGCCGATGGCCTGCGTGGGGCATTCCGCCGCGCACGCGCCGCAGTGAATGCACTCGTGATCGCCCACGCGGCGAATATCCATGCCGCAGCGCGCCACGCAGCGCCCGCAGCCCGTGCATTTGCCCGCGTCCACGCGCACGCCAATCAGCGCCACCCGCGCAAACAGCCCATAAATGGCCCCCAGCGGGCACAGGAAGCGGCAGAACGCGCGATAGATAAACACGCACGCCGCCAGAAAGACAATCAGAATCACAAGCTTACGCGTAAAGAGCACGCCCAGCATGGACAGCTTGTCCGCGTTGGCCGGATTGGCCAACAGCCCCACTGCGCCCTCCAGCGTGCCCGCCGGGCAGATATACTTGCAGAAGGCGGGCAGCGGCACGCGCCGCGCAGCGTATATCAGCGGAAGCGCCAGCGCAAATACAATCAGAACGCCGTATTTCAGATAGGACAGCGCGCGCGTAATACGGCTCTTTTTCAGCTTGGGCGTGGGGATTTTATGCAGCAGCTCCTGAATCAGCCCCATCGGGCACAGCCAGCCGCAGATGGTACGCCCCAGCGTCAGCCCAAAAAGCAGCAGAATGCCCAGCACATACCAGGGCGCGCGGCTGCCCGTCGCCGCCAGCGCGTTCTGGAGCGACCCCAGCGGGCACGCGCCGACAGCGCCGGGGCAGGAATAGCAGTTAAGCCCCGGCACGCACAGATTCTTGATGGGGCCGGTATAGATATCCCCCTGAATAAAGCCCTTGGCGTGGGCATTGTACAGCAGCGCGGCGTATACCTGAATCAGCCGCCGCCTGGTGGGGCCGTGCGCCGCCCACCAGGCGCTGAGCCGCTTAGCCAAGGCCGATGCACTCCGTGCAGATATTGATGGCCTTGACCAGCACATCGCGCATGCCGCCGTTGAGCACGCCCATTGCGATGAGCGCGATGGCCGCCGCCAGCAAAAGGCAGCGCGCCAGGCGAGGGCTGCGCTCCCCATGCGCCGCAAACGGTTCAGGCAGCCGTTTGGGCGCGGACTTCATGCCGGGCAGGGCGCGGGCGTCCTGCGGATGGCGCAGGCAGGCCAATGCCGCCGCAGCCAGCAGCGCCAGCCACAGCCAGAAAGCCCAGGCGATCTGCCGCGCATGGCGCGCAATCACCGCCGGGCTGTATATATCCATGATCCGCACGCCGGCCTCGGTCAGATTCTCCGGGGCTATGCCCGCGCGGTATATCTGCACGCAATGCCCAATCAGCAGGCAGGCCAGCAGCAGCGTTGCGCCCGCCAGCAGGCAGGATAGGATAAAAACGCTGTTCTTTCGCATACTTTTGTTCACAGGCTGCTCCTTTTCAAGGGGTTTTCTGCAGCGCCTGATCGATGGCCTGCGCGGCCCTCTTGCCCGCGCCCATGGCCAATATCACCGTCGCCGCGCCCGTCACCGCATCGCCGCCCGCGTATACGCCGGGCCGCGAGGTTGCGCCGGTATCCTCATCGGCAATGATGCCGCCCCAGCGGTTGACCGCCAGACCTTCCGTGGTGTTCTTGATCAGAGGATTGGGCGAGGTGCCCAGCGCCATGATCACGCAGTCGGTTTCCCAGATAA
Organism: uncultured Clostridia bacterium; assembly: GCA_934647235.1. Taxonomy (GTDB): domain Bacteria; phylum Bacillota; class Clostridia; order Christensenellales; family Aristaeellaceae; genus SFMI01. Next base: position 26,606 of record CAKUFG010000018.1, read on the forward strand.
ACTCGCTGCCCGGCGCTTCCACAGGACGGCGGCGGCCGCGCTCGTCGGGCTCGCCCAGCTCCATGCGGATTACCTCCATCGCCCGGACGCTGCCGTTCTTAGGATCGCGCGGGTCGTCCGGATTCTCATAGCCCAGGATGCGCACAGGATTGCACAGCAGATGCAGCGTTACGCCCTCCTCCACCGCGTGATCCAATTCCTCCCGGCGGGCGGGCAGCTCCTCCAGCGAGCGGCGATAGAACAAATCCACCTTGCTGCCCAGCCGCAGCGCCGTACGCGCCGCGTCCATGGCCACGTTGCCGCCGCCGATGACCGCCACGCGCCCGCCGCGCAGGATGGGCGTGGCCGCGTCGGGACGATATGCCTTCATCAGGTTGGCGCGGGTCAGGAACTCGTTGGCGCAGTACACGCCGCGCAGACCCTCGCCCTCAATGCCCATAAAGCGCGGCAGCCCCGCGCCCGAGCCGATAAACACCGCCTCAAAGCCGTCGGCAAACAGCTCGTCCACCGTCAGCGTCTTGCCGATGACCACGTTGGTTTCGAGCTTCACGCCCAGCGCGCGCAGGTTTTCCACCTCCCGCGCCACGATAGCCTTGGGCAGGCGGAACTCCGGAATGCCGTAGCTGAGCACTCCGCCCGGCGCGTGCAGCGCCTCAAACACCGTCACCTGATACCCGCGCCGCGCCAATTCGCCCGCGCAGGTAAGACCAGAGGGGCCGGAGCCCACCACCGCCGCGCGATGGCCGTTTGGCGCGAGGCGCTCCGGCTGCTCAGGATGATGCGCCAAATGCCAGTCCGCCGCAAAGCGCTCCAGTCTGCCGATGGCGACCGGCTCAAGCTTCACGCCCAGGGTGCACTTGCTTTCACACTGCGATTCCTGCGGGCACACGCGGCCGCACACGGCGGGCAGGGCGGAATCCTGCGCGATCACCTGATACGCACCCTCATAATCGCCCACCTTGATATGGGCAATGAAATCAGGAATCTGGATATTGACCGGGCAGCCCTGCACGCAGGGGCGGTTTTTGCAGTTCAGGCAGCGCGCGGCCTCCTGCCTGGCCAGCGCCACGGGATAGCCCAGCGCCACCTCGTCAAAGTTATGCACGCGCACCCCGGCCTCCTGCGTGGGCATGGGGTACTTTTTTGCTTCAATCGCCATTTTTACGCCTCCCCTGCCTGAGCCAGCAGGCTGCATACATGCTCGCGCGCCGCGCGCTCAAATGGCGCGTACATGCGGCTGCGCGCCATGGCCTCGTCAAAATCCACCTCGTATCCGTCAAAGTCCGGCCCATCCACGCAGGCAAAGCGCGCAACGCGCTGCCCATCCCGCACCAGCGTCAGGCGGCAGCCGCCGCACATGCCCGTGCCGTCGATCATGATGGGATTCATGGACACCGTCACCGGCACGCCGTAGGGGCGCGCGGTTGCTGCAACATACTTCATCATCACCAGCGGGCCGATGGCAAAAATGCGGTCAAACGTTTCGCCCGCCGCCAGCATTTCGCCCAGCGGTGCAGTCACATTGCCGCGTCTGCTCAGGCTCCCGTCGTCGGTGGTCAATATCAGCTTGTCCGAGCAGGCAGCGAAGTCCTTTTGCAATATTGCCTGCTCCGCGCCGCGAAAGCCGATGATGCTCGTAACGTTCGCGCCCTGGGCATGCAGCGCCTGCGCGATAGGCAGGGCAATGGCGCAGCCCACGCCGCCGCCGACCACGCATACGCGCTGGAGGCCCGCAAGCTCCGTCGCCGTGCCCAGCGGGCCGACAAAATCGGGAATGCTCTCCCCCGCCGCCTTTTGCCCCAGCAGCAGGGTAGTTGCGCCGACCATCTGAAAAATAATGCGCACCGTGCCTGCCTGTTCATCACAGCCCGCAATAGTCAGCGGAATGCGCTCGCCCAGTTCGTCCACCCGCAGGATGATAAACTGCCCCGGCCGGGCCTTGCGCGCCACCAGCGGCGCCTGGATATCCATTTGAATCACGCTGGCATTCAGCGCGGTTTTTTGCACAATGCGATACATAGGCTGGCTCCTTTATGGTTTTTCCGCAGAAGCGGCAGAAATTTCCTATTCTATTGTAAATCCCCTGCGGCAGGCTTTCAAGAACAAAAGAGAAAAAAAGCAGGACAAAGACGAGTCTGAATACAAAGGACGTCCGGCAATCGTCGGACGTCCTTTGTATAAATGCGTCAATCGTTAGTTTTCAGCGGGAGCCTGGGTCGCGTCGGCCTCGGCAGCGGGCGCGTCGGTAGCGGCGGCGTTGTCCTGAACAGGCTCGGCTTCGGGCTGGGCTGTCGCCTGCGCGGCAGCTTCTTCCTCGGCAGCCGCAGCCTCGGCCTGGGCCTGCGCAGCGTCAATCGCATCCTGATAGGTAACGATGTTCATTTCAGCCTTCCAGGCTTCCAGGCCGGCATTATAAGCCTCATTCACCTTGTTGCTGACCAGATAATCAGAAATCTCCTGATGAATTTCGTCCGTCATCACCAGGCCGCCTTCCATATCGGCCAGATAGTAGAGCACATGCACGCCGTTCTGACCGATCACGGGATCGCTGTAATCGCCCACCTTGGCCATGCGCTCCTGGAACGCGCCCTGAGTGAAGGCCGAATCGTAGATGATGCTTTCCTTATGCACGGGATAGCCCTTTTCCAGGTTGGTCACATCCTTCATGCCGGGATCTTTGCCATACTCCACAATCAGGTTTTTGAAGTCCTCGCCCTTTTCCAGGCGGGCGTAGATATCATCCAGCTGGGGCTGCACATAGGCCAGCACCGCTTCGCGGGCGGCGTCCAGCGCGGTTTTGGCGGCGGCAACAGCTTCCTCGTCGGGCGTTTCAGCGCCTTCGGCCTCGTCGTAGGCGTTCTCCGCATCGGTATAAGCGGTCAGCAGATCATTATCCACCTTCAGCAGGATGTGCAGAATAGCGCGATAGCCCTCGGGCATATACCAGCTTTCATAGCCGTAATACTGGGTATAGAACTCGTACATGGGCACGTTGCCCTCGTACTGCTGGCGGTACTGCTCGCCATACTGATTGAACACGGCGGTAATTTCATCCTCGGTGGGGGTATAGCCGTCGGCAAGCTGCTGATCCAGGCGGTTGTATTCCTCCTCGAGCATCAGGTTTTCCAGCAAGGTATCCTGGCTGTAGCCCTGGGCGGTATAGTAGGCGACGGCCTGCTGGCGCAGGGTATCACGCTGCTCCTGCGTGTCCTCAGTCAGATAATACTCTACGTAATTGTTCAGCGCTTCTTCCCACTGCGCGGCGGCCTCGTTGGCAAAGGCGGCCTTTTCATCGTCAGTAAACTGATCCAGGCCGGCCTGGGCGATGTGGTGCTTGATGACCTCCTGGTTGAGCAGGTAGGTCACGGCGCTGTTGTAATCGTTTTCCTTTTCGGTATAGCCATAATTATACAGCAAACCGGCGATTTTCTGCACATCGGAAAGCAGGATCTGCTTGTCGCCCGCCTGCGCCAGCACAGGGTTTTCTGCCGTCAGATCAGCGGCAGCGGGCACATCGGTCGTTTCAGGCACAGCGGTAACAGGCGCTACGGTAGGCGCGTCGGTAGGCTCCTGGGTGGGTTCTTCCGTGGGCGCTTCGGTCACAGCCGGGGTTTCCGTCGGCTGTGAGGCCGCAGGCTTATCCGCCGCCCAGGGCTTCACAATCAGCAGCACGGCGGCAATCACGATCAGCGCCGCACAGAGAGCAAGGATTTTGTTCTTGGATTTCATGGTTCAAATTCCCTTCTTCATTTCAGCCGTTCAGGGCCTTATCGCCTGCTATTATGGCACATTCGCCCGGCCGGTGCAAGCGTTTTCCGGGTTTTGCAAAAATGTTACAAACCAGACACATTTTCATGCCCCGCGCGGTTTGCAAAACGCCGCCGCATCCGTTATAATGAAGGAGCGTTTTTCCCGCGCCGCTTTTCGAAGAAAGCGCGCAGCAGCCGGGCGCATTCCTCCTCCAGTACCCCGCCCGCGCAGGGCACGCGGTGGAAGAAGGCCGGATCGTGCGGCAGATCGTACACGCTGCCGCAGCAGCCCTGCCGCGCGTCATACGCGCCGAAAACGCAGCCGTCCAATTGCGCCATTACCATCGCCCCGGCGCACATGGGGCAGGGCTCCAGCGTTACATACAGCGTGCAGCCGCTCAGCCGCCGGGTATGCAAGGCGCGGCAGGCGCGCTCCATGGCCAGCATTTCAGCGTGCGCCAGCGGGCTGTCATGCGCCTCGCGCTCGTTATGGGCGCTGGCAATCACCTGCCCATCGCGCACAATCACCGCGCCCACCGGCACGTCGCTGCCGCTCTGCGCGGCCTGCGCAAGGGCCAGACGCATGAATTGCTCGTGCATTTTCTCACCATCCTACTATTGCATTTTAGCATGACCGCCCCCAAAGGGCAAGGAGGTTTTTGTTATGACCAACGCCGTATTGGATACCATCGCCGCGCGCCGCAGCCACCGTGTTTATCAGGATACCCCCGTCACCCAGGCCCAGCTGGACGCGCTGCTGACCGCCTGCCTGCAATCCCCCAGCGCCGTCAACCGGCAGCCCTGGCATATTTCCGTGGTGCGCGATAAGCAATTGCTTTCCGATATCAACGATGCCACCCGCGAGGGCATGATGCGCATGGAAGCGGGGAAGCGCAGCCCGCGCTTTGAGGATAAAAAGTTCGATGTGTTCTACAACGCGCCGCTGGTGCTGTTTCTCTCGGCCGATCCTGCCTGGCTCTACAGCATGATGGACTGCGGCATCGCAGTGCAGAATATCGCCCTGGCCGCCGAAAGCATGGGCCTGGGCAGTGTGATCCTGGGCCTGCCGCGCGAGGCCTTCAAGGGCGAGCGTGCCGATGAGTTCCGCCGCCGCCTGTGCTTCCTGCCGGGCGAGGACTTTGCCATTGCCATCGCCGTCGGCGTGCCCGGCGATACCAGGGCCGCGCATTCCGTGCATGACGGCCACATCAGCTACATCGGCTGAGGCTGCCTATGCGCCGGGCACTGATTTTTTTGCTGATTCTGACCCTGCTGCCCCTGTGCGCGGGCACGCAGCTGATCGCGCTGAACATCGGCAAGGCGGACTGCCTGCTGCTGCAGACGCAGGGCAAAGCCTATCTGATCGATACCGGCTGGGAGCGCACCAGCGCCGCGCTGCTGGAGCTGCTGCGCCGCAGCGGCGTTACGCATCTGGACGGAGTATTCCTCTCCCACTGCGACCGCGACCATTACGGCGGCCTGCAGGCGCTGGCACAAAGCGATATCCAGGTGGACGCCTGGTACGCCGCCGCCATCTATTATGATATTCCAAGCGCCGGCCATCCCATGATCGCCGCGGCCGCGCTGCGCGGGCAGGAGGTATCCTGGCTGCGCGCGGGCGATGAAATCCGCATTTCGGATCAGGCAGCCTTCCGCGTGATCGGCCCGCTGACCCAGGATACGCAGAATGAAAACAACAACTCGCTGGTGCTGCATGTGCAGACGGCGGACGGCAGCATCCTGCTGACCGGCGATATGAAGCTGGACGAGGAATACGCATTGCTGGAAGCGGGCGTTGTGCCTGCCTGCGATGTGCTGAAGGTGCCCTTTCACGGCGACAACAGCGCCGCCAGCCGCAGCTTTCTGGAGAAGGTATCCCCGAAGGCCGCCGTCATCTGCACCGCCACCCGCGAGGAGCCCGATACCCCCGCGCGCTCGCTGCTCAAATCCCTGGGGCTGCTGAATATTGCCTATGCCGTCACGCAGGATTACACGCGCGGCGTATGCGTAACGCTCAGCAGCGGAACGGTCGCGTTCAGCGATATCGTATGGGATACGCCCGATTATTCCGCTTCCGTGCGCCTGAAGCTGAGCAACGACGATCATATCCTGACACTGCAGAACAGCAGCGCGCAGGATATCTCGCTCGATGGCTGGACGCTGTACGTCAGCCGCAGCAAAGCCTGCTACACCCTGCCAGAGGGCGCGGTGCTGCCCGCCAACGGCGTATACAAAATCGGCGCGCGCGCCACGGAAAAGCCCGTATCGCTGCAATTGGATGTAAAACGCCTGTGGCACAAATCGCGCTACGATCAGCTGATGCTCTACGATGCGACGGGCGCGCTGGCGGCCGTCACCGATAACGGCATGCCCGAATAGGATGCACAGGGAGGGCTTCGCCCCTCCACTCCTGCAAGGAGGTGTATCCATGAATTTTTCCGATTCCTGCCGCTGCGGCCGCCCGTCCGAGCGCCCCGCGCCGCCCTGCGCGCCTGCCTGCGGCTTTCTGATGCAGCAAATCGTGGGCAGCGGGCGCACCCAGCTGCGCTGCGAGCGCTTTTCCCTGCCGCTGTGCGGCGTGCCTGATTCCCTTTGTCCGCCCCTTCGCGTGCTGGATGTATGCGCGTCCGGCCCCTGTGAGGAGGTTGGCCGCTCCTTCTGCGGCTGCGGCGGTGTGGAGCTGCGCGTGCGCATTCCCCTGTCGGTTACGCTGTGCGATCAGCGCGGCTGCCGGTCTGAGGGCTGCTCCAGCATCGAGGCGTCTGTCGCCGTGCGTCTGGGCTGCGGTGCGGAGCGCGGCGCGCAGTACGTTGCCTGCGCCCATGTGCGCCTGGCGCGCGGGGGCGAAAGCGCGCCCTGCGACTGCGTTCAGGCGGCGCTGGATGTGTGCGTGCAGGCGTGGGCCGTATGCTGCCGCGCCATGGCCGCGCCGGGACAATGCGCGCCCGAATGTCCGCCGCCCCTGCCCCTGTATCCCCAGCCCTGCTTTCCCCCGCGCGACCCCTGGCGGCCGCGCTGATGATCAAAAGTTCACTTGTACGGAGGCTAATCTATGCGCAATACCCGCAAGCTTACTGTCCTTGCGCTGCTTCTGCTGGCGCTGTGCCTGCCCGCGCTGTGCGCGCAGGCAGCGTCGGGGCAGATCAGCGGCCATGCCTGGCAGGCGCAAAACGGCGATACCACCTATGATGCAGGCGATCGCGCCCTGACCGGCGTGGTCGTCACCCTGCACCGCGCGCAGGACGGCGCGGAGCTGGCCCAGCAGACGGTGGACAGAAGCGGCGCTTACGCCTTTTCCGGCCTCGGCGCGGGCCAGTACTACCTGTCCGTCAGCCTGCCGACGGGCTATCAGTTTATCGAGCCCATGGACGGCGGCAGCGTGATGCTTCCCGCCGACGGCGGCAAAAGCACGTCGGCCGTGCTGACGCTTGCCGAGGGCCAAAGCATCGACAGCGCGCACATCGGCGCGTCCAAGTCCGTCGGCCATCTGCGCGTATACGCCTTTGAGGATAAAAACGCCAACGGCGGCAGAAGCTCCACGGAGGAAATGCTGCGCGGCGTGCAGACCGAGCTGTACTATCAATACCAGGGCGAATGGGTCATGGTGGCCTCCTACACCACCGACCGCGAGGGCTGCGCCACCTACTGGAGCATGACGCCGGGCACGTACCGCATGCGCGTGGTGCTGCCCGACCCTTACATCATCGGCCCGCTGGGGCTGAAAATCAACGCCTGGTACAACTGCTTTCCCCCCTGCGACAGCAACGAGGGCTGGTCCGAGCCCTTTGTCGTGCCGCGCGGCAACAGCATCAATCTGGGCCTGGGCGCGGTCAGCACGGGCAGCCTGAGCGGCAGCCTGTGGTATGACGCCGACATGGACGGCCTGCGCGGCGCGGATGAGGGCGGCTACGCCGGGGCGACCATCACGCTGGATAACGACGCGGCTGGCGTTCACCGCACGCTGACCAGCACCCAGGACGGCCAGTATCGCTTTGACCGCCTGCTGGCGGGCGCATACACGCTGACCGTCACCCTGCCCGAAAGCGCCATGTTCACCCTGCCGGGCGGCGATTCGCAGTTTACGGACGGCTATGCCTTCTCCCAGTCCGTCACCCTGAACGTAACGACCGGCGAAGCCACGGCGGCGCGCCCCATCGGCGTGATGGACGCAACGACGCTTGAAATTCGATTCTATCATGATCTCAACGCCGACGGCACGCTGGACGCGGGCGATCTGCCCTTCTCCGGCGCGACGGCGGAAATTCTGGACGCGCAGGGCAATGTTCTGCTCACCGCTGCGTCCGATAACGACGGCGTCGCCCGCTTCCCCGTGCTGCGCGGCGGCGATAATTCCATCCGGTGCACCCTGCCCGACGGCCAGGTGTTCACCATTGCGGGCGATGAAAACGACTTTGTCTCCCTGGCCGCGCAAAGCGCAATTACCCTGGAGCATACGCTGCCCCACGGCCAGGCCAGCACGCTGTACGCCGGCGTCACCCTGCCCGCGCAGATTACCGGCACGCTGTTTCTGGACCAGAACGTATCGGGCGTGATGGACAGCGGCGAGCACGGCCAGGCCGGCTTCACCGTGCAGGCCGTCAACATGCGCGGTGAGGTAACGGCCGAAACCGTTACCGACGAGCAGGGCCGTTACCAGTTTGACAGCCTGCTGCCTGCTGCGCACACGGTGCGCTTCCTTCTGAAAGCAGCCTATGTGTTCGTCGAGCCCTCCGAAACGGGCGCGTCGGTGGAAAACCACGTAATCCTGCAGACGGCGGAATACGGCGAAACGGCCGTGATCTCCCTCGCCCCCGGCCAGACGGCGGCGCACATCGACGGCGGCGTGTTCCGCAGCGCCACGGTATCGGGCCGCGTGCTGCTGGATTCCGGCCTGCCCTCCCTGCCGCTCAGCGGCGGGCTGGCGGGCGTGCGCGTATCGCTGCTGGATGAGTACGGCGCGCCGGTATCCGACACCACCACCGCCTATACCGATGAAAACGGCGATTATTATCTCAAGGGCGCGCTGCCCGGCACCTACTCGCTGGAATATCAGCTGCCCGCCGGCGCGGCCTTTACCGTGCCCATGCTGGAAAGCGAGGTCTGGTACTCCGAGCCCTTCACCGTGGCCGCAGCTGACGATCTGACCCAGCAGCCGCTGTACGCCGTATTCACCGGCAGCCTGTCGGGCCTGCTGTATCAGGACAGCGACCTGAACGGCGAATATGCCGCAGGCGAGCCTGTGCTGAGCGACGTTACCGTCACCGCGCACAACAACGACCTGGATATCACCTATGAAACCCGCTCGCTGGACAACGGCCAGTACATCTTTGATTCCCTGCGCCCCGGCACGTACACGCTGTCCATCGCCCTGGAGGACTCCCTCTGCCTGGTAACGGACGCTTCCTCGCCCTTTGCCGCCACGCCGGAATCCGCCGCCACGGCTGAAATGGCCCTGGGCGCGGACGATCATCAGGAGAACCGCAACATCGCCGCCGCGCATATCGCCAGCCTGACGGGCAGGCTGTTTATGGATCAGGGCAACGACAACCATCTGGATGCGCAGGATGCGGGCGCGCCGCAGATTCCCGTCACGCTCAAGGCCGTGCGCAGCGCGCTGTCCTACACCCTGCTGACCGATGAAAACGGCGCGTTCTCCCTGCCTGCCCTTGCGCCGGGCGACTATCAGCTGCTGGTTTCCCTGCCGGGGGACTGCATCCCTGCCGACGGCAACGCCGCCGTGCTGACCGAAGGCTTCTGGGTATCGGACGTGCGCATTGACAGCGGCAGCCAGCTTGAGCTTACCTACGCCGTGCTGCGCTATGCCCGCGCCGCCGGCCATGTATGGAGTATGGACGGCTCGCTGACCGGCGTTTCGGGCCGCACGGTGACGCTGTATCAGGGCGATCAGATCCTGTCCACCGCCGTCACCGATGAAAACGGCGCGTTTGAGTTCCTGCAGCTCAAGCCCGGCCGCTACTCCTTCACCTGCGATCTGCCCGAGGGCAACTATCGCTTTGCCCGCAGCGTGGATACCGCCGAGCGTCCCAGCCTGATTACCAGCGATCAGTCCGTCGTCCTTGACAGGCTGGGCTATTCGGACGAAATTGAAATTCCCATGGGGCAGGATGTGAATACCTGTGACTTTGGCATCGGCGCGCTGAGCAAGCTGGGCGATACCGCCTGGTTGGATGAAAACGGCAACGGCATGCAGGATGAGGGCGAGCTGCCCGTGCCCGGCATCGAGATCGCGCTGTATCAGTATGGTGAATTGATCAATGAAGCGACAACCGACCAATATGGTCATTACCTCTTTACAGACCTGTATCCCGGCGTGTATACTGTGCGGGTGACCATGCCCAAGGAGCTCAAGGCCACCGTGCAGCAAACGGCTTTCCCGCTGGTCGCCAGCGTTTTGCCCCAATCGGATGAATTGACCGTGGACGCGGAGGGCGTCATCGTGCCCAGCGGCGGCCGCAACCTGAACTGCGATTTCGGCTTTGTGCTGCGCAAGGCGGGCCAGTATCCCGAGGCCATGAGCACAACCCTGCCCACCAGCTGGGACGATAACTAAGGAGGCGCTTTTTTATGCGAGAATACGGTTTACAGCTTTACAGCATCCGCAACGCCATTACGGAAAACTATCACGATGCGCTGCGCCAGACGGCGGAAATGGGCTACAAAATGGCCGAACTTTACGGCGGCATGGGCCCCGGCGCGCAGACCCTGCGCAGCTGGATGGATGAATTCGGCCTGCGCGTATCGGGCACCCACACCAAGGCGGCTGATCTTGCGCCGGACGTGCTGAGCCAGACCATCGCCGACCATCACACCCTGGGCTGTGATACGCTGATTATCCCCCACTATGATATCAGCACCGCCGAAAAGGTGGACGAGCTGGTTAACCTGATCAACACCGTGCAGCCCGTGCTGGAAAAGGAGGGCATCACGCTGGCCTTCCACAATCACTCCCGCGAATTCTGGCCCAACGAAGCCGGTCAGCTGACGCACTTTGAATTGCAAAAGCGCACCGATATCAAGTTTGAGCTGGACACCTTCTGGACCTTCAACGCCGGCTATGACCCGTGCGAAATGATGGAACAGCTGGCCGACCGCCTGATCGCCATCCACATCAAGGATGGCTTCAGGAGCGAGGCCGTGGGCGCGAAGGCGCACGGCATGCCGCTGGGCATGGGCGAAGCCCCCGTCCCGGCCGTATACGCCAAGGCCCTGGCCATGAAGCTGCCCATCATCGTGGAAAGCGAAACCCAAACGCCCGACGGCCCCACCGAAGCGCGCATCTGCATGGATTACCTGCGCTCGCTGGAAAAATAATCAATCCCCCAAAACAAACCGCCGCCCGCAGACAAGCATCTGCGGGCGGCATTTTTTATTTGTGAATATACATCCGGGACGGCTTCTCCTCGCCGTCTCCCTGCGCCATGCAGAAGAACTCCCAGCCATAGCGCTCATAAAAGCCCGTATGGTCAGTAAACAGATAAACAGGCGTGATTCCCCGCGCCTTCAGATCGGCCACCGCCTGATTCAGAAGGCTCCCTGCCACGCCCTGGCGGCGATATGCCGGCTCGGTATACACCGCGCAGATATTGGGCGCAAGATCCTTGCGGTCATGAAAGTCGTTTTCAATCACGCCCAGGCCGCCCACGATTCGCTCGCCATCCAGGCACAGATACCAGCCATATTCCGTTTCCGCGCGCAGGTAGGCTTCCATGCAGGCCAGATAGGCCGCCTCCGGCACACCCCATTTGGCATGAAACCACGCCGCCGCGCGCTGCTTCAGCTCCGGCCTTTGCCGCAGTGTAACGCAAACAATCCCGTCCATGGTTCTCCCCTCACGCCTCAATCGTATATCCCGCATCGGCCAGCGCCGCCAGCGCGCGCAGATAATGCGCCTGCTTGAGCAGAATATAATCCGTATTATAGGTAGAAATCGCAAAAATCGGGATCTTATGCTGCGCCAGCACCTGGGCGATTCCGGCCAGGATACCCACCAGCGCAAAATCCAGCGTGCCCTGAACGCGCAGCGCGCGCCAGCCGTCGTCCCGCTCCATGGTGTTTGCCGGCGCATCCTGTGTCAGGCATACCAGCGAGTTTTCCTCATCGGTTTTCGCGGTGAACACATGCTCCGCGCGCCAGTTTATAAGCGAATAATTCTCCACCTTGCACACCGAAAAATCGTCGGAAATCGGTTGAATGGTCATGCTTCATCCCTCGCCTCGTTTTGCTGTTCTGCATGATTATATCATACTGAATCCGGCAAAGCCAGGCCATCAGCCCATCTTATCCTGCTGTCAGTGCACATTATGCGCCGCTCAGTCTGTACATTTTGCCGTTTTGCATGCCTTTAATTCGTCATACTGCAAAGCCCGCATTATTTCCAGTCATCTGGCCATTATACTTTCATGAGAAAAAGGAGGTGGCGCAGATGTCCAAGCCGCGCAGAAGGCCCCTAGGCAAGCGCAACATCGTCGGGGCAAAGATCGTCAAGCTGCGTAAGGAACGCGGAATGAAGCAAAAGGACCTGGTGATCCGGCTGCAAAGCATGGGCATGGATATCAGCGACACCAGCATGTCCCGTCTGGAGGGGCAGCTTCGCCTGGTGCAGGACTTTGAAATTCCAATCCTTGCAAAGGCGCTGAACGTTTCGCTTGAATGGCTGCTGGAGCAGGAGGAGGAATAAGGCCCCTGCCTTCAGCTTCAGACAGACCGCCGCAAAAAAACCGGCTGATGAGAATTGCTCTTCATCAGCCGGTTTTTTTGTATTACGTTATACTGCGTCGGGCGCTTCCTTCTTTTCCTCGGGCAGCGCGGCGGCGGGCTTTTTGCTGCGCAGCGCGCGCGCACTGTGCGCGGCGCGGGTCAGCTGCGGCTTGGCCCCGGCGGTAATCACATCGCCCGTTACATGGCAGGCGGTCACATCGCTTTGGCCAGGCAGATCGAACATGGTATCCAGCAGCGCCTTTTCGATGATCGCGCGCAGGCCGCGCGCGCCGCTCTTTTGCTGCATCGCCATGTGCGCAATGGCCGTCAGCGCGTCCTGATCAAAGGACAGCGACACGCCGTCCAGCTCCAGGAGCTTGGCATACTGCTTGACCAGCGCGTTGCGCGGCTCGGTCAGGATGCGCACCAGCGCCGATTCATCCAGCTGATCCAGCGTAACCACCACAGGCAGACGGCCTACAAATTCGGGAATCAGGCCGAACTTCATCAGATCCTCGGGGCGCAGCTGACGCAGGACATTGCCCACGTCCGCCGCGGAATCGCCCGTCAGCTTGGCGCCGAAGCCCAGCGTGCGCGAGCCGATGCGCTGCTGAATGATGGGCGCAAGGCCATCGAACGCGCCGCCGCAGATGAAGAGGATGTTGGTGGTATCGATCTGGATGAACTCCTGCTGGGGATGCTTGCGGCCGCCCTGCGGGGGAACATTGGCAACCGTGCCCTCGAGGATCTTGAGCAACGCCTGCTGCACGCCCTCGCCGCTTACATCGCGGGTGATGGACACGTTTTCGCCCTTGCGGGAGATCTTATCAATTTCGTCAATGTAGATGATGCCGCGCTGCGCCGCGCGGATATCGCCGTCGGCCGCCTGAATCAGGCGCAGCAGGATATTCTCTACATCCTCGCCCACATAGCCGGCCTCGGTCAGCGCCGTGGCGTCGGCAATGGCGAAGGGCACGTTCAGGATGCGCGCCAGCGACTGGGCCAGATAGGTCTTGCCGCAGCCGGTGGGGCCAACCATCAGGATGTTGGATTTCTGCAGTTCCACATCCCCGGCCTTTTTGGGGGCGTTGATGCGTTTATAGTGGTTGTATACGGCCACGCACAGCGTGCGCTTGGCCTCGTCCTGCCCGATTACATACTCATCCAGCACGGCCTTCATTTCGGAGGGCAGCGGCAGGGAGGGCGAATCGGGTGCGGCGGTGCTCATGGGGGTTACGTCGTCGGCAATGATATCATAGCACAGCTTGATGCACTCATCGCAGATGTATACATCGGGACCGGCTACAAGGCGGCGTACCTGATCCTGCGTTTTGTAGCAGAAGCTGCACCGATGCAGTCTGCGCGTGGTGAATTCATCCTTGGGCATGGCTCACCTCAAGCGTTCTTTTTGCGGGGATAGTAGATCTGGTCGATGATGCCGTAATTGAGCGCTTCCTCGGCGGTCATGAAATAGTCGCGCTCGCAGTCCGCGCGCAGCTTTTCCTGATCCTGGCCGGTCATTTCGCTCATCAGGCGGGTCATCTTTTCCTTGGTACGCAGCAGCCATTTGGCGCGGATTTCCACATCGGTGGCCTGTCCGCTGGCGCCGCCCAGGGGCTGATGGATCATGACCTCGCTGTTGGGCAGCGCCAGGCGCTTGCCCTTTTCGCCCGCCATCAGCAGGAAGGCGCCCATGGAGGCGGCCATGCCCACGCACACCGTGCGCACATCGCACTTGATGTAGTTCATGGTGTCGTAAATGGCCATGCCAGCCGTGATGGAGCCGCCGGGGCTGTTGATATAAAGCGAGATATCGGCGTCGGGGTTATCCATCTCCAGAAACAGCAGCTGCGCCACGACGATATTGGCTACCTGATCGGTGATTTCATCCGCCAGAAAGATGATGCGATCCTTCAGAAGGCGGGAATACAGATCATAGCCGCGCTCGCCGTTGCTGGTGCGTTCTACTACATTGGGGATGAGAATGCTCATGAATTTATAATCCTCCCGGGGAGTACCCTAACAAGCATATGACGCAAGCGCGGGTTTTATGCCCGCGCTCGCATATAAATTTCCGTTTTCAGCTGATAAGCTTACTCGGCCTTTTCTTCAGCGGCCTTTTCGGTGATGACGGCGTTGGCCTTCAGGAAGTCGATCACCTTCTTGATGCCGGCGGTTTCCTTCAGGTATTCCTTCTGCTGCTCGGACAGGGAGGCCTTGAATTCCTCCACGTCGCGGTTCATGCGCTTGGCCTGATCGGCGATGGTTTCGTCCACGTCCTCATCGGTGGGGGCGATGTTTTCAGCCTTGGCCACGGCCTCCAGCACCAGCTGGGTCTTTACGCGGTTGGCGGCTTCGGGCTTGTAGTTTTCGCTCACCTGCTCGATGGTCTGGCCGGTGTACTTGAGGTAATCCTCAAAGCGGATGCCCTGGTACATCATGCGCATTTCCATCTCGCGCAGCATAGTTTTGACTTCGTCGTCGATCATCGCCTCGGGGATATCGCAGTCGGCGGCGTCAACCACCTTCTGGATCAGCGCGTCTTCCAGGTTGGCCTCGGCGCGGTCGGCGGCGTTCTTCTCCAGGTCGGCCACGATGTTGGCCTTGTAGGCCTCGAAGGTGTCAAACTCGGACACGTCGGCGGCGAAATCGTCGTCCAGCTCGGGGCGAACCTTGGTCTGGATGCCGTTGACCTTCACATGGAACACAGCGTCCTTGCCGGCCAGGTTTTCGGCGTGATACTGCTCGGGGAACTTCACGTTCAGGTCGCGCTCCTCGCCGATGTTCATGCCCACCATCTGCTCTTCAAAGCCGGGGATGAACATGCCCGAGCCGATGGTCAGGGACTGGCCCTGCGCGGTGCCGCCCTCAAAGGCGACGCCATCCACGCTGCCGGCGTAATCCAGGTTAACGATATCGCCGTTTTCAACGGGACGGTCGGTCACATCCTGGGTGGTGCTGGCGCGCTCCACATCGTTCTGGATGCGGGCGTCCACGGCCTCGTCGGTCACCTTTTCCACGTTCTTTTCAACGGCAACGCCCTTGTATTCGCCCAGGGTGACGTCGGGCTTTACGAATACTTCCAGGGTGAACTTCAGCTCCTGGCCGGCGCCGATCTGCTGCACATCTACTTGGGGACGATCCACAACCTGAAGGTTTTCAGCCTTGATGGCCTCTTCGTAGGCGGGCTGGGCGACAAGCTCGAAGGCGTCGTCATAGAACACCCCTTCGCCGTACATATTCTCAATCAGCTTGCGGGGGGCCTTGCCCTTGCGGAAGCCGGGAACGTTGATCCTGCTGCGATCCTTCAGATAGGCCTTTTCGACGGCCGCGTCAAAGGACTCGGCGCTCTCCACAAACGAGAGCTTCACTTTATTGCTCGCGATTTTTTTGACGGTATAAGACATGTAGAACCCTCCTGCGCAAATTTGCGGATCAATCCGTGCGCGGCGCGATAAGCATTCGCACACAGTGTATCATTATAACACCCATAGCCCGATTTTGCAAGCGTTTTGCCCGGAAAACGCAGCTGCCTGGGCATTTCTGTTCATCCGGGCGCGAAGGATGTTTTTTCTTGACAGATTCCGCCGCCCTGCAGTATTCTATAGGTAGAAATCGGAGGTGACAAGCCCCATGGTGTTCATCGGCATTTGCGGCGCGAGCGGCTCGGGCAAAACCACCCTGGCAAAGGAGCTTTGCCGGGCGATTGGCGCCAGCAGCGCGCTGCTTAATCAGGACGCATATTATCTGGATCATCCCGAATTAACGTTTGAAGAACGCACCAAGCTCAATTACGACGAGCCGTTTATCTTTGATCACGACTTGCTGTATCAGGATGCGCGCATGCTCATGGCCGGGCAAAGCGTTACCCGCAAGGCATATGATTTTACCCAGCACCGCCGCACCGAAAGCAGCGAGATCATCAGGCCCGCCGACGTGCTGATTGTGGAGGGCATTCACGCCTTCTTTGACGAGCGGCTGACCAAGATGATGTTCCTCAAGCTCTATATCAACGTGGAGCCGGATATCTGCCTGCTGCGCCGCATCAAGCGCGATATCCGTGACCGCGGCCGCCAGATTGAAAACATCGGCGAGCAGTACCTGACCACCGTAAAGCCCATGTATGAAAAATACATCCGCAACTATGTAAACGACGCGGATGTGATCGTCACCCGCGGCGGCAAAAACGCCCGCATTGTGGAGATATTGGCGGGCTATCTGCGGGATGAGCTGAATAAAAAAGCGTAAACGCCGCAATATTCAACCCGCCGGGCGGGGCTTGCTTGCTCCCACCTGGTGGGTTATTTGCATCCGGCCCCGTCTCGCTGGATACTGTATACCAAATTTTCTTGTCTTTTTCTGCCAGATATGGTATTTTAGAAAAGAGGGGTTGATGTAAATTGAAAAAGATGATCGCTATTTTGCTAGTGCTGTGCCTGCTGCCGGCAACGGGGCTGGCAATGGTCTTTCTGCAAAAGGTCAGCGATATAAATGCCTTCAGTGGGAATCGCTTGAATTACATTGAAACAACATCCAGTTATTTTATCACAACACATAAATACTCTTGCGAAGGCGTAGATGCTTTGGCCTTGGTAAAGGCGTATGCAGAAATATATCCATCATACGAGTTTTCTATCGAAGAATATGAAGATAATTCCTTCAAGGTTGTTCTTGCCTCACGCAAAAGTTCCATGCGGGCAAGTATCTACATCAGATATGATGCAGGCAGCGATATGCTGGAGCTATGGTATGACAACGAAGAAAGCTACTATAAGGACACCGGCGAACGCTATGAACCTGCAGCTGCCACACCCAAGCCCAGCAAGACCCGCTGCCCAAACTGTAAGGGAACCGGCAGCTGTCCCAAATGTGGTGGATCCATGTGGGTAACAGAATGGAAATATGTGTATGTTAAAGGCTCTCCCGAGCTGACGCAGAGCACCCATCTATGCGACGAAAAATATTGCTATGGCGGTTCCTGCTACATGTGCGGCGGCGATGGGTGGGTAGACGACTAATAGGCTTTCGGAGAATAATAGATATAAAAGCGCTCGTTTTTTAATATATTAAAAGGGCTTGCTCCGTATGTGCGGGGCAAGCCTTCTTTGTTAAGCAGCGTTCAATTCAGCGCGGCTTCCGGCTCGCGGGGTGCGTCCTCCTGCAGGCGAAGCTGCTTTTCCATGTACACTGTCGTGCCCGCGTTCACCTCGGATTCCACACGGATCGCATCCATAAAGGACTGCATTACGGCAAAGCCCATGCCGCTGCGCTCCTTTTCCGGCTGGGTGGTAAAGAAGGGCTCCATTGCCCGCTGGATATCGGCAATGCCGCAGCCCCAATCCCGCACGGACAGCAGCAGCCGTCCATCCTCGCGCAGGCCGGCATCCAGGGCGATGGTTCCCCCGCGCTCCTGATAGGCATGCACGATGGCGTTGGTTACGGCCTCGCTGATGGCGGTGCGGATATCGCTCAGCACATCCAGCGTGGGGTTAAAGGGCACGGTAAAGGCACTGACTGCAATGCGCGCGAAGCTCTCGTTTTCGGGCCGCGCGTCAAATTCCAGCCGCATATGGTTAATCAGTTGCATCCCTGGGCCTCCTTCTCCTCAATGACCGGAATGATCTGCGCCATGCCCGACAGATCGTATATGCGCCTTACCTGTGGGGTCAGGTGCATCAGCGCAACGCTGCCCCCGCGCAGGCACAGCAGGCGATAGCGCCCCAGCACCACGCCGATGCCCGAGGAATCCATAAACGGCATGCGCTCCATATCCAGCACCAGGTGACGGACCGACGGATCCTGCAGCAGCGCGTCGATATCGCGCCGGATTCCGGAGGCCGAGCATTGATCCAGCTCCCCCTCCAGACGAACAAGCAATACGTCCCGTTTGCGAACGTGTGTCAGCATAGGCATCCCCTCCTGAAATTTCAAAGCCTTTATTTCGCTGCGTACATTCACTATCCTGCCTCGAAAAACGTCTGTTTATGCAAGGTTTTGGCAGCCGTTCGCGCGCGCTGCGCGGTTTTGGGCGAAAAGGCCTGGAAGTTGTCCCTTCCTGCCGGAAAAGATCGGCGCGGGCGCAGTCCTTCATCCGCAGCAGCGTCGCATGCAACCAGCAGATTAACGATTGTATTTCATCCCTGTATATGCTATAATAAGCTAAAATATACTCTATGTAGAAGGACAGGATGAAGCAGCAATGAGCAAAAAGAAGATTCGCCGCCCGCAGCAGTATCAGAAGAAGCCCGATCCCACCTTTAAGGAATGGTGGCAGGCGCAGACCGAGCGCACCCGCAAGTCCATCATCTGCGCGCTGATCGCCCTGGCCGCGGTGATCGTGCTGGTAGTTGTGTGGTACTATGGCTTTTATGACGACGGCTCGCTCAATATCCGCAATCAGGCTGTGGTCGGCGCGGAGGATAACTGGCTGATCGGCAAGCTGGATAAGGGCAAGAACAGCGAATACTACAAGCTGGGCACCGTGGAAACGCCCGAAGGCTACGAGCTGACGGATGAAAAGATTTCCGGCACCTCCTCCACCCCCAATTATAAAACCGAGCTGGTGTATAAGCCCCTGGAGGACAACGGCGTAAGCAACCTGTACATCACCACCGTTGCCAGAAGCGTGAACGATATGATCGACTACGTATACGATACCTTCTCCAAGATGGTCACCAGCGATGAGGAGAACCCCGGCACCATCACCGAGGTGAAGGAGCTGGATACCGCCAGCGGCACCGCGCGCTATTTCACCTATGCCTATTCCTATCAGAACGATACCGAAACCGGCGGCACCGAAACCAAGTACTCCCAGTGCCTGGTGTGCTACGTTCCCGCCAATGTGAAGAGCTCCTGCGTGCTGGTATCCGTCAACGTCTATCCGGATTCCGCCGAGGGCTTCCTGAGCGAGGACGCGCTGGTGGCCGAGGCCCAGAAGGGCATCGCCGTTGTGAGCATCGACAAATAATAAAACAGCTTTCTTAAAGCCCGCCGGAAGCACGGTGGGCTTTTTCCGTCTTTTCATCGTCTTTTCCCCCGAAATTTCTTGACACGAAAAAGCCGAGGGCGTATTATAATTTGTTGTTTTCCGAAAGGAGGAAATTACAATGCACAATTGCGCGATCGTGGGTATTTGCTGGGGTGACGAGGGCAAGGGCCGCATGGTGGACTACCTTGTGCCGCAGTTTGGAACCGTCGTCCGCTATCAGGGCGGCAACAACGCCGGCCACACCATCGTGACCGACCAGGGCGAATTCAAGCTCAATCTGATTCCATCCGGCATTCTGCATCCCGATAAAATGAACCTGCTGGGCGCGGGCTGCGTGGTGGACCTGCACCATGTGATCACCGAAATGGAGGGTCTGCGCGCGCGCGGCGTGGCCGTGTCGCCCGATAACCTGCGCATTTCCGATCGCGCAACGGCCGTGCTGCCCATCTCCCCCCTGGAGGATAAAATGGAAGAACAGCGCCTGGGCAAGGCGCACTTTGGCTCCACCCTGCGCGGCATCGCCCCCGCCTACGC
Organism: uncultured Clostridia bacterium; assembly: GCA_934647235.1. GTDB lineage: Bacteria > Bacillota > Clostridia > Christensenellales > Aristaeellaceae > SFMI01. The sequence continues at coordinate 46,595 of CAKUFG010000018.1, forward strand.
CGACCGCGCCTATAAGAAGGCTCTGCGCATGGGCGATCTGCTGCATGAGAAAACGCTGGAAACCCGCCTGGAGCGCCTGGTGGATTGGAAAAACGAAGTCACCGTGCCTGGCTATGGGTGCGAACCTTATCAATATGACGAGCTGCTGGCCTACTGCAAGGAGTATGCCGAAAAGCTGCGCCCCTATATCTGCGACGCCGGCCGCCTGCTGGAGGAGCGCCAGGATAAGGGCATCCTGTTTGAGGCCCAGCTGGGCGCGCTGCGCGATCTGGATTATGGCATTTATCCCTATACGTCTTCCTCCACGCCGCTGGCTGCCTACGCGCCGGTGGGCTGCGGCCTGCCCAGCGTCAAGGTAGATCGTGTAGTGGGCGTGGTCAAGGCTTATTCCACCTGCGTGGGCGAGGGCCCGTTCGTGGGCGAATTGCAGGGGGACGAGGCTGTCGCCCTGCGCGAGGCCGGTCATGAGTATGGCGCGGCCACAGGCCGTCCGCGCCGCGTCACCTGGATGGACGTGGTTGCCGCACGCTACGGTGTGCGTATGCAGGCCGCTACCGAGCTGGCGCTGACCAAGATGGACGTGCTGGACGGCTTCAGGGAACTGCCCGTGTGCGTGGGCTATAAGCTGCACGGCCAAGTAATCCGCGATTTCCCCTACACTGCCGATCTGGACGATTGCGAGCCGGTATACGAGGTGCTGCCCGGCTGGCAGTGCGATACCACCCATGCGCGCCGCTTTGAGGATCTGCCCAAGGCCGCGCAGGACTATGTGCTCTTTATCGAGAAGGAGCTGGGCTGCCCCATCCCCTACGTATCCGTGGGCGCCGAGCGCGACGCGATGATCATCCGGGGGTAAGCCATGAGCAAGCCTTTTTACGAGTCGCCCCTGGAGGGCCGCTACGCCAGCGAGGCCATGCGCCGGGTGTTCTCGCCCGACCATCGCTACGGCACCTGGCGCAGGCTGTGGCTGGCGCTGGCTGAGGCCGAGCAGCAGCTGGGCCTGCCGGTGACGGACGCGCAGCTGGATGAGCTGCGCGCGCACCTGGACGATATTGATTATGACGCGGTACGCGCCCATGAGGAGCGCGTGCGCCACGACGTGATGGCCCATGTGCTGGCGCTGGGCGATCTTTGCCCCACGGCGCGGCCCATCATCCACCTGGGCGCTACCAGCTGCTATGTGACGGATAACGCGGATCTGCTGCTGCTGCGCGAGGCGCTGGGGCTGATTCGCAGCAAGCTCTGCGAGGCGCTGCGCGCGCTGGGCGATTTTGCCCTGAAAACCAAGGATATTCCCTGCGTGGGCCTGACGCATCTGCAGGCGGCACAGCCCCTGACGGTGGGCCGCCGCGCGGCCTGCTGGGCGCAGGATCTGTTGCAGGATCTGACCGATCTGGACGCGCTGCTGCCCTCCATCAAGCTGCTGGGCTGCCGCGGCGCTACGGGCACGCAGGCCAGCTTTCTGGATCTGTTCGATGGCGACGTTGATAAGGTGGAGGCCATGGAGCAGGCCATCAGCCAGAAGCTGGGCGGGCTGCCGGTGTTTGATGTGTCGGGGCAGACCTATCCCCGCAAGCTGGACGCGCGGGTGCTTAATCTGCTGGCCTCACTGGGCATCAGCTGCTATCGCTTTGCGCAGGATGTGCGCCTGCTGCAATCGCGCGGCGAAATGGAAGAGCCCTTCGGCTCCTCGCAGATCGGCTCCTCGGCCATGGCCTACAAGCGCAATCCCATCCGTGCCGAGCGTGCCTGCTCGCTGAGCCGGCATCTGATCGCCCTGTCCCAGGATGCGGCCATGACGGCCTGCACCCAGTGGTGCGAGCGCACGCTGGATGATTCGGCCAACCGCCGCATCGCCCTGCCTGAAGCCTTCCTGACGGCCGACGCGGTGCTGGACATTGTGATTTATCTGGCGCGCGGGCTGGTGGTTTATCCCAAAATGTGCGAGCGCGGCCTGCGCGACGCGCTGCCCTTCATCGCCACCGAAAACATCATGATGGAAGCCGTCAAAAAGGGCGGCGACCGTCAGAGCACCCATGAGCGCATCCGCGCCCACGCCCAGGCTGCCGCGGTGCGCATGAAAGAAGAAGGCGCGGCCAACGACCTGCTGCAGCGCATTGTGGAGGATCCCAATCTGCCGCTGACGCAGGAGGATCTCAGCACCCTGCTGGAGCCCGGCAAGTATATCGGCCTGGCTCCCAGGCAAACCGAGCGCTTTGTCACCCAGGTGCTGCGCCCGGCCATCGGCCAGGATGGCTGCGCCGGCGCGGGCAATGTGGTGCTGTAAGCGCCTTCGGGCCTTCGCTTCAGCTTTCATTGCGCCAAGCATAGCAAACCGCACGCTATTTGCCGGACTGCATCGTCCCTGCAAACAGTGTGCGGTCTTTTTTTATTACTTCAGGCGCACCGGAATCGCACGATCCCATTCGTACATCTTCTGGCTGTCCTCACCGTACTGGAACGGCACCAGCCAAAGCTCCTGCGGCATATCCGCCAGCGTTTCCATGGAGCTATTCACCGTGTATAGCAGCGAGCCGTCCGCCTGCCGCTCAAAGCCTGCGCCCAGCGACAGGCTGCGCATGCCCGTCAGATCCAGCGGCTGCCGGTCGGGCGCGAACAGCTCAAAGTATCGGTAAAGCTGCTCCAGCTCCGCGCTGCTCAGCGTATCGGAGGCGATCGTCAGTCTGAAATTGGTGAAGATCGCGCTGCTGAACACCTCTTCAAAGTGCACGCGCGCATCGTTTGCTTCGATATCGGGGTTGCGCACTGCGGCAGGGGTGGTCTGCGCCTGCAGGGTAAAGTCCAGGGTGAAGCTGTCCAGCACATCCATGTTCACGCGGGCTGCGTAGTCCGGCATATTGCGGATCACGCGCAGCGTCTGCGCGGGCCATTGATTGCTCCATTCATCGCCCCACATTTCGCGCATGGCGGCGCTGGGGATGAGCACATGCCAGGGATCACCGGCCTCGATGGGCGTGCGGCCTGCGGCAATCGCCGCGTCGATTTTCGCCCACACGGCGGCGCTGTCCTCGCCATATGTAGCAATATGCTCCAGCTGCGCCTTGGGCGTCAGCAGCGTCAGCCCCAGGGAGATATCCACTGTGCCCGTATCCTGCATGCGCTGCATGGCCTCGGGATAGCGCGCCAGGTCCTCGTCCTCCAGATTGCGGCGGCTCCAATCGCCGCACAGGCCGCGGCTGACCGCGCCATCCTGCATGGCGCAGGGATCGATCAGCCATGCGTCGTCCAGGTTATCGTAGTTCAGGAACACGTTGATCCCGTTGATGGTCAGATGGTCGATCAGCGCATACACACCCTGACCCCGGCTGAAATCCAGCGCCAGGGACAGCTGCGCGCCGTCAAACACCGCATCGGTTACAGTGACGGTCATGTCCTTGCTCTGATGGCTCAGGCCCACAGGCTGCACCATCTGCTGCTGGGCGGCGTTGGGCGTGGTATCGCCCAGCAGAAAGCGCAGCACCCCGCTTTGCGCGGCGGCAAAGGCAGCGCCCGCCAGCGCCAGCGTCAGCACGGCGGCCAGCACAAAGGCAACGGAAACATTTCTTTTTTTCATATGATGAATCTCCTCCAGCGTTCGGGTAATCCGGGTATGCACCACGGGCGGCACCGGAGAAAACGCGCGCGACAGATCAGGCAGCGGCTTCATGGCTGTTGCTCCTCCTTATCCAGCTGCTCGCGCAGCTTTTGTCTGGCCTGGTATACCCTGCCCCGCGCGGCGGCTGCGGATATATGCAGCATATCCGCCACCTCCTGCAGGGAATAGCCCTCCATATGATGCAGCAGCAGCGGCAGCCGCAGATGATCGGGCAGCGCCCGCAGCGCGTCCCGCAGGCCCAGATCCACCGGCTCTCCGGCAGGTACATCGCCGACGGTCTCGTCAAAGCTGACCGTCTTATGGCGGCGGAAACGGTAGCGCAGGGTATGGCATTCGTTAATCAGGATGCGGGTGATCCAGCTGTTAAAGCACGCTTCGTCCTTGAGCGCGCCGCGCTTTCGCCAGGCCTTGAGCAGGCACTCCTGCAAGGCGTCGGCTGCGTCAGCGTCGTTCCACAATATCGCGCAGGCTGTGCGGTACAGCCTTGGCTCCAGATCCAGAACGCGCTGCTCAAAGGCTTTTTCGTCCATGGCATCGTTCTCCTTCTTGCGTCATTGCAATGACACCCATAAGACTGCCGCAGCAGGGCAAAGATCAAAGACATTTTGAAAAAAAGCGTTGAATTGGAAAGCTGTTACAATTCAGGGCTTGCATTTTATGAATATTCATGGTAATATTATTACGAAATCATTAAGATTATCTTAAGCTCTGTCTTATTTCAGAATTGGAGGTGCCTGGTATGAAGCGCATTGCAACCTATGACGACCGCTACAAGCAAGCCGTTGAAACCCGGAGGATGATCCTGATCCTGCTGCTGGCCCTTGGCTGCGTGCTGCTGCTGCCGCTGCTGGCCGCCATGGCATAAAAAACGGACGCGCCGCGCGCATGGCGCAGCCCGTCCGATGGCGATGCAGGCGTTATTCTTCTGGCTTTTCAGGTTGCTCCGTCGTCCCGGTCGTATCGGCCGGGGCGTTTTTTTCGCCGCTGCGGCCGGCCTCGTCCAGCATATGGCTCAGTTCACGCATAAAGGTGGGGATATCGGTAAACTGGCGATACACCGAGGCAAAGCGCACATAGGCTACCTCGTCCAGCTGGCGCAGGGAGGACATCACCATTTCGCCGATCTGCTTGGTGGTGATTTCCTCCTGCAGGCTATTGTAGGCCATCTGCTCCACCGAGGCGACGATGCGCTCGATATCCGCCGCCGTGACGGGGCGCTTATGGCAGGCATGGATGATGCCGCTGCGGATTTTCTGGGGATCAAACAGCTCTCGATTATTATCCTTTTTGATGACAAGCAGCTGCGGCATTTCCACCTTTTCATAGGTGGTAAAACGGCGGCCGCAATTGATGCACTCCCGGCGGCGGCGGATGCTGCTGCCCTCCTCGGTCGGGCGGGAATCAACAACGCGGCTGTCCGGACAATTGCAGAACTGGCACTTCATGGCGCGGCGCTCCTTTGGTAAAAATCATCTTCTATTATATGCGGATTGCGCGGATTTGTCCACGGTTTTCTTTGCAGAAACGGGCTTTTCAATCCTCCTGAATATCCCCCGGCAGCAGCTGAACCAATATCACGTCGTCCCCGATGCGCACGATGCGCTCCCAAGGGATCACCACGCCGCTGCGCTCGCCCTTGAACAGATTGCCCACCTTAAACGGGCCGGGCACGACGATCGCCTGCACGCAGCCCGTGGACACGCAGAACTCAATATCCATCACCTTGCCCAGCTTTTTGCCCGTATCAACATTTACAACGTCCTTTTCCCGCAGCTCCGACAGGCTCATAGCGCCGCCCCCTTTGCGCTATCCTATGCCAGATGGCCGGAAATGTTGCTGAAAACAGGGCAAGCGCCTGCATGCTTTGAGGGCACGCAAAAAACCACCCAATCAGGGTGGTTTTTCACTGGTACGCCCGGTGCGATTCGAACGCATGGCCTTCAGAGTCGGAGTCTGACGCTCTATCCAACTGAGCTACGGGCGCGCGGGCCTTTTTCGGCCTGAATATTATAGCGCGAAAGGAACGTTCTGTCAAGCTTTGCCGCCTCACCATTGCCTCATTAAAAAAAGCACGCCGCCGCAGACATTTTTTATTATCAGGCTTTCTTCTCTGTCACCACGGGCTTGCCGTCCGCATCCAGCAGGGGCGTAAGCCCGCCTGCATAGCCGGACTGGACAAACAGGTAGTTCACGCCCGTTTCCTTATCCACCAGAATCGCCCGCAGGTAGGAAAGCCCGCTGCCCTCCTGGGAGACCACCTCAAAGCGCTTATCTTTCATTGTCTTCTCCTTTCTTATTGCTCGCCGTTGGCGATGCGCGCGTACATATCCTCCGGGATCATGGGCGTGCCGATCTGCGCCAGCAGCGCCGCGTCGATCTCGCCCTTTTCAGCATATTGCCTGCCCGCCTGATGAATCAGCGCCAGACGCGGCTGCGTCACCGGCGCGGCCTCGGGCGCGTTAAACATGGGGCTTTCGGGCACGGTCAGGATGGTATGATGGCTGGGGAACATCAATTCAAACTGCGCCACTGCGGGCTCAAAATTATGCCGGCTGTTGGGAAAACCGCAGCCGCAGATCATGATGTAGCGCAGATGCCCATAGCTTGCCTGCCCCACATGCTCGTAGCGCTCGCCCGCCTTGCGCATGGCCATGCTGCTCAACGGCATGGTGCGGTCAATCAGGTTTTTCAGCGCTGCGGGCATGCCGTAGCAATACAGCGGAAAATTAAACAGCAGGATATCGCTGTCCAGCATCTTTTGCAGAATCTCAGGCATATCGTCCTGATGTCCGCAGACGCCGCCGTTGCGCTTGCAGGCAAAGCAGCCGCGGCAGAATTCAATGTGCCGGTCGATCACATGAATGACCTCGGTCTCAAGCTCCGCACCCTCGGCCATGCCTGCCAGGAAGGCGCGCGTGATGTGCATGGTATCGCTCTGATCCCGCTTGGGCGAACCGTTCAGTACCAGAATTTTCATTTTCAATCTTGCGGGTAATTGCCGGATTTTATCAGCATCATCATGCCCTGAAACTGCGTGGTCAGCATCTGCCCCAGCTGCTGCTGGGAAAAGCTGCACACCCGCATAGCGCACAGCGCGCCCACGCCGAAGGTGTAAATCCACACGTTTTCAAACAGCTTTCGCGCCTGCGCGCCGGTCAGGCCGTAGGTATCGCAGATGGTATCGATGCATCCCTGCGCCGTCGGCCCCAGGCGGCTGAACAGATCGCCAAAGCCCGCAGCCGCTGCGTTTTCTTCCATAAACAGCAATTGATAGAGCTTGGGCTCCCGCATGCCGAACAGCACCATCCGCATGCCCACCTGCTTGAAGATCGGCGCGTTTTCCATGCCGTCGGGAGCAAAGGCTTCAAACCGCGCCATCGCGGCCGCGCGGACCGCCTCGTGCAGCTCCTCCATATTTTTGAACACCGTAAACAGCGGCCGGGCCGAGCTGCCCAGCTTTACGCCCAGCTCCCGCGCGGTCAGCGCTTCGATCCCGCTGCCGGACACAATGTCCAGCGCGGCCTCAACGATCTCTTCCCGAGTAAACTTTGGTTTAGGCGGCATCGTATCAGCTCCTTAAAAGCCAGTTGTTTTGTAACGCATGTTTCAGTATAAATACTCTCCTGCAAATTGTCAAGGGAAAATGCGGAGAGCCGCGCATGCGCCGGGCGTCGTTTCTGCGCCCAGGTCGCTTGCAGCGGCTCTCATAAGATCGTTTATTCTGTTAAACCGCTCCTTGCCTTCCCCTTTACGCAAGAGCAGGCGGCGCAAATTTTTTATGCCGGTAAACATGCGCAAAATAGATGATTTCGGCCGCTGCAGTGATCGTCCAGGAGCAGATGTACAAAAGATACAGCGACATAATGGTATGGAAGTAGGCAAACACCGTATAAACCCAGATCACGCGGAAAACACAGGAACCCAGGATCACGATGACGGTTGGCACAACGCTTTTGCCCAGCCCGCGCGAGGCCGCGATGGTGCAGTCCATAAACGCGGAGAAGGCGTAGGAGCAGCCCATGACCGTCAGGCGCACCATGCCTGCCTCCACCACGGCGGTCTCCGTGGTGAACAGCGAAAGGAACTCCCGCCCGAACAGCACCAGCGCGCCGCCCAGCAGCCCGCCTGCGCAGAATGAAAAGCCCAGGCTGATAAAATAGCTGCGCAGCACGCGCTTTTTGTTGCCCGCGCCCATGTTCTGCGCCATAAAGCTGGAGCAGGCGGTGTACAGCGCGGCCATCACATCATAGACCAGCGCGTCGGCGTTGGTCGCGGCAGCCGTGCCCTCCACAATCACCGCGTCAAAGGAATTGACGCCCGCCTGAATGAACAGGTTGGCAATGGCGAAGATGGCGTTCTGCGCGCCGGCCGGCAGGGACAGCGAAAGCAGCTGGCGCGCCTTGTCCGGGCTGATGCGCAGCTCGCCGCGATGCAGGGCGTAGGTATTGGCGCTCCTGATCAGCGAAAGCAGAATCAGCCCGGCGGACAGATACAGCGAAATCGCGCTGGCCAGCGCCACGCCGGCCACGCTCAGCTTGCACACGATAACAAAGAACAGGTTCAGGAGCACGTTGACCACGCCCGCGATGGTCAGGATATACAGCGGGTTTTTGGTATCCCCCGCCGCGCTGAGCACGCCGTTGCCGTAGTTATACATGGCGGCTGCCGGGATACCCAGCAGATAGATGCGCAGATACAGCGTCGCGCCGTCAATCAGCTCTTCCTTGGTATGCAGAAGCTCCAGCAGCGGGCGGGCGAAAATCTGCCCAAGCGTCATTTCAACCAGGCCGATGATCAGGCACAGCAGGAAGGCCGTATGCACCGTTTGGCCCACGTCCTTATGCTGGCGCGCGCCCAGGAACCGCGCCGTAACCGCGTTCACGCCGCTGCCCACGCCAATAAGAAAGCCGGTAAACAGCGTAACCAGAATGGCCGTAGACCCGACCGAGCCCAGCGCCTCCGCCCCGGCGAAGCGCCCCACCACGGCGATGTCCGACATATTGAACAGCGCCTGCAGAACGTTTGACAGCATCAGCGGAAGGCTGAAGACAAAAATAGACCGTGCCAGCGGCCCCTCGGTCATGGAATGAACGGCTTTTGCTTTCATGGTTCCGTCGCTCCCTTTGCCCCATGCATTGTGCCGCGCCCAGGGCGCGCATACGCAAGTGTATCATGGAAAGCGCCAAATTTCAATCTGTTTTTTATGGGCCGGAATTCAACGTTTTTATGCTCAGCATATCCCCATAACCGTCTGCAAGAGCACTTTTTGAAAGGATGTCCCGAAAACCTCTGCTTTGACTTTGAGTAAGTATATCATTTGCACAAGTCAAGCCATCGCAAGCAGCAAATTATTCTTCAGATTTAAGCTGCTGTGACAGTTTCCCCGAAGTAATAACACGCACTTGAGGAATCAAATCTGTAAAAACTGATGCCACCGTATTTTTGCAAATTGGGCAGATAACTTTTTCCCTCTCGCGGTTTCCTTCACAAACTGATTTATTATCGTATTCAAGCTCTGCTCCGCACTTGTTGCAATGCACCTTAAGCCACATAATTAGCCTCCTTATTAAGTGAAGCACAGAACAACATCACTTTGTTCGATAAAGTAAACAGCACAAACTCAATGGAAAATCCCTTTCGCATCTCATCGATTTCTAATATGCCTTTTCAGCTGCAGCCATCGCATCCAGACCCCAATGGCCGTTCCCAGCGTGTTGTGGATCACATCGTCCGTTTCGCACCAGCCCAGCTTGAACAGATACTGCGTCGCTTCGGTTGCCAGGGAGCAAAGCAGGCCAATCAGGATCACCTGCCAGGCCTTCAGCCTTGGGAACAGCCTGGGAAGCAGATATCCCAGCGGCACATACAAAAGCACGTTCAGGATAATGCCGTCCAGCGGCGTTGTGCCCTTCAGAAAGGCCGCCGCAAAGCCGACGGCCTCTTCAGCCTCCGCCTGGCCGCCCTGATCCAGCCGCGTATATGCCTGAAACGGCTGCAGCACAAGCTCCGTTCCCGCGCCGGGGACCCGCGAAAGCAGGGTAAAATACAGATTGCCAAGCGCATATACCCCAAAGGCAAGCCAGAGAAAGCCCACATAGCCGCGCCGGCTGAAGCGCTTATTCGCCCATTCCAGCGCAAAAAACGTGCCTGCAACAATCAAAAGAATGATTCCAACCTGAAGCATTGTTTTGTCCTGCATCGATCAATTTTACAGCATATCCAGTTTGTGGAACATGTCCAGGCGCGCCTGCGTTTCCCGGCTGAGCTCGCCGGACTCTGACCGGATATCCCGCCGGAGCGCGCCCGCGCACACCTTTTGGATTGGATAAGCAAACATCTGATAAACAAACAAAAATGGTGTCAGCGCCGCGTGCCGGCCCGCGCGGGGATACAGCTGCTTTGCTTCAGCGTCCGCCGCGAAGGAAACATGTATTTCGCCGCGCTCCGCACCTTATAGCGCAGCATGTACAGCCTGTATTCCCGCGCGCTGCCGTTTTTCAGCATCACTCTGCGGTTATACTCCATACCGCTGGCATAGCGCGCGTCCGTTTCCTTCACGCCCATATAACCGCCCTGCAGCAGATCGCTGAGAATCAGCTGAATTTCCTGCGGAGCCGCTGCGGCGCAGCCCGGAAAATCCGTCTTCTGGAAGCCGCCGTACAGGATCATTGCCCCCAGCACGCAGCTGACCAGCTGCCCATAGCGCAGGCGGTTCATGACATCCCAGAAGCGCGCCGCATTGATTTTATCTCTGTTGCGCGCAAAAAGCAAGGCGATATCCAGCATCATCCGCAGCGTCAGCCCGCCCAGGATAAAATGCTTGACCATGTGCAGGGTGATAAAAATCAGATGATCGGTATAGCCCAGCGCAGTAAAGCTGCCGTCCGGCGTTTCTATCGTGACAGGCTCCTCCTGAGCGAGCGCCGCCGTATCCATGCCCTGAAACCAGACGTCACGAATCAGCTCGTCATAAAGCGCAGCATGCAGCTCGATTTCCCCATACTTTTTATGCTGGCATATGGTATGGTGGCTGGTTTTCGCGCGCGGCGTAATCCGAAAGCCCTGCGCCTCCAGAAAGCGAAGCGCCGCTTTTTCCTGCTTGATATCAATCAGCAGATCCATATCCACCGAGCTGCGGCTTTCCGGGCAGGCATAGTTCTCCGCCGCCGCCCAGCCCTTGAGCACCCTCGTTTCGATTCCCGCAGCCCTCATCCCGCCGATCAGATGCAGCGCCCGCTGCCTGCGCAGCAGGTTTGTCGAGCACTCCATCCGCAGCGTATTCATCAGGTGCCCGCGCATTTTCTCCGGGCATGCCAGCCCCGGCGAATGCCGCACTGCCAACGCAAGCAAGGGAACAACGCCCTGCTCCGCCGCAAGCGAAAGAACCGCCTGCCAGTCGATCTGCTGCGCGTTAAACGCTTCCCCCCGCGCTCCTGCTGCGGCCAGGCCAATCAGCGCCTGCAGCGTTTTCATTGCCATGTTTCTGGATTCCACCATCGTCTTCCTTTTTCAGTCCAATGTTCCAGGAGGCTGATCCGCCTTGCCAAGCCAGCCGCATCAGCGCTTTGAATTCGTTTGTCACGTCAGCTCTTTCTCCACACCATCTTATCCACCACGCCGGTGTAGCTCTGGATGATCTTGACCACCTTTGTGGAGACGTTTTCCTCCACATAATCCGGCACGGGGATGCCGTAATCGCCGTTCAGGTTCATCTCCACTGCGGTATCAACGGCCTGCAGCAGACTCTTTTCATCGATGCCTGCCAGAATGAAGCAGCCCTTGTCCAGCGCCTCGGG
>CAKUFG010000019.1 GCA_934647235.1 uncultured Clostridia bacterium
CTTTCATCGGGCACGTCATTTTCTTGTGAGCCTGCGGCTCACGGGCAGAAAATGACATAGGAAGCAGCCTGACGGCTACTCCTCGCGCCGGCGGCATCGCCGCTTTCGTGGCTTCGCCAAGTTACTTGACTGCCGATGCCGCGCAGATCAGGCGAAGCCTGCGCCGCCGCTGCGGATTAATAGCGCCGCCAAAGGCGGCTGAGGGCAGGCGATTTTGCAAATCGCCGCCCGAAACCCGCGCTTGCCGTAAGGCAGTAGCGCGGGGCGTACAAATGAAGGGGCTGCGGCCCCTTCATGCATCCCAGGAGTTTAACGGGACTTTTTTGACACCCTGAAGCCCCCGGAAATCCCGGAGGCTTATTATTATGCTTCCATAAGGCGTGTTTTGTGCTTATTAATGACCTGACTGACGCAAAATCCTTCTGTCAGTCAGCATACGGCATATGCACCTGCGCAGGGGCATACAGCGGGAGATAGATGGGCGTGCACTTCGAGAGATTATACTGAATGCTTAACAATGTTGCCCGCTCAGATAATCCATATCCTCCGTAATAGTGATATTTGGATTTGATTTCTGTAAGATCCGGCAGATCAATATGCGCAACGACCGGGTGTTCTTTGTACTGTTTCATTTCGCTTTTATAAAGCGCATATGATCTGAAAATCTCTTGAATTGGCTTTTCTACATCTCGCGATATAAGTACATAAGAGTCTTTGGCCATAAAGACCTGTCGGTCGATTACCTCTTTGCACTGGGAAAGGTCGTCTCCCCACCAGTAATAAGTAACAAAATAAGGCATGTCCTCCGTCATGGTTTCCGGAGCGTAGCGAGAAACTTTAGAAGTACGGATTTCCGTAAAAAGAATCAGCGCATATTTTCCTGAAAGCGCTGGGCGATCTTTCTCTTCAGGCAGTTTGACGGCAATTACGTCGCCAACCTGCCACGGAGAATGAATCGTCGGCAGCGGCCTTAGCCGTTTAGGCTTGGGCAGCGGAGAACTCAGCTGGTCGCGAAGCTTATCCAGCGCCTTGCGGCGGCTAAGGCGCAGCTTCTCCGTTTTCCACAGGTCTGTCGGAATGGGCTGATCAATCAGCGCCATGGCAATGGCGCGCACATCATCAGATAGCTTTCGGCCGCAGCGCCATTCCGTGGCAGCCAGGGCCAGCCATGCGTCCGGGTCATCTTCCGGATGCAGGCGATCCATTTCCATTTCCTTTATCGTCTGCGCTTCAGCCTCTTCCGGGGTATGGCCGTAACAGAGCATATCTTCATAAGTTCCGCGAACATCGCAGGCAGTATCGCTTGAAAAAATGGCAGGTCCCCATGCGCCCATAAGATGGCCTCCTTTATGGTTGATGCTGGTTCTTTTGCGGTGGTTTCATTTTCAAATTGCGCAAATAGGCCTTGTGCGCATCGGAAACGCGATCGCTTTCCAGCGCCTTTTGAATGGCCTTGTTGTGCGTCCAGGGAGCGAGGGAATGACGCTCCAGATAAGGCAGGGCCGCGTCGTACTGCTTGGCCAGAGCCGTGGCGAAAAACCAGGCGATCATCATGTTGATGTAGTATTCATCCGAGCGGATTGCGGCCACCCATTGCAGATACTCCGGGTGGAAAGCTGCAGGCTCCAGATAGTAACGCATCAGCATGCCCATGCCGAAGCGGCAGGTATAGACGTGCGGGCTGGCCATCCAGCGGCGAATGGGCGCAAGCAGCGCGTCGGTGTGCCGGGTGAACACCCTGGGCGACAGCATATCGCAGGTGGCCCAATTATCTATATAAGGAAGAAAGACTTCCGCCGCGGCCAGGCAGGCGTCGTAATCGCGCATCAGGCAAATCAGCGCCCCGTGCAGGTTGTTTTCATCATAGGCTGCATGGGGCAGCGCGGCCAGAAAGGCGGCGGCCTCCGGCGTGCCCGCAGCCTCCTTGGCCAGCGCGCGCAGCTGAGGCGTGCGCACGCCCCATACCTGCTCGGGCGGCACGGTGGGCATCAGCCTGCACTGAAACAGGCGGTATGCCGGGTCGGCCAGCGCATGCAGCCGGGTGGACAGATCATTTGACGGCATAGGCATAGTGATGGTTGGGCTCCAGTTCCACCTGGTAGAAGGCGAACAGATCCTCCACCGAGACGCACAGATAGCCGTGCTGATGCAGGTATTCTGCCGTCAGGCGGGCGGATTCGGCCGTGTTGTCCTTGATATCGTGCATCAGGATGATTGCGCCGGGGCGTACCTCCTTTTTGACCACGGACAGCACCGCCGAGGAGGATTTGCCCGTCCAGTCCTTGGTATCCACCGTCCACATGATGATGGGCAGATTGACGTCTGCCTGCTGGAAGGGCTCGTACAGACCGTAGGGCGGGCGCATCATGATGGGCGGCTTGCCTGCGATGGAGGCGATTTTATCATGCGCCTTTTCCGTATAGCTGCGGATGCGCTCCGGCGTGGATTTTTCGGCGTTGGTGTGCACATAATGATGGCTTTGCAGGCTGTGGTTTTCGTCGTTTTCGCGGCGGGCGATATCCATATACTCGTCCACGCGGTTGCCCACCAGGAAGAACGTGCCCACCGCGCCCGTATGGCGCAGGTTGTTCAGCAGCCGCGCCGTCTGGGTATAGCTGGGGCCGTCGTCAAAGGTGAGGGCGACCAGCGAGTAGGCGCTGTTGTCGGTCTGTACGCGGGCCTCGTCGGTCAGCACATCGGCCAGGGCCTGATAGTAAACCGTCACGCGCATCAGCGTGGGATGGCCGGGATAGACGGCGCTGGCCTCGTAATGCAGCGTCAGCGCCGCAGGGGTCAGCATGAAGGGGGTTTCCAGCAGTCCCTCGCGGGAGCACAGGCGGTCAAGAACGGCCGCGTCGGCCTCCTCATCGGGAAAATATGCGTTCAGCTGCTCGCGCACGGCGCTGCCCAGGATGTCCCAGGCGGCGGCCGTATCCTGCACTACGTCGGTCAGGGCCAGCTGACGGCCGGCGTCCATATCATAGGCGCGGGCGGTAAAGGGCGAGGCCAGCTGCTTGCGCGCATAGGACTGCCGTGCCAGCACCAGAAAGCTCACCCACCTGGTGCCCGTAACGCTGTGCACCACATGGATATCCAGGCGGCTGTTGCGCTTGGGGTTATCGCTGCGCTTGAGGGTGGGGGCGTACTGCTCGTCATAAGCGTCCACCAGCGCGTTGATTTCGGCCGCGACGGCGGAATTGGCGGCGGTAATATGCTCCTTGGAGACAAAGCCGCGCTTGCCGTTGATCAGCCGCTCATCCACCTGATAGGCAATGGTAAAGGCGTCCGGCAGGCTGTCCGCGCAGACGGGCATGGCGGAGAAAAGCAGCGCGATCAGCAGCGAAAAGACAGACAATGCGCGCAGAGTACGGCGATTCATCACTTTTTCCTCCGTATAATAAGCATAATCGGGATTATTGCCTGGCGTTGTACTGCGCCAGCAGCTCCAGCGTGTGGGCAAAGTATTCCTGCTGCTGGGCGTTGGTCAGCTTCAGGCGCTGGCTCAGCCAGGTGATTACCTTTTTGGGGCGGATGCGGGCGTAGTACATCGCCGCGCCCACGTTGGTTTTCCATTCCTTCATGGTAAGACCGGGGAATTTTTTGATGTGCCGGGGCAGAAGCTCGCCGATGGTGTCGATGTATTTATTGAATACCGGCTCCACCTGCGTGGTGTAGAGAAAGTTGCTTTCGATGATTTCAGCCGTGCGGCGCAGGAAGTAATCCTTATACTCGGGCACCTCCAGCAGCGCGACCAGCACCCAGTGGGGGAAGCCGCCCGCCTTGGCGCTTTTGCTGCGCAGGAAGATATCGACGGGGGATTCCTTGTTGTTCATGCAGCCGGCCTCAACGTCGTGCAGGAAGAAGGTCCATTTGCCGCCGGGGAAGCGGTACATGCGCACGTTATCCACATCGTAATTGCCGATGATCATGCTGAAAATCACATAGTTGTACAGGCTGTCCACATCCAGCCGGTCCAGCACATACTGCAGATTGTCCGCGTCGTTGAGGCTGTTGGCCTTTACAAAGTCCATCAGCTCAATCCAGTCCGCGTTGCTGCCGTGCAGCGCGTCGCCCCGCTGCGTGCCGGTGCGCTGCAGGATATCGCAGGCGCGGATGGCCGCCGGATCGGTAATGCCCTCCCACTGCGCCAGGGAATCCTTATTGGCCTTTTCGCGCAGGTTGTAATGCCCGAAGTACTCGCCGTTGAGATATACCACGATGGGCTGCGCCGCCTGATAGTACAGGTTCAGGCCCGTGCTCAGCTCGCTGAGCACCGCGTCGCGCATGCGGCAGGAGCGGTGATCGGAGTTGGTGGAGCGCAGCAGGATGGAGGAATACTGCGTATAGGGGCGGTTTTCAAAGAAGGGATAATCAAAGGTATCCGAGCCGAAGGCCTTGCGGGCAAAGAGCGCCAGGGACTTCTGACGCAGCGACCGTGAGGAGTGCGAGGTGACGCGGAAGGTGGCCATCTGGCTGATCTGCCGCTGGCCCGAAGCATCAAAGTATTCTACCTGAATGGGGTATTCCCAGTCCTTTTCGTAATTGGGAATGCTGCCCGAGCCCTTGACCATCACGCCCGTTTTCTGGTTGTACAGGTAGGTATCGTCCGTATATATGCTTACGACAGGCACGGGAGAGCGGTCGTTGATAAAGAAGGTGCTGCCTGCCGTGGTGGAGCCAAGCAGATCGTCCGCGAAGGCGCGGGCGCGGATGACCGTGGTCTGGCTCACGGCGATGGGCGCGGTATAGCGCTTGGAGGCGCGGGTGGGCTCGCTGCCGTCGGTGGTATAGCGGATCTCCTGGCCCTCCGGCGCGGTGATGACGACGTCCAGCGCCGCGTCGTAGAAGCCTGCTGCGGTTTCGATGACCGGCTCCTGGGCGCGCGCGGCATAGCCGTTTTTGTCGTTCGCCTTGCCCGGCGTGGCGGTTTCCAGGTACAGCCAGGTATCGCCGCCGTCCGGCAGACCGTAGGATACGTTGCCGAACTGCGCGCCAAAGGACAGACTGCTGGTATTGCCCTGCGGGTCGGTCAGATACAGCTCGTCGCCCTTGGCGGAGATTTTGAAATTGGCGTACAGCGCGCCGGACTGGCCGTTTGAGACCTCCCCGCCCGCGCAGTACACCACCAGATAACCGCCCTTGGCGATCTTGACGGTATCGGGGAAGGCCCAGCGGCGCAGATTGTAGGGATCGTTGCTCAGATACCAGCCGGAGAGGGAAACGGACTTGTCGCCGGTATTATGCAGCTCAACCCAGTCGTCGTGGCGCTCCCCCACAAAGGCGGCGGTGGAGGCCATGACTTCGGAAAACACCACGTCTGCCTGCGCGCAGGCGCACAGCGCCAGCGTCAGCAGGAAAGCCAATATCAGGCAACGAAAACCAAATCGCTTCATCATTTTTTCCTTTCGTAGGCAGGCTCAGCCCAGCGAGCTGTCCAGCTGCTCCCATTCCTCATACAGCGCGTCCATCTGCGCCTGCAGGGCGTTTTTCTGCTCCTCCAGCTCGCCCAGACGCACATAGTCGCTGGCGTTTTCCTCCATCTGCGCGTCCAGCGCGTCCAGCTGCTGCTCCAGCTTTGCGATGTCGCGCTCCAGCACGTTCATGCGGCGCTCGATTCTGCCGTCGCGGCGGGCGGGCTTTTTTTCGGCCTTTTCGGTGCGCTCGGCCTTTTCCGCCTCGCGCTGACGCGCCTGCTCCTGCTGGGCGGCCTCGTCCTCGCGCTCGCGGATAAAGCGGTATTTTTCATACCCGCAGTCAAAGCTGCGCAGGCGGCCGTTGTCCAGCTCCCAGATGCGGTTGGCAAAGCGATTGACGAAGTAGCGGTCGTGGGACACGATCAGCAGCGTGCCCTCAAACTGATCCACGGCGGATTCAATCCACTCGCGCGAATCCAGATCCAGATGGTTGGTCGGCTCGTCCAGGATCAGCATGTTGACGGCGCTGTTCATCAGCATGCACAGCTTCAGCCGCGCGCGCTCGCCGCCCGACAGCTGGGAGACCAGCTTGAACTGATCCTCGCCGCGGAAGCGATACGCGCCCAGGCGGTTGCGCGCCTGCTGCGGCTCGCACCCCAGGTCATACAGCAGGGTGTCGTACAGCGTGCGCTCGGGGTGCTCAAAGGTGATCTGCTGGGGAAGGTAGGCCGCGCGCACCGAGGGGCCGAACTGCACCACGCCCGCGTCGGGGCTTTCCTCTCCCAGAAGAATTTTGAGCAGCGTGGTTTTGCCCGCGCCGTTTGCGCCCACCAGCGCCACGCGCTCGCCGCCGCCCCGGATGGTTTCGGTTACGTTTTCAAACAGCGTGCGCTCGCCGTAGGACTTTTTCAGATCCTTGATGCGCAGCGCGTAATCGGCCCGGAAGGGAACGGTGGAAAAGCCCAGATCCAGCCGCTCCTCGCGGGTGGGCTTTTCGGTTTGCCGCAACCATTCGATGCGCTTCTGGATGGCAAACACGCGCTTGTAGGTTTTGTCCATGCCGCTGTAGGCCCAGGCGCTCATCTTTTCGGCGGCCTTCTCAAGCTGAGAAATTTTGGCCTGCTCTTTTTCGTATTGCTTTAACTGCAGCTTGTAGCGGGCTTCTTTTTCCTTTACATAGAAGCTGTAGTTGCCGCTGTAAAATTCCACTCCGCCGTGATCCAGCTCCACAATGCGTTTGACAATGCGATCCAGAAAATAACGGTCATGCGATACGGTGAGCACGGTGCCCTTGTAGTGGTCGATATAATCCTCCAGCCATTCGATGGACTGCATGTCCAGATGGTTGGTAGGCTCGTCCAGCAGCAGGATATCGGTTTCGCGCAGGATCATCACCGCCAGACGGATGCGCGTCTGCTCGCCTCCGGAAAGCGAGGCAAAGGGCTGCCGGCGCTGGGCGGGGGAGATATGCAGGCCGTTGGCCACCTTGGCCAGGCGGGTCTCGCAGCTGTAGCCGCCCAGCATGTCAAAGCGCGTATGCAGCGCGTCATAGCGGCGCAGCAGGGCCTCGGAGTGCTCGCCTGCGTCCATCCGGCACTGAAGCTGCTCAATCTCCGCGCTGACGGCCTGCACCTCGGCAAAGGCCATGCGCAGCACATCCTCCACCAGCGCGCCCTCGGGGGCCTCGGCCAGCTGGGAGATATAGCCCACCCGCCGCCCCTGGGGGATGGCGATAAAGCCCTTATCGGGCGCGATCTCGCCGGTGATGATCTTCAGCAGCGTGGTTTTGCCCGCGCCGTTAGGCCCCAGCAGACCCACGCGCTCGCCCGCGTCCACCTGAAAGGATACGTCGTCGAGCACCACGCGATCCTGTACAAAGGATTTTTCAATGCCGGATACAATGATTTCAGCCATGCTTTCCCTCAAAAGAACTAAAGAAAATAGAAAAAATAGAAATTCCCATGATCAATTATAGCACGCTTTTGCGCAGATGACAACGCCGCGCGCGCCTGTATCCCGGTGCAAAACGGCCGGTTGCCGCGCAGCCTGGCCGCTGATATAATAAAACAGAAGAATTGTTACATTTCAGCGTCCGTTTTACGACGCTTTCCCGTCCAACGTGTGAAAGGAGGCGAACGGCGTGCAAACGGATGAAACGCGGAACAGGCAGGCTGCGCTGGAGCACCTGATGGCGCAGTACGGCACGGCGCTGCTGCGCATGTGCTGCCTGTACCTGCGTGATTATTCCCTGGCGGAGGATGCGGTGCAGGAAACCTTTCTGAAGGCCTATGCCCGGCTGGACAGCTTTCGCGGCGATTGCAGCGAGCAAACCTGGCTGATGAAAATCGCCATCAATACCTGCCGGGATATGCTGCGCTCCGCCTGGATGCGGCATCATGACCGCTATGCCGATCTGTCCCAGCTGCCTGAACGCGCCTACTGCCCGGAGCCACCTGACGATACGATTGTTCAGGCCGTATCGGCGCTGCCGCCGCGTCTGCGCGAGGCCGTGCTGCTGCGCTATTATCAGGGAATGAAGGTGGACGATGTGGCCCAGGCGCTGCGGACAACGCGCAGTGGGGTGAAGCATCGGCTCAAGCAGGCCAATAAGCTGCTGCGCACGCAATTGGAAGGGTGGTATTACGATGAAGAATGATCTGCGGCAAAGCGTGGATCGCGCGTTTGCCGGGGCAGCCTGGGACGAGACGCATGCCCGGCGCGTGATCGCAAAAATCGAAGAAGGGAAACAACCTGTGATGAAACGAAAGCTGACTGCGGCGCTGGTATGCGCCCTGGTTCTTGTGCTGGCAAGCGCCTGCGCGCTGGCCGCCGTGTTTGTACAGCGCTCGGAGCGCAGCAACGCCGTGCTCTCCGCCCGCAACGCGCTGACCCGTCAATATCGCTTCACGCCGGGCATGCTGGCGCTGTTCAGCGCCGACGCGCAGAAAAATGCCGGCGGGGATTATACCGTTACCTTTACCACCAACGAAGGTGTTCCCGGAACGCTGCTGGGCGTTTATACCGTGCATGTGAACGGCGGCACGGCCATCGCCAGCTGGAGCTATGACGGCCACGCGGGGGATATGGATCACTGGGACGCGAGCATCATGGCGGCCTATCTGGCTGAGGATGCGTCTGCCTGGATGATGGGGGAAACGACCGCGCCGTATCATGAGTACGCGCTGCAGACCTTCTCCCTGAGCAGCGCCAACGCGACGCCTACGCCCTTTGCGCTGTTTACCTCGCGGCCGCTCAAGGAGGATGAGACCCGCTATAACGGCGAGATTGTGCGCATTGTCAAGGCAGGGACGCAGGATATTACCCAGGATCGCGCGGAGGAACTGGCCAAGGCCGCGCTGATGGAGGACTTTGGCCTGACGCAAGCGGCCTTTGAAGCTGAGGATACCGAGCTGACGGACGTATATCTCTATCAGCGCGCCAACGGGCAGCGGATATGGGCATTACATTGGTACATTCCCGCCTATGTAAACGGCACGGAATGGAGCTGCGGCGTTATCCTGGATGCGCAGACGGGCGAAATCCTGAACTGCGATGCGATGGCAGGCGGCATTGGCTAAGCGAAATATCAATAAAGAAAGCGCCAGGGGAGAAAACTCCCTTGGCGCTTTTGGATGGGAAAGGGATGAATGGGGAGAGCAGTGAAAGTAATAATGCTGCTTGCATTTCCGCGCAACAAGCCCCGCCGGCGTAAGCGCCATGCGGCCTCACAATTCGGCATAGTCGTTTTGCGACGCTGACGCTAGCAAAACTCGTTGCCTCATTGGCGCTGCATCCGCCTGTATCTGCCACAGGCAGCGGCGGATTGCGCGCCTCACCACGCCTACGGCGGAGCCTCTCCTCAAGGAGAAGCCTTTTGGCAGCCGTTCTCTCCAACAATCGATAGCCGTTGCGCTTGATTTTCGGATTCAACTATTTGCCCCCGTGACACGCCGATGCAATCGGCACGGGCTGGCGAAGCCAGGCCAGGGGGAAAGCAGGAAGCGAACGCATCCGGGCGGTTCAGGCTTTCACCTGCCACGGGGGCAGGTGGGGCGGCAGTGCCGCCTTCCAGTTATATTAACTTGACTTTTTCGTCATACACAGGTTCTTTGTTACTTTCTTCCCTGAAGAAAGTAACGTCCTCCTCGTCCCACTTCGTCTCCCGCCTTACGCCTGCAGCATCTGCCGGAAAAAGGCCACGCCGCGGTTCAGGTTTTCCAGCGACAGGCGCTCGTCTGTGCCGTGTACGCGCAGCAGCTCGTCCCTGGACAGAATAAAGGGGCTGAAACGATATACCTGCGGGCAGAGGGATTCCATACGCCGCGCATCCGTGCCGCCCGCAAGCAGAGAGGGCACGATCACCGTGCCCGGAAAATGCACGGCAATGGCGGTGCACAGCGCGTCCCAGGCAGGGCCGTTGGCAGGGGACAGCGCGCCGGGCTCCTCCTGGCACTGAACAGATAGCGTGATGGGCGAGCGCGCAATGCAGCGGCGCACCCGGCGCAGCAGGGCCTCGGCGCTGTCTCCGGGCAGGATGCTGGCCGAATAATACAGCGTGGGGATATCGCCCAGCAGCGCGTCGCCCGATTGCTTCCATAAGGATAGCTGCGTGCGGGTGATCGCGCGGCCTGTGGCCGTGCGCGATAGCCGATGCAGCAGCGGCCTGTAAAAAAGGCGGCCGTGGGACAGGCAGAAGCGGTCGCGCCCGTTCAGCAGCGGGCGCATGGCGGGCAGCATAGCCGACAGCACCGGGCCGCATAGCCGCGCGCGAGGATGGATGCGCGATATGCGCGCCGCCGCGCGGGAAAGCTCCTCCAGCGCGCGCGGAGCCGTGCAGCTGAGCGAAAACAGCAGCCGTCCCTTCTCAGCCACGCCCACCGTGGCGAAGGGCCTGCGCGTCAGCGCGAAGGGCTGGGAAATGTTGCCGCCCTCATCCAGGACAAAGGCGGGGCGCACGCCGCGTGCCTGCAGCAGGCGGACCATGGCGGCCATGCTGCCGCCGCGCGTTTCCTCATCGCAGGAAAAGGCAAACCAGATGTCCCCGCCGGGCTGCCAGCCCTCGCGCAGCAGTCCCTCGGCGGCCGTCAGAAGAGCAGCCAGATGTCCCTTCATATCCGCCGCTCCGCGCCCATAGATATAGCCGCCGTGCATTTCACCGCCAAAGGGCGGATGCGTCCAGGCGCTCAGATCGCCGGGGCTGACCACATCCAGATGCGATAAAAACACCAGGGGCTGCCCCTCCAGCGCGCCGGGCAGGTGCAGCAAAAGCGCGCCGCCGCCCAGCGTTTCGCAGCTGCACAGCGAAAAAAGCCGTGGAAACAGCTGGCGCAGAAGCGTATGCAGGCGGCGGAATATCCCCGCGTCGCCGCCCGAAACGGTGGGCTGCATGATGCACAGCGACAGCGCGCGCGCGGCGTAATCCTCGGGCAGGGCAGAACAGGTCACAAAAGCTTTCCCCCAATAAACGCTATTTAAAAATTATTCCCATAGCTTTTTCGACGGCGGCGGCAAAAAATCCTGCTGCCGGGGCAGAAACAGGGCGAAATCGATCAAAAAAGTGAAAATTGGAATTGCCTATCCGGGATGTATTGTGCTATAATCATTCGGCGATTTCTCTAAATCGCTCCCGATGCAAAAGCAGTCTTCCGCGGCGCGGCCGCGCTTGAAAGGAGTATGAACTTTTTATGCCTTACATTGCTGTATTGACCAGCGGCGGCGACAGCCCCGGCATGAACGCGGCGGTTACCGCCATCGCCCGCAGCGCAGCGCTGCTCAATATGCCCCTGCTGGGCGTGGACCGCGGCTTTAACGGCCTGCTGGGCAAAAACCCCAAGACCGATTTTGTGGAGCTGAACCTTGAAAAGGCGCTGGATATCGCCGACCTGCCCGGCACGCAGCTGCGTACCGCCCGGTGCGTGGAGTTCAAGGATAAGGCTGTGCAGACCCGCGCGGCCAAACTGCTGCGCGATATGGATGTGGCCGGCCTGATCGTCATCGGCGGCGACGGCAGCTTCCAGGGCGCGCGCGCGCTGTGCGAGCAGGGCATTCCCTGCATCGGCATTCCCGGCACCATCGATAACGACCTGGCGTACACCGAAATGACGCTGGGCTTTGACACCGCCGTCAACGTGTGCGTGGACGCGGTGCGCTCCATCCGCGCCACCTCCCGCTCCCATGACCGTCCCCATGTGGTGGAGGTAATGGGCCGTCACTGCGGCGATATCGCCCTGATGACCGCCGCCTCTACGGGCGCGGAAATCGTTATCGCTCCCGAGGCCAAGCGCTGGACGGTGGATGAGATTGCCCACCGCCTGCAAAGCCAGATTGACCGCGGCAACTACCGCAGCACCATCGTGGTGGCCGAGGGCAGCTGGGAAATGATGGCGCCCTTTGATGTGTACAAATTCCTCAAGCCCTACGGCAAGGAAGTGTTTGAGGGCGAGCCCATGACGGCCTATCGCTTTGCCAGCGTGCTCAAGCGCAAGACCACCATGCCCGACGGCTCCTTCCCCGAGGTGCGCCATACGGTGATCGGCTATACCCAGCGCGGCGCGCAGCCCACGGCCCGCGACGCCACCTTCGCCTTTGAATCCGGCGTGCTGGCGGTCAACCTGCTGCAGCATGGCGTAAGCAACCGCGTGATCGGCATGAAGCACGGCAAGGTGTATCATGAGGACATCGAAAAGGCCCTCAAGGCCCGCCGGCCCTTCAACCGCTCGCTGTACAATACCATCAACGCCCTGTAATTGTAAATTTGCAAAAAAGCCCCGCGCAGGGTTGACAGCCCATGAATGGCTGTGCTAAAATACATTTTGTGCCAGATTCTTACATCGGCATAAAAATAAAAAGAAAGGAGGCTGCGTCGTGTTCATCTTTGCAAAGCTGGTAGAGTTCTTTCCCCGTGTTCAGGCATGGGATGCTCTTTCTGTGCAGGCGCAGCCGCCTTTGGATTGCGCGCGGGCTTTTTAAGCGTGCATTGAAGAGCGTCTGCTGCCTATACGCATGCGGACGCTCTTTTTCTATGCTTTTTTCGATGCGAAAGGAGAGGTGATTGATCCAATGAACAAGCGAAGGATGCGCTTGATGGGCAAGCTGGTGGCGCAGAATAAGTGGCTCTTTATCGGGGCGTCGCTGTGCGTGCTGATCAGCGTGGTCATCGATTACCTGACACCCCTGCTGCTGGCCGAAACGCTGGACTATTATCTCAGCGGCCAGCCCTCCACCATGCCGGCGTTTGTCAACCGCTGGGTGGACAGCTGGGGCGGCCCCGGCTTTATGGCGCGCAACCTGTGGATCGTGGGTCTGGCGCTGGTGGGGCTGAATATTGTGGGCGGCGCGATCAACTTTTTCAAGGGCCGCTGGCAAAGCAAGGCGGGCGAAAACGTGGCGCTGTACCTGCGCGAACGGCTGTATGAGCACATCCAGCACCTGCCCTTCAGCTATCATGTAAAGGCCGAAACGGGCGATCTGGTGCAGCGCTGCACCAGCGATGTGGATACCGTGCGCCGCTTCCTGGCCAGCCAGCTGCTGGCGGTGGTATCCTCGGTGCTGATGATCGTGGTGGCGCTGACGATGCTGTTCAGCAAAAACGTGAAGCTGGCGCTGCTCAGCATGGTGATGGTGCCGGCCATTTTCTGCTTTGCGTTTCTGTTCTTCAAGTGGGTGGTCAAGGCCTTTGGCGATGCGGACGCATCCGAAGGTCGCCTCAGCGCCGTGCTGCAGGAAAACCTGACCGGCGTGCGCGTGGTGCGCGCCTTCGGCCAGCAGCAATACGAAGTGGAAAAATTCACCGGCGCAAGCGCGGATTACAAAAAGAAATCCTTCAAGGTAAGCAAGCTCCTGGCCGTGTACTGGGCGGGCAGCGATACCATGTGCATGATCCAGAGCGGCATTACGCTGATCATGTGCGTGCTCTTTGCCGCGCGCGGCGAAATCACCGTGGGCACTATGGTGGTGTTTACCAGCTATGTGGGCAAGCTCCTGTGGCCCATCCGCCAGCTGGGACGCATTCTGTCCGACGCAGGCAAAAGCTTTGTGGCTGTGGAGCGCATTGACGAGATCCTCCGCGCGCCCGTGGAGCCTGCCGAGCCGGACGCCATCCAGCCTCCTCTGAACGGGGATATCGTGTTTGATCACGTCACCTTCGGCTATGACAACAACCGCAACGTCCTGCAGGATATGAGCTTTACCATCCCCGCAGGAAAAACCGTGGCCATCCTGGGCGCTACGGGCAGCGGCAAGAGCAGCATCGTACACCTGATGCAGCGCCTCTTTGAGCCGCAGAGCGGCCGCATCACCATCGGCGGCGTGGATATCCAGAAAATTGACCGCAGCTACCTGCGCGCCCATGTGGGCCTGGTGCTGCAGGAGCCCTTCCTGTATTCCAAGACGCTGCGCGACAACGTGGGCATTGCCGCCTCCCATCCCTCCCAGCAGGCTATTGAACGTGCGGCCGTGGACGCCAGCGCCCTCAGTTTTATTGAGGACAGCGAAAACGGCTGGGATACGGTGGTGGGCGAGCGCGGCGTGACGCTCTCGGGCGGCCAGAAGCAGCGCATCGCCATTGCCCGTACCCTGATGAAGGATAACGATATCCTGATCTTCGACGATTCCCTGTCCGCCGTGGATACCGAAACCGACGCGGCCATCCGCCATGCCCTCAAGGAGCATAGCCGCGATACCACCACCATCATCATCAGCCATCGCGTGGTGACGCTGTCGCAGGCCGATCTGATCCTGGTGGTGGAGGATGGCCACGTCATCCAGCAGGGCACGCATCAGCAGCTGATTCATCAGCCCGGCCTGTATGCGCGCATCTTTAACATCCAGACCGCGCTGGAGGAGGAATTTGCCCGCCACAGCGCCCAGGAGGTGAACTAAAGCCATGCAGCAGACGCAGGAAAAAGACTATACGCAAAAATTTGACCTGTCCCTGTGGCGCAAGATTTTCCATCATGCCCGGCAGTATTATCCGCATCTGGCCGCGCTGGCCCTGTCGATGGCCATCAGCGCCCTGTGCGACGTGGCCTTTCCGCTGCTGACCAGCTACGCGATCGACTATCTGATTCCCGGCACGGGCGCGCAGGCCCCCTCGGGCGCCATGGCCCGGCTGATGTACAACATGGTCGGCTCGGCGGCCGCCCTGTTTTCCGGCAACACCATGGCGGGCTTTATCTTCCTGTATGCAATGCTGGTGATTGTGCAGGTCGCTACCATTTACGCCTTCCTGTATCTGGGCGGCGTAATCGAGGTGGGCGTGTGCTACAACATCCGCCAGGAAGCCTTCCATAAGCTGCAGGAGCTGCCCTTTTCCTATTATGACCGCATGCCTGTCGGCTATCTGATGAGCCGCATGACCAGCGATATCCAGCGCCTGGCCGAAACCATCGGCTGGAGCCTGCTGGATCTGTTCTGGGGCGTGGTGATGCTGGTAATGTGCTCGGTCACGATGCTGACCATCAACTGGAAGCTGGGCCTGACCGTGATGGTGGTGCTGCCGCCGCTGGCCGTTATCAGCTTTTATTTCCAGCAGAAGATCCTCAAGAGCTGGCGCGCCGTGCGCAAGACCAACAGCCGCATCACCGGCGCGTTCAACGAGGGCATCATGGGCGCGAAAACCACCAAAACCCTGGTGCGCGAGGAAGCCAACATGCAGGAGTTCGGCGAACTGACCCACGAGATGCGCCGCTCCTCCGTGCGCGCCGCGTCGCTCAACGCCCTGTATCTGCCCATCGTTATTTCCCTGGGCTCGCTGGCCACGGCTTACGCCCTCTGGCGCGGCGGCAATCTGGTGCTGGCCGGGGCCATGTCCCTGGGCGTTATCCAAGTGTTCGTCAATTACACGGTGCAGTTTTTCGAGCCCGTGCGCAACATTGCTGGCGTGTTCAGTGAAATGCAGTCGGCACAGGCCGCGGCCGAGCGCGTGATGACGCTGCTGGACACCCAGCCCGACATTGTGGACAGCTCCGAGGTGGTGGCGCAATTTGGCGATAATTTCCATCCCAAGCGTGAAAACTGGCCCGAGCTGCACGGCGATATCGACTTTGAGCACGTGGATTTCAAGTATCAGGATGGCGAGCGCGTGCTGACGGACTTTAACCTGCACGTCAAGGCGGGCGAAACCATCGCGCTGGTCGGCCCCACGGGCGCAGGCAAATCCACTGTGGTCAATCTGGTGTGCCGCTTCTATGAGCCTACAGGCGGCGAAATCAAAATCGACGGCGTGGACTACCGCAAGCGCAGCCAGCTGTGGCTGCAATCCAACCTGGGCTATGTGCTGCAGGAGCCGCGGCTGTTCTCGGGTACCATTCGCGACAACATCCGCTATTCCAAGCTGGACGCTACGGACGAAGAGATCCGCCGCGCGGCGCAGCTGGTAAACGCCGAATCCTTTATCCTGAAGATGGAAAAGGGCTATGACACCGATGTGGGCGAAGGCGGCAGCCGCTTGTCCACGGGCGAAAAGCAGCTGATTTCCTTTGCCCGCGCGATCCTGAGCAATCCGCGCATCTTCATCCTGGACGAGGCCACCTCCTCCGTCGATACTGAAACCGAGGTCATGATTCAGCAGGCCATCTCCCAGGTGCTTACGGGGCGTACATCCTTTATTATCGCCCACCGCCTGTCCACCGTCCGCTCGGCCGACCGCATCCTGGTCATCGAGGACGGCAAGATCAAGGAGCAGGGCACGCATCAGCAGCTGCTGCGCATGAAGGGCAGCTATTACAAGCTGTACATGAGCCAGTTTGAGGAAGAACGCGCGCAGGAAATCCTGTCCGCCAAGCCTGCAGACAGCAAAACGGACAATTAAAGCAGCCCCATGTATATTTTATCCCCCTGCCCTTGCGGCGGGGGGATTCGTTATGGTAAAATCTGACCGTAATCGAAAAACAAGGAGGATTTTACATCCATGAACGCTTACCCTAACGCCAACCCCGCTCCCCGCAGAAGCGGCAATAAAAAGCTGATCCGCGCGGGCGTGATCGCCGCAGTGGTCATTGTGCTGGCGCTGATTGTATACAGCGGCTGCACCGCCATCGTGCCCACAGGCTATACCGGCATCCTGACCACCTTCGGCAAGGTGGCCGACTACACGCTGGACGCAGGCTTCCACCTGAAAAGCCCCTTCCAGGTGGTCACTGTGATGGATAACCGCGAGCAGAAAACCAGCTACAACACGCAGGCCTTCTCCAGCGATATCCAGCAGGTGCAGGTGATCGGCTCCATCAACTACAACATCAACAAGACCACGGCCATGAACCTGTTCAAGGACGTGGGCACCAACTACTATAACACCCTGGTTTCGCCCCGCCTGCTGGAAAACCTCAAGGCTGTGTTTTCCAAGTACACGGCGGAGGAGCTGATTTCCTCCCGCGACCGCCTGTCCATTGAAACCCGCGAGATGCTGAGCAAGGAAATGAGCGGCTACGGCATCAATATCATCAGCGTATCCATTGAGGATATCGACTTTGCCGACGCCTTTACCGATGCGGTGGAGGCCAAGCAGGTGGCCCAGCAGGGCAAGCTGAAGGCTGAAATTGAGCAGGAGCAGGCCACCATGGAGGCGCAGCAGCAGGCCGAGCGCAAGAAGATTGCCGCCGAGGCTGAGGCCAACGTGCAGAAGATCAACGCCGATGCGGAAGCCTATGCCATCCGCGCGCAGGCTGAAGCCCAGGCTGAGGCCAACCGGCAGATCGCCCAGTCGCTTACGCCCGAGCTGATTGAGTACACCCAGGTATCCAGCTGGGATGGCAAGCTGCCCACCTATATGGCCGGCGGCGATTCCACCACCCTGCCCGTGCTGAACCTGAACGATCAGTAAAGCGCAGGGGTGAGGGGATGGGGGGTTACGGTACTTTCTTGAGTCAAGAAAGTACCAAAGAACCTGTTTGTGACGTAAAAGATTATTGAATTAAACTGGAAATGGCCCTGGCCATCTGCTGCCCTATCCCCGTGGCAGGGAAAACTTGAATCGCTCGGTGTGGAATAAACTCCGCCCGAGCGATTCTTTGTTTCCCCCTATGGTCGTGCTGCGCACGCCCGCGCCGATTAAAATCGGCGTGCCACGGGGCATTAATTGAATACAAAAATCATACGCAGCAGTTATCGATAGTTGGAAAGAACGGCCAGCAAAAGGCTTCTCCTTGAGGAGAGGCTCTGCCGTAGGCGTGGTGAGGCGCGCAATCCGCCGCTGCCTGTGGCAGATACAGGCGGATGCAGCGCCAATGAGGCAACGAGTTTTGCTAGCGTCAGCGTCGCAAAACGACTATGCCGAATTGTGAGGGCCGTAGACCACGCAGTGGTCGTTATCATAACTATATAAAGGTAACGCCGCTGCGGCGGCTACACCTCATCCGGCTCATTACATTCGCCACCTTCTCCTCAAGGAGAAGGCTTTTGGCGAGTACATTCAACCAGCTATTGCTAATCGCTGCGCAGGGGCTTCGCAGCTACTCGACTTGCCCCGGAGCATGCTGATCGCAGATCAGCGCAGGGGCGTGCGCAGCACGACCGAAGGGGAAATATTCAAGGAAACGGATGGCGCTTGCGCCAAGCCGAGCCCGCGAATTTTCCCTGCTCAGGGGGGCGGCAGGCGGCCAGGGCCACTCCCAGTTTAACACAAGCAGCTTTCCCGCCCACAACACAGGTTCTTTGTTACTTTCTTCACTGAAGAAAGTAACGTAATCCTCCGTACCTTTCTTCCCGTCAATCCCGCGAAATCTCATCCAGCGACATGCCGAAGCCCGGCACAAAGTCGTCCATAAAATCCTGTACCTCGGGCAGATCGATGCGGCGGATGGCGCTGAGCGTGCTCGTTTCGGCCTCCGCAAACTCGCGGTTGCCCATCTTGCGTTCTTCTACGCACTTGATGTAGGCGCTGATTTTATCGGCAGCCTTGACAATGCGCCAGTCCGCGCCTTGCTCTTCCGTGCCAATCAGCGCTTCATAGGCCGGGCGGATATCCTCGGGCAGCATGCCAAGCAATCGCTGGTCGGCAATGGCCTCAAGACGGTGATATTCATCCCGGATGATGGGGTTGTTATGCTTGACGGGCGTGGGCAGATCGCCGGTGATCACCTCGCTGGCGTCGTGATACATGGCCAGGGCCATGATGTGCTCGGCGTCGTAATCCCGGCGATAACGGGCGTTGCCCAGCAGCGCGATGGCGTGGGCGATCATGGCCGTCTGGAAGGCGTGCTCCATATCGTTTTCTGCCTGGGTGTTGCGCATCAGCCCCCAACGGCGGATGTACTTCATGCGGTTCATATAAGCGAAAAAATGGTGCGGCATGGCGGTTTCTCCTTGACAAGTATTGGTTTTGTGCTATAATGCTTGCGTTACCCGCTGGGGGCGTCGCATAGCGGCTGAGATGGCTTTGGCCAGTCCCCTCGAACCTGTGTAGATCATCCTACCGTAGGGAAGCGGAAAAGCAGAGGTGCATTGCCTCCGCGCCGTTTCCCGCATGCGTAAAGCGTGCGGGTTTTATTATGCGGGAAAAGAAGGAGGCATTTCTCATGTTCGAAAAGTTTGCCGAAACTCCCCTGACGATGTGGATCGCCCTGGCTGTGGTGGTCGCGCTGTGCGTGATCTTCGCCGCGCTGGTCAAGACCCGCCGCAAGTGGAACGCGCGCATGCTCGCGTCCGGCGCGCTGTGCGTGGCGCTGTCCTTTGTGCTCAGCTGCATCCGCCTGTATCGCATGCCCACCGGCGGCAGCGTTACCCCCGGCAGCATGCTGCCGCTGATGCTGTTCTCCGTGGCCTACGGCGCAGGCCCCGGCCTGCTGGCTGGCCTGGTATACGGCGTGCTGCAGTATCTGCAGGGCGGCTGGTGGCTCAATGTCTGGCAGTTCCTGCTGGATTACATCCTGGCCTTCACCGTGCTGGGCCTGGCGGGCATCGCCCATAACAAGAGCGAAAAGTGGATGTACCTGTCCATTCCCTTCGCGGCCCTGATGCGCGCGCTGTGCGCCTTCCTGGCGGGCCTGATGTGGGTGGCGGACACCCCCGTATCCGAGCTGGTCATCGGCAGCTGGCATTTCTCCACGCCCGTGACCTACTCCCTGGTGTACAACGGCGTGTACCTGATCCCCGATACCCTGATCTGCCTGCTGCTGGCCGCGCTGGTGGGCAAGCGGCTGCTCAAGGCCATCAAGGGCAACTGAAAATAATCAGCCGATGCGGCCTTGCTCCATGGGGGGGCAGGGCCGCGTTTCTATTGTACCATAGACGGGCGAAAAAGGCCACCGCAGATCAGGAAAAGAACGCAGGCTGAATTGCTATTTTTGCCTAAAAAAGTGATTGACAAAGCGACGCTGAACTGCTATACTATTATAGCGATTCGATGATGAAGGCTGTCGCACCCTATGCGGAGAGATGGCCGAGCGGTTTAAGGCGCCAGTCTTGAAAACTGGTGATGTCGAAAGGCACCGGGGGTTCGAATCCCTCTCTCTCCGCCATTTTCATCGATGCAAACGCAGGCCAATGGAGAAGTACCCAAGTGGCCGAAGGGGCTCCCCTGCTAAGGGAGTAGACTGGGATAACCGGTGCGAGAGTTCAAATCTCTCCTTCTCCGCCAATCGTGCGAAATCTGCTTGAAAATAGCCGGTTTCGCACTTTTTTGTGTGTTTTTGGAGGGGGAATGGGGGAAATGCGCAAAGAAAGAGCCGCAAAGAGATATCTGCTTGCTTGGGCCTTAGCCATTGCATATCCCGTATTGCTGAAGCACCCACCTGTAGAATTTGAGGGTAAGCTGATCCCGGCACATTTCCGAAACCGCGATATTCATCTGCCAATGGCGGTTGCGCGCCGGAATGAAGCAGACATGTTCTGAAACAATGGGATACTGGATGTTGCTGATTGCAATCCCTCTGCCGTCATCTGCCATCTGGCAAAGCGACTGAACGGAATCGGCCTTGAACACAATCTGCGTGGGGGCTTCCAAGCGCGCCATGTTCTTTTCATAGCAATCATAAATCTTGTGTTCTTCATTCATGGTAATATAGTCTTGGCCGATAATATCGCAAAAATCAATCGAATGGCGGGTTGAGAGCGCGCTGTCCTTTGGCACGCAAAAGAAGGATTCTTCTTTTTGAATAAGGGCAGAGGTCAAAGCGGGCGTTACAATGGGGCCGGTAATGAAGGCAATCTGTACCTCGCCGCTGGCTACTTTTTTTTCGATTGTTTTATCCGGATGCTCCGAAATGTGAAAACTGCAGGCGTTTTCCTGCTCGAAAGCCGAAAACAGCCCGGCGACAAGAGAAAGAACGCCGGTGGATACGCCTACGTTAATGGAACAGCGAAAATGAGCGCAAAGCTCCTGGTGCGTAGCAATGATTTCGGAAACCGGCGCTTTGATGCGATTATAATATTCCCGCCCGGCCGCCGTGACAACAAGGCGATGATTAGCTACCAGCACAAGACGGATTCCCAGCTCATTTTCAAGCGAGGTGATGCTCTTGCGAAAGCCCTGCGGGGAAATGAAAAAGCGTTTTGCGCTTTCCGTCAGGCTGTTGGATTCGCATAGATCAATAAAGTAAAGAATCTGATCAAGCTGCATGGGAGTCTCTCCTGTTTGTAGATATTCATTTACTTCAATATACTTCAACAATGCGTACGTTGGCAAGTCGGTTTTCTCAACTTTTGGTTGGCTTTTTCACAACAATGCGGATGTTGCGAAACGAGTAAAAGTGACTATACTTAATATTATCAACCAATCAGGAGGATTTTGCGATGAAAACCAAAATGGCTGTGATCTTTTGCTTGATTCTGTGCCTGCTTTGCGCTGTATGCGCAGCGGAATCGCCCAAGTTGAACGATGGCGTGTATGAGGGCTTCTATGCGCAGCCCACCTATCTGATCCGCGCGACGGTCACTGTGGAAAACGGCGCTGTAGCGCAGGTGGAATACGAAGAATGCCACGATCCGAACTTTTGGGCTACCTTTACCGCCGATGAGGCTGCGGCGCTTTCCGCTGACGAGTATATCGCGGTGGCCGGCGCGCGCGGCACAACCTACTATGCCAAGCATGCGGTGGTAGGAACCGGGAATGAAGCGATTGAACTGACGGCAAGCGGAGATGGCACGGCGACGCCCGTATACGGCAATGAGCAGATCGCTGACTTTGTGGAATGGCTGAAGGAAAGCCCTGAAAACGATGCGTGGTATTATGCGCAGCTCGCAGTGGGCAATTATTGGGTTGCGCTGTCTGATGGAACCAGGCTGGAGGACCTGGCGGTCTACACGAATACCCTGAAGGACGGCACTGTGCTGAGCAAGGAGCAGTCCCGCTTTAAGACGAAGGTTCGCCATTGGACGGCCGTTGGAACTGGCGTGGGCACCGAGTTTGGCGATCTGGGCTGGCAGGGCAACATGGATGCGCTGGCTGCGGCGCTGGTGGAGAATCAATTCCCCCAGGGTGAAAGAAGCAAAAACGCGGAAAACAAGGTGGTCATCGCGGATGTGGTAACAAGCGCAACGATTGAATCCTATCAGGATTACCTTTCCGCTGCGTATGCCGCCTATGAACTGGCGATTGCCAAATAAAAGATTTTGAGTTTCAAAAAGCGCTCATTTACAGGGGCGCTTTTTTGTGTTGTACATATCTGCGGGCAGGCTTGCACCGAAAAAAGCGGAGCACGCTTTATACGGTCAGCCTTGAAAATCATTCTTCCCAGTGCTCCATCTCTTCCGCCGGGTACGCTTTTGTCCAGTGATAGGGCTGTAATTTTCGCAGCTCCACAAACGTCAGCTTCCCGTCGCTCGTGGTCACGGCTGCCTGCACGTCCTCGCCCCAATAACGCAGGCGCTCCTGGCAGATGCCGCACGGGGACAGCACCTTGAACGGCGCGTTTTCATTCTCGCGGACAAGGCACAGGCAATGGGTCACTTTTTCGTTGTATTTATGGGCTTCCAGCATTGCGCCCGTCTCGATGCACAAAATGGCGGAGGCATTGGCGGTCTCAATGCTGACGCTTGTGTAGTAGTTGCCCTTGGATGTATGGACAACGCCAGCACCGCCCCAGCCGGTAGGATATCTTGCTTCAATCAGCGCCACCGCCCTGCGATACATTTCGTTTTCTACTGCATAGTCTCTCATACAAAGCCTCCGTGTCAGATCGGCGCGCTTCATTTACCAATCAAAGTGCTTCCATGCCTGCCCATCCATATCGGCGGGCATGCGCCAGTCGCCGCGCGGGGACAGGCAGACCGAGCCGATCTTGGGGCCGTCGGGCAGGCAGTTGCGCTTGAACTGGTTCTGGAAGAAGCGGCGCAGGAAGGTATCCAGCGTGCGCTCAATTTCAGGCAGCTGCCACGCGCCGAATGCGCCCGCAGCCAGCTCACGCAGCTTTTCGCGTCCAAAGCCATAGCGCATAAAATAGTACAGGAAAAAGTCGTGCAGATCGTACTTGCCGATACGCTCCTCGGTGGACGCGCCGCCGGGCACCAGCTCGGGCGTGATTTCCGTGCCCAGGATGCTCAGCAGGGTTTCGCGGGTGTCGGGCGCGGCCAGCTCGCGCGCATAGGTTTCCACAATGAACTTGACCAGCGTTTTGGGTACGCCGCAGTTGACCCCGTAGTGGGAGATATGATCGCCGTTATAGGTACACCAGCCCAGCGCCAGCTCGGACAGATCGCCCGTACCGATCACGATGCCGCCCTCCATGTTGGCCACATCCATCAGCACCTGCGTGCGTTCGCGCGCCTGGATGTTCTCGTAGGCGATGTCCGTGTTGTTCATATCGTGGCCGATATCCTGCCCATGCAGCGTGCAGGCGGCGGAGATATCCACCTTGCGGAAATCCGTGCCCATCTGGCAGCAAAGATCGGTGGCGTTTTTCAGCGTCTTTTCGCCGGTGGCAAAGCAGGGCATGGTGATGGCGACGATATTCTTGGGCGGCAGGCCCAGCGCGTCAAAGGCCGTGCGCGTCACCAGCAGCGCCAGCGTGCTGTCCAGGCCGCCGCTGATGCCGATGACCGCCTTCTTGCAGCCGATGCCCAGCATGCGCTGGCACAGGCCCCGCGCCTGCAATTGCAGGATATCCAGGCAGCGCTGCTTGCGGGCGCTGCCCTCGGCGGGCGGCACAAAGGGCGCGGGCGATACCTTGGCGGGGAAACGATAGGCAGGCAGCGAGAAGACAGCCTTGCGATAGCGCGCAGCGCCGGAGCCGGCAAAGCTCTTCATGCGCAGACGATCAGCGGCCAGCATGGAAAAATCGATGGTCGCCGCCGCATCCGGGCCTTCATCCGCCAGCCCCGCGTGGGTTTCAGACAGCACCCGGCCGTTCTGGATAATCAGCCGATGGCCGCCGAACACCAGATCGCTGCTGCTTTCGCCCGCGCCGCTGGAGGCGTAAGCATAGGCGCATACGCCGCGCGCGGAAAGCATGGACAGCATATCCCGGCGATATTCGGTCTTGGCCACGATATCGTTGCTGGCCGATAGATTCAGGATGGCTCTCGCGCCCGCCGCGCACATGGCAAGGCTGGGCGGCAGGGGCACCCAGGCGTCCTCGCACAGCTCCACGCCAAGCAGCAGGCCGGTTTCGGCCTGCTCCAGCAGCACGTCCGTGCCAAAGGGCGCGGTCTGGCCAAACAGGGTGATCTGGTTGCTGACCGCCTCGTCCGCGCCCGCGAACCAGCGGCGTTCGTAAAACTCGCTGTAATTGGCCAGATGCGTCTTGGGCACAGCGGCGATCAGCCTGCCGCCGCAAAACGCCAGCGCGCAGTTGAACAGCCGCTCGTCCAGCGGCACGGGGCAGCCGATCACAATCAGCCTGCCGGTTTCCGCCGTTTCGCGCATCACGCGCTCGGCGGCGCGCAGGCAGGCGCGCACAAAAACGGGCGATACAAACAGATCGCCGCAGGTATAGCCGCAAATAGAAAGCTCCGGGAACAGCAGCACATCGCCGTCCGTCTGCTGCGCGCGCTGGATGATGGCCTGCGCGTTGGCCTGCGGATCGCCCAGATGCACGCGCGGGGACAGGGCGCACAGGCGCAGACACTCGGGAGAACGGTTCAGCACAGGGCCAACCAGCGGCTCCTGCGCCACGGTGGGATCGTGCAGCGCCATGCGATTGCGCAGCGCGCTGGCGTGGATTCCCTCCGTACCCGCAGGCAGCAGCAGCGTTTCAATGCGCGCGCCGGCAGGGATATCGGGCTGATCATCCGCATAGGC
Organism: uncultured Clostridia bacterium; assembly: GCA_934647235.1. GTDB lineage: Bacteria > Bacillota > Clostridia > Christensenellales > Aristaeellaceae > SFMI01. Next base: position 24,589 of record CAKUFG010000019.1, read on the forward strand.
AAGCAGGATAAACGTGCACTCGCGCAGCAGCGCCTCGGCATGCGCCCAGCGGGGAAGCTCGGGCAGCTTGTCCATGCCGATGACAAAGCGCGCGTCGTCCTGATGGTATTTTTCCTTCAGTTCATGCAGCGCGTCGTAGGTGCACAGGTTGCGCGCCATGGCCAGCGTATCGATCTGCACGTTGGTGAGCCCGCTTTCGCGCACGAAGGCGCTGAGGATATCCAGCCGGATCACATCGGGCAGCACGTCCTGATCGGGCTTCCAAAGCTTTACAAACTGTTCGCCCGATGGCAGCAGGATGATCTGCGCATCGGGATAGCGCTGGCTCAGGGCGCGGATGGCCGCCTGATGCGCCGCCGTGAGCGGGTTGAACGCACCGCCGTATACGATCAGCATGGAATCTCAGCGCTCCTTTCCGGCATGGCTGCTGTGCAGCATGTTCATCTTCAGTTTGTACAGGCGCGGGCTCATATCCACATAGTGCACATGCGGATTCTGGATGCGCTGCTCCTCCTCCCACACCTGCTGGTGCAATTGCTGATGCACATAGGCGCGGCTTTCGGCCAGGGTGGGCAGGGTATATACGCGCTTGCCATCCACGAAGATGGACTGCTGCAATTCCTCATACACGCAGTTCTCAAAATACCGCACGCGCCAGGGGCGAACGGGATCCACATAGCGATAGGGCTCCGCACCGGGCAGCGGCTCGTCGCGCAGAGTCATCAGATCGGCCACGCTCTTGCCGTCCTGATCGTATACGCGCAGCAGGCGCTTGATGCCGGGGTTGGTGATCTTTTCCACATTTTCGGATATCTTGATGCGCGGGACGAACTGGCCCTCCTCCTCCACCGCACACAGCTTGTACACCGCGCCGAACACCGGCTCGGAGCGCGCGGTGATCAGCCGCTCGCCCACGCCGAAGCCATCCAGGCGCGCGCCCTGATTGATCAGCGAGGTAATGGTGTTTTCATCCAGGCTGCCCGAGGCCAGAATCCTGCAGTCCGTAAGCTCGGCCGCGTCCAGCATCGCGCGCGTTTTCTTGGACAGGTAAGCCAGATCGCCGCTGTCAATGCGCACGCCCTTGAGGCGCTTGCCCATGGGCTCCAGCACCTCCTTGGCCACGCGGATGGCGTTGGGCACGCCGCTTTGCAGCACGTCGTAGGTATCCACCAGCAGCACGCAGGCGTCTGGATAGGTGCGGGCGTACTTTTCAAAGGCCAGGCGCTCGTCGCCATAGAACATCACATAGGAGTGCGCCATGGTGCCCGTGACGGGAATGCCAAACATCTGCCCGGCCAGCACCGTGGCCGTCGCGTCCACACCGCCCAGATAGGATGCGCGCGCGCCGTACACGGCGGAATCCATGTTGTGGGCGCGCCGCGCGCCAAAGTCCGATACCCCGCGTCCCTGCGCCGCGCGCACGATGCGGCTGGCCTTGGTGGCAATCAGCGATTGATGGTTGATTTCCAGCAGCAGCGCGGTTTCCACCAGCTGCGCCTCAATGACCGGCGCCACCACGGTGACGATGGGCGTGCCGGGATACATGACTGTGCCCTCCTTCAGCGCGTATATGCTGCCGCTGAAATGGAAATGGGCCAGATAATCAAGAAACTCCGCCGAGAACATGCCCTGCGCGCGCAGAAAGTCAATATCCTGCGCCGAAAAATGCAGGTTTTCGATATACTGCACAATCTGCTCCAGACCGGCGAAAATGGCAAAGCCGCCGTCGTCTGGATTCTGGCGGTAAAAAACATCAAAGGCCGCCTGCCGTGCGCCTGCGCCATCCTGAAAATAGCCGTTGGCCATCGTCATTTCATAAAAATCCATCACCATGGACAGGTTTCTTTCCCTGTTTTGCTCAAACATGCCGTGAAAAATCCTCCTAAGAAAAATCCTCGCGCTTAGTATACGCCATTTCAGCGGAGAATTTCAAGCGGGAAAGATATATGCGGTTTTCTCCCTTTTTGCTGGTATTATTCTGGTATTATTATAGCAGAAAAAAGGCTGCAATTCAAGTCTTGTTCTTTGGGTACGCATTGGGTACAATAGGCGGCAGCAAGGGCCCTATTTCATTCATCAGACACAGGAGGAACGCGCATGAATACGATTGACCGCATTGCGGATTTATCGCAGATCTGGAAGCAGGCTGCGCAGGTGTTTCCTTACTTCGATCAGAACCCCATCGATTGGGATCAGGCGTATGCCGATTATCTGCCTGAGGTTATGGCCGCGCAGAGCGAACGGGCGTATCATCTGCTGCTGGCGGAGTTTATGAACCTGCTGGGCGACGGGCACACGGATTATCAGCCTCCGCGCGCGCTGCAGGATGAAACCGGCTATCTGCCCTTTACGCTGCGGTATGCAGGCGGGGAATACTGCGTGGATGCGGCTGCCCCCGGCCAGGAGCGCTTTCTGGGCGCGCGGGCGCTGCGCCTGAACGGCGCGCCATTTGCAGAGGTGATTGCCTGGGCCTGCCGCTATGCCTACCATGTTGGGAATTATGTATCCCGCTATCGGCTGCATCAGCTGCTGCCGTTTTATCTGCAGCGCACGGGCAGCTGTCTGGAAACCGATCAGGGCGCATGGCATTTTGATCTCCTGCCCCAAAGGCAAAACAATTTATCTGTAAAGCTTTTGACGCTGGACGAAGACTATCAGAAAATCGCCGTGCCCAGGCTGGATATTCGCCTGTATGACGGCGGGATTCTCTATGTCCGGCTGGATGATTTCCTGTACGCGCAGGCGGCGGACGAGGTGCGGCAGGCGCTGACCCGGCATCCCGGCGCGCGGGGGCTGATTGTGGATATCCGCGAGAACATCGGCGGCATGACGCTTTATGGGGCGCGGGTGGCGGAGCTGCTCATTCCCGGCGTGTTCCACGGCTGCCAGAAGCGCACGCGCAGCATGACGGGCGTGGCGCTGGCCTCGGCCAGCCAGCTGGCAGGATGGAGCGCGGAGGAGATCGAACGGGACATCGCCTCGGGCCTGACCACCCGCGAGGAGGTGGCGCGCAGCCGCGCGCTGCTGGGCAACGCGCACTTTGACGAATACGAGGATTGCTTCGGCGCGGAGGGGCAGGCGGCGCTGTACGATGGGCCGTGCCTGCTGCTGACCTCGCGGCACACGGTATCCGCCGCAGAGGATTTTGCGGCCATGCTGCGCAGCAATCGCCGCGCGCTGATCCTGGGTACGCCCACCTGCGGCACCACGGGCACGCCGCTGCTGCAAAGGCTGCGCTGCGGCGGCTCCATGCGCGTGTGCTCGGTGGCCTATCGGCTGCTGGACGGCACGGAGTTCATTGGGCGCGGTATCGCGCCGGACGCGGAGTGCGAAATCAGCGCGGACGATCTGCGCGCGGGCACGGATACTGTGCTGCGCGAAGCGCTGCGCCGAATCAGGCCTTGACGCTGCGGCGCACGGGCGCTTTTTTGAGGAAGGGCAGGCACATCAGGGCGTTGATCGCCGTCAGCACGAGCAGGCAGGGCAGCGCATAGAAAAACTCTCGCGGGTTGAGCCGCCATAAATAATCCAGCACAGGATTGCCGGGACTGCGAACTACAAAAAAGTAGTTGGCAGGTACGCCAGTGAGCAGAAAAATCAGCTTGTCTATGCCGTACATGACGATATAGGAGACGACAAAGACAACTGCGTTTTTCCATACGCCGGACAGCTGCGGACGAAAATGCCCGGACAGAACGAGAAGGATGGGGAAGGCGGCCAGGATGCTGTGCTGCAGGTAGAAAAGCAGCGTGACAGGCTCAAACAGATTGCAGTTCAGGAACGGGGCGTTCGGCAGCAGCAGCGCAAGCGCCGCGCCCGGACAGGCGATAAAATACAAAAAGTTAAACAGCACCGTTTTCTGAAGCAGTGCTGCAAACAGGCATACAAACAGGTTGATGCCGCACAGATCCAGCGGCAGATAGGCCCATACGTCAAACCAGGGCTCACGGCAGATCAGGGCGATTTTTAGCAGATACAGCCCGATATTGAACAGCGCAAGCCCGGTCATCAGCCGCTTGCCGCTGCGCTGCGGCAGCCGGCGCAAAAGATGTGAGCCCAAAATGCACAATAGCAGCGTGCCGGATAGTACGGCGATGTGCGCCGCGTTGAACATGCGTATCGTCATTGCCTTGCTTCAGGGCGGCGAACCGCCCTGTCCTTTATATGAAATAATAGAAAGCAAAGCCTGCTTTCAGCGGTATCATACGCAAGCAAAAGCCGCCTGTCAATGAGAAATAGCAAGTTTTACAATTTCAGGGATAATAGAAAAACGCCTGGAAACATAAGCGCCTCCAGGCATTTCGTTTTGAAAAAATGATTCTGACTGCAGGGGTTTATCCGTTGATGCTGTCGTCCAGCATCACCTGATATTTAACGCCGTTGAAGGTGACGGTTTCGGGCAGCTTGCCCTCGTCCTCAATGGCCTCGGGCGCGGGGGTCTCCTGCGCGCCCCTGGTGATGGTGGCGTACTTGTCATAGTTTTCATAATACTCCCAGGAAGAAACCACGTTGTACGCTTCAGGATCAAAGATCTCTACCTCGCTGGAGCCGTAGGAGCCGGCCGTGGCGTTGAAGGTGATATCCAGCGTGTGCTCCGAGCCCTGCAGATCGGTTACAAGGACGCGCACCGTGCCCTCGCCCGCCAGGAAGCGGCCCTGCGCGTCCAGGGTGACGCGCACGTTGGTCTGATCCAGCTTGAGGGACTGCATGGTGTGGAGAATGAGCAGCGTGATGCTGGCGTAATCGTTGCTGAGACCCTCCTGCGTGCGATAATAGGCGGCGACGTCGTAGATCATCCTCGTTTCGCCGTCCTTGCCTACATAGATGGCCGAGGCCTTGCCGTCAGCCTGCACCTGCTCCAGATAGGCCAGGTTCATATCGTTGAACATCTGCTGATAGGCGCCGTAGAGCTCGGGGTTGTTGCTGGCGTAGATGGCGTCCATATCCGCCTGGGTCAGCGTTTCGCCGGTCTTCTGCTGATAATACTGGATAAAGCTGGCCGTAGAGTCCTCAAACAGCACCGTCTGGTTGCCGGTATCCACCAGGTATTCATCCTCGGTGGCCCAGTAATCGTGCGTGCCGTCAGCGTGGATGACGGCTACGCCCGTCTTGTACTGATTGCGCAGCTGGGTGCACACGTCGTCCACCAGACCGTTGACGACCACATAGCGCTCATAGTAGGCGGCGGAGCTGGGGTTTTCGCTGTTCCACAGCACATCGTAGAAATCCTTGGGCATTTCCTCGCCGTACTGCTGGCGATAGATGGAGGCGAACAGCCCTTCCCAATCCTCGTATTCCCAGATCAGGCTGCTGACGGCAGCTTCGCTGTCGGCGGACATGTGATCGTAATTAACGCCGAAGAAGCGCTGCGCGGCCAGCTGGGAGAAAAGCGTCAGTGTAGCGTTGGCGATCACGGGCGAATCGCCGCTGGCCAGCTGAATCTGATACTGCGTGCCGCCCTCGCCGGGCTCTGCGGTAATATAGCTGCTCATGCCACTTTCCATCAGGTTCAGCAGCGCCGAGCCAAAGCTGGTCAGCGACTGGCGCAGCACGGTGGAGGACAGGATAGCGGTGCTGGGACCCGAGGTGGTTTGGGTGTATATCCTGGGCCGCGCGGATTCCATGGAGTAGGTGCTGCCGTCGTTGGCGATGACCGTATAGCCGCCCTCATACACCGTGCCGTCCTCCATGGGGGTCTGCAGCGATACGTTCATGTAGGAGTCCACACCGTCCTGAATGTACTTGCCGTCAAAGGTTTTGAACAGCTCGCCGTCATAGCTGAATGTGGCATGGGCGTTCAGGGTGGCGTTGTCGGTATCAAACAGCAGCTTGCAGCCGGCATTGAACAGGGTGCTGAGCATTCCCTCCGCCAGGGCGGACGCAGCCAGGCACAGGCACAGCGCCAGCGATACTGCCAGCAGCGCAATACGCTTGGATTTCTTCATCGGTTTTGAACCTCCTTTTGTGGCCTTGGCAGGCAAAATTAACCCGCCGCCATTAATATAACGGATTTGCGCTTAAAAATCATCCATATTTTTGAAAATAAATTGTAACAAATCTGAGAATAGCTGCCAAACGCTGCAAAAACAGAAAAAAGCGCTCGCGGCAGGCGGAAGTTTATACGCAATTCATATTTTTCTGTTATAATAAGGCCATCTACCGGAGAGGGGCCTTTTTACGATGTTCCAGATTATGGTTGTAGAGGACGATACCAACACCCGCCGCCTGATGGAAACTGTGCTCAAGCAGCATGGCTATCAGCCCATCCTGGCTTGCGACGGCGTGGAAGCGCTGGAAAAGATGGAATCGCGCCATGTGGATTTGATTGTGCTGGATCTGATGATGCCGCGCATGGACGGCTATGAGTTTACCCGCACGCTGCGCGACAGCGGCAGCGACATTCCCATCCTGATGGTGACGGCCAAGGAAACGCCGCAGGATAAGAAAAAGGGCTTTATCATCGGCACGGACGACTATATGGTCAAGCCCGTCGATGAAGAGGAAATGCTGCTGCGCATCGCGGCGCTGCTGCGCAGATCGCGCATTGTGGCCGACCGGCGGCTCAATATCGGCGGTACGGAGCTGAATTTCAATTCCATGTCCGTCACGGTGGCGGGCAAAACCGAGTCGCTGCCTAAAAAAGAATTTCTGCTTTTGTTTAAGCTGCTTTCCTATCCGGGCCGCATCTTTACCCGCCGCCAGCTGATGGATGAAATATGGGATCTGGACAGCGAGTCGGACGAGCGCACGGTGGACGTGCATATCAACCGCCTGCGCGACCGCTTCCGCGGCAACGCCGATTTTGAAATCCAGACCGTGCGCGGCCTGGGCTATAAGGCGGTGCTGCGCGCATGAGGGGCAAGCTGAAGCAGCCGCCCATGCCCGCAGGCTCGGGCGGCGTGCGTATGCGCGCGCATCTGGGATCGCTGCGGGCGCGGCTGGTGCTGTATGTGTTTTGCATCATGACCATGGCCAGCCTGTTTACCAGCGCGGTATATGTGGTCATGCTCAGCGCGGGCTGGCTGCAGCCTTTGTTTATCACGCAGATGATGTCGCCTATCTGGATGGTGTGCGTCAGCTCCATCATCGGCACGGTGATAACCGCCTGGATCGGCAAGTATTATCTCAGTCCCGTCACGCAGGTGATTGCGGCCACCAAGCGCGTGGCCAAGGGCGATTTCAGCGTGCAGCTGCCCATGGAGGACGGCCGTGGCGAGATGGGCGACCTGGTGCGCTCCTTCAACCGCATGACCCGCGAGCTGGGCGGCATCGAGATGTTTCGTTCGGATTTTATCAATAGCTTTTCGCATGAGTTCAAAACGCCTATCGTGTCCATCCGCGGCTTTGCCCGGCAGCTGCAGCGCGACGACATCACCGATGAGGAGCGCCGCGAGTACGCCACCATCATCGCCGATGAGTCCACGCGCCTGGCCAACCTGGCTACCAACATTCTGCTGCTGAGCAAGCTGGAAAATCAGCAGATTGTGACCGAAAAAACGGCCTTCCGCCTGGACGAGCAGCTGCGCTCCTGCATCCTGCTGCTGGAGAAGCAATGGGAGCAAAAGCATCTGGAGCTGGTGATCGACCTGGCGGAGGTCACCAGCTACGGCAACGCTGAGATGCTCTCCCAGGCTTGGGTCAATCTGATCAACAACGCCATCAAGTTTACTCCCGAGGGCGGCACAATCGGCGTCAGCCTGGTTGCTGTGGATGATACCGCTACCGTGCAGGTGAGCGATACGGGCATCGGCATGGACAGGGAAACGCAGCAGCACATCTTTGAAAAATTCTATCAGGGCGATAAATCCCACCATGGCGAGGGCAACGGCCTGGGCCTGGCGATGGTCAAGCGAATCATTGCCCTGAGCCGCGGCAAAATTACCGTGGACAGCGTGAAGGGCAAGGGCACCACCTTCACCGTGCAGCTGCCGGTGAAGGGGTAAAGTGAATTTCAAAATACACAAACACAATGAACCCCCGCCTTATGTGCAATGCAGATTGCAAAGGCGGGGGTTGATCTATTCAAAATGGGAAGTCCATATGTGAACGGTTCGTCCGGAGGGGACGGGCCGGAGCTTTTTCATCCGGGCGGCTGCTGCCGCAGGGAACGTTATTCCTTGATGTAGTTCTGGATATCGCGGACCAGCTTCGGAATATCGCCGTCGTCCATATCGCCGGTGTCGAGCACCATGTTGTCACGGGCGGAGTACAGAATGGCCAGCACGCCCAGCGCAGACTTGGGATCCACGCAGAATTTATCGGCCTTCAGGGTGATCTCAGCAGGGTAACGACGAACGATGTTGCTGAAATGCTCCGCGTCCTTCATTCCGTCGATCTTTACATTGATAAGCATACTCATTCTCCTTTCCCAGGCCGCCCTTGCGGCCTGCGCAGCACGATCTGCTGCATGTACCATTATCGCCATTTTCAAGAAAAAGTCAACCCATAAATCTGACAAAATGTTTTATCCACATTTTGAAAGTATCACACAAATAAAAGGCTATATACCCCACATATAAAGGCTTATATGGGATGCGAATAAACCTAAAATGGAAACGAATGTACAATCTGGCATCATACGGCGGCAGGGGCGTGATCGCCCTGCAGGGCGTACAGCTCGCTCAGCAGCATCTGCTCCGCGCGCCGCTGCAGCGCGCCGCTGCGCGTAATGTACAGGTCGCGGTATCGGCAGGGCGCGCCGCGCACGGGGCGCAGCACCAGCCGGTACAGATCGGCCACGGACTGCGGCACGGGGCTGCAGGGCATGCAGGCACCGGGCACTGCGTGCAGGATGGCCACCGCGCTGTCGCGGCTGAACACGCTGATGCGGCTGATATCCTGCTCGGGATTCTGCAGCTCGCTTTCAAACAGCACCAGGTTTTCCACCGCACCCGCATCCAGCGTAACGCGCGGATAGGGCGAAAGCATTTCCTGGGTGATGCTCTCCGCCCCGGCCAGCGGATGATGCGGGTCCAGCGCGAGCCGCAGATGATAGTTGCCCAGCGGCGTGCTGCTCAGCCTTTTGCGGGCCAGGATGCTGGCCAGCGCCACCTCCTCGTCGGCGCGGCAGCGCAGCACGCCCGCGTCGCACGCGCCGCTTTCCACCGCGTCGATCACCTGCAGCCGGTGCATCTCATGCAGGCTCAGGTTCAGCTGGCGGGATTCGCTTTCCCGCACAGCCTTGGCGCAGAAGTTGGCAAAGGCCTCGCTGATATACAGCGACGGCGTGGCGGCCAGGTGAAAGCGCACGGGGCTGGTCAGGTTGGATTGATACAGCGTTTCGATTTTTTCTACCTGGGACAGGATGGCGCGGGCGCGCAGCAGAAAATCCTCGCCCTCGGGCGTGGGCTGCATGCCCCGGTGCGTGCGCCGGAACAGCTGCACCCCCAGGGAGGCCTCCAGCTCGTGGATGGATTTGCTCAGGCTGGGCTGGCTTATAAACAGGTTTTCTGCGGCTTGCGAGATGGAGCCTGTCCGGGAAATCTCTACCGCGTAACGAAGGGATTGAATATTCATCCGGAAAATCCTTTGTTAAAAAATTGGGACGGAAACCATTGTAAGCGTACAACAACCACTTGTTGATATCTATATCTATAATTTAGTAGCTTTTGCAGCGTTTGTCAATGGATCGCCTGGTCAATGCATTGACAAAACAAAAACCGCGCGCTTATAATAGGCGCATAGCATACATAGGGAGGCGCAAAGCATGAAGCTGGGAATCAGCTCGTATTGCCTGGATCGGGAGATTGAACAGGGCCGCATGACGTTGGCGCAGGCCATTGACTGGGCTGCGGCGCAGGGGGCGCAGTGCATGGAGCTGGTGCCCTTCGCCTTTCGGTTTGACGATCCTGCAACGGGAAAGATCGATACGCAGGCCATCGCGCAGGTGAAAAAACAGGCGCGCGATGCGGGCGTTGAACTGTGCAATTATTCCGTGCTGGCTGATCTGTGCCGCGAGGGCGAGGCCCAGCGGGCCGAGATCGATCGCCTGAAGCACGAAATCGATATCGCCGCCGAGCTGGGGCTGCCGCGCATGCGCCACGATGTGTGCGCCTTCCGCCGCCCGCAGGGGCAGAATACCCCGCGCGATTTTGAGCGCATGCTGCCCCGCATGGCCGAGGCGGCGCGCGAGCTGACGCAGTATGGCCGCAGCCGCGGTGTGCAGACGCTGATTGAAAACCACGGCTTCTTCGCCAACGGCAGCGACCGGGTGATCCGCATTCTCGATCTGGTGGATGACGATAACTACGGCCTGCTGCTGGACACGGGCAATGTGATCTGCGTGGACGAGGACCCCGCCATCGCCGCGCGCACGCTGGCGCCGCTTTGCCGCATGGTGCACCTGAAGGACTTTTATATCCGCACCCGTGATCCGGGCGACAGCACGCAGTTTGACTGCGCGGGCAGCTGGTTCCGCAGCCGCGGCGGGCGCTATCTGCGCGGGGCCATCCTGGCGCAGGGCGATCTGGACATCGACGAAACGCTCTCCGCGCTCAAGCACAGCGGATATGATGGGCACATTGTGATTGAGTTTGAGGGCATGGAGGATGCGCGCTACGCCACCAGCGTTGGCCTGCACAACGCGCGCCGCATCTGGGATCAGGTATAAATAAAAACGCTGCTTCATACTTTCACCCAGGGAGGCGAGGGGATGAAGCAGTTTTTTGTAAACACCTGGGCAACCATCCTGCGCGTGGGCACGGCGCTGATTGCAGTGTTCCGCGGCGCGGGGCAGGGCATGACGGTGCTGGCGGTGATGATGATTGCCGATTATATCACGGGCGTGCTGCGCGCGGCGCTTGGCAAAAGCGATAAAACCAGCGGCGGCAGGCTGTCGGCCAGCGCGGGCTTTCGCGGCCTGCTGAAAAAAAGCCTGATGCTCCTGGCCGTGCTGCTGTCCGCCCTGCTGGATGATTACGCCGGGGCTAACGGCGTGCTGCGCACGGCGGTGATCTGGTTTTATATCTGCAACGAGGGCCTGAGCGTGCTGGAAAACCTGGCCGGCATGGGCGTGCCCGTGCCGCAGCGGCTGCGCGCGCTGCTGAATGCGGAAAAGCAAAAAGGCGTGTCATAAACGCAGGGCTGCCCCGTTTTTGCGGGGCAGCCCTGCGTTTATAGCGGTCAAACCGGTTGGATCGTTATTTCGTCATAGCCTGTATCAGCATCATAGGCCGCGCCGAAGGCCACGTCTTCCAGCTCCAGCAGCACGATCTCGGCGGTGGTATTGACGATGCAGCCTTCCGCCAGATGCCCGCCGATGGTGGATAAATCCTCCCGGCTGAGGGACAGGTGCAGGTGCAGCCGATCCTGGCTGAGCGTGCCCGTGGCCGATACGATTTCCACCGGCTCGGTTTTCTCCTGTATGTTTACGCCGCTTGCGTCGCGCAGCCGCCAATGGCTCAGGCACCCTGCGCAGGACAGGATGACCGCGCCGCGCAGATGGTTCTCCCTGGCAAAGCGCGCAAGCGCCAGGCGCAGATCATCGCCGCGATGCAGGCGGAATGCATAGGTTTTCATGCTTTGCCCTCCTGAGCTGCCTGGATTTCCTCATAGCGCTCCTGCAGGTACATCCAGCGCTCCATGGCCGCATCCAGGGCGGATTGCGTCTGCTCCTGCTCGGCCATGAGGGCCATTACCCTTTCATAGTCGGCGCTGTTGACCTCGATCTGTCTGGCCAGGTCTGCAAGCTTGTCCTCCAGCTCGGCGATTACGCCGTCGATGGTGTCAAAATCGCGCTGCTCTTTAAAGGAAAATCGCTTGACGGGGGCTTTTTCGCGCGCGGGCTGAGGCGCGGCGGCGGGCTTTTCTGGCTTGGGCGCGGCGGCAGCCTCGCGCGCGGCGCGGTCGGCCAGATAGTCTGCGTACCCGCCGATATAGGGAATCAGCTCGCCGTCCTCCAGGGCAAACAGCTTGCGCGTAACGCGATCCAGAAAATAGCGGTCGTGGCTGACGGCGATTACCGCGCCCTGGAAGGAGTCCAGATAGTCCTCCAGCACGTTCAACGTTTCAATGTCCAGATCGTTGGTGGGCTCGTCCAGCAGCAGCACGTTGGGCGCGGCCATCAGCACGCGCAGCAGATACAGCCTGCGCTGCTCGCCGCCCGACAGGGAGGATACCTTCTGATACTGCATGCCGGAGGGGAACAAAAAAGTTTCGGCCATCTGCGAGGCGGAAAGCTCGCCATCGGGCGTATAAACGCGCACGGCCACATCGCGCACCGCGTCGATGATGTGCGCGTCGGGATCAAGCGGCGGGCAATGCTGGGCAAACACGCCCAGGCGCACGGTTTCGCCCATCTCGATGACGCCGCCGTCCGGGGGCAGCTGGCCGCTGAGCAGGCGCAGCAGCGTGGTTTTGCCCGCGCCGTTGCCGCCCACAATGCCCACGCGGTCGTCCCGCAGCAGGGTGTAGGAAAAGTCCCGCACCAGCGTGCGGCCGCCCAGCTCGCAGTGCAGATGCTCGCAGGAGAGAATCTTTTTGCCCAGGCGGCTGGCAACGCTTTTCATCTGCAGCTGCGCTTCGGGCGGGGCCTCGCGCACGTTTTCCTTCAGCGTTTCAAAGCGGTCGATGCGGCCCTTGGCCTTGGTGCTGCGGGCGCGCGCGCCGCGCTGGATCCAGGCAAGCTCGGTGCGGTACAGGCTTTTCTGCTTGCGCAGCGTGGCCGCGGCCATTTCATCGCGCTGGGCGCGCTCCTCCAGATATCCGGCGTAGTCGGTCTGATAGGTCTGCACCTGTCCGCCGCCCACCTGGAAGATGCGGTTGAACACGCGCTCCAAAAGGTAGCGGTCGTGGGTTACGCAGATGAGCGTGCCGCGGTAAGCGGCCAGATAATCCTCCAGCCACGCGGCCATATCCAGGTCGATGTGGTTGGTCGGCTCGTCCAATAGCAGCACGTCGGCCTTGCGGCACAGTGCGCCGGCCAGGGCTACGCGCATCTGCTGCCCGCCCGACAGCGTGCCTACCCGCTGGTCAAAATCCGTAAAGCCCAGGCGGGACAGGATGGTCTGCGCCTCGTAGGCAGCGCTCTCGCGCTCGGCCTCATTGGCGGCGGGCAAAAAGCTGAGCGCCGCCTGGGTGATGCTGTCCTCCGGGCGCAGATGCGGCGTTTGGGGCAGATAGGCAAGCGTCAGGCCGCGCTTGCGGGCGATGTCGCCCGCGTCCGGCTCCTCCGTGCCTGCCAGCAGGCGCAGCAGCGTGGATTTGCCCGCGCCGTTGCGGCCCACCACGCCGATTTTATCGCCCTCGGATATGGTGGCGCTGATGTGGGAAAGCAGTTGTTTTTCGCTGTAGTGCAGCGATACGTCCGTCAGAGTAAAGGCGGCAGCCATAGGCCCTCCATTCATAACGCAAGATTTCGCTTTATTTTATCACGGATGCGCCGCAGCGTCAAAGGCGGGGTGAAAAAACGCGCCGACGATTGACAAAAGCACAGAAAGCGCCTATAATAATGTCATGCAAACGATTGCATTAACCGAAGATGGAAATAGGAGCGCAAAATGTCCGCTACAATCCGCGACGTCGCCCGCCTGGCCGGGGTGAACCCTTCCACCGTATCCCGCGTCATTAACGACAAAAGCGTCATCACTGCCGAAACCCGCGAAAGGGTATACAGCGCCATGGCGCAATTGGATTATCATCCTAATTCCCTGGCGCGCAGCCTGGTCAGCGGCCTGGCTGGGGTAATCGGCATGGTGCTGGATACCGGGGACGACGGGGCCTTCAATAATGCATTTTTTGGCAGCAGCCAGTATGCCATCGAGCAGGTGGCGCAGGCGCATGGGTATCATCTGCTGATTGCAAACGGCGGAGAGCGCGCGCTTGAAACCGTGACGGAGCTGGTGCTGGGCAAAAAGGTGGATGGCTTGATCCTGCCGCCCTCGGCGGCCACGCCGCAGGTGCTGGCGCGCATTGGCGATTTTCCGCATGTGATCCTGGGTCAGCCGGATGAAGACATGCGCCTGAACACCTGGGTGGATGTGGATAACCGCAGCGGCGCGGCCCTGGCCACGGCGCACCTGCTGGAGCAGGGCTATCGGCGCGTCGCCTATTTTGGCGGCATGCATACGGGCGGCATGGGCTTTATCCGCCGCCGCCTGCAGGGGTATCAGGCGGCGCTGCCTGCCGGCTGTCCGCCGCGCATGCTGCCTACCGACGCTGCGCCCGACAGCGCGTACCGGACGGCGCTGGCCTGCCTGGCAGAGGCGGAGCACCCAGACGCCTTTGTGTGCGACGATAACTTCGCGGCCTTTGGACTGCTGCGCGCCGCGCGCGACAGGGGCCTGCGCGTGCCGCAGGATATCGGCATTGCGGCCTTCAACAACGCCCCATTGGCGGAGTATCTGGATCCGCCCCTGACGGCGGTGGATATCGACACCGCCATGCAGGGCAGGCAGACGGCGCAGCTGCTCTTTGAGCAGATTGCGCAGAAAACCCCGCCCCGGCAGGTGCTGGTTGCGCCCCGGCTGATCGTGCGTGCGTCCAGCGTGCGGGAATAACAGAAAACAACCCTGCGGAGGCGAAGCAGCTTCCGCAGGGTTTTGCATTGTATTAATTGTATTAATGAAGCTTACAGCAGTCGGGTGGGGGTGTTCAGCGCCGTCAGGCCGCGATACAGGATGCTTTCAAAATCGCCGTACACCAGGTCCTGCGGCAGCTGTTCCAGCGCCGCGGTGAGCTGCGGCATGGGCGGCAGCACGGCTTCATCATAATACGCGCCGTAATCCCGATTGCCCGGCAGGGTATTGAGAAGAGCTGCGCAGGCTTGAAGATCCAGAGTGCGCAGATCGCCCAGACAGCGCGTTTCAGAGCCGGAATTGCCGACGTACAGCTGACAATCGGGATGGAGCGAAAGATAAAGCTCATCCTGCTTCTGGGCAAACAGCGATTGCCAGGTGATTCCCTGCTTCAGGCGGCGCACGGCCGAACCGATGGTAAGGCGCTCCGCAGTCTGCATAACGGCCGCTTCATCCTGCCGCCACTGCGTCAGATATCCGCGCAGCGCGGCGACTGTGCCGGCTGTCGCACGATGCGGCTCAAAATCCAGCATATTGCAGTGTGGAGTAAAGATCGGCATGGCAAAGTAAACGCTGTCGGGCTGCAGCTGGGCCAGCATGGCGGTAATGGCTGGCGCGTCCTGCTCAAAATAACGGTTCAGCATGAGCGATACTTCCAGCTTTGCGCCGTGCGCCTTCAGGCAGGCGGCGGCAGCCAGGGCCGCGTCGTATGCGCCCTTGCGGCGGACGATCTCATCATGCTGCGCGGCGCCGCCATGCACGGTAATGCCAAAGGTGCGATCGCCGCAGTCCAGGTAGGACTGGATTACGGCGTCTCTGTCGGCGCGGTGCATGAGCGCAATGCCGGTTGTCATGCCATGATGGTAATTCTGAATGTGCTGGGTCTAATGCGCCGCGCGCAGAATCTGATCGATCTGCGGGTGGTTGATCGGCTCATGATCCAGGGTAAAAGAGACCTCATCGTGCAGGCAGGCGGCCAGCTCGTCCAGCCTTTCCAGGCAGGCCAGCGCGTCCGCAAGGGGCATCATGGGGCCGGGGCCTCCGTTTACATAGCAATGCTGACAGCGGGTATTGCAGCCCGCGACTAAAAAATCAAAATTGATTATTGGGTTTCCTTTCGCCTGTGAAAATTCCAAGGGCGTTATCATTATAGCATAGAAAGCATGGCTTTGTCGTTTTTTATACAAATATATCCGCAGGTGGATTTTTGTGTCTTTTGAGTGAACAGGCAGAAGCAAAGCGTTGAATTCTATGGCAAAATTGGTTATAATTTGGCCACAATAGCATACACTGCGAAAAAACATCCACAAAGGGGAAATCGACATGCAAGAAAGAAAACGTACTTTCTGGTCGCATGCCTGCGACGCTGCGCCGCCCACCGTCAACCATGAAATCAATCTGCTTCTGCGCCGGATGTTCTCCGCCTGGCGGGAAAAGATTGAAAGATGCTGCGAAACAAGCGCCCAATATTTCCTGACCGAAGGCCCGCGCTGGCACAGGCCCCGCGCACCGCTGAGACGATGCTGGGGCAAGGTGCGGGAATATGATGAATATGATGAATGACCCGACGATTTTCTGCAAGCATTTGAAGCATGCACGAACCTTACGCAATCTGACAACCTGCAGGCAGCGCCGTCGGCTTCCTTGCGCATGATCCGCAGGGGAAGCGGACACCATCCGGGCCGGGGCTTCTGCCGGCAGCACGGGATGGTTAAAGCAGAAAGAAACGGCCGGAAACAGTGCTTCCGGCGTTTACGATAAGCCTTTTACAGCGTCCGGAATTTTGCATCAAAAAACCACCGATGAAGCGGCAAATGCCTTCACCGGTGGTTTTGTTTTGCATGAAGCGGGGCGATATATGCTTTGCTCACGGGTTGGCAGGCTCTTCCACTTCAATCCATTCCAGCAGGGATTGCGCGTAATCGCGGGTTAGATACTTGGTGGAAAAGAAAGCCTGCGCGCCGTTGGAGGCTTCGATCAGTTGAACGTCCTCATATTCGGGCTCAAAGCGCATGCGCGCGGCCGCGCCCAGCAGCTCATCGCGGCTGAAGCGGAAGGGAACGTCCTGGAGCTTGGAAAACTGCGTCGGGCGCGGATAAATGGCCGAGTCCGAGCGGGTGACGCTGGCGATGGTGCGCAGGATGTCCTTTTCCTGCAGCAGGGTATCCAGCTCGGCGTAATGCTTGGTCATGATGGAGCCGTCGTAGTAATACACGTCCTTGCGGCCGGACAGGCTGGCGATATCCTTCAGCTCCTGGGGCGCATCCGCGGTGCCGATCAGGGCCAGGAGGGCGCTCAATTCCTCCTTATCCAGCCCTTCGGGGGGATGCATCAGAAGCAGCTTTTTGCCAGTCACCCTGGATTCAATGGTGTGCGCGCGCAGGTGCTCATAGAGCACCTGCGCGCGGTTGATGGTTTGCTCGCTCATTTAGTTAGGGCAGCAGGTTGAGCGCTTCCAGATCGTCGGCCACATCCTTGAGGTCGAACTTTTCAAGGGTCTCGCGGGTGGGCGCGCCGGTGGTGGGATCCCAGCCGAACTGCTGATAGAACATGGTCAGAGCCTTCTGCCAGTCCTCGCGCTCCAGCTTGATGGTGCCGGGGGTGAAGGGCTGCTTGTCGGGGTCCATATCGAAGATGAAGTTGGAGATGACATCGTGGTTGTTGCGCATATCGGTGGTGCCGGCGGCCTTGACGGTCATGGCGCGGTGCAGCTGAATGCAGCGTTCCACGGCGTGATCCAGCTCCTCCTCGCTCCACTCCTCGCCCGTGATGGCGCTCATATACTGGGCTTCCACGCTCAGGTCGCCCTTGTAGCCGCGCTCCTTGCGGGGGCTGAAGGTCATGGGCCATACCCAGTTGCACAGGGTGAAGCTGTCATGCAGCACCTGACGCATGATACCGAACTTGGCAAAGCGCGCCTTGCTCTCGTTCATGGGGGTGTAATCCTTGGGCGCGTCCAGGCAGCCTTCGCCGAACAGATCTTCTACGATGGTCTTCTGGATGGCATAGGGCAGGCCGGAGCCGGTGATGTTGACGATGGTGTGGCACATGCCGTCGCGGTTGTAGAGGATGTTGGTCAGCTGGCCAACCTGCGCGTCGCACTCGTTGCCGTGGTGGCGCTTGGCGCCAATGGGGCCCCACAGGCCGATGGCCTGGCTGTGCAGGTACTCGTCGCCCAGGATGTCGTGGTATTTTTCGGCGATGTAGTACGCGCCCATGGTCAGGTTGTGCATGGAGTGGTTGGGATCGAGCAGGCACTTGGCGATATCGTTCATGAAGGTCAGGTCGCCGTTATCGCGCTTGGACCAGTCGATGGCGTTGAATTCCTCTTCAGTCAGGATCTGCTTCATCAGCTTGTAGTCGTCCTTCATGAAGTACTTCAGCGTCGCGGGCAGCTCGCCGTAGTTCTCCCACAGACCCAGATCGTCGGACAGGATCGCGCCGTACACGCTGCCAATCAGCTTGCCGTCGCCTTCCTCCTCCACGTCGTTAAACTTGGTCATCAGGGCGGAGAGGTTGAAGCCGTTCTGCGCGCCGCAGGTGTTGGCATGGGAGCCGACCACGCCGGTGGCCTTTTCCATCTGCGGAATGTACACGCTGCCGAAGCAGCGGATGGGGCACATGGCGCAGCCCGTCATCTTGACGGTGTACTTTTCAGCGATCGCGCCATGGTCGAACACAGCCTTCTGGCAGCGATAGCCGATCAGCGTGGGCTGGCCGGGGGCGGATTCGCCGGTATCGATGGGGCCGCCTTCGGCAGCGCCCCAGGTCATACCGGGATGGCCCGTCCAGCGGGTGGACTTGTTGTCATACTCGGCCCAGGACTGGGGAACGCTGGGCACGACGTGGTTGTTGTTGGAGCCAAGCAGGTCGCCGATGACGTACTTGTTCAGCGCTACCACGCGCTCAGGATCGGCAATCTCGGTACCCTTGGTGCCGTTGAATACCACGGCCTTGAGCTTCTTGGAGCCAAACACCTTGCCCAGGCCGCCGCCGCCGCAGTGACCGATGCCGGTCATGACGCAGCTGAGGTTGAGCAGCGCCTCGCCCGCCGGGCCGATGGACACGACGTTGGAGGAGGGATCGGTTTCCTTGGTCAGGATCGCGGTGGTGTCGCTGGTGGTCTTGCCCCAAACGTGGGACGCGTCGCGGATTTCGATCTTATCGTCGTTTACATAGATGTATACGGGGGCGTCGCTGGCACCCTCGATGATCACCGCGTCGTAGCCGCAGTTCTTCATGCGCACGGCGGTGTCGCCGCCCATGTGCGCATCGACGATGGCGTTATACTTGGTGAAGGGGGACAGGGACGAAATGGTGATGCGGCCGGAGCAGGGCGCGCTGGAGCCGGTGTTGGGGCCCACGGCGAAAACGATCTTGTTTTCGGGCGCGGCGGGATCGGTGCCCACGGGCACTTCGTCATACATAATGCGGTTGGCCATGCCCTTGCCGCCGATATATTTGAAATACTTTTCGCTGCTTTCGATGCTGCTGGTTTTGGTCGTCAGGTTGACGCGCAGCAGATTACCCATCCATCCGTTCATGGATTTTACCTCCTTTTAATCGGTGATTACAGCGCCTTGGCTACATCTTCCCAGGGGATCATGCGCAGGGCGCTGGTGGGGCAGCCGGCAACGCAGGCGCCGCAGCTGATGCACTTGGTGGACTTATGCTTTTCCACGTCCACGCGGGGCATATGCCAGGGACAGGCGTTGACGCACGCGCCGCAGCCGACGCACTTATCCTCGTCAATGACGCGCGCGCCGGTGACAGGATCAGCGGAGATGGCCTTCATGGGGCAGACGTTGACGCACGCGGGGTCGGCGCACTGCTTGCAGGTGTCGGGCTTGAAGCCCCACAGGCCGAAGAAGCCGTCGCCGTGCTTATAATCGTCGGTCGGGCCCTGATCGCCAAAGTTGACGTTCTGGCGAACACGGATGCGGGCCATGTAGGGGTGAGCGTCCCCATCATTGGCTAGGGTGCAGTTGACCTCGCAGCGCTGGCAGCCGGTGCACTTGGCACGGTTGGCAACGAGCAGGAAGTCGGGGGTAGCGATGGTATCCACCAAACCTGCCTCCGCCTGAGAGCGGGTGCATCCCATCAGGGAGAGCAGGGTGCTGGAGAGGGCGACGCCGGCAAGACCTTTACCCGACAGTTTCATGAACTGGCGGCGGGTATACTCGCGATCCATCAGCGTCTTCTTGGTATCAGACATAACCTTTTCCTCCTTGCTTGTCGTGCTTATGGGCAAACACCGCCAAGGGAGCCCGCTGCTTGCAAGTAAAGCAAACAAGCGTGCTCCCCTCTCTCCTTTGCAAAATGGCAGGCGTGCGGATTGCTCCCCACACCAAATGGTCGCTGGGGCCGCGTGGGTCCCAGAAACTCGGAGTCTGGCACGGTTGTTATTATAATAGCATTTAGTTGCCATTATTTCAATGCCGGATTGGGCAAATATTTTGACCGGATTCGACTGCTTTAATATCGATATTGCGCATTGACAATAAAAAAGCCCCTATGCTATAATGCAGCCGGAAAAGGCCGCGGCCGGTGAAGTGAAAATTGCTTGTATGCTGCTGCGGCAAAGGAGCTTGCGGACATGCATGTATTTCTGACCGGCGATGTGCAGATCGGCAAAAGCACCGCCATCCGCCGTGCGATTGCCCGGATTGGCCGGCCCGTTTACGGCTTTCGCACCTTCTTTACGGATCGGGAAAGCGCCGAGAAATCGCTGTATATGCTGCCTGCTGCGGCGGAGCGCGCGCCCGGGCCGGACGACGCGGTGGCCGTGTTCAGCGGCGGCCGTCCCACCCCGCTGACAGCGCGCTTTGACGCGCTGGGCGCATCGCTTCTGCAGGCGGCGCAGGCGCACCCCGAGGGGCTGATTCTGATGGATGAGTGCGGGCGCTTTGAGCGCGAAGCCTATGCCTTTCAGCGTGAGATTGCCCGCTGCCTGGATGGCGATATCCCCGTGCTGGGGGTGGTGCGCCAGGGCGTGCTGGGCTGGACGGAGCTGATCCGCAGCCATCCGCGCGTGACCCTTCTGACTGTAACGGCCGAGAACCGCGACGCGATGCCGCAAACCATCGCGGCGCTGATTGCGAAAGGAGATTTCCATGCCTGATCTGATGATAGAGCGCATTGTGCCCTGGCAGCTCAACGGGCAGAAGCAGAGCGCGTTTTTGTGCACGCCCGAGCATCTGGACGAGCTGGCGGCGGGGTATCTGTACACCCAGGGCATGATTGCCGGGCTGGGCGATATCGCGGAGATTACGGGCGATGAGAACGGCCTGAACGTAACGCTGCGCGCGGGCCTTACGCCGCAGCGCACTGATATTCTGGAGCGGCTGCAGGCCTGCTCTGCCTGCAAAAGCGATTTTCAGGCGACGCTTATGCAGATTCAGGCGATGTGCCGCCGGCTGCTGAGCGAGGAAGACTATTTCGGCACGCACCGGCTGGCGCTGCACTGCGGCGAGCAGGCGGTATACCGCGAGGACGTCGGCCGCCACAACGCCGCCGACAAGTGCATTGCCTACGGCCTGCGGCAGGGCTGGGATATGAGCCGCTGCATCCTGGGCTCGACCGGGCGCATCTCCATGGAGATGCTGGCCAAGGCGGCCGTCGCGGGCATTCCGGTGTTCTTCAGCCGCAAATATCCCAGCGATATCGTGGCCGATTGGGCCCAGCGCCTGGGCATTGCGCTGGTGATCCGCGCGCACAGCGACGCACCCGGCGTGTACGGCGCGCGCGAGCGGATACTGCTGTAAAAAGCGAAGGCTGAACAGGGGGCGCTTTGATATGTCGATACCGGCGGTTTGCGTTGTCGGCTGGTCTGACAGCGGAAAGACAACCCTGATCGAGGGCCTGCTGCGGGAGCTGTCCGCGCGCGGCCTGCATATCGGGGTGATCAAGCACACGCATCATGCAATGCCTGCGGACGAGGCAGGCAAGGACAGCACGCGGTTTCAGACGGCGGGCGCGGCGGCGGTGACGCTGGCGGCCTCGGACGGTGCAGTGACGCGCGAGACGGGGGAAAAGCGCCTGAGCGAGCTGCTTTCCCGGATGCAGGATGTGGATATGATTCTGGTGGAGGGCTTTGAAAAGCAGGCGTGCCTGCCGATGCTGGAGGTCTGGCGCGATCCTGCCCAGCCCATGCGCTCGCCCGCGCAGTGGCGGCGCGCCGTGGTGACGGAGTCACCCTGCCCGGGCGATCTGCCGGTGTTCGCCCCCGGCGATATCCCGGCGATTGCCGCCTTTGTGCTGGCGCTGGCGGAGGAGCAGCGCGGGCGCGCCGGGGCGCAGGTGCGCGTGTACCTGGACGGGCAGGAGCTGAACATCGTGCCCTTTGTGCGGCGGCTGGTTGACGGCGTGAACCGCGGGCTGCTCTCCACCCTGGACGGCTACCGCGACGGATGCGAAATCAGCATCTGCATCGGGCGGGATGAGGGCAAAACGCAAAAATAAACACAGGCTGCTGCAAAAACCGCCCTGGCTTATAGCCAGGACGGTTTTTTTGGGGGGATGTTTTGTCAGGCGATATGGATAATCCTGCCGCCGGTGTATTCAAACAGCCTGTGCGAAATCGACAGCACGGTGCGGCTTGCGGAAGCGCGCTTGAAGGCCTCCAGCACCTTTTCCTCGGTGTCCGCATCCAGGTTGGCCGTGATTTCATCCAGCAGCAGAATGCGCGGGTTGGCGGCTACAGCGCGGGCGATGGACAGCAGCTGCCATTGCCCCTGGGACAGCAGCGCCGGCGTGCAGGGGGTATCATAGCCCTGCGGGAAGGCGCGGATGGCTTCATCCAGCCCAACCAGGCGCGCGGCCTCCTGCACGGCCGCATCGGTAATCGATGCGTCAAACAGCGTGATCTGATCGCGGATGGTGCCCGGCACCATGCGGAAGGACTGCTCCACGCAGCCGTAGGTCCTGCGCCTGTCCGCGTCCGGAATTCTATATGCTTCGATGCCGTTTACCAGCACGCTGCCTGCGCGCGGGGCGTACAGACCCAGAATGAGCTTGAAAATGGTGCTTTTGCCTGCGCCCGTGCGCCCGGCCAGCGTGACCTGCTCGCCCTCGTTTACGGAGAAGGAAAGCTTGTTCAGCACGTTCTTTTCATCGCCGTAGCCAAAGGTTACATCGCGCAGCGCCACGCAGGGGCTGCCTGCCGTGCGCGTACCGGCATCGGACGCCGTGTACACGGTGCGCTCGGGCAGCGCCAGAAAATCATTGATGCGC
Source organism: uncultured Clostridia bacterium (assembly GCA_934647235.1). Classification (GTDB taxonomy): domain Bacteria; phylum Bacillota; class Clostridia; order Christensenellales; family Aristaeellaceae; genus SFMI01. Next base: position 47,334 of record CAKUFG010000019.1, read on the forward strand.
CTGATGCCGGCCACGGCGGACTGCACGGTCTGGATTTCCATGCCGATGCTTTCAATGGGCGTGAAAATCTGCCCGATGTAGTTGATGACGGCCACGGCCGTGCCTACGGACATGCCGAAAAAGCGCAGCACGGTAGGATTGCCCGAGGCGGACATGAGCATGACGGCGGCGACGGTTACGGCGTTGAGGATCAGAATGATGGGGGAATAAATCGCGTCGTAGAAGTTGGTCTTTTCAATGGCGGCGTAGCTCTCGTCGATATACTCGCCGTAGCGCTGCTTCATGTATTCTTCCTTGCCCAGCATGCGGATGGTCCGCAGGCAGCGGATGGTTTCAGGCACATGGCCGGAAACGCGGGCGACGGCCGCACGGTTGGCCAGCTGGGATTTGAGCATGCGCTTCTGTACCGTGCGCGTCAGCAGGAAAACCAGGGGCAGCACGGCCGCGAGCACAACGGCCAGGCCCGTGCTGCGCGACAGGATGATGGCCATGATGCTGATTACCCGGCATACGTCGGCAAACATGCTGATCACGCCCGAGGTAAACAGCGCTTCGACGGTATCCACATCGCCCGTGAACCGGGATACGATCGCGCCGGGATCGGCGGCGGTAAGCTCGTCCGCGCTCATGGCGGTCAGCTTGCGCTCCAGCCTTGCGCGCATGGCGTGCGTAATCTTCTGGCCAAACACGGTCAGCAGGCCCTCGCGCGCCGATTCAAAAAGGCCGTCGCCGGCAATCGCCGCAAAGTATAAAAGGGTCAGGCCGACGCTGACGCCCGCGCCGCCCGTCAGATCGTTGATGATGGCCTCCAGCACCAGCGGCGGCAGCAGGGAGATGACCACGGAGGCCGCTACCGACAGAATTACGCCCAGCGACAGCAGCCACTTCCGGCGGACCGTTTCAGCCACAACGCCCATCGCGCTATTCTTTTTCATTTTCGCCGCCCTCCTTCTGCAGGTTGTAAAGCTCGCGGTACTGCGCCACGCTGCGCAGCAGCTCCTCGTGCGTGCCGCTGACGATATGGCCGCCGTCCATCCACAGGACGCGGTCGGTCCGGGGGAACATGTAAAGCCTGTGCGAAATCAGGATCACGACGCAATCGGCGCATTCCCGCTTCAGGCTTTCAAAGACCTCTTCCTCCGTGCGGCGGTCCAGGGCAGAAAAGGGGTCGTCCAGGATCATCACGGGGCGCTTGTGATAAAGCGTGCGCGCCAGCGCCAGACGCTGGGCCTGGCCGCCGGAGAGCCGCGTGCCGCCGCTGCCTACACAGGTAGCCTTGCCCTCGGGCATTCCGGCGATTTCGCCGTCCAGGCGAACGTCGCGCAGGCAGGCGTCCGTGGGCGCGCCGCCGCCCAGGGCCACGTTGTTTTCAATGCTGTCGCTTTGCAGCTCGGGATCATGGCCCAGATACCCGATGCTGCCGCAGCGCTCCGCGCGGGACATGGCGGACAGCTCCTTGCCGCCGATGCGGATGGAGCCGCCGTAGGGGGATTCGCACAGAAACGCCTTGCCCAGCGTGGACTTGCCGCACGCGACGGGGCCGGTTACGCCGATGATCTGCCCAGGCTGCGCATCCAGGTTAAGACCGGAGAAAATCTGCTTTCCGTCCGGATAAGCGAAGGAAAGATTGCGGATTTCCACCTTGGCCGGGGGCAGAGCGGCGACGGCGGCGTGCGTGCCGGGCTCCTTCATCAGGGGCTTGATGCGTCCCCAGGATACCTCCGCCTTATGGACGGAGTTGAACAGCTTGGCCGCCTTGGAGGATTTGACCGACAGCTTGGTATAGCAGGAAAGGAAGGTGGTAAACGCCGCGATATCCCAGGCGTTTACGGCGCGGCCCATGTTCTTTGCGCCGAAATACACAATCAGCATCACGCTGATCATGCAGATGATGCGGTAAAGCGGCGGCATGGCGGATACCCAGATGTTGGCCCGCACGGCTTTGGATTCGTAATCCGAAAGATGCGCGTCGTAGTCCTGGCCGCGCTGGGCCTCGCAGCCGAAGATACGGTAGGTGATCGCGTTGGAGACGCGGTCCAGCGTGGCGGTGTTCAGCCGCGCGGCGGACTTTTTGAACTCGGAGCCCGTGCGCTGCACCAGAAACTTCATCTTTTCGGCGATGATGTAGGAGACGGGCGGGAACACCAGGCAGGCCAGCGCCAGCTTCCAATCATAATAGAGCAGCATGCCCACATATCCCAGCAGCGCGATGCCGGTATCGAACACCTCGGTGGTAAACTTGCGCATGCCCTCGGCGCAGTCGTCCACATCGGAAATGGCCTTGGTCATGGCGTCGCCCGAGCCGTTCTTCACAAAGGCGGAGCGATCCAGATCGATCAGGTTGGCGTAGAGCACCTTTTTCATGCTGCGGTTGATGTTGTTGGCAAACCGGCGCACATAAAAGCGCTTTACATATCTTACGCCCTGCACGGCGCAGACCGTGGCGATATAGAACAACACCAGCGCCAGCATATCGGCGCTTTTTTTGGCGCCGCCCAGGATATCCATCAGGCATCCGGCCAGCTTGCCCTCAAACCACGGCATGGCCAGCAGGCCCACGTTGTACAGAAGCCCCGATATGGTGGTAATGAGCAGCGCCAGCCACTCCATGCGGAAATAGGATGCAATCCGGTCGGGGGCAAGCGGCTTGCGTTCAGCTTTCATTTTCGGCATCTCCGTTCTCTATGTGCGCTCTCACCTGCTCAAAGCCGGCGAGCCGCTCTGCCTTTGCGCGGCGGTAAAGCTTGTCCAGCGTGGCGCAGAAGGCGGCTTTTTCATCCGCATCCAGCGTATCCGTCAGCCAATCGTAAAAGGCGGCCTCGATATGCGCCTTGGAGTTTTTCAGTAGCTCCGCCTTTTCGGTGGCGTACAGCAGGCGGCTGCGCCCATCGGCAGGATTGGTTTCCCTGCGCAGATAGCCCTTGGCCTCCAGGCTGGCTGCGCGGCGGGCGGCCGCGCCCTTATCCATGTGCAGCTGCTCGCACAGGTCGCTTTGCGTAACGCCGGGATTGTGCCGCACAAAGTGAATAAAATCAAATTCCGCGGTGCCGACGCCGTCCTCGCGCATCATCTGCACGGTAAATTTGCTTACGTCCCTGGCAATTTTGGTGATCTGCCGTTCCGTTGCGTCCAAGAGTTTCACCTCCAATAGTTGATCTATCAACCAAATGGATGATACTACAACTAATTGCGCCTGTCAATCCCCAAATGCAAAAAACAGCGCCGCGTTTTCAGTTGACAAAAGGGCGCTTTTCGGTCATATTATTCTGGAAAACGGAAAAACGCCGCCATCAAGGACGGCAGGGGGAGAAATATCCAATGAGAAGCATTCTTTTTGTCTGCCATGGCAACATCTGCCGCAGCCCGATGGCGGAATTTATAATGAAGGATCTGGTACGCAGGGCCGGGCTGACAGGGCAGCTTCAGATTGCGTCTGCGGCGACCAGCCGGGAGGAGCTGGGCAACCCTGTATATCCGCCGGCCCGGCGCAAGCTGGCCGAGCATGGGATCTCCTGCGAGGGTCACGCGGCGCGGCAGCTTACCGCGCGCGATTACGAGCGCTATGATCGCCTGATCGGCATGGACCGGGCCAATCTGCGCAATATGCAGCGCATCTGCGGCGGCGATCCGGAGGGCAAGCTGTCGCTGCTGATGGACTATGCCGGGCGCGCCGGCGAGGTGGCCGACCCCTGGTATACGGGGGATTTTGAGGCTGCCTGGCGCGATGTGCTGGCGGGCTGCCAGGGCCTGCTGCAGCGCGAGATGCAATGGCTGGCAGATGCAGACCATAATAATGGAAAATGAAGCGCCAAACGCGCATGCATTAATGGATAAAATGCAGAAAAACAAGATTTTTATGCACAAAATCTCCTTTGCGGCGGTCAACAGTACAACAAAACCGCAAAGGAGAAATGGTTATGAAAAAGGTACTGTCTCTTGTTCTCGCGCTCGTTTTGATGCTTGGCGGCAGCGTTTCCGCGCTGGCGGAAACCGCCCAGTCCATCCCTCCGCTCAGCCAGATTTCGCCCAACCCCAATTCCGCCACGTTTACCTGGCGTAAGGATGTATCGACGCAGGATATTGAGAAGAAAGAGATTTGCTTTACGGAAATTGGGATTTCTAAAGTAAGTTCGACTGCGGTTTCAATTGTTCAGACCACGCAAACAAACGCCAAAGCTGCTGTAATCAATGGATTTATGTTTGTGCAGCGCTGGAACAACAATAAATGGGAAGAATATGCTTCTCGTGAATTCTTTAAGGGGAATACTACACTATGTGAAACAGCTTATACTGTCTCAGTAGAGAGCGGATACTATTATCGTTTGGCTGTAAGTCATATCGCGGTCTTTGCGGATGGGCAGAACTCTTCTTGCAATACTTATACATCTTCTGTGTACGTCAATTAAATAATGCAAGGTTATGAAGCAAAGAGATGAAAGTCTCTATGTCAAGTGAGGTGCTGATTCTAATTGAGTAGTCGTCGAAGAAAAGATAAGCGTTTGCACCGTCTTCTGATTCGCAAACAAAGACGTCGCCTACGTCTAAAGAAATTGTGCGATAATTGGCTGCAGAAAAGGAAGCGAGTGTAGAATTGTTATCTTTCGCGTAAACTGTTATTGTAATGCTATTGCTATCATTATTATATATGGTATATAGCACTATTCTTCCATTAAGAATGACCTTAGCAAAGATACTATCCAGTTTTAGATCTTCGCTATCCGTTAGATAAAAAATTGGCAGGTTAACTTGCTGGGCGGCTTCCTCTAGAGTGGAAAAAGAAGTATATCCTGTAACTTCTTTTTTGTCAGGCTCAGTGCTCACCGGCTCCGGAAAGGTAATCCCCAGGTGCAGCTGATCGTTGATCCAGATGACGGCGCGGCGGACGACGTTGTTGGCGCTGCTGACGGTGACGGGCGCAAGGGCGCTATATAAAAAGGATAGAACCATGAGGCATACTGCCGCTGCGGCGATGATCGCGGCGCGGCGCAGTACGCCTCTTTTTTTGCCGCTGCGCTGCGGTGCGCTTTGCTGCTGCGGCTGGGACTGCCGGGCCATATACTGCTGGAACGCGCGCTGCTTGATTTCCTCAATATGCTCCGGCGTGGGGGTGTAGGGCGTATCGTCCATATGCCGGATCTGCTGCTCCAGCGATTTGCGGTTGTTAAGCTTCATGACGACTCCTTTCCAGCTCGTGCTGCAGGGCCTTGAGCGTGCGCTTGTAGCGGGAGTGTACGGTGTAAAGGTTCATCCTCAGCAGCTTGCCGATTTGCTTGAAGCTGAGGTTATCGACAATGCGCATCAGCACAATTTCCTTGGCGGGGGAGGGCAGCTGGCTGACGGCCTGACGCACCTGCTGGCGGTTTTCCTGGGTGATATATTGGGCCTCCGCGCTGGCGGAGGAGGCGCTGCCGGGGCGCAGCGTGAGCTTTTCAAGGGCGGCGCGGCGAAGGGTGTTTTTCTGATAATAATCCAGCGCTTCGTGGCGTACGATGGCGTACAGCCAGGCAAACAGCTTGTCCGGATTCTTGAGGCGATCCAGCTTTTCGGCGGCTATTACCAAGGATTCGGATACAACGTCGTCCGTATCGTCCTTGTTTTTCAGAATTTCATATGCAATTTGAAACAGCGTGTGCATTTGCCGCTGCGAGATCCGCGCCATCATCCATTCCCAGCGCGCTTCCGGCTTTTCAGGCACCCCGATATGCCCCAACATAACATCCGTCCTTTTGTAAAAGAATAGCGTAAAAAGATAGCGGTGCAATTATAGCATGCGCTTCCTTCTTTTTACTGCGGGTTCTGCTAAAAGCTCAAAAAGACCGCCCATAGGCGGCCTGTTGATATAAACGAAGGGGCGGGCAATTACTTGCCGCTCATCTGGCGCTCCTGCTGCTCGATCATGCGCTTTACCATGTAGCCGCCGATGTAACCGGCCTGGCGGGAGGGCAGATCGCCGTTGTAGCCCTGCTTGAGGTTGATGCCCAGCTCGCTGGCGATTTCAAACTTCATGTTATCCAGCGCGGCGCGGGCTTCGGGTACGTTGGGGGTGTTGGTGTTGGTGCTGCCATTCTTCTGGCCCTGAGCGGGGTTCTGATTCTGCTGATTATACATTGCTTTCTCTCCTTGGGGGCGCGGCGCGCCCGATTTTTTTACTTGCCTGCCATCTGCTTTTCCGCCTGCTCGATCAGGCGGCGGACCATGTAGCCGCCAACGTAGCCGTTTTCGCGGCTGGTCAGGTCGCCGTTGTAGCCCTGCTTGAAGTTGATGCCCAGCTCGCGGGCGATTTCAAACTTCATGTTGTCCAGCGCAGCGCGCGCCTCGGGAACATTGACCTTCTGCTGAGAGGAATTCTGGTTCATTGCTGTTTCACCTCCTCAACTGGTTTCACGGCTATTTTGACCATCTGCACGCAAAATACACTGGCAGTTTGTGCAAAAAGGCGAAAAGATCGGAAATGTTCGCAATTTATAGAAAATTAAAAGATTTTTAGCCTTTTGCCTCTTGCATTTTCCGAACATTTGTTGTAAAATGACCTCACAATTTGCGAAAAGGTTCGTGTTTTGCAGATTGCCAAGTTTTTCAATCCGGAGGCGCGGCATGCGGGAGCTTCGTGAAACCATCCTTCGTCAGGGTCAGTGCGTGGGGGACAGCATCGTCAAGGTAGACATGTTTCTGAACCACCGGCTCGACACCCGCCTGATGTTTGCGATGGGCCGCGAGCTGGCCGGGTATTTCGGCAAGGACAAGCCGGATATCGTGCTCACGGTGGAAGCCAGCGGCATCGCCCTGGCGCTGGCCGCGGCGCATTTCCTGGATGACATTCCCGTGGTTTTCGCCAAGAAGAGCCCGGCCGCCAACCAGAGCGCCGATATGCTCACCGCCGTCGCCCATTCCTTTACCCATGGCAATGACAACGCCCTGCGCGTCGATCGCCGCTATCTGCCCGCCGGCAGCCGCGTGCTGGTGGTGGACGACTTCCTGGCCGATGGCGAAGCCTCCCGCGCGCTGATCTCCATTGTGGAGCAGGCGGGCTGCACGCTGGTGGGCGTGGGCATCGCGGTGGAAAAGGGCTTCCAGCCCGGCGGCCGCAGGCTGCGCGAGGCGGGCGTCAATCTCAAGTCTTTAGCAATCGTCACCTCCATTCAGGATGGATGCATCCAGCTGGCGGACGACGATTGATAAGGAAATAAACCTCATTCCCAATATTTTTACAGTGGAGGAAAACACATGAAGAAGCTTGCCGCTATCCTGCTCGCGCTGGTACTGGTTCTGTGCTCCGTTTCCGCGCTGGCCTTTGAGCCCGTGGACAAGAAGGACCTGAAGGTCGGTTTCATCTACATCGGCGGCGCCGAGGACAAGGGCTTCACCTACGCCCATCACGAAGGCACCAAGGCCATGATGGCCAAGCTGGGCCTGGACGAGAGCCAGGTGTTCTGGCGTGAAAACGTATCCGAAGACTCTGCCTGCGCCGACGCCATCGACGAGCTGATCGAGCAGGGCTGCCAGATCATCTTCGGCAACAGCTTCGGCTATCAGGAGTACTTCAAGGAAGCCGCTGAGGAGCATCCCGAAGTCATCTTCTCCCACTGCTCCGGCTATATGTGCAACGACACCAACTTCAACAACTACTGGGGCGCCATCTACCAGGCTCGCTACCTGAGCGGCATTGTGGCCGGTCTCAAGACCAAGACCAACCTGATCGGCTATGTCGGCTCCATGAACAACCCCGAAGTCAACGGCGGTCTGAACGCCTTCGCGCTGGGCGTTAAGTCCGTGAATCCCGACGCCAAGATCTATGTAAAGTACACCGGCACCTGGTATGATGTTACCCTGGAAAAGCAGACTGCCGAAGCCCTGCTGGATCTGGGCTGCGACGTGCTGGGTCAGCACTGCGACACCTCCATGCCCATGGTTGCCGCTGAAGAGCGCGGCGCCTACGGCATCGGCTACAACGCCGTCATCAGCGAAGGCGAACCCGGCTACAAGGCCTGGATGACCGCTCCCGTCTGGGATTGGAGCGCCGTGCTGGTATCCGAGGTGCAGTCCGTGATCGACGGCACCTGGAAGCCCGAAAACGTGTTCTTCGGCCTGAAGGAAGGCCTGGTTTCCCTGGCTCCTCTGACTGACGTTGCCCCCGAAGGCGCGCAGGAGCTCATCGACGCCGCCACCGCCAAGATGGTTTCCGGCGAATGGGACGTTTTCACCGGCCCCATCACCGATAACCAGGGCAACGTGGTTGTTCCCGAAGGCGAAACCGTGAACTACAACGCCAACTTCGGCAGCGAGATGACCTGGCTGCTGGACAATATCGAGGCCCGCTAAGCTTTTACACAAGCATCCCTTCCCCGCCGAGGCAACCGTCCCCGGCGGGGATTTTTACTGTGAGAGCAAGGGGCGGGGGAGGAGGACGGTACTTTCTTGAGTCAAGAAAGTACCAAAGAACCGGTTTTGGCGTGAAAGTCAATTGGATGAAAACAGGGAGTG
>CAKUFG010000020.1 GCA_934647235.1 uncultured Clostridia bacterium
GCGCTGATGGGGGGAAAAGCGATGTCCTTTTTTGAAAACACCCGCAGGCCGACGGGCCTGGGCGGCAGGGCGATGGTTGCGATGATGAACGTGGGCCATCGCGCGCTGGCTGACTGGGGGCTGCAGTTTTTGAAGGTTCCGTCTGACGCGGCGGTGCTGGACTGCGGCTGCGGCGGCGGGGCGAACATCAAAAGGCTGCTGGCGCAGTGCCCGCGCGGCAGCGTTGCGGGCGTGGATTACGCGGCCGTCAGCGTGGAAAAATCCCAGGCGGTCAATCGCGGGGCCATCGAGGCGGGCCGCTGCCGGGTGCTGCGCGCAAGCGTGGCGGCGCTGCCCTTTGAGGACGCGCAGTTCGACCTGGTTACGGCGTTTGAGACGGTGTATTTCTGGCCCGGCCTGCAGCCGTGCTTTGATGAGGTTTACCGCGTGCTCAAGCCGGGCGGAACGTTTTTTATCTGCAATGAATGCGGCGGAGACAATGCGAAGGACGATAAATGGACCGAACGGATCGACGGCATGACCATCTATACGGATGCTCAGCTCAGGGCCGCGCTGGAGCAATGCGGGTTTTCTGATATTCGGATGCATAAAAGCCCCAGGGGCTGGCTGTGCGCTTCGGCGCGGAAAACAGGAGAAATACAGGCATGATCAGCTTTGCTGCCAGGCTGCTGCGCGGCGCATACCGGCTTGTAGGCGCAAAAAAGGCGTTCGCCCTGCCGGAGGATGCGCTGCGCCGGGAAATCGACCGGCAGAACCGCCATCGCGGCGTGTTTACGCCAACCGATCATAAGGCGTATTATGAAACGATCACGGTGGAGGGCTTCCCCTGCCTGATCGTCCGGCAAGGGCCGGAGCCGGCAGCGCGCGCCATCCTATACTGCTATGGCGGCGGCATGGTTATCGGCCCGGACAAGGGCGATCTGCCCGTCATGCGCAAGCTGGGCCGGGATGCGGGCTGCGACGTGTGGTTCCCCTTCTATCCGCTGTGCACGCAGTATTGCATTACCAAAACCTATGATATGGTTTACGCATGCTATCGCTGCATGATCGGCCTGTACGGCGGCGGAAACGTAAACACCTGCGGCTTCTCCTCGGGCGGAGCGCTGGCGCTGGGCGTTGCGGCGCACAACAGCGCGCTGGGCACGCCGCTGCCGCAGCCGCGGCATATCGTGGCCGTGTCCCCCGGCGAGGTGCCCTGGAACGATGCGGAAAAGGCGCGCATGCGGGCGCTTAACGACAGGGACGCCGCCATCGATTATGCCTTTATGGAAACGGTGGAGGGGTTTATGCGCCACGGGCAGGCGGACGTGCCGGACTATATGCTCTCCGGCTCGCGCGGGGATTTTTCCGGCGTAGGCGACATTCACTTTTTCTACAGCGCGGACGAGGTGCTCTACGGCGCGCTGCCGGATTTTGAGGCTGCCTGCAGGCGCGCGGGCGCGGCTTATAAGGCGTTCGCCCGACCCGGCATGGTGCACTGCTACTGCATGCTGCCGTATTTCAAGGAAGCCAGGGCCGATTTTGCCAAGATCACCGGGATACTCAAGCAGTAAGGCACACGCTGGCGCGATGAGCCAATTCAATCAGCCTGCCCCCAAAAGGGCAGGCGTTTTTATATGCAAAAAGGCTTGACAAATTTTTGAAATCGATTATACTAAAACGTGCGTTTCAAAACGGACGCTTTGAAACAGGGGGAACTCTTATGAAGGACACGGCGAACAGATTGCTGAAGCTTGCGGGGGCGCTGATGCTGATCGCAAGCGCGGTTCTGGCGCTTTTGAAGCAGCGGCTTCCGGCTGCCCTGCTGGCGGTGGGGGCGCTGGGATGCATCGTTTCGGGCATGAATTTCAAGCGCCGCCAGGATTGATAACGGCGCTGCGGGCGGCCGCTTTGCAGCAAAAACAACAGTGGAGGAACATGGATATGAATACGCTTAAAACCATTCAGAAGCTCTGCAGACTGGGCAAAGCGCTTTGCGGGGCCGCTTTTGTGCTGGCCGTTATCGGCTTTTTCGGCTGCGCCGCCGGGCTGATCAGCCTGCAATCCGGCAGCGGCGAGATCGTCAGCGGGGGCGGCGTAACGCTGCACGGCGTCCTGGCCCTGTCCGCCGGACGCAGCCCCGTCAGCGCTGCCGCCGCGCTTGCGGGGTGGTTGATTGTCTGCGCCGGGGAGGCTGTGCTGGCAAAGCTTGCGGAGCGTTATTTCAAAAACGAGCTGAAGGCCCAAACGCCCTTTACCATTGCCGGGGCGGCGGAAATGCAGCGCCTGGGCGTGCTGACAATCGTCATTCCCGTTGCCTGCGCGCTTGCCGCCAACATCGCGGAGGGGGTCATCCTGGGCCTGACGCAGACGGCGGGAGCAATCGCCGCAGATATTTATCCCAGCGCGGGCGCAAGCGTTGCGCTGGGGGTCATGTTCATCGTCGCGTCCCTGCTGTGCCGCTGCGGGGCGGAGCTTGCAGCGCAGCCTGAGGCATAAAAAAGCGGCGCCTGCCGCAATGATGCAGCAAGCGCCGGAACCATGAAAACCGAATGCGGGTTGCGGCCGCTTGGTGCAGGCAGGCCGCCGCCCAGCTGAGTTTATTCCTTTTCAAATTCCTTGGTCACATCCGCCAGCAGCTGACGGATAGGCAGGTGCTGCGGGCAGGCTTTTTCGCACTTGCCGCACTTGATGCAATCCGAGGCCCTGCGCCCCGGCGCGGTATGCACCACATTGTAGTAATAATCCGCGTTCCAATCGTGATAAATCTGCTTGGTGTTCATCACGGCAAACAGATCGGGAATAGCAATGTGCCTGGGGCAGCCGTCGGTGCAGTAGCGGCAGGCCGTGCAGGGGATCAGGTGCTTGCTCTTGAAGATTTCCTGCACCTTTTTCACCGCAGCCAGCTCGGTTTCGTTCAGCGGCCTGAAATCCTGCATAAAGGAGATGTTGTCCTGCATCTGCTCCATATTGCTCATGCCGGACAGCACCATTTTAATGCCCGGAAAGCTGGCGGCGAAGCGGATGGCATAGCTGGCGGGGCTGCCGCCGTGCAGCGCGTCCAGCACAGCCTTGGCGTCCTCGGGCAGGTTGACCAGGTTGCCGCCCTTGACCGGCTCCATCACGATGACGGGCTTGCTGTGCCTGACGCACACCTCATAGCACTTGCGGCTCTGCACGGCAGGGTCGTCGTAATCCACATAGTTGAACTGCAGCTACACGGCCTCCACCTCGGGATAGTCGGTCAGAATCTGCTCCAGCACCTCGGCGCGGTCGTGGAAGGAAATGCCCACATGGCGGACCTTGCCCTCGGCCTTGAGTGCGAAAGCCGTCTCGTAGGCGCGGCACTCCTTATAGTGGCCGTAGTTGCCCGCACCCTGCGCATGCATCAGGTAATAATCAAAGTATTCCACGCCGCAGGCCGACAGCTGGCTTTCAAACAGCGGGCGGATATCGGCCTCGGTCTTAAAGAAATTGCCGGTCAGCTTGTTGGTCAGGATATAGCGATTCCTGGGATAGCGGCTGGTCAGGCAGGTCTTCAGCGCCGTTTCGCTCTTGCCTTGAATATAGCCGTGGGCGGTATCAAAGTAGTTGAAGCCCGCGTCCAGAAAAGCGTCCACCATGCGGCAGGTTTCGGCGGTATCCACCGCATCGCCGTTCATAGGCAGGCGCATGCAGCCGAACCCAAAGTTCTTTTTCACGTTTTCCATGTCCAAACGCTCCTTCCTTTATCCTGTGTTGTTATTAAAACGGGGGCGATATCCGCCGCCCGTCAAAGCTTCAGCTCCATGACCACTTCGTCCTCTTCCACCTCGCCCGTAGGGGTGAAGCCCAGCTTTTCATACAGCCTTTGCGCGGCCGTGTCGCCCTCCACATAGCAGAGCACCACGCGGTCAAAGCGCCCGTCTGCCCTGAGCCGCTGCAGCACCAGGCGGGCGGCCTCCAGCCCATAGCCCTTGCCCTGATAGCGCGTGTCAATGAAAAACTGGGAGAAATTGTACGCCTGCCAGTCGTCCAGATCATAATACATCGCCATGCCGACCGGCGTATCGTCCTGATAAATTATCAGCGCTTCGCTGCGGCTGCCGCGATAGGCGTAGGCCCTGGCCAGGATGCCGGCGCTGCCGGCCACATAATGGCTCTGATCCTCCCGCACGCGCAGTCCGCAGCGCCAGTTATCCGGCGTGACCGGCTCTAAGTGAAGCATGGTGCTTTCCCTCCTCAGGCGCAGCAGCCTTTATCGCTGCAGCCATTATGTTGTAGTCTTTATCGTTATAGCCTAATAATGAAAAAGAGGCCGAAGTCTCTGATTCTGTAAAAATGGCGGATGCCCCAAGATGCCGCTGTGCCCTATTTTTTCACCCGCTATGTTAAGCAGGCCGGTGCCCTGCGGCGCACTTTCCGCCGTCCCCTGGCGAGATAAACTCGGGGGCGTGACGTCCATGTCCGACTCGGGCTCCGTTTGATGAAATGTGGGTAAAAACAGAACACTGGCCTGTACATCCCAGGAGCATCCTTATGGTCTTATTATATGCAGACGGCGCGCGATTGTCAACCCTCGGAAAATTTTTGCGCCGGCGCAGCATGCCTGCCCTGCCGGCGACCTTTTCAGGATGCCCATCCGCCGGATTTTTAAGCGCTTCAGATCGATACGGCCTGAGCGGCGGCATGCCTGCGGCTTGGCCGGTAGTATAAAAGCGCGATGAAAATCAACAGCGCCGTCGCAGACAGGCTGACGGGATAAACCGTCATGATGGTTTTGAAGGTGCAGCTTTGCGGAAATACCCACTGAATCCAGGCGATACGCACGCCCCATACGCCCAGCATGGTCAGCAGCGCGGGCGGCAGCGATATGCCAAAGCCGCGCAGATAGCCCGACATCACCTCGTACATCAGGCTCAGCGAGTGGGACAGCATCACCATCATCAGGCGGATAAAGCCGGTTGCCACCACCTCGGGATCGTTATTGAAGATGGCCAGCAGGCTTTTGCCAAAGCACAGGATCACCGTAATTGCCGCCGCCAGGGCGATTGCCCCCTCAATCAGGCATAGCAAAAGCGTCCTGCGGCAGCGCCTGATATCGCCCGCGCCGTAGTTCTGTCCCACAAAGGTGGTGCAGGCCTGGCTGAAGGAATTGAGGATATCATAGGTGATGATCTCGATGTTGAACGCCGCGCTGGAGGCGGCCATCACCACCGTGCCCAGGCTGTTGATGGCGGACTGGATGACGATATTGGAAACGGCAAACAGCGCGCTCTGCACGCCCGCAGGCAGGCCGATGCGCAGAATCTGCCCCAGGCTATGCATATCGATGCGCAGCATGCGGGGTTCCAAGTGGATTTCCTGCGTGCTTTTGCGCAGCCTGCGGTACAGAATGACCGAGCTGACGGCGTTGGAGATCACCGTGGCGATGGCTACGCCGTTGACCGTCATGTGCAGCACGGCCACAAAGAACAGGTTCAGCAATACGTTCAGGACGCCGGAGGCCGTCAGCGCCAGCAGCGGGGTTCTGGTTTCGCCTACGCTGCGGAAAATGGCGGCCTCAAAGTTATACAGCAGGATCACCGGCATGCCCATCAGATAAATGCGCAGGTACAATAGCGCCAGCGGGAACACCTCGTCCGGCACGTTCAGAAGCCCCAGCAGCGGCGCGCATGCGGATATGCTGCGCATAGACAGGGTGAGCACGTTTGACGCGAACGGCTATGCTGCCATTGAGCTGACGCCGCTTGTGCCAGGCATTGTGCTGCTGGATATTCGCGTGCCTGATACGCGGGTGGCAACCACTGTGAAGCTTGTGATGGCTGATTAAGCTGCGCTTGTAAAATGGAATCTTATTTTCTGATAACAAAAGCCGGATGCGGGGATCATTCCCGCATCCGGTTTTCATGCTTGCTGATTATTCGCCTTCTACAACGCTCTGACCCGCAATGCGGCCAAAGGTGATGGCGTCGGTAATGGCGTTGCCGCCAACGCGGTTGGCACCGTGGATGCCGCCGGTCACTTCGCCGCAGGCATACAGGCCGGGGATGACCGCGCCGTCCGTGTTATATACGCGGGCGTCGGAGTCGATCTCCACACCGCCCATCGTGTGGTGCACGGCGGGAGCGCGGCGGCAGGCATAGAAGGGGCCTTCTTCGATCTTGGAATCGGGCGCGAAGAGCGTGCGGCCAAATTCCTCATCGTAGCCCTTATCAACGGCCTCGTTGAACTTGGCGATGGTTTCCGTCAGCGCGGCGGGATCCATGTTGATCTGCGCGGCCAGCTCTTCCAGCGTGTCAGCCATGTATACCTTGCCCGATTCAAGCAGGTAATCCAGGCTCAGGCCGTAGGCGTTGAGGTTGTTCTCATCCAGCTCGTTATTGCCCTTGGTGCTGATCAGCCAGCAGCAGGAGCCCGTCTGCTCCAGGATGGCGGCGGCCATCACGTCGCGGCGTTCATCCTCGGCCACAAAGCGCTTGCCTTCCTGGTTGATGTAGGGGCTGTTGCCGTTGCCTACGCGGGTGTTGGTTTCGCCGGTTTCCGGATCGGCCACGGGCAGCAGCTGAATCTTATCCATGCCAACCAGGTTGGCGCCCACGCCCTGGGCCATCAGGATGCCGTCGCCGGTCATCGCGGGGCTGTTGGAGGTAGGAACTTCCGGCCCAAGGTTTGCCCAGATGCTGTTGTATTCCTGGCGCATTTCAACGTTTGCACCGAAACCGCCGGTGGCAAGCACAACGCCCTTTTCGCCGTAGAACTCATAGGGGGTACCATCCGTGCCTTCGCCCTTTACGCCGATTACGCGGCCGTTTTCGTCGCTGATCAGCTCGTTGGCGCGCACTTCATAAACGATTTCCACGGGCAGGCTTTCCGCCGCGAAGGTCTTGGTGAAGGTTTCCACATAGGCAAGGCCGCTCTTGTATTCAGTGGCCTGATGCGCGCGCTGCCACAGCACGCCCTGGCCCATCTTGGTGGTGTCGGGCCACTTCAGTCCCTTGCTTGCAAGCCATTCCACGCTGTCCAGGGCGTTGGCGCACATGGTTTCAATCAGCGCGGGATTGCCGCAATAGCTGCCGTCAACATAGGTTTGCAGGGCATGGAACTCGGGAGAATCGAACAGCGAGGTGCTGCCGGAGGCCAGATGCGCGTCCAGCTGCTCGCTGACCTTGGCCTGCCAGGCGGCCATTTCATCGCAGGTGGGCTCCAGGGCAATGTACTTGCGCACATCCGCCACCAGTGCGTCGCTCATGGGCAGCGCAGCCTGACGGACGGGGTCGGCCGCGTTCATCAGGCCGAGCGCCAGCTTGGTGTTGCCGCCAAGACCGGCGGTCTTTTCCACAACGATCACCTTCGCGCCCGCTTCGGAGGCCACGGTGGCCGCCGCGAGGCCGGAGCCGCCGCCGCCGATGACGATCACATCGGCATTCATGACCACCTTTTCGCCCGCGACCTTTTCAATCGTCTTGGCCTTCAGCGCTTCTACATCGCCGCCAGCCTGGGCCACGCAATCGGCGATGGCCGCCAGCAGCGCGTCGCTGGTGATGGTGGCGGAGGCAACCGCGTCCACGGCCAGGGACTGATTGGCAATGATCTGCGCGGGGAGGCGCTCAATGGGCATATCGCCGATGCCAGGGGTTTCATCGTGGGAGACGACCTTGATGTCGGCGATGCTGTCGTCGGTGAAGGTCACCTCGACAACGATGTCGGCGTTGCGGCCGCGCTGCGTGGCTGTGTAGGTGCCTGCTTTATAGGCAGGTTCCGCATAGGCCGCCGCGCTCAGCAGCATCAGTACGGTTAGCAACAGAGCAACAAATTTTTTCATGGTTCTTCCTTCCTTTCAAGATTCCGTTATCGAATTCACTATACTGCTTCAACAAAATTGAAAGTCAACAGGAAGAAAAAAGAAAATGTAAAAGATCTATTTTTGCTGCATTTTGCTGTCTACCGGGATCCACATTTCATAATAACGCATAAAATTCTCCGTATATCGATTGACTGTCACAATCATTCGCGTAAACGGATCCCCGCAAGGCTTCAACCCGCTTGAACGTATGAAGGAAAAAGCGTCCGAAAAATCCTCCGGACGGATGCGACGTTCGCCTGGAATTCTCAGCACGCCGCGCACGGCAAGATGCGCTGGCAGGCAGCGAACGTATTCATTGACGGCGACGCCCAGAAAATGCGCATCCTCGGCCATGATGCCGATGCCGCCATAGTATTCCGTTTCGCCGCGTTCAAGCGCATCCAGGGGGAAACGCAGACTGACAAACGAGAGCGGCACCCAGGCAGACCATTCCGGATAGAGCGCCATGCGCGCTTCGTCATCTAAAATCGCATCGTTGTGGCGATAGTCAAGCTGAAAAATGCCTGGGTGCGCCTCTATACGAAACGTTCCCGCATCCTTTTCGCAGGCGAGAATCTGCCGGTTCAGATCGCGCACACGGTTGAGCGTGCGGCGGTGCCATTCCATTTCGTGCTCCATCGCATCGGCCTGGCGCGAAAGTAGCGCGTGCACATCGTGCACATTCGTGCCGTTAATCAGCTCCGCCGTCTCATCCAGCGAAAAGCCCATCTGCGCATAGGTTCGGCAGCGCAGCAGCGTGCCCACGTCAAGCGTGTGGAAGGAGCGGTAGCCGTTGTCCGAATTGCGCTGCGGAGAAACGACACCTTTTTTTTCATACAGCCGCACCGCTTCGGTGGAAATGCCCACGATTCTTGAGATTTTGCTGATAGAATAGCGCACCCCAAACGTACCTCCGGTCAAGAATTCGCCCTTTACTATACACACCTGTCGGTCCAAAAGCAAGCGGAGCGGGGAGGAGCAGAAAGGCTGATTTGCCATTTCCATTGCAAAATATGGATGGATCTTCCATCTGATTCTGACGGCAGAGCAAGAAAAAAGCCTGGCAAGCAAGCTTGCCAGGCAGACCGTCAGCAAAGCGGCTTTTCAGCGAAGGGCCGGTCGCTCAGCCCTCGTCCTTCCACACTTCCTTGGCCATGCGGAACGCTGCCCATGCCTTGGGCCAGCCGGCGTAGAAGGCCGCGTGGGTAAGGATTTCGGCGATTTCTTCCTTGGTTACGCCGTTTTTCCTGGCGCTCATCAGGTGAAACTGAAAGGACGAGTCCACCAGCCCCTGCGCCATCAGCGCCGTTACCGTCACGATGGAGCGGTCGCGCAGGGACAGCTTGTCCTCGCGGCTCCAAACCTCGCCGAACAGCACGTCGTCGTTAAGCTCCGCAAATTTCGGGGCGAAATCGCCCAGCTTGTCGCGGCCTGCGGTTTGCTTGATTGCCATACGGAGAACCTCCTTTTATTGCGCCGCATAGGGCGTGATGTTCATGTCCTGAAGCCATTTCTGCATCTGTTCCGCAGTTGTATTGGCGGAGAAGCGATGGCCTTCCAGCCATGTAACCGTATCGTCTGTCAGCGCGGAGAGAATTTTGTCCGTGCGCCCATAGCCGCTGCCGCCCGAGGTGCAGAAGCACAGCACCGTCTTGCCCGACAGATCATGGCTTTCAATGAAGGTTTCGATGATGCGCGGCGCCTGACCCCACCAGATGGGGAAGGCGAGGAGCACGGTGTCGTACTGCGCCATGTTTTCCACCGTCGCCGCCAGTGCGGGACGGCAGGTATCATCCTGCATTTCGCGGTTTGCCCGGCAATTGTCGTTGCTGTAGTTCAGATCGGCCGTCGTGTACGGCTCTTCGGGCGCAATGCGGAACAGATCGGCGTTCAGGGACTCGGCGGCGTATTCTGCCAGCGGCCAGGTGTTGCCGGTGGCCGAGAAGCACGCCACCAGGATGTTGGAAGCCGTGGGCGCGAAGGCGTTTTCGCCCGGCTCGCCTTCGGCGAAGGCGGAGGCCGTCAGCAGCATCAGGGAAAGCAGTGCGATCAGCAGCTTTTTCATGGTTCTCATCCTCCTGTTGATGATTGGTGATTTTACCCCTTTGCGCCTTGACTGCGCAGCCTGCAGCGCAGATAATCCAGCCGCTCCAGCTGTTTTTCCTTCAGGTGGATTTCGTCCAGCTTTTGCTCCCGCAGCGCGTTGAGGATGTTCATGCGCCGCTGCGCCGAGCCGCTTTCCAGCAGGGTCAGGCGCATATAGCCTTCAATTTCCGGGGCGGAAAGGCCGACGTCATGCAGCGCCATGATCAGGCTCAGACGATCCAGATCCTGATCGTCATACTGCCAGCGACCCATCACCTGCTTAACCGAACCGCACAGTCCCCAGCTTTCGTACTCATCCAGAATTTCAATGGGAATCTGGTAGTTCCTGCTTGCTTCTTCCCTGGTCATGGGGGGCCGCCTTTCCGAGCGCACATTTCCGGGGCTCAGGCTTTATTATAGGGTTTCCCAAGCAAATGTCCAATGCTTATGCTGTATCGCAAGAAATAATCAAAATGCATAGCTGGAAAACGCAAGCGCCCGTTTATCTGGGCGGCATTGCGGCGTGGATATGCGCAAGCAGCGCCGAAACGGCAGGGGCGTGGGCCTGATGCTTTTTCCACACCAGCGCCGAGCCGCTGTCCAGGGTCAGCGAGGCAGGCACAAAGACCAGGCCGTCGTAGGCGCAGTCCAGCCGCAGGCACAGCGCCGCGCCCAGCCCCTGCCGCACCAGCATGGCGGCGTTGTAGGCCAGGTTGAAGGTGAGGATCACGTTCAGGCGGTCGTACAGGTCGCCGAACCAGCTGGCCAGCTCGCTGCGCACCAGCGCGCGCTCGGGCAGCATCAGCGGCACGTCGGCTAAATCCTGGGGATGAATCCGCTGCTTTTGGGCCAGCGGCGAATCCGCGCGCACCAGCACGCCGTATTCCTCCGGCACGGGGAAGCGCAGAAAATCGTATTTTGCCAATTCCACCGGCATGGAAAGCAGCCCCAGATCCAGCGTGCCGCTTTCGATTTTCTCTTTGATGTGGTCGGCGTTGCCGCTGAACAGCGTGTAGCGCACCTGCGGATGCAGCGCCGAAAAATCCGCCAACACCGCGCCCAGCGTGGAAAAGCTGCGCAGCTCACCGCTGCCGATGGCGATTTCACCGGTTAATTCAGCGGTGTGCTGGCGAAAATCGCGCTGCGTCTTGTCCGTCAAATCGATGATCTCCTGCGCGCGGCGGCGGAGCATCAGGCCGTCCTCGGTCAGCGTGATATGGTGATTGCTGCGCACGAACAGCTTTACGCCCAGCTCGTCCTCCAGCTGCGCCAGCTGGCGCGAAACGGCGGGCTGCGAAACGTGCAGCAGCTCCGCGGCGCGGGTGATGTTTTCCTCGCGGGCAACGGTCAGAAAATAGCGAAGTACGCGCAGATCCATGACGTTCACCTTCCTTCTATTTTATTTTAGCATGTGTTGTTCAACCGACAAGAAAAAATATTATGAAGACCGCGCAGAAATACATTTTACGCATGACTTGTGAGGATGAACAGGTATTAGACATTTGTGCAGGAGATTGATAAAATAGAGAAAAACGTGAATGGAGGAATCGCGATGGAATATACCAAGTTGGGAGAACGGACATAGAAATCTCCAAGGTCTATTTCAATCCGGGCAGGCTGTCCAGAAAAGCCATTCACCGGGAAATCGACGGCAGCCTGAAGCGGCTGGGGATGGATTATCTTGACCTTTATATCATCCACCGTTTCGATTATGAAACGCCCGTCGAGGAAACCATGGAGGCGCTGAACGAGCTGGTCCAGGCGGGCAAGGTGCGCGCGCTGGGTGCGTCCGCCATGTACGGCTATCAGTTCTACAATATGCAGCTGTGCGCGCGCGACCATGGCTGGGCGCGGTTTGAGGCGATGCAGAATCATTATAACCTGCTCTACCGCGAGGATGAGCGCGAGCTGATTCCCATCTGCAGGCAGATGGGCGTTTCCCTGACGCCCTACAGCCCGCTGGCGGCAGGGCATCTGACCCGTCCCACCTGGAACGCCGATACCCTGCGCAGCAGAACTGACCGCGTCGCCATGGGCAAATACGACCGCATGGAAGCCCAGGACATGCCCATCGTTGCCCGCGTGCATGAGCTGGCGGAGAAATACAACGTAAAAATGCAGCAGATCGCCCTGGCCTGGCACTGGAAGAAGGGCGTGGCCTCGCCCATCGTGGGCGCAACCAGGGCGCAGTATCTGGACGATGCGGCGGGCGCGCTGGAGGTGAAGCTGACGGACGAGGATATTGCGTATCTGGAAGACCCCTACCTGCCGCACCGCATCGTCGGCGCAATTGATCATAACTCCGCCGATGGCGTGATGCTACTGGATGAGAAAAAGTAAGGCCCCCTGCGCTGCCGGCAATGCAAAGCCGTTCCTGGCAACCCACGGAAGCGCGCTTGAACAACAGAGGAACAAGGAATGACGCATATCAGGCTAGGCTTCGGCGAGGCCGATATTACCCCCGACGCGCCCATGCAGCTGATCGGCTTCAGCCGCTCCCCCAGATCGCAGGGGGTGGAGCGGCCGCTTCGGGCGCAGGCAGCTGTGTGGCAGTCGGATACTGTCCGCTGCGCGCTGGCGGCCATCGATCACATTGGCTTTTCCGCCCGGCATGCCGCGCGGCTGCGAAGCGCGATTGGCAGCCTGCTGGGGACGGACGCTGCGCATGTGATGCTTTGCTTTTCGCACACGCATGCCGCGCCCAACGACGCCCTGGAGCCTGCGTATGCCGATTTTGCGGATGCGCGCATTCTGGATGCTGCGCGGCGCGCGCTGGCGGCGATGCGCCCTGTTCGCATTGCCTGGGGCTGCGCTGATACGCATATCGGCGTAAACCGCCGCAGCGGCGGCGCGGTGGATCGCCGCGCGGGCCTTCTCAAGGCTGTGGACGCTAAGACCGGCGCGCCCGTGCTGGCGCTGCTGCGCCTGACGGCGCACGGCAACACGCTCAAAAGCGACAACGCGCGCATCTCGCCCGATTGGTTCGGCGCGGCGCGCGATATGCTCCGTGGGCGGGCATAACCTGAAGGAGCTGACCTGCGACAGCCTTCTGAGCAACATTTCCATGGTGTTTCAGAATGTATATCTGTTCAACGATACCATCCGCGCCAACATCTGCTTTGGCAAGCCGGACGCCACCGAGGCTGAAATGATCGCCGCGGCCCAAAAGGCCCGCTGCCACGATTTCATCATGGCGCTGCCCAATGGCTATGATACCGTGGTGGTCGAGGGCGGCGGCACGCTGTCCGGCGGCGAAAAGCAGCGCATTTCCATCGCCCGCGCCATGCTCAAGGACGCGCCCATCATCATCCTGGATGAGGCTACGGCCAGCATTGACCCGGAGAACGAGCACCTGATTCAGTCCGCCCTGTCCGAGCTGACGCAGGGCAAGACGATCATCACCATTGCGCATCGCCTGGCTACCATCCAGAACGCCGATCAGATCCTGGTGGTGGACGACGGCCGCATCGCCGAGCGCGGCACCCATGCCGAGCTGATGCGGCAGGACGGCGTGTACAAGCGCTTTATCGGGATCCGCGAGAAGGCCGAGGGCTGGCGCATCGCGGGCTGAGACAATATCACAAAAAAGCGGAGACGTTCGTGTCAGGCAGCCGGACGTCTTCGCTTTTTTATATGCAGAAATCCATGAAAAGGCCGGTGTTAATCTGCGTTGCTTGCGGCAACGGCCCGTTTGCGCTTATAATGCAGTTGTCAAAGCACAGAAGGGGGCGGGCTTATGCTGAGTGAAAACATAAAAAGGGCGCGGAAGGCAAAGGGACTTTCGCAGGAGGAGCTGGCGCTGAAAATGAACGTGGTAAGGCAGACTGTATCCAAATGGGAGAACGGTTTGTCAGTTCCGGACGCTGACCTGCTGCTTTCGCTGGCCAACGAGCTGGACACGCCGGTCAGCACGCTGCTGGGCGAAAATATCCCGGCGCGCGAGCCGGAGGATATACAGGCAATTGCCGAAAGGCTTGCGGAAATCAACCTGCAGCTTGCCCGAAGGAGCATGGTAAGAATCAAAGCCATCCGCTGGGGGCTGGCTTCCCTGTGCGCGCTGATTGTTACTCTTTTTGCCGCTCTGGCGGCGATGAAAAGCGCCTACATTTCCCGGTAGGTCCAGCGCGTGCATTCGTCCTTGGCCGTGAATTGGTAGTATTTCTGCCCATTGGCCACGCAATAGGACGGGACGAATTTTACGTCCACCTGGAGCTTCTGCCCGGGATACGCTGCGCGTTCATACGGCTTGTTCTGGCGGGCACGTTTCTTCTTCTCGGGCGGCCTCAGCTTCGAGGCCGTTCGCTTGAAGCAGCCGTAGCTTCTGACGTAGCCGCTCTTCTGCGCCTTTTCATAGCCCAGCAGCAGATCGCGCGGGTACTTTTTTGCGTACCGCTGCACCAGCTGGATTTCCCAGTCGCTTTGCTTCAGGGGCGAGTGCAGCGGCGCACGGCTTCGGTTCTTCAGCGACTCAATCGTGCCGTCATATCGCCCCTTCCACTTGTGGACCGTCTTGCGGCTCATCCTGTATCGCTCTGCCGCCTTCGTTACCCCGTGCTTCGCCGCATATTTCAATACCCGTTGACGATAGTACGCTTCTTGTGTTATTCTGTCCATGGAGAGCTCCTCTGTGGTGGCTGGTTTGGTGACACTGCTATCTTACCACATGAGTTCTCTTTTTGTTTACTTCCGTGTTACCTATGTATTATAGCTCAACAGGCGACTGGAGCCTGCGGCCTGGATAATGAAAAGCGCTTCATCATTTGCGGGCCGGGCCGTCAAATGCTTCTGCCATTATTCTGTAAGCGTATATCTGATGCTTCTTGCTTTCCCACGCTGTGAAAGCAGGCCGGAATTGACCATTTTCCGGATCATCCGGGAAGCGGTGGACGCACTGATGCCAAGCAGCTCCTCAGCCTCCGGCCTTGTAATGGCGCCATGCTTACGGACATAGGCCAATACCCGCTGTTCATTGCTGTCTGGTTCCCAAACGGGGATAGACGGAATAATCTCGATTGGCTCAGGAGCAGTCTTCGTTTCATATTTGGCATTTACATTGGGAAGCGTGATCTTAAAGCTGTTCTTTGTGGTGGAAATCAAAGGCTTTTCCGAAGTCCCTTCGTATGCTTCCATGATCTTTGCAAGCCCTGTGCCGTATGCTTCAATCAAATGCAGCCGGTAAAATACATTGGCCAGGTTTTGGTTTCTGCATACAGAAATGCCTGCCAGAATATCCTCCAGATCAATTCCCGGCATCAGGCCGCCGATGGACACAAATTCGATGCGGTCATCATAAATGCTGATCAGCGCGCTGGCGCTGAAGAAATAGTCCCGGTGGACAAGGAGGTTCAGCAGCGCCTCTCTGACGGCGATTACCGGATAGTCCCGAACATCAATGCGCGAGAGCTTTTCAATGGTGGCGCGGGTCTGATTGCGGAAGTCGATATACTCATAGACTTCATTCATCTGCTTCATCAGAGAGCCGCTGAATTCCCGCCGATCCTTGAAAACCATCTGCTTGGTTCCCTGAAAAACGGCGGCCTTAATGGTGTGCGGGTTCTGGTCGGACAGGAGCAGCGCCAGGTTGCTGTACAGACCGTCGTTGTCCACAAGCTTCAGCGTGCGCATTTGCTGCGGACCAAGCACCACCTTTCGGAATTGGAATTCCTTTTCGGCAGCCCCAAATGTAAGCTCCTGTTCCAGACTGCGCATGGTTTCAAAGTGGTCCCCATCCGTCTCCTTGATCATGCGGCGAATTGCGGCGTCGCTGGCCGGGACAGAGGAATAGCCCTGCCGGACATAGACGCCCTCCGGGCGCATCCCCTTTTTGGCAATATAATATGGACGATCCGTGCCGCGTTGGACGTTGATCTCAATGATTTTCTTTCCGGCTTCTTCAATGGTCCTGTAGTGAAGGAACATGGTGACATCCGGCTTGATGGAATCCCGGACCATGTTGCTGACCTGCAGCGCAGCGCCGTCCGGGTCATCCAGACCGATTACTTTGCCGCTATCCAGGACGCCGATATACAGCGTGCCGCCGTCACTGTTTGCAAAGGCAATGATTTCCTTTTTGACGTCGTCCACAACGATCGATTTCAATTCCACGGTTTCGCTTTCCTGATAAAGCATATCGTCAACCCCCTTGGCAGATCTATCTCGTCATCATTATAATAAATCCCGTCAACAAAATCAATGCGCTTGACGAGATTTGAAAGGAATGGTGACGAGATAATTTGATTGTTCCCGTAATTCAAGGGAATTATCATGCATTGCATCAGGACGAACTGCTGATATCTCGTCAATCATGTCGTCATGCCGTCATGTATTAAATGAAACGTCACGAATCCTATGCACTTTTTATGACATATCAGGCTGATATACGCCTTGCGGTTTTCAGAGCCGCGCCAGGATTTCCCCAATATCTCCGTCAATGCAGACGGCCTGCTCCGCAATTTCTTTGGGGCATGCGGCCTGCCCCTGATTGACGCAAGCATAAACGGCGTTTGGATTGCGTGCCGTCATCCGCCAGAAGGGGTACTTGATGATGACCGGCGTATTGTAGCCCACGCCCAATTCAAGATAAAGGATTTTCTGTCCTTTGCGGGTGCGCAGAAAGCTTTCATACCGCTCGGCGGCGGCATGCCAGCCTTCGTCCTCGACGAATTTATCGTCCGAACGCAGGTTCATGGTCAGAGGCTTTCCACAATGCGGGCAAACGGGAATCAGCTCGGTCGGAACACGCATGTCTTTTTGTCGATCGACCATTTCGCGAACGATCGCTTCGTTGTCCCAGGTTTCCTGGCAGCAGGGATCGCTGCACTGAAACAGTCCGTAATCGCCCTGGGTGTAAAACAGCCGCTTTTTATCAAAGCCTGCCTTCTGGAAGCAGTGATCGACGTTGGTGGTAATCACAAAATAATCCTTGCCCTGCAAAAGCTTAAGCAGATTTCCATACGCCGGCTTGGGCGCGTCCATGTAGCGGTTTACGAAAATATACCGGCTCCAATAGGCCCAGAATTCTTCCTTCGTGGGATACGGGAAAAAGCCGCCGGTGTACATATCCGAAAAGCCGTATCTGGCCGCGAAATCGGAGAAATATTGAGTAAATCGCGTGCCGAAATAGGTAAATCCCGCCGACGTGGACAGCCCCGCGCCCGCGCCGATGATGACGGTATCAGCGTCATGCAGCGCCTGCTTCAGCCGATCAGTCTGCGCGGAGCAGGCGGGTATAGATGGATTTATCGATTTCCTTGAAAACATTGAAGATCACCTTTTTCACGCTGGTTGGTTGATGGAGGAAGTCCTTGACTGTCCGCACGGCGATTTCCGCCGCCTGCTCGTTGGGAAAATGGAATTCGCCGGTGGAGATGCAGCAGAACGCGATGCTTTCCAAATTATTCGCCGCCGCCAGCTCCAGACAGGAGCGATAGCAGCTTGCCAGCAGCTCGCAGTCGCGCTCCGTCGGCGCATCGGCGATGATCGGCCCCACGGTGTGAATCACATACCGGCACGGCAGGTTGAACGCGGGCGTGATTTTGGCCTGCCCCGTAGGCTCGGGGTATCCCTGTTTTTGCATGATTTGATCGCAGACAAGGCGCAGCTGCACGCCTGCGAAGGTGTGAATCGCGTTGTCGATGCAGCGGTGGTTGGGCACATAGCAGCCGGTCATGCCGGAGTTTGCCGCATTGACGATCGCGTCGCAGCGAAGCGTCGTAATGTCGCCCTGCCAGAGATAAATCCCCGGCTGAATGGGTGAAAGCGAATCCGCGTCCGTCGCGCCCTTTTCTTTTGCCGCTTCGCGCAGGTATTCATCCTGAATCTTCAGGAATTCCACGTCAGAGCTTTGCGCCGGGCGCACGTTCATCAGCCCGCGCAAAAGCAGCCGCTGATCGTCCGCGTCCTGCGGCACGCCCCAATCGCGATACGCTGGGTTTTCATTCAAAAGCGACCGAATCAGGTATTGCCGCCGTTCGGATTGATTCATAATGCCCTCCGATCAGAACATGGATAATTGCGCCGAGATATACGATTCCTGCCGTGCCTCGATGATGCTGTCGCCCTCGCGCAGATGACCGATCAGCAGCGGCGAATGGGGATCGTGCAGCCGCCGGCTGCGCTCCACCGTATTGCGGTCGTAATTGGCATAACAATAGACGCAGCCGTGCGGGCAGGTGTTGTACATTCCGATGTCCGCGCCCAGCAGGCAGTCGCATTCTGCGCGCGGCGATTTCTTCGATCTCGGCACGTTCAGCCGGCAATCGAGCGCTTTTTCCAGCACATCGCGCGTCATGCAGCCCGAAACATCTGCGCCGTACTGCGCCAGGCTTGGATTCTCGCAGCAGGTGCGAATGGAAATGCTGTATTTCTGCCCGATTGCGGCGAACGCCTGAATGAGCAGCTTTTGTTCCTCCATCGAAACCGCCCGCGCCTGCGGAAAATTGCGCTTCGTCTTTTCATACAGGTCGATAAAGCTGACCACGCAGGAATTGACAGATCCGCAAAGCGCCGCCGCCATCGCTTCAAAGCTGCGCAGGTGGTATTTCAGCGAATACTTCTCCGTGATAAACACGGGGTCGTATCGCCAGCCGACCGCCCGTGCGCCAACCAGGCTGGATAGCTGCCGAACGGATTCCAGCACGCGCACTTTGTCCGGCACGAACGGCTCGATCTCTTTGCCGTAGGGCGTAACCGTGACGAACCAGAACTGCTGGAACGCGCTTAGCTCGCCCAGCCGTGCAAGCATCGGCTGCGGGTTTTTGGTGCAGAAGCACAGCGCATCCACGACCGCCGGGTCGAGCCGGTATTTCAGCACCTGCTCCGAGCGATAGGGATTGCGCGCCAGCACAAAGCCCTCGCGAACGCGGTTATAGAACCATTCGCTGTAGCAGGCGGGAATGTCTGTGCGGCAGCCGGTGTTCAGAATCATGACTCCTCCGATTTCTGCAGGCAGCAAGGCGCCTGCCCCAGCCTGCGCTTCTATTATAGCGGGTTCCCGGAATAAAGAAAAGTACGCACTTTTTTATAACCGGGGGGCGGATTGACAGGCAAATGCGCAAAGGTTACAATAAGCATGCAATATACAAAATGAAACCGGAGGAATTTGTCATGCTGACCAAGGCCGAGCTGCCTGAATGCCCCGTCGCCACCGCCGTGCAGCTGATTGGCAACAAGTGGAAGCTGCTGATCCTGCGCAACCTGATGACGCGCCCGTGGCGCTTTAACGAGCTGCTCAAAAGCCTTCCGGGCCTGAGCCAGAAGGTGCTTACCGATAACCTGCGCGCCATGGAGGCCGACGGCATCATCACGCGCACGGCCTATCCCGAGGTGCCGCCGCGGGTGGAGTATGCGCTGTCCGAGCTGGGCGAATCCATGCGGCCCATCATGAAGGCGTTGGAGGTATGGGGCACAGATTATCAGAAGCTGGTTCGCGGCCAATAAAAACGCTGGACGCCGACAACGCCGACGTCCAGCCGCCGCCCGATGGGCGGCAGAGATGATTTCTGCCTGATGAAGCCTTATTTTGCCGCCGCCACGGGCTCGCCCGCCAGCGTGGATACCTCGCCGGTCCGGGCGTTGAGTGTCAGCGGATCGGCATGGGACAGAATCTTCGCCGCTGCTTCCGCATCATAGAAAAACAGCGTATCCGCGCCGCAGACGGACAGGGCCACAACCGCGTCGGCCGGCATGGCGACGCTTTCGCATGCAAGCACGGCGGCGATTTCTGCCTCCGTGTAGGGCGCGGCGGTAACGGGGTTGACAGCGCTGGGGGTGATCATGGACCTGGCCATATAGACGGCGCCTACGCCGTATTCCGCGCTGTTGAGCGCGATGGTGGGATAGGCAGGCTCCGCCATTGCGGCAGAGGAAAGCGTGATGGCAGTCAGAAGGGTCAGCAGAGAAATTGCACGTTTCATTGAGAAACACTCCTTTGTTATCGGGGCTCGCCCCTGTTTTCGGGTGCTATTATAAGGCGGCTTTTCCCCGCTGTGAAGTACGCACAATAAGGTGCGGTAGTTACCCGAAGGATATCCACGGCGCTGCTTTGCCGGCGGGATAAACATAAACAGGGCATCAGGATGCTCCCGATACCCTGCTTGGCTTATTGCGCTTTTTTATACAGGAATGCTCTGCCGGCCGGTGATCCACTCCCGCAGGCAGCGGAAATCCTCCGGGGTGTCGCTGTCCAGCACCGTGCCGCGATCCAGCACCGGCAGGCTGCGGATGGGCGCGCCGCTGCTTTCCATTGCGCCGCGCAGGCCGCCCGGCCCGTCATAGGCGATTAAATAATCCATCCATTCTGCCTGGATGAAAACGGGGTGGCCATACTGCCCGTGCCAGTTGGGGCGCACAAAATCGCCGGCAGTATCGCGCAGCATGGCCGCCGTGGCATGGCATACCAGCGGCACGTCGGCGGGGGAGATCATCACCCGCTCTGTGCGCCCCCGCAGGGCGGCAAGCGCCAGACGCAGCGAGTCCATCTGCTGGGTGGAGGCGTAAGCGGGATTGAATACAAACTCTACGTCCGCTTCCCCTGCCAGCGCGGCTTCCAGCGCCTTGCGCCGGTGCCCGGTGACGATTACGATGGGCGATGCGCCGCAGCGGCGCATCATGCAGATGACGCGCTGGATCATGGTTTGCCCGTTAATGCGCAGCAAGGGCTTGAAATCGCCCATGCGGCTGGACAGACCGGCGGCCAGAATGATACCGGACAGCTTTTGCATAAAAACCTCCAGAAATCCAAATGTGGTTATGCGGATGCGGCGCTGCCTTCGCTGATAACGCCTGGCTGCATGCCGCAATACAGAATGCGAAAGCCTGCTCCCGTCCACTCCGCTGTGGTGATTCCGCCGTAGGGCTGGGGCAGACGCAGCACGTCGTCAGGGGGCAAGCCCAGCTCACGGCACAGCCAGCCGCGTGCTGCACCGCTGTGGGAGATAATAGCGATATTGCCGCTTTCGGATGCGCAGATGCGATGCAGCGCGCGCGACAGCCGTTCCCCGGCAGTCTGAAAGCTTTCGCCGTCCGGGGGCGGGCAGGTGCCAATATGCAGTCCGCGCTGCGCATACAGCTGCGGCCAGCGGCTTGCAATCTCCGAGAACGTCAGGCCGTCCCATTGCCCAGCGTCCAACTCCTGCAAATCAGCATCATAGTAAACGGGCAGGCGCAGTCGATGCCCGATGATGCGGGCGGTATCGGCGGCGCGGATCAGCGGGCTGGCGTACAACGCGCAAATACCTTTATCGGCAAGATAAATCGCGGCCTCTTTGGCCTGCAGCATGCCGGCATGGCTGAGCGGCAGATCGGTGCGGCCAATGCAGCGCTTTTGACCATCCAGCGCTTCCGGCTGACCGTGCCGGATCAGATAAACCCTGATTTTAACCGCCTCCCTTGCCCGCATGTTACCATTGATTGTAAGCGGAATCGCAGGGCGCGCAAGTAGCCTGCGCTACATGGCGGTTGCATTTTGAATAAAAGGACGTTATAATGCAGGCGAATAAAGCGTTGGCAAAACGAAAGCAAAGGACAGGGGAGAGGCGAATGGCGCACGCCTATTTGATGGAGCCGCAGGCCGCGGAGCTGTTTTTGAAGATCGGCGAACCGGCTACATTTCGAAAAAATACGGTGCTATTTGAGGGCAACAGCACGCCGGATCGGTGCTTTTTTGTGCGCGGCGGATTTGCCATGGGCATGACCGCCACGCAGGATGGCGCGCAGCATTTTTTCGGCATGTATGAGCCGGGCAGCATCATCCTGTGCCAAAGCCTGTTCGCAGCTTTTCCCATGCCGCTGTCCATTGTTGCGCTGACGGACTGCGACACGGTGATGGTCAGGCGCGAGGCCTTTCTGCAGGCCATGCAGGCAAGCTCGGAGCTGCGGGCGCAGGTGCTGCGCATGGTATCGGGGCAGTATCTGCAGGCTATGGAGTTCATCCGCGATATCCATGTGATGAGCGCCAATCAGCGCCTGTGCATGCTGCTGCTGCGCCTGCTGGGGGCGGATTGCCCAGCTGACGAGCCAGTGGAAATGAAGGACGCGCCCAGCCAGCAGATGCTGGCCGATATACTGGATGTGAACCGCATTACCGTGGTGCGGGCGATGAAGCGCCTGAAGGCTTCCGGCGTGCTGCTGCCCGCGCCTGTGGGAACGATCAAAATTAAAAGCGCCCGGGCGCTTCAGGCCTGGGCGGAGCAGCAGCTGTAAATGGGATCAACGATCCTTTCGCTTGTAATCCTCAAACAAAGATAAATACAGGGCCGTGATAACGCGGCAATCCTTGAGATTCAGCTGGAAAAGCTCTTCAATGCGCTGAACGCGGTACATCACCGTGTTTTTGTGGATGAAGAGCTTTTCCGCGGCTTTCTGGTAATTCATTTCGCTCAGCAGGTAGGCGTGCAGGGTGTCAAAGTAGTTGGTCTCATGCTCCTGATCGTGCTTGCGGATCATGTCGATTGCCGAGTGATACAGGCACATGCCATTGGGCGTTCGTTTCAGAACCAAATAGGCGATGGGCATTTTGTAGTTTTCAACAAACACCACGCGGCTTTCATTATCGTCAAAATCAGCCAGATCCACTGTGCGCTGGCAGGCATGCAGGTGGTTGATCAGCAATTTCAGGTCGGAAAACGGCTCGCTGACTACCACACGCGGCACTTCAGGCACAAGCTGCTGCAGGGCCTCCAGGTCGTAGGGCTCGTAAGCCTTTTTCAAAATGACAATGCCGCCCTGGTGCTCTACCGGCCAGGTATCGGCATAGTGCGCGCAGAACTGCGCGGTCTTCTGCCATACGGCTGCCACCGCCTCGCCGTGCAGCGGGGGCAGATATACCAGCCGCCATTGACGGATACGGTTCAGCTCCGAATCATACAGGCGGTTGGTATGGCACCAATCCTCCGGCGCGCCGTTGAGAAGGCCGGACAGGTATACCTGCATGGAAAAGGCCGTCTGTTCGGTGACGTACTTACTCAATCGCAGCGCCAACAGGAAATAGGGGGCCAAAAACTCCACCAATTCGATACTTTCGGCCTGATTTTCGCAGGGAGAGGTCACCGGCACGTCCAGCACGCCCAGCATCCGCGCGCCCCAGAAGCAGCCGCAGTTGATGTGCGGATGACGCATCATGGGGAAGGCGCCGATGAAGGCGTGCCCCTCGGAAAGCTTGCTGTCAATCAGCCGCACGCGCTCGCGGATTTCCTCCGGGGTAGAAAAGCGAAAATGGTCAGTGTATTCCTCCACCAGCTCCTGCGTGTAGTTTTTAGAGCGCGCGATGATCGTGCGCGTGGTGATGGTAAGCGCCACGGGCTGCCCCAGATACTCCGCCGCCTTATTGCACATGCTGCCAAGGCTGCCTTCGGCGGCGATCAAATCCATAAAATCAATCTTGATCCGATCCTGAAGAAGTTGATCCATCGGCTGGCCTCCAATGGCATAACATGGTTAAAAACATCTAACCACAGCGATTCAGGCTTGTTTTTCGCACAAGTCCTTCTCCAAAGCTTTTTCCTGTGTCCATAGACAGGAAAATGTTTTGATTGTTATGATTATAGCAATTCTTGTACAGGCAGTCAAGCGCGCAAGGCGCCGTCTGCCGCAAGGCGTTTGTGCATTGCACAAAGGGCAGGATCGTCTTTCTTTCAGTCAAAGGAGGAGAAGCATTCATGAGCAGAACCATTTCCTTTAAGGTCAACGGCCGGACGGAGGTTTTTACCGTCGGCCATGACGAATCCCGGTTCACCATTCCGGATGAAGAAAAGCAGGCGGATACCCTGCGCGTCCGCCTGGGCCTGACCGGTACCAAGCGCGCGTGCAGCCAGGGCGCCTGCGGCTGCTGC
Source organism: uncultured Clostridia bacterium (assembly GCA_934647235.1). Classification (GTDB taxonomy): domain Bacteria; phylum Bacillota; class Clostridia; order Christensenellales; family Aristaeellaceae; genus SFMI01. Next base: position 23,719 of record CAKUFG010000020.1, read on the forward strand.
ACGGTGCTGAAGGACAACGTGGCCGTGCCCAGCTGCCAGCTGCTGACGGTGGATTGCGACGGCAGCGAAATTGTAACCATCGAGGGGCTGGCCGATCCCAAAACGGGCAAGCTCGATCCCTTGCAGCAGTTGTTTGTGGATGATTATGCCTTCCAGTGCGGCTACTGCACGCCGGGCATCATCATGACCCTGAAGGCGCTGTACATCAAAAGCCCCAATCCCACCGCTGAAGAGGTGCGCGAGGCGCTGTCGGGCAACCTGTGCCGCTGCATTTCTCAGTATCATGTGTTCAACGCGGCTGAGCACTATCGTCAGCTGCTCAACGGGGAGGCGAAAGCATGAGCAACAAGCCAGAATACCGCTATTTCGGCAAAAACGTAAAGCGTCTGGAAGCCGAGGAAATCGTTACCGGCAAAACCATTTATACTGACGACGTGCAGTTTCAGGATCTTCTGCACGTAAAGGTGCTGCGCTGCCCCTATGCCAGCGCCAAGATCAAGCGCATGGATATCGGCGCGGCGCTCAGGGTGCCCGGCGTTACCAGCGTCAATTACTATGGCAACCTGCCCGAGCAGTGCAGAAACTGGGGCATCAACGCCCCGGCCATCGTGCCCGTGCTGCATGATTACGGCTGCTATGCGGGCGACGTGGTGGCGGTCATCGCCGCTGAAACCGAGCAGGCCGCCGAGGAAGCCCGCGATCTGATCAAGGTGGAGTACGAGGTGCTCAAGCCCGTCCTGACCGTCAAGGAGGCCATTCAGCCCGGCGCGCCGCTGGTGCATCCCGATACCTTCCCCACCGGCAACATCGTGTTCCCCGTTATTCCCTATGTGGGCGAGGATATGATGATGCACCTGGTGCGCGGCGACGCGGACAAGGCCTTTGAAGAATGCGACTTTGTGGATGAGAGCGAAGCGCACTATGATTCTCTGGGCTGCCCGGCCGCCATGGAGCCGCCGGTGGTGGTGTGGAAGTATAACGCCGCCCATAACGATTTCCATGCCTGGGCCTCCACACAGACTCCGCATGGCTATCGCCTGGCCGCCATGAACTGCATGGCCGGCATGAAGAACGATACCACCGTGGTCAACGTCGGCGGCGGCTTTGGCAACAAGGCCCCCATGAACGCGCCTACGGTATACGCGGGCGTAGCAGCCGTGGCCAATCCCGGCCGTCCCTGCAAATATGCCCTGACCAAGACGGAGCAGCTGATCGGCTTTGACGAGCGCATCGGCATGTTCATGCGCTTTAAGGTGGGCATCAAGGATGGCCTGATCCACGCCGTAAAGGGCGAGTGCTATTTGGACTGCGGCGCGTACAACACCTGCGGCCAGTGGCAGATGGGCGTGGGCCTGGGCGAAGCGCAGATTGCCCTGGGCAAGTGCAAGAACTGGGATCTGGACGGCAAGATGGTCTTTACCAACCATGTGCAGACCGGCCCCGTCCGCGGCTTTGGCGGGCAGGAAATCAAGTGCGCCATGATGCCCATCGTCGATCGTCTGGTCAAAAAGGCCGGACTGGATCCTGTGAAGTTCCTGGCGGACAACTTTGCCGCTACGGGCGACGGCTGGTACTGGCGCAACCAGGTATGGTATAACTGCCGCGAGCAGAATTACGCCCCCGCGATCTATGAAACCGCCGAAAAATTCGGCTGGAAGGATAAGTGGGTTGGCTGGGAAAAGCCCTATAAGGAGGTGGGACGCCGTGCCTACGGCGTGGGCGTATCCACCCACGGCAACGCCGACGTGGGCGAGGACGACTGCGTGGCCTATGTCCGCATCGATCCCGTGCAGGCGCGCGCCTATCTGCATCAGGCTGCCGCCGAGCAGGGCTGCGGCCAGCGCTCCAACCTGCGCAAGCCCGTGGCCGAAATCCTGAACATGGATATTGAGGATGTAATCGTCGTCGAGCAGAACACCGAGAACCAGGGCTACGGCCAGGGCCCCGCAGGCTCCCGCGGCAGCATCACCACCATGACGGCAGTTACCCGCGCCGCCGAGGATGCGCGCAATCAGCTGTTTGCCAAGGCTGCCGAGCACTGGCATGTCTCCCCCGATGAAATGGAGACGGAAAACGGCATGATCTGGCCCAAGAACTGTCCCGAGGAAAAGCTGCCCTGGGTGATGGCCGTGCCCTTTGCCTGGCAGGCGCATGGCGTGGGTCATTATTATCACGATTATTCCAAATCCAACTTCTGCATCTATTTCGCCGAGGTTTCGGTGGATCTGGATACGGGCGACGCGCGGCTTGAAAACGTGGCCGTCGGCTCCGATGTGGGCCAGGTGATCGACCCGGCCACGCTGGAAATGCAGTTCCACGGCGGCTTCGGCGCGGCCTGCGCCGATACGGGCCTGATGGAAGAAAACGTTATCGACCGTCCCACCGGCCGCGCGATGACCGGCAGCATGATCGATTACAAGTGGCGTCCCTTTAACGAATTCCCGCCCATCGACGTGGTGATTCAGGAGTCTCAGCCCAATATCTCCCGCTGGAAGGCTGTGGGTCTGGGCGAAATCTCCGGCTCCGCCGGCCCCGCCGCCATGATGATGGCCATTTCCAACGCCATCGGCACCAACTACTGCGAGTACCCGGCCAGCCGCCAGGGCATCCTGCGCGCCATGGGCAAACTGAAGGAGGGCAAGTAAGATGAGGCCTTTTGAGCATAAAACGGCTGCTTCCTTCGAGGAAGCCTCCAGAATTCTGCAAAGCGAAAACGCCGAAATCCTGGCTGGCGGCACGGATATCCTCAACGCCCAGGAGCAGGCGATCCTTGAAAGCCATCCGGATACGATGGTGGATATCAAGCGCATTCCCGGCGGCGCGGGCATTGCCGAGGATAACGGCTGCATCACTGTGGGCGCGCTGACCACCCTGACCGATACGGTGGAATCCGTGCTGCTGCTGGAAAAGGCTCCCGCGCTGGCGCAGGCCGCCAGAAGCGTCGCCACGCCCCTGATCCGCAATCTGGGCACCGTGGGCGGCAACCTGTGCCAGGATGTGCGCTGCTGGTTCTATCGCTATCCGCAGGAGATGGGCGGGCGGCTGGACTGCTCCCGCAAGGGCGGCGATGTGTGCTACGCCATTCAGGGTGAAAACCGCTATCACTCCGTATTCGGCGGCATGAAAACGCATGGCGGCGCGTGCCAGAGCGCGTGCCCGGTGCATACCGATATCGGTTCTTACATGGCCTCGATCCGCGCGGAGCACTGGGACGAAGCGGCGCGCCTGATCATGAACGCCAACCCCATGCCCATGCTGACCTCGCGCATCTGCCCTCATCCCTGCCAGGATAAGTGCAACCAGAACTGCTATGGCGAGTCCGTGGCCATCCATTGCGTGGAGCGTACGCTGGGCGATTATATCCTGGCGCATGCGGATACCTTCTATCAGGCTCCCGAAAAGGAAACCGGCAAGCGCGTCGCTGTGGTGGGCGCGGGCCCTGCGGGCCTGAGCGCGGCGTACTTCCTGCGCAAGGCGGGGCACGCCGTAACGGTGATCGATGCGCATGAAAAGGCGGGCGGCGTGCTGTACTACGGTATCCCGTACTATCGTCTGCCCAAGCACATTGTGGAGCAGTTTACCAATGCGCTGGCGGGCATGGGCATTGAGTTCCGCATGAACACCAGGGTGGGGCAGGATGTATCCGCCGAGGAGCTGGTGGCCGGCTACGATAAGGTGTTCTTCGGTACCGGCGCATGGAAGCAGCCCATCCTGGGCATTGCGGGCGAAAACCTGACGGAATTTGGCCTGAACTTCCTGGTGGAGGTCAACAGCTTCCTGAAAAAGAACATTTCCGACGACGTGCTGGTGTGCGGCGGCGGCAACGTGGCCATGGACGTGGCGCTGACCGCCAAGCGCATGGGTGCCAGAAACGTGACCCTGATCTGCCTGGAGCAGCGCAAGGAAATGCCCGCCAGCGAGGAAGAGGTAGCCCGCGCGATTGAAGAAGGCGTGGTCATCTGCAACGGCTGGGGACTCAAGGGCGTGGCGGCCGACGCGCAGGGTCAGGTGACGGGCCTGCATGCCGTCAGGTGCCTGAGCGTCTACGATGAAAACCATCGCTTTGCGCCCGTATACGATCAGGCCCAGGAGCGGCTGTTTGACGCAAAAACCATCATCCTGGCTACCGGCCAGCGCGTGGATACCGCTTTCCTGGGCGAAAAGCTGGGCGCGCAGCTGAAGACGGCGCGCGGCCTGTTCGATGTAAATCCCGATACCTTCCGCACGCAGAATGTAAAGGTCTACGCGGGCGGCGACGCGGTGACGGGCCCCAACCTGGCGATCCGTGCCATCGCGGCCGGCGCTGCGGCAGGCAAGGATATGGCCAAGGAGCTGGGCAGTGCCTGGACGCCCTGGCAGAAGCCCGCGGACTTCCTGATCTATGATCTGAACGGCATCAAGGAGACGGCGCAGGCCAGGCTGCGTGAAAAGGCGGCTGCCGAGCGCACGCTGCTGGACGAGGACGCGCAGAGCCTGACCATGGACGAAGCCAAGGCCGAGGCCAACCGCTGCATGAACTGCGGCTGCTACTCCGTTAACGCCTCCGACCTGGCCAACGTGCTGGTGGCGCTGGATGCTACCCTGGTGACGACGCAGAAGGAAATCGCCGCGCGCAGCTTCTTTACCACCAGGCTCAAGGCCTACGATATGCTGGAGCTGGGCGAAATCATCAAGGCTGTAAAAATTCCCGTCAAGGCGGGGCATACCAACGGCTATATCAAGGATCGCCTGCGCAACGCCATCGACTTTGCCCTCATCGCCCTGGCCTACGATGTGAAGCTGGAGGACGGCGTGATCGCCGATATCTCCCTGGTGCTGGGTGGCGTGGCCCCCGTGCCCTATGTGCTGGATGACGTGGCGGCGCTGCTCAAGGGCAAAAAGCCCACGGCTGAGCTGGCGGCCCAGGCAGGCGAGCTGGCAATCAGCAAAGCCACGCCCATGGAGAAGAACGCCTACAAGGTAAACGGCATTCAGGCTATGGTGGAGCGCTTTGTCGCCAGCCTGGCCCAATAAGCAGGAATAACGATCGCCCGGCAGGGGGCTGCATGGACCCTCTGCCGGGCAGAAAGGGAACGATATGCTTAAAAAGATCGGAAAAGCTTTCCTGGTGGGCGGCTGCATCGGCCTCGTAGGCGAAGCGCTGATTCAGCTTGCCGGCCTGTTTATCAAGGATCCTACGATGGCCATGATGGCGGGCATTCTGCTGTTTGGCGTCGTCGCGGTGGGGCTGATTGCGTCCGGACTGTACTTCAGAATTGCGAAGTTTGGCGAGGAGGGCGCGGCGATTCCCGTATGCGGCCTGATGTTTGGCGCGGCCACGGGCGCGGCCGCCGCGCGCGCTGCCGGAAAATCCAAAGGTCAGGCCTTCCTGACTGGCTTCTGGGGCGTAATCAAGGTGCTGGGTACGGGCTATGTGCTGGCCTTTGCCCTGGGACTGCTGCTGCGCTGACGCGCGCGCGGAAAGGTTAGGTTGAAATGGCTTTTGTTTACGCATTCCTGATCGCGGGCTGCATCTGCGCGCTGACGCAGTGCCTGAGCAGCCTGAAGGTTCCCTTCCCGCTGGTGGCGATTCTGCTGATGGTGCTGGGCGGCGGCCTGTGTACCAAGCTGGGATTCTTTGATTGGCTCAACGCTCTCTCCGCTGCTGGCCCGGCCGTTACGGCTGTGGGCTGCGGAAACGGCGCGTATAACGCGGGCGTTGCGTTGGCTGCCGCAGGCACGGCGCAGCCGCTGCTGCTGACCGCTGCGCTCAACGTAATCCTGGTTGCTCTGGGCGCAGGCTGCGGCGATTGGCTGCACAAGCGCTTTCCCGGCGCATTTGCCCGGCAGCTGACGGAAAGCAAGTGACCGTATGACTGAAATGGAAAAAACGCTGGCGCAGCGGATGATCGGCCAGCGGGTGACGCATGTGTCCCTGGGCGCGGGCGTGGTGAGCGCCTGCACCAACATTGCCATGAAGGTGAAGCTGGATGAAACGGGCGAGGAATGCGCCTTCGCGTTCCCTTACTCGTTCAAGCAGTTTTTTACCGCCGAGGATCCGGCGCTTCAGCAGGAAATCCTGAATTTCTATAATTCCGGAGCCTGGGTGGCCCCGATTCACGATCATCACGATTGCTGATGGTGGACATCGGCAAGGCTGCGGCCGCATCGGATGAACGCAAAAAAGCAAATGACATACTCACTTTCTGCCGCCCAATGGGCGGCAGCTTTTGTGTTTATGAGATTTTGCTTTTTTCAGCAGAAGAATAACCACTTGCTTCTGACTTTCTTCAGATGTGTATGAAAATCTATAGGGGATAGGATTATTACGGGGAAGCGGCAGCATCTGCTTTCGGCGAGGCGCTTAAAACGGACAAAGCCTGAGTGCTATCCGGCGCTTGCTTTACAGGCAGCTGCATTTTCAAAAAAGTAATATACTGGTGGAGAACAGCATCCTGCGCATGATCCCGCCGAAAATAGGCGCGGATGTTTTTCGTCAGGCCTGGCTCTGCTGCGTTCAGATGAAATTACCCCTTAAATTTTTGCAGTGTAAACTTGCCGTTGAGCGTTGATACACATATATATCTGAGCCGTGTTTCTTTTGTGCTTTCCAGGAACCCAACAGGAACAAACCAAGCATTAACAATGCTGAAACCGTTTGACTGCTTTACCAAAGAGAAAAGTTCTTGCAATGAATCCAGAATTGCCATCAGCTTTTGTGCGTCCGCTTTTATGCTAATCTGTTCGGCCTGAAGGCATCTTGATTCATGATGAGCGGTATTATCCTTCCACCATGGACTTAAATGATCTTTGATCTGGCTATATAATGCATCAATCTTTTTAGAAATGTCTTCATCAAGTTGGAAGGGCCACCGCAGATCGATGCTTATACTGCCTTCCCACTCGGTTTGCTCCGATATTTCCGGTAGATATGCTGTTTCCAGCACTTGTTTTCTCTGCGGTGATAGTGTACTCAAATCCTGGCGAAATATCCATCGGTTTTCTTGCGCACTGTACAGAATGAAGCTTCCAATAGATCTTTGCGCAATTAAAGGCCGGAACCAGTTTTTCGTTGTATAATGGTATTCACCGCACTTAGTTAATTTGTCTGGTTGACCATTATCGAACTGATAATCGGAAGAATAAGATACATCTGTTGCTTCAGTGCGGATTTTTCTTATCAGTGATCGGAACAGCTCAGTATTCCAGGGATATTCAAAGCTTAAGCTTTCTTGGCCAACAGTGAGTTTCATTCGATTGATTGACAAACGGCCGGATTCATTTTCAAATTCTCTGCAAATAGAGAACAGATGATGTCGTAGAGCACTACGATCCTTTATGCTGTCTGCAGGAATAGTAACTCGCTCCCAGCATCTGGCTGTTACTGGAAGAACTTTGAAGTGTTTTATGCGGACATATGTTTCAAGCTGCTTTTCCTGCTCATATTCCTGCAAAACTGATACATCATCTAACAAAAGACGACTCAATGCTTTATACGTTAGGCTGCCCTTATAGCCAGTTTTGATCTGCAGGAGCTTTTTTAACTTGGCAGCGCTGTCTTTGCTTGCATGAGTAATGAAAGAGACTTTACCCATTACAGATGCAAATTGACGGCGCATTTCCCAAAGTTCAATATTTGTTTTATTTTGCAGAAGATATCCAATTTCCTTGCTTGTTTCGATTATATATCTATGACTCACTGTGATTCTGTTTTTTCTTGTTGAGGTTTTTACCATGTTTAAGCCAAGAAGATGTATTGCGTCGCCTTCTGTTTTCAATTGGCGAATATAAGTTTTCTTCTTATTCAACTCAAGTTTATGATTTGTGATCTCTGCACGAAGTATTTCAAGCGCCTGCTCCAGCTTTTCTTTTGCATCAACGCCTGTGGTGGAAATAATGAAGTCATCTGCATAGCGCGTATAACAGATGCCCTTCAGCATGCTCATGCGTTCGTCAAGATCCTTAAGAAAGATATCTGACAAAATCGGTGATGTCACAAAACCAATCGGAAGATGACCTTTATAAAAGCATGTAGAGAGAAATTTTTTTAAGAGAGCCGTTCTTGACTTTGGCCATGAGTGGACAGCCATCAAGCGATCAAACAACAGATCAAAAGAAACTGAATCAAAATATGAATGGATGTCAGTTTTTAAATAGGTATCTGAACGCAGATGTAATTTGAGGCAGGAATCAGTGCTTTTTCCTTTCTGATACGCAAATGATTTGGCATCAGGCTCGTAAACTCCGCCAAGAGCAAGCGCAAACAATCTATGAAAATGACGAAGCATTTGTCCTTCAGGTGTTGCCTGATACGTTATGATTTGTCTGATCTTTCCGTTTACGATTGTTTTATATAGAAAGACATACTTATCCGGGTTGAGCAGATAATTTTGAATGGTGCGTTTAAACAAAGAAGAATACTGAGTAAAAAAACTAGGGAATGAAGCCATGCCTGACACTTCTCCGCAGGAGGAATATAGGCCGTATTTATCACAATGGACGTTTCCCAGCAAGGTTTTAATCAATTGGTTATCCATTTTTTGCAGCCTCCCGAATTTTTACATCTAATGTCTGACGAGCTTTGTCTGAAACGACCATGTATAATGCGCTGCGGGCCCGTGTCATACCAACATAAAGCAGATTCATTCTCTGATCATGGTCGAGACTGTCAAAATCAACTAATACAACAATGGGACTTTCTAGTCCTTTGAAAGCGTGGACTGTACTAAACAATATTTTTCCTTTTCTGTCTGTTCGTTCCGTGGAAACAGGAAAAGCAGGATCAAGATCGGAAGCCACTGATCTATCAAAGCGAGAGGCGGATAGGATTACAATATCATCAAAACATATTTGTTCTTTTTTTAGCTGACGGAGAATGGATTCGACAATTTCTAGCTGAGCCTGGCTTTTTTTGTATCCGCGAATCTCTACCTCTGCACCGCGCATCTCCATTTTTCGAAACTTTGTATGCGTTCCAAAGATAGAATCTATTTTTTCGATAATAGCCTGAGAATTACGACAATTGTTTATCAGAGAATAACTGGCAAAATGGCTATGGTATTCGTCAAGAGACTTTGCAATCTTTTCATAATCCGTATGAGCAAAATAGAGGTTTTGCTTATCTGCATCCATGAAAAAATACCAATTGCCATTTTGCAGTCCACCCGGGAGCATAAGGTCTATAGCTTCGAGATAGTGCGTTTCAAAAACATCCTGAGCCTCATCAATGATCAGCACGTCAAAAGGTTCATGAGCTTGCTCTATTAAATGCTCCGCATATTGAGTCGGCAACACGTCCGAATAATACTTTGCCGTATCGTTTTTTCGCATCTGCTCCATTGTAGGAGAAAGACCTGCCAGGATAGCCTTTTCCATGTAATCAAGCAAACTATCGCAAACAATTGAAGTATCATTGCCGATGCTCTCCTGCAGCCATCCTGCCAGGTTTCTATTATAGCAGAATAGACCAACTTTTTTCCCTTGGCCAGCGAAGGTGCGTGCAGATTCCAATGCCAATACTGTTTTGCCCGTTCCAGCACTTCCCTTAATTAAACATCTTTCATTCTCAAAAAGCCCTTCAAAAACCATTTGCTGGTTTTCAGTCAGAGTAATAATCTGCTTTTCGACACTTCGGATCTGACTTGAGATTGCTGGTTTAAAGTCATAGTTGGGCCGCAGAATGGCTGCGATTGCATTCGTCTGCTGTTTGTTAGGCACAAAAATCCGAGCATTTTTGCGACTCTTCCAGAATCCGGCAAGCTTCAGTAAATATGCTTTAATATCATAGTAGTTATCAATATCTGCGATTTGATAATCATCTAAATCCGGTATGGAAAAGCGCCCATGAACGGTTGAGTCAGGAAACACTACTCCAAAACCAAACAGACTCCATTGAAGGTTCTCTGCGTTATTTTTTTCAATAAAACTCATTAATGCGTGCATGGCATTGTTAGCTTCTGTTACCGGATTCTTGATTATATTCTGAATGCCAAACCGGTCTGTAGAGTACCACACGCCATTCTCATAGGAGATCCTGCCGCCCTTAACCTCTAAGGCAAAGGTCCCTCCATCTGGGAAAATTACGACAAAGTCGGCTTCACCTTGGGACTGAGTAGGATGTCTGGCAATTCCAACCGAATGGAGCACATACCAATCATCTGTGTCAGGCATGTTACGAAGCATAGTAAACAGCTTACGTTCCGCAGAGGACTTTGTATCCTCATCAATAGAAGCGGGAATCATGCGAGCCATATTATCACCTCATAAAAAAGCAGAAGTGTTACTTAGAAAATAGGACACCTAAAAGTACTTTTAGGTGTACCAGCCACTGCTTACGCTGTCTCCACCTTAGGTGAAAATCTAACACTTCTGTACCATTAATTATATAGGATATTGCAAGAAATGTCAATCTTTCGGGATTCACGTTCAGAACATTTTGCTTCTTGATTATGGATAGTCTGTACAGTCGGGAGTATAGCTGTTCTCAACGCACCCAGAGGACGGCATAGGCCAAGCAGGAATACCGCTCAAAGGTGGTATAGGTTTCATCAGGCTTAGAAGCGCCGTCGTCCAGCGGCAATGAAGCTGAAATAGTCGCGTGCGGCAGCGATATGCGCAGGACCTCTCGCTTCCATGGCTTTATCATATTTGCTTTTCGAATAGATAAGCCTATAATTATAGTTGCTGTCTATACCATGTTGACAGCATATCTCTTCCCGCTGCTGCTTGTCAGGAAAACGGCTGTGCAGAAAGATATGGCAAAGATAGGCTTGACTGCAAACGGAAGGCCGATCTTGATAAAGCCTGCCTTCTATCATTGAACAGCTGATATCCGGTGTTTGGGTTTTCTATTGCTTTGTCTCATTCACTTACAAATCACTTTTTTAGAAAGCTTGAAAATGGCTGACGGAAGCTGCAAAACAGCTCTGAAGCATATGCTTCAGAGCTGTGGCTAATCCCACTGAGGTTGATACAATATGGGGAAATACACACCCGAATTTTATATGGATGATGGGGTGGACTGTGAAGTAGCTTGAGCCATGGCAATATTTTTTGGTTTCCCATTGACTAATTTGGGAATAGCGCCATATTGACCATCAAGGTACGCACGACGAATCCTTTTATCAAACCGTGCTCCAAATTCACCCAACCCAAATACTTTAGATGTACCATTCTCCTCCCTTTTAGCAACAAATCCTATTTCGGGCAAAACGACTGAGACTTTTGACGATGATCATGTCGATCTGGCCGTTTCTGCAGTCCGTCAGCAGCCGCTGGAAGTCCTTTCGCTCCTTCGTTGTGCCGGTCACTTCATCCGCATAAATGCCAGCAAAAATCCAATCAGGATTGTGCTGAATCAGATTGCTGAAGTAGCTGACCTATGTGGAAAGAGAGTGCAGCATCGCGTCTTTTACGCAGGAAATCCGCGCATAGGCGGCAACGCGCTTTTTCCCGGCTTTCTTTCTGCCGCCCGGCATGGTTTGATAAATGATTTTTGCCACTCGGCTCACCTCCTTGGCAGCTGGCATGTTACCTCTGAAGCCCGGACAAAGCAAGTTAAATTGTATCAACAACGAGCAGAAAAAATCGGCTGATACTTCTCCCGCAAAAGCTGTTCTGCGCTGCGAAATTCATCCATGGAGATCACGCCGTTTCCCAGCATGGCGCGGCAAATAGAGAGCATTGCCTAATACCGGATTTCCTTTTCAAAACCTTGCTGTGTCATTTCCTTACCTCAAAAAAGAGAATCGGATTGAGCCGTTGTCTAAAACAGCCCAATCCGATCATTAAATGATTTTTGCGAGTTTTCCGGATACCCAGCCCACGCGGGAACCAGTGACAATCGCGTGCCAGCCGTTCTGCGCGGTCGCCACCAGTGGGAAGGTGCTGCCCGGCGCAACGGTGGAAAGGCGCTCGTATTCCGTTCCGTTGCCGCAGCGGACGTTCACCTTGCCGCCTTCGGAGACGATCACCACTGTCGTACCAACTGGAGCAGGTTCATCAGGCGTGGGCTGCTCCGGCGTGTCAGGCTGACCGTCATCATCCGCAGCAGCATCCATCAGCGCTGCGTGGGTTTTATCGCCGTACTTGCCGTCCGCTTCCAGACTGGCTTTCTTCTGGAACGCCAGCAGCGCCTTTTCCGTTTCTGTACCAAATTCAGCATCCGCGCCATACTTTGGCAGCGCGTAGCCCAGCTGCATTAGCAGCTCTTGCAGGGCTTTCACGTCGGAGCCCATCATGCCGCGTTTCAGCAGACGGCTTCCCAGCGCAATCTCCGGTGTAGGCACATCGACGGCAGCTTCTCCGTATTGGATAAAGGGCAGTTTGTACCAGTACTTCCACTTGCGCTCTTTCACCTTCGTGCGCACACAGCCATAGTTGAAACCTCGCCATTCCACGGCATAGCCGTTACCGACGTAATAGCCCACATGCCCGTCTGTGTGCAGCGCCAGACCTACGATCTCCGGCAGCGTGTCAATCGTACCCCAATCCATGCCCTTGGATTTCGCCCAAGAAAACATGGAGTTCGCCCCCTTGTCCGGGCAGCCGTTTGCACCATACTTGTTGGAAACGGTACTATCCGTACCAATTGCATCCAGCATGGCCTGCCCGCCATTCGTCCACGCATAGCCCTTCGCGCCGCCGATGCAGTCGCAAACCACTTTCTTATCCCGGATGTCCTGCTTGTACCGGCTCATGCGGGACGATGTGTAATGAGACGGATACTGCTTGGCCTTCCGGTTCAAAAGACTGGTCGTTGCCTTGTAGCCGCAGGTGCCGTACCAATAAGGCTGGCCTATAGACACGAAGTCGTCTTTTGCCGATTGGCTGAATAATCAGATTATTCGCGATCAGCTAAAATTTGACATTAAAGTATGCTTGATCAAAAATGGCTATCCTCCCCAGTACAGTCCCGAAGTTTTCCGCAAGGTCATGGAACAAGTTGAGAACTTTGAAGAGAATAGCTAATTTGTTCGAAACGGAGGTTAACGTAGTATACGAGAAATCTATCAAGCAACGTCTTTGCAAGTAATATTCATAAAGAAAATTCTCATGTGAGCTTGCTTTTTGACCACCCGTGCGTAAGCTGTGACTCAACCGCGAGGCACACAACAAAATGGGAGGTATTCATCATGGAATGCGGAAAGCTCACAGCGAAACTTCGAGACGCGGTGCCGGTTTGCTTCATCGAAAACGGCAAGGAGGTCAAGCGCTTCAAGAACATCGAAATCCCCGACGAGATCAAGAAGCTGCCCTATTAGGAATTCGAATTCAGCGTACCGGTAACCGGAGCCATCACATTCAAGATCATGTTCGAGGAAGGCGTTTTGCCGAAGGTCTGGCCGGAAGCGCGGGCGCGCAAAACGCGGAAAGTAAGATTCGAAGAAGCGCCCATGCATGAAAGAATCACCGCCGGGCTTCAGGCGGCATTGGAGCAAGCAGAGGCCGAGGGCCAGCCTGTGGCGGAAATCGCCGAAGCAGCCGCGCAGGGTTCGGAGATCACCACTGAGTTGAATGGGCAGGAATTGACCATCACGACCCAAGAGCCAGAGAAAATGGAGGCTGCCTTCAACGTAACCGGCGAGCGCCGCAAGGCGCTGGTAGAGGCCATCAAGGCCTTCGTAGACGCGCCTGCTGTATACCAGAACGCGCCCAGCTTCGCCTATGTCATCGCCGATTACACGGTCAGCAAGACTGGCACGGTATCCGGCCCAGTGAACGAAGCCCTCATTGCCGCACTGAATGCGAAAGGTTTTATTGCAGAATAAGGCGTAATTTCCCCGCTTCGGCGGGGTTTTTATGTCTAAGGCAGAGGGTTGCACCATTCCACAGAAATTAAGCGTAAAAAGCTGAAATTAGCCGTCTTTGCAATAGTGCATCTATCATGTGTGCAAAGCAAAAATTTATTTGTGAGCCATATCGTGTATTCCTGCAAGTCTAAAGGGTAAAAAGGGGTATGGAGGCACATTTTTGCATGAAAACAAACAAGCCCATCCTTTCAGATAAGCTTGCTTGCACCAACTAATGTCGGTTTTCATGGCGCAACAGATTGATATTGATACAATCTACCACGGGTGCACTCTGAAACGCTCTCCGTTTTAGAGTGCACCCTTTTGCACCCGTACCTTTTACAGAAAGTGATTTGACTTTTGCGTCTTTCAGAGCTAAGATCGTCCCCTGAAGGAGGTGATCGTGTGCCCAGAAAGAAGAAACCGACCGTGCTCATGGGTGGCGAAGAACTCCGCATCCAACACTTAACGACAAAAGAGCGTCATGACGCTTATACACGGCTGAGCCACTATCTGCTCTCTGTTCACTATCTGAGGAACTGGCTTGAGCAGGAATTGATCAGCCCTGCCGATTACCGTCGCATGGACAAGGTGCTGGTCAAGAAATACGGCTTCAGCGATAAAAGCATCTTTCGCCCTGAATGCAGGAGGTTGTTGGAGAAGTGAACCAAGCAGAGATCGCCACGGTCGAACGGCTTCGGCGCGAAGGCAAAGGACTGTCAGCCATAGCCCAAGAAACCGGTATTTCAATAAACACTATCAAGTCCCACTGTTTCAGACATGGCTTATCGGGTTCTCGGCCTATTCGGACATGTATGTTTTGCAACACTGAAATCAAAACGAAGGATCACTTCTGCTCGGGCGGCTGCCGGGATGGATGGTACGAAATCCACAGTGTTGATGCACAGGATATATTGCGCCTCTGCAAAGCGTGTGGAAAACCATTTGAGCCCCGTCAGCCCAAGCAGGTTTACTGCTCGAAGCAATGCTTCTACAATGACCGTTACCATTCCAAGCAGACCATCACTGAAGATGAAACCCTGCACCAGATGCTGATGTCTATACCACATGAAGCCGCCGTTGCCCTTGTGGGAATGACGATGGAGCTTCTTTTGGCATCAGGCTGGAAAGCCCCCGGCATAGAAGAATCTCTTGATCCGTCAAATATAGCAGATACGCTCTACGTGAAGCCGAGTCTAAAACCATAACGAGATTGATACAAAGGCCCACGGAAATCCCTTAGATCAGGATATTTCCGGGGTGTTCGAGCGTTTGGGAGTGCATGATCAAACCATGACCTTATTCATCAGCTGCTGGAAGTCATCCACGTGGTCGTATGTGACCATGCCATTTGACAGTGTTGTAAAGAGCTTCTTCGCGCAGTCGATCTTTGCTTTCTCAATCGGGCGCAGGTTTAGACTGTCCATTGTTCCCTTCGTTTCCGCAACGAAGTAGATGTGCCGTACAGTGCCCTCATGGAACACGATTGCCCAGTCCGGCGAATAATGCCCGACCGGCGTAGGAATGGAGAACCCTCTCGGCAGCTTCGCGTAGATGAATACATCCTGAGAACCATCCAGCGATTTGACAAAGCGGCGCTCGACGCTATCCTCTGCTGTGCCGTCAGTGAAGACATAATCCTGAATGGCTTTGTCGGCATGGAATGCTTGGTCGAAGGTCTTTCCGTGTTTTTCAGCAGTAAAGATACTGCTGTCATAACTACCCTCGATCTGGTCGTAGGTAATATGTTCCACAATCATGGTTGCCTTCTGTTCCTTGATCAGACGGATAACCTTGGAAATGAATTCCTCCGGGTTATTGCGGAACATATAGAATTTAGCCGGGTTAATGCCCTTTAGAACGGCAGCAGCAGAACGGCGCGTAAGCACAGTGCCTTCCGCAATTTTGCCGACGAGATCATACTTGACCTGGCTGGTTTCCGCATGTTTCAGCGTTTCAGTATGTGTTTTTGCCGCCTCAAAGCTATTGCCGGTTCGCATCTCATCGCCGGAGATGCTTGCCTTTTGACCGGCAACAGAAACAGTATACTGCAGCTGGCTGACGAACAGCTCACTGTTGATCGCCGCGACAGCTTTACGGATCAGCTCGTCGCTGTCGAAATCAACCGTATACGCATACTTGTGATTGATCGCCGTCCAGAGATTCTGGAATTCCTTTTTGTAGAAGCGGTCATTGAGCGGATTCTCCGGCGCAGGCGTCTTATTGCCATCAGCAAACATTTCTTTGAGAACCTTATCATCGAAAATTGCCTGTACCAGCTTATGGATGCTTTCACCTATCGGCTGAAGCCCCTCGGGCAGCGGCTTGAGACGATCAGCAGCCACATCATCACGATAATCCTGCGTAATGCCGTCATCTTCATCCACATAGTTGTTGCGGACGAGGTATTGGTAGATTTTTCTCGCATCCGACGCATTGATCTTTGCGGTAGAGCCATCTGCCATAATGACGTTTTTGCCCTCAAAGTACTCAATGCTTGCCTTCCGGGGACGATCATACAGCACAGCACGAGTTTCGTCCTGCAGAGCAGCGACGAAATCCGCATAGCCCTCACTGGCAATGACCGTCAGGGTATTCAGAACATGAACGTCTGCACCGACGGTTTCCGCGTCCATGCGCTCACCAGCCTGATTGACGCACAGGCGCAGTCCGCGGCCAACCTCCTGCCGCTTCTGCGTGGTGCTGTCGCCGCCGTGCTTGAGCGTGCAAATCTGGAACACATTCGGGTTGTCCCAGCCCTCGCGCAGTGCGGAGTGCGAGAAGATGAAGCGTGTCGGCTCCTCAAAGCTGAGCAGGCGCTCTTTGTTCTTGAGAATCAGGTCATACGCGGAAATATCATCGCTGAACTCATTGCCGCGCTTGAGTTGGCTGTCGATGGCACGCCCGGTCTTCTTGTCGATGCTGAAATAGCCGCGATGCGTAGCATGAACATCAATGCCATCGAGATATGCCACATACTCCGGATCAAGCAGAGTACGGTATCCGTTCATGACCGAAACGTATTCTTCCTCAAAAATACGCCCGAATTCGCCGAGCGCCTCATTGCCATCCGCATCGTATTGCCGGTAATGCGCTACCTCGTCGATGAAGAACAGCGACAGCGTCTTAATGCCCTTGTGGAACAGCTGCGCTTCCTTCTGAAAGTGAGAGATGATCGTTTCCCGAATCTGCACACGGCGCTTGTCGCTTTCGGAGACGTCGCCGATGACTTCGCCCTTGTGGATCATATCGCCATTGATGAAGGTGACGGTTCCATCAATGGGATCGATCTGTGAAACGGAAAAGCCACGGTACTGTTCCATTTCGCCGGAGATGAAATAGAGGTTATCTCCAACGGTCAGCGGGCGAGTTTCGCGGTTGATGGACTTGTTGTATCGGATCTCCAATTCCATGCGCACCTTCGGCGGCTTTTTCGGAGAGAGGACGAAGCTCTCAAGGTACAGATAACCGTCCGTACCGCGAAAATTCTTTACTTCAAAGCCCTTGACCTCAATGCGTTTAACCAGACGCTTGTTATAAGCGTCCAGCGCGTCCAGCACATAGATCAGGTTGTGCCGCTCCTTGTGTGTTGCGGAGTAGTTGAGCGTGAAAAGCGGATTGAAGGATTTCAGCGCCTTCTGCGTCACGTCGCCGCCCATCTTCTGGGGTTCATCCATGATGATGATCGGGCGATTTGCGGCAATGACGTCAATCGGGCGGCGGCTCTGAAACTCGTCGCGCTTCGAGTAGATGATGCGCGCTTCCTTGCTCTTGCCGTCCTCTTTCAAAGAAGCGGCGAAAGCCTGCGTGTTGATAATCATCACATTGATGCCGCTGTCGGCAGAAAAGCTGTCCAGCTGGTTCAGGTTGGCGCTGGAATAGATGAAGAACCGCGCCTTCTTGCCGTAATGCTCCATGAAATGGTCAACGGTGATCTCGAAGGACTTCTTCACGCCCTCGCGAATGGCGATAGACGGCACGACCACGATGAACTTGCTCCAGCCATAGCGCTTGTTCAGCTCGAACATCGTCTTGATATACACATAGGTTTTGCCCGTGCCGGTTTCCATTTCCACGTCCAGCGCACAGCGTCCCAGCCCCTTCGCAAGGGAAGCGGACTGATAAATCTCGTTGTCCTGCTGCACGTCGCGGATGTTTTTCAGCAGCTGCTCATCGGTCAGCTGCAGCATTTCGTTCAGATAGCCGGTATCGTCTACTTCATCCATCGAAATCTGATCAGGAGGAAACAGGCTCATCTGCTGATCCACAGGCGCGAGCACAGGCTTGGTCTCGCCCAAATCGCGGCGATAGGACACGCCATCGGAATAGGGCTGTCCTTTGAAGGCCCTCACGACGCTGTCAACGGCATCGGTCTGGTATTGCTGTATCTTAAATCGAAATTTCATGGCTTGTGGTTCACCACCTGTTCCAGCATAAGGAAACGGTCAAAATCGCTTTCGTACAGGCGATCCTGAATAATCCGATACTTTTCATATTCCGTCTCCGCATGGAGCTTTGCTTGTTCCGCAGTGATCTTGCCGGGGCCTGTCAGCAGCTCGTTTCCGTTAAACTCCAGAAAGCCGTCCAGACGCTTCGCCCAGTCCTCCATGCTCATGGGAATCTTGCGCTCCGCCTGCAATTGGGCATAATCCAGATAAAGAGAGACGATGCGCTCCAGATAGTGCATTTCCTGTTCGCTTAAATAGTTCTTGGCCACTGTCACGTCTGTTTTCAGGATCTTGCCATCCGGCGCATTCTCCCATGTGGTCAGCCCCATATGCTCCTTGTTGGCGTCCGCACGCTCCACGATGAGCTCCGCAGCCGTGTGTCTGTGGACGGCAAAATGCATCTTGTTCTGCACCGTCTGAAAGAACAGGCGGGTCGTTCTGGCGTCCTTATCGTAATCAAACGCCGTTGCGTACAGGTCTGTGACCTTCTGATAGAACTTTCGTTCGCTCAGCCGTATCTCCCGAATCTGCTCAAGCTGACGCTCGAAGTATTCGTCCGTGAACATATGTCCCTTTTTCAGGCGCTCCACGTCCATCGTCCAGCCCTGAATGGTGTGGTCTTTCACGATCTGACCTGCCCATTTGCGGAATTGCACGGCACGCTGATTATTGACCTTGAAGCCAACGGCTATGATCATTTGCAGGTTAAAGTGAGCCACCTCACGGTTGACCTGCCGCACACCTTCTGTTTGAACTATTCGGAATTTCCGAATAGTTGCCGCCTCAGTCAATTCTCCGTCTGCGTATATCTTTTTGATATGCTCATTGATGGTAGGAAGCCCTACATCATACAATGCCGCCATCATCTTCTGCGTCAACCAGATGTTTTCATCCTCGTAGCGCATCTCGAAGCTGACGTCGCTCTCGCCGGTGGCGGCGACGAAGGTCAGATATTCCGCAGCAGAGCTGCGCAGGGCAAGCTCCTTTTTCTTCTGCGCCGCCATATCACAGCACCTTCCTTACAGTCGAGGGCGAGTAGGTCTCGAAAATCTGGTCAAAGTTGGTGGCCGTGCTGTCGTCCGCCATGGAGGCGTCGCGGAAGACGGCGTAGTAGGGCTGCCGCTTGGCAATGGCGGTCACGGTTTCGGTGGTTACGCCTTTATCGAAGCAGGCCAGCAGGAAGCCGTCCGCCACGTCGAACACGCGCTTGCCGTCGATTTCCGTCTCGGTAATCGTGCTGGAGGGCAGCACGCCCAGCTCCAGCATGACCTGGAACAGCAGGTCTTCCGGCGTGCGGTCAGGCTTGATGTTATCCGTCGTGAAGGAAAGCAAATCCTGCCGCATTGCGTCGGGCGTGTAGTAGACGTCCTGCATGTTGGAGGAATCCAGCCGCAGGCAGCGGAAGCCGCCGTCAAAGTCCTTGGAGAGCGCCAGCCCTGCGTCCTCACGGATTTTCTTGGCAGCGCGGCGAATGCGCTCCTTGCCGATTTCGCAGAGGTCAGAGTACTGTTGAGTCGCACTTTTTTCAGGCAATTGAACGAGAATATATCTGCGTTTGCTATCGGCATTCTTTGCGTTGATTTGCATAACGGCTTGCGCAGTAGTTGCTGACCCAGAAAAGAAATCCATGATCAAATCATTCTTTTGGGTCGAAATTTGAATAATTCGCTCAATCAGTCGTGTTGGCTTAGGCGTATCGAAAGGTGCTTTTCCATCAAAAATCGATAGTAGTTCCTTTTTGGCTTCATCAGTATGACCGACCTCAGAACATGGCCAGAGATTTGTTACAACCTTGCCGTTTTTTTCGTCCAAGTACGTTTTCTTTGCAATACCACCATTTCCTCCACTAGTAAAATAGTACAGCGGCCAATTGCCTCTATCATACACCTCTCTTGCATTTTTGCGTGCAATTGATACATCATCGCAGAGAACAATACCCTTAACACCTGTACGCACATTATTAGGTGTTACACCACAAATAGATGCGCGTTCTGTTTCATCATTCAAATCACGCAGTTCATAGCGGCTCCACCCTTGCATGATTTTCAGCATATCATTCTGCTGATAACGCCAATGCGCTCCATTACTGGGGTATAGCATCTTTCCTGTAAAAGGATGCTGAATAGCATAAACCATTCCTTGATGCGTTGCCGCCCCGGGCGCACAGGGATTATCTGCACGCCACAGTACAGGATCTCCATCAGGGCTCTTATACTTTTCATTCATTTCAGCCGTTCGCGGTAATTTATAAGGAATCCAATTAGCCTGACGACTGAATACAATCAAATGCTCCTTTTCGCTACTAATACCTTTTGAATCATTTCGTGGTGCATAAGTCCTTTGCCATGCAATATCGGCAACAAAGCAGCTTTCGCCAAATACGCTTTCACAGGTCTTTATGAGATTAGCAGCTTCGTGGTCATCAATACTGATAAAGATAACCCCATCCTCGCTCAGTAAATCCTTCGCCACTCTCAGCCGCGGATAAATCATGTTCAGCCAATCCGTATGGAATCTGCCGTTGCTGTCGGTGTTCTGCACGAGCTGGTTGCCCTGTTCGTCATACTGTCCGCTTCTGCCCATATAGCTGTCCGTGTCCTCGGCAAAATCGTCCTCATAGACGAAATCGTTGCCGGTGTTGTAGGGCGGGTCGATGTAGATCATCTTCACCTTGCCCAGATACGTTTCCCGCAGCAGCTTGAGCACGTCCAGATTGTCGCCCTCGATATACAGATTCTCGCTGTCCCAGCCGCCGGGCGTGCCATCCTTGCCCACGCTGTCCGCCTTGATGGGGCGCAGCGTTGCCGAAATGGGCGCGTTCGCCGCCAGCATCGCCTTCTTCTTGTCCGGCCACGTAAACTGATAGCGCTCCTCGCGGCCTTCCACAACCGTCGTGGAAATCTCCTGCATCAGCACATCCTTGTCAATGGCGCGGACAACCTCGCCGTTCTCGTTCACGGTCTCCGTGACCGCGTTCGGGAACAGCGCCGCCAGCTTTTTATAATTCTCATCCGCCAGATTGGGGGTGTGCATGGTGAGCTTATCCATTGTCTCTTTCCTCCAAAACCACGAAATTACTGTGCTTGAAAAATCCGCTTGATTTCGTGTTCAATAACTGTCTTTGCGCCGTATTTTAAGGCGGTATCCAAATAGAGAATCATCTCAATAAAGTCGAGAACCGACTTCCATTCCTCAGCATTCTTGCTTTCAGCCTCGCTTTTCGGAATATCTATCACCTGAACGCTCGTCCAGAAAGAGTAGGAATTGATTAGATGGCGATACCTTTGCAAGTACCTCTGAGCCGTCGAATAGCATTTATCCCAATCTGATGAATTTTTCGCATCGCGAATCTCCGCCGTCAGAATTTTCACTTTTGACAGTTCATGCGCCGCGCTTAATGTCTTCTTGACAACGTCCATTGCACGAGAGGTTTGCTCATTGACTGCATCTCTGCTCAGAATGGTATTCATTGATTCTCCTCCCTTAGCTGTTTTATTCTCTGTACCAGCTCAAACTTCTTCTTCGGCTGCTTCTCCGCACGCGCCTGTTTTTCTAATCTGTCAATTTCCTTTTGCAGCTTTGCCCGCTTATCGTCCAGCGCAATCTGTTCGTTCAGCGTGTGGCTGCCCTCGATTTCGATGTGCCCGATCTGCGTGACCACGCTTTCCCAAACCGCGTCCATATTCAAGCCCTGAAGACGGAGCGTCTGACTTCCGGCAGGCTGCCATTCATCCATGATGAGCTTTGTCTGCCACAGGGCGAGACGCTCCACCTGCTCGCAGGTGAGGACAAGCACAGTGTTCTGTCCGAAGGTTCGGGCAATGAAAACGATGTTCTGCTTATCAAATTCCTTCCGGCGCAGGCTGACCTGCACCACAAAAAAGGCGTGAATGTCCTTGCCATCCGCCAGATTCAGCGAAACCGTGGATACTTCGTTGCAGACCGTAATCCGCGCCACGTCGGCGTCAAAGCTCTTGCGCCTATCGGCGCTCATGTCCGCAGCAAAATGCTCGAGCACCTTTTTCTTGGGAATGATCTTCCTGACCTCTGTGGATAATGGCAATCCCAGCATGAAACGCACCTCACTTTACGACAAGGAAGCATATAAGCTCGAAGTCGTCCAGTCCGTTAATCACCCCGGACAGAAAGCTCATCTGATTTCCCTTCAGGAAGGAATCGACGTCGCTTTCGTCCTTTGTCTCGATGATGGAGTCGATCGCAAGGCTCAGAAGCTCTGACATCTCCGCCATGTTCCGCCCATCGTCCGTCTCGGCATTGAACGCATTGCAGAGAACCGGCACGGGCTTGTCCTGCCCGCGGCAGAGCAGACGGACGGAGTCCAGCAGCTTCTTCGGGTTCAGATAGTCGCAGATGATTTCGCCATCCGTCCCGATATACACCATGTAGAAGGGATGGATGCGGTTCTGGTTATTGATGTTGACACCATTGTTGACGTTCTTCAGCACGAAGATGACGCCTTCCGGGCATTCCTCCGTCGCGGGAACGACGGCGTGCAATCCTTTCGGCTTGCTTTCAAGGCTGCCATGCGTCTTCATGTAGTCCAGCAGGTCGAGACGGAATTCATTCAGCCCCAAATCCATGATGGAGATGCCCGTGGACATATCCTCGATATCAACAACCTCCTCTTGCAGCCGCTTGAGCTGCGCCTTGCGGTATTCGAGGTCGCCCTTTTCTTCCGCGTTAATGAGGTCGTCGTCGCCGGTGGAGGTCATGACCGAAATCTTCATGCGCGTTTCAACGCGGGATTTCAGATTGATGTACTCATCCAGCGTCATATCCGGCCAGAAGTTTACGAGCTGTATGACGTCGTTGCGGCTGCCGATGCGGTCGATACGCCCGAAGCGCTGAATGATGCGCACAGGATTCCAGTGAATATCGTAGTTGACCAGATAGTCGCAGTCCTGCAGGTTCTGACCTTCGGAAATACAGTCCGTGGCAATCAGAATGTCGATTTCGGCGGGATTGTCCGGCATGAGTACATCCTTGCTCTTGGAAACCGGGGAGAAGCAGGTCAGCACATTATTGAGCGTCGCTTTCAAGCCGCGAATGGTCGTTTTGCCGTCCGCACTGCCGGTAATCACCGCCGTGTCCAGTCCATGGCGCGATTTCATACGGGCGCTGACCTGATCATACAGGTAGTTTGCCGTGTCCGCAAACGCCGAGAAAATGATGACCTTCCTGTTGCCCGGATTGATCGGATGGGCGATCTTATCGTCCAGCAGCTGAAAGAGCGTCTGAAGCTTGCTGTCATGCTCCGGGGTGATGTCGTTCATCATCAGAAGCAGCAGCTCCAGATTCTCCGCGTCCTTCGCCAGCTCGCTTCGCCATGAAACGTAGTCCATGTCGGCAATATCGATTTTGATCTTTTTGCCGATCCGGGTAAAATCCGTGTTTTCGTCTTCCGCGTCAAAGTCGTTGTCCGACACGTCGCGCATCTCGATTTCTCCGCCGCCTCCGGCCACAAAGTTATCGATGATGGCAATGGTCGAATTGATTATGCCCAGTATGCGCCCAAGAGTCAAACGGAAAGAATAGACCGAGCTTTCAAGACGCTTCAGCAGGTTGATGCTCATCAGACGCCGGATGCCAAATTCACGCCCGCGCATGGACATGTTGGCGACTTTTTCCAGATCAATGTACTTCGCCAGCTTACTGGGGAGAATGTAGCTGGAAGGCGTATAGACACACAGCGACAGCAGCCCCAGTTGCTCGAATATTTCATTATAGTTGATCGCGCTGTTCAGGTCGGTCAGATTCGGGCGGAGGCTGATGGGTTTCAGCCTTTCCGGGAATTTGCCGATGGCAGCGGTATTGTAGTATTTTTCGATATGCTTTCGGGAGCGGGCAATCGTTACGCTGTCCAGAAGCTCAAAGAAATCAAAATCGAGCATCTTGAGCAGCGCGTCCGTCGTGCGCTTTTCTGGCTCCAAGTCGCTCCATTCGTTGAAAGCGCGCTGTGCCTGACGGAAGATTTCATCAATGGATTTCTTCGTGTTCAGCTCCTTTTCGAGCATTTCCGGGTTGCCCTCGTAGGCCAGCGCAAGTTGATTGCGCAGATCGAGGAAGCGATTGTTGACCGGCGTTGCCGAAAGCATCAGCACCTTCGTCTTTACGCCGGAGCGTATGATCTTGCGCATCAGAATCTGGTAGCGATTTTCGCCGTCGCGCTTATGCGTACCGACGCCGCCTTCGCCATTGCGAAAATTATGGGACTCATCGATAACGACAAGGTCATAGTTCCCCCAGTTCAGCCGGTCAAGGTCAAGCCCGTTCGACATACCGCCCTTGCGCGAAAGGTCGGTATGGAAAAGCACATCGTAGTTCAGGCGGTCTGTCGCAATCGGATTGTTGACATAATTGTCTTTGAACGTGTTCCAGTTCTCGGATAGCCGCTTGGGACAGAGCACGAGCACGGTCTTATTGCGGTTTTCATAGTACTTTATGACCGCCAGCGCCGTGAACGTCTTACCAAGGCCAACGCTGTCTGCCAGAATACAGCCGTTGAATTTCTCCAGTTTATTGATGATTGCCAGCACGGCGTCGCGCTGGAAGTCGTATAGCATGCTCCAGATTTTGCTCTGCTTGAAGCCGGTCGCCTCGTTTGGAAGAACATCTTCGGAAATATCCTCAAGGAACTCGCTGAACACATGGTACAGCGTCATAAAGTAGATGAATTCCGGAGAGTTTTCATTGTAGGCGTGGCTGATATTGTCCAGCACAACATCCGTCACATCCTGCATTTTGGTTTTATCATTCCAAAGGGAATCGAACAACTGCATGTACTGCGTGGCGAATGGTGCTTCCATGCAGTTGACCATGTTGTAGGTGTTGTTGCCGCGCTCACAGCCAATATCAACTGTGGTGAAACCGTTGATCGGCATATAGGCCGTTTGCTCGGTTTTCGAGGTAACGGTCATAAAACCGCCCATATTCTCGCCGGTTGTGTTGGATTTGAACGTTGCCTTGCTGCTGATCCACTGAGCGCATTCTTTTGCGATAGCTCGCTGCGTCATTTCATTACGCAGCTTAATTTCAAACTCAGTACCGTACAGGCTGCTCTCGCGACTGATGCGGGGAATGTAGAATTCACGCTTCTGTTTTTCGGCACGCTCTTTGATGAAGGTGGGCGAAGTAAAGATGAAACGGAATTCATCGACCTGCTCGAGCTGTTTCTTCAACTCTTCAAAGGCGTACATGGAAAAGCAGGCCGCAGCAATGGATACACGGCTTCCCCTTTTGATGGTGACCGCAAGATCATCACGAACAATATCATGTACGTTGTCGAAGATTTTCATATCATAAGTCCTCCAGCGTGTTGCTTCTGCTAATCATGCCAAGTATTCACACGCCCCAAGTTTTTCAGAAGTATTAACACAGAACAGTTTACTCTACTGTTTCCATGATATCCTCCAAATGGCAATGCAAAGCCTCGCATATTTTTATAAGGACGTCCGTCGTAATATTATCGCCCTTGCCGAGTTTTGCGATGGACGCGGAGCTAACCCCCGCGAGTTCCTTCAGATCGTGTTTATTCATGTTTTTGTCGATAAGCATCTTCCAAAGTTTGTTGTAGCTGATTTTCATGGCCACATCTCCTTAACCTATACTAATTGGAACCCATCATCATTTCATAGTGCTGTTCCTGATTCATCAGGGCGAACACCATCCTGAATGTTTCTTTCGTTTGCTCAATATCCACACAATCATCCACAAAATTGATGCCATCATTTATGCCGACTGAATTGGCGTTTATATACGAGAGCATTGCGGATGCCATCTGATATTGCGTATAATCCTCCTTGCCTGATTCATCTTTCTTAATGAACTTATCTTTGTTATCCTTCAGGATGCGCCGCCGGAGAGTTACTCCATCATAACCACACAGCTGAAGGAAATAGTATTCCAGAATCCTACGGATAACGTTCATCAGTGGTATCGGTGTGGTAACATCCCTATATTCCTCCCACAGAGCAGCATATGATTTCAGATGATATTTTTTCTCTCACTCAGTTTCTCCTTAAAATCCAAACAGGCTTATTCCAGCATCTTTCAACTCTTCAATAAGGTCAATTCGCTTTATTGCCCAATGAGTATGGTTCATTTCCGTTATTGCTCGCGTCATATCCTTCATACCAAGATCAAACCCGATGTTGCTGATCTGCTGCATGGGGATAGGCCACAAAGGTTGGTATCGGATCTTTATTCCGTTATCTTGGACACGGACGCTGTCCAGAAATCCAAAGATCACTTGCTGTTCATCGGATGCCTTCGCATAATAGTCGTTCGCTTCCGGTAAAAACAACGCCGGAAATGTTTTTATCTTCTCAATCGCTTCATCAGACAGTTCGCCAAGTTCATTTCTAAGCTCATCCGATGTCCAATACGGAGAAAGCGCCCGATCCGGTGGGACAATGAAATGATCGCTATCAAATGGTTCAGCCCCCATGACGAAGAGGTTGTAATAGTTACGATTGATGTTTCTGGCAGTCGGCTGCATTCTGCCGTCTGAGGTTCTGGCTATATAGGGGAAATTGAAGGTTATGTTTTGATTTACAGTATCAGCGCGATCTATATGAACATTCTTTTCACCGTTCTGATTGACAACAGTAGCCGGAACATTGGCAGCGGTAACTTCAGCTGTCGAAAGATTGGCAGTAGATACAGGTTGCAGTTCGTTTTTCATCCATGCCTCCGATTACAGGTTGAGGACATCCAAATGTTCAATGTGAATATTCTTTTCGCCGTTCTGATTGACGATGGTCGGGTTATTGATGATTTGTATTTTTGCATCCGTATCGGGGATAACCTTCGCATCAATCGGTTCGGATGTATCTGCCGATTGATCATCGTCCTTACTATCTGACGCAGAAGCGATATGTTCTATCACGGAACCCCACTTTTCTGCAAGAACCGCACCAGAGGCAAGTATCTTTTCTGTCAATATGTCGTGTGCTTGTGTGCCTTGATCTGATACACCCTTCGAGGCAGTTTTTCTTTTCACTGTTGCCGCTTCCCGGATTATGGTCTCAAAGAGTCCTGCTAGTTGCTCCCCGATATTGAATGAATCCGCATCAGGAAGAACATCTGCAAAAACCTTTACCAACCCTTCGTGTGCGGCGTCCGAAAACTGATCAATATAGCTTTGGAAACTGAACGGCTCGATGTAGGCCGTTATTTTTTGCGCCATTTTTGTGATTCGCGTATTCCCATTATAATACGCCTTATATGTCTCTTCACTGTATTCCTCCGTAAGAGATTGTCCTTCATCGGTAAGGATGGCTTCAAAGATTGATCTCGTAAACGCAGCTGTGCTACTCCCAGCCCCAATCTGAGAACGAAGTCTATCCGCAAAAACCGAAAATTCCATGTTTGTCTCCTTTATACCCAAACCTACCAAAGCCTACCGGACACTCCCCGGTTCTACCGGGACGATTTCCTATAATTTAAGTGTAAGTTCACAACGCGTGGAACTTATGAAGGGCAAGCAGCGGGGTGCTCACTCTCAAATGATATTATAGCACACTCCCGTAAAAAAAACTGTATCCATTGCAAATTTAATGTTTGCGAACGCAGTGCAGAAGTCGCAATAGCGAAGTTTGCCTTTCAAACTGCCGACGACCGCACGAACTGATCTCTCGTGGCTCAACGGGAAGCGGCAGAAAACTGAATACCACAGCTGCCTTTTGAGCGGGTTGCTGCAATCCGAAACGGAGAGATTCGTTTGGACTGCGGTTGGTTTCATACACCCATTTAGCAGCTTTCATCAAATTCCTCCGTTTCGAGAAATCGACAATCGGGGGAATTTTTATGACAACCAATCTCAAGCGTATCCCTTTCATCCCCAAGCTGTCCCGCGAGTTCAAGCCCATGAAACATTACCTCTGCGAAACCGATACCTCTGTCAAGCTGATCAGCCGGAAAGCGTTCATGCGCCAGCTGGCGCAGCAGCCCTGCCCCAAAGGTCAGGTCTTCATCGACTTCGACGACGGCATCGTTTACCTATTTCCCTTTGATCTGGAACGTACAGCTCAATTCACGGTTGCCTACGGCGAATTCGAGACCGAATATAAGTGCTTTTACCGGGAACAGGAAGCTATCCGTGCAGGCCGCCGCATGACGGTTGTTCACCTTGACCAGTTCGACGATTCAGGTGCTGATGGTGATGAAATGCAAAGTACGTGGCTGATATCGGAAGAAACGCCCGAGGACGAGTACATTGCCAAGGAGCACTTCATTATCCACACTTCATCCTTCACAACCCTGTCCGATTCCGACCGCGATATCCTGACCGGCTTCATTAATGCTGGGTACAACGCCCGTGAGCTTGCACGGCGTCTGGGAAAAGACCCTTCCGGTGTGCTGAAGCTCGTCAAGCGTGCCGCTGTACGACTTGAAAAGAAAACCGAAGAAAATTCCTGACCCCATGTCCACATTCCGTTCCGGCCTGTCCGAACAGGAAGGTGTAAGGACGCTACAGCGCCGGAACGGAGGTGGAAAAGATGGCCAAGTACAGTCCCAATCAGAGTCAACACAAGAAAGGAGGAAGCACACATGTCCCGCATGAACGAACTGTCAATCGCAATCGACGAGCTTAGGAACGCGGCGGCGGCGCTGAACAGTGTGGCGGATTCCTTGACGCAGCTGTTCTCCAGTGAAGAGCCCGCCAAGGAAGAACCGGCACCCAAGCCCATCACCAAAGAGGAAGTCCGTGCCGAACTGGCCGCCAAGAGCGCAGCGGGCTACGGAGTGCAGGTACGCGCACTGCTCAAACGCTACGGTGCGGCACAGCTCTCCGCTGTAAACCCGGACGACTATGCGGATCTGCTTCTTGAGGCACAGGCAATCGGAACCGAGGTGGGCGCGGATGACTAACCACGCTGTACTTTCAGCATCAGCCAGCCATCGCTGGTTGAACTGCCCGCCTTCGG
>CAKUFG010000021.1 GCA_934647235.1 uncultured Clostridia bacterium
CTGCTGCTCCGTCAGGATTTCGGGACAGCGCTCGCAATGGCTGCCCTCGGTCAGGCCGGGCTGGGTGCAGGTGGGATCGACAGCAGAATCAACAACGGGCGCGTGGCCCAGCGCGGTGTTTGCCATAGCTCTGGTGTCCGTCTCATCACAGCGTGAGCATTTACCGGTTTCAGTGCTGTCCTGCGTGCAGGTGGCGTTGTTGTTGGAAACGTAATTCTGGAAGGAGTGCGGCAGTTTGCTGCCTTCAACCGTTCTGGTATGTTCTTCACTGCAGCCGCCCTTACCATAGCGGATGCACTTGGCCGTTTCCGTGCCGTCCTGCGTGCAGGTGGCGTCGTTGTTGGAGGTGTAGTTTTCAAAGGTGTGGCCCAACGCCTTTACAACCTGCTGCTCGACGATCGTCTTATTGCACGTTCTCTTTTCCTCTCTCTTTTTCTCTTTTATCGTGACCTCTCGCACACAATGGCTGCCTTCAGTCAAGCCGGCTTGCGTGCAGGTGGGCGCTACGGCTAAATCGATCTGGGGCTGATGGTTGCTGAGTTCTTTTGCTCC
Source organism: uncultured Clostridia bacterium (assembly GCA_934647235.1). Classification (GTDB taxonomy): domain Bacteria; phylum Bacillota; class Clostridia; order Christensenellales; family Aristaeellaceae; genus SFMI01. The sequence continues at coordinate 553 of CAKUFG010000021.1, forward strand.
GTATTCTCTTTTGCAGCCTCCGCAGATTATTCCGCTGATGCAGGTTGCAGGAATTCCTTTGTCACCTATATAGTGGTTTTCTATAAGACTATGATTGCACTTTGTGTTTAGGCAGGTGCATTTGTGCCGTACATCATCGATATATTCGATAAGGAAACCTGTTGGTTTTTTACACTCCGTACACGCCAAAGCAGTACTGCACAGCAACAGCATCACCAGCAGCAGCGTCAGGAAAAGCCACTTCTTCATTTGTTACCTCCATCGTTGTTTCAAGCGGTAGAGTAAGTTATCATGTCACGCTTATCATAGCATGGCCGGGCCGATTAGGCAAGCACAAAATTCAATAAACGGTGATTTTTCCCACGGTTTCGCGCCAGGCGGAAAGGAAGGCACCGTAGGAGGGATAGCGCTCGGCGCGATCATTGCGGCAGGGCATGCGGCGGTACAGGCCAATACAATTAAATGCTCATTTGATTACCAGCACGGGCAGTGCGGCCTTGACAAAATCAAACAGCACGCTTTCCCCGTTGGGCAAGAGAATCGTGGCGGGGACATAGGGGCGGCTGAGCTTGCCGCTGCGCACAAAGCAGATGGAGGTCAGCCCTTCGCGCTGACGGACGATCAACTCGCCCGCGGGCATGCGATTGGCCTGCACCCTTGCGCCCTCCACAAGCGGCAGATGAACGCCGTCGGAGGCTTCGCCGCAGATGGGGCAGAAGGTAATATCAGTTTCATTGATGCGGTCGTTTATTGGCACGCAATCAACTGTGTTGTTGAAAGTGCAATCGCTGCGCATGCAGGATGCAGTGTGTGTGTTTGCGCCAGTGGGAGTCCAGATTGTATACCAGTGCCCCAAGTTGGATACAGAATTCTGAGCGGTCAAAACTTCCTGGCAGCGGCTGCAATGGCTGCCAGCGGTTAGGCCGTCGCGCGTACAGGTGGCAGCTACGGCCGCATCTTCTACGGGCAGATGCCCCAGCTTGGCAACGGTATTCTGAGCAGTTAAAACTTCTTGGCAGCGGCTGCAATGACTGCCAGAGGTTAAGCCGTCGCGCGTACAGGTGGCAGCTACGGCTGCATCTTCTACGGGCTGATGCCCCAGCTTGGCAACGGTATTCTGCACGGTCAAAACTTCCCGGCAGCGGCTGCAATGGCTACCAGCGGTTAGGCCGTCGCGCGTACAGGTGGCAGCTACGGCCGCGTCTTCTACGGGTTGATGACCCAGCTTGGCAACGGTATTCTGTGCAGTTAAAACTTCCCGGCAGCGGCTGCAATGGCTGCCAGCGGTTAAGCCGTCACGCGTACAGGTGGGGGATATAGCAGGGTCGGATACTTCGTTATGGTTGGGCGCAACGCCCTCGCCGGGCTGCGTATCAGTGGCAGTGCAGCGGCTGCATGTCGCAGTGCGCGTGCCTACGCTGGTGCAGTTGGCGTCGCCATTGGGAATATAATTGATGAAATCATGCCCTAACATGCTGTCTTCGTCTGGAATGGTTTTGCTTTCCTGGCATCCAGCGTTTTGACAGCGGGCGGTTTTCGTGCCATCCTGCGTGCAGGTGGCATTGTTATCTGACTCATAATTTTCCATATTATGCCCTGTTGGAAATTTATAAGGGTTTAGGCATGTTTTGCAGTAGCCAGGTTCTGTACAGGTAGCAGAGCCACCGGAACAGAGACCAAATGCCACTATCTCTTGGCAAGTTGTGCAGTAAAGTTGATGGCTTTTAGTGCTGATATTATACCAGTACATAGTGGCATGCCCTTCGTGTGAAACCTCAGAAGCGGATGCTTCTGCATATAGCAGGCACAGCAAACACAGCAGTCCTGTCAGCAGGGCCAGCAAATACTTTTTCTTCATTTGTTACCTCCATCGTTGTTGTAAGCGGTAGAGTGAGTGATGATGACACGCTTATCATAGCATGACCGGGGCTATAAGGCAAGGATAAAAATCAATAAACGGTGATTTTTCCCACGGTTTCGCGCCAGTCGGAAAGGAAGGCGTCGTAGGAGGGGTAACGCTCGGCGCGATCCTCGGCGCAGGCGCGCGCGGCGACGGCATACAGCGGCGCGGCGGCCATCCACGCCCCTGCCTCGCGGCTGCCGTGATCAGCCAGAAAGGCAAAGGCCAGCGCGCCCATGGTGTATTGCAGGGTCAGGCCGTCCAGTGGCGCGCCCAGCTCGTACTCCTCGGGCGAAAGAAAGCGCGAGGAGCCGGGCATGCGCCCGCGATCGTTGCGGCAGGGCATGCGGCGGTACAGGTCGATATCGCAGAGGGTGATGCGGCCGGTATCAAAATCCGCCAGCAGGCTGCCATCGTAAAAATCCACAGCCATAAAGCCCTTGCTCAGGGCGTAACGATGGAAATCAAACACATTGTCCAGCATGCGCAGCCGCACGAGCAGCGGCTGATGCGACAGCTGACAGAGCGGCGAATCGGGATGCGTGTAGCGCTCCGCCGGGGAAAAGCGCGTGCCGGGGTACAGGTTGACGCCCTCCGCCCAGCGAAACACCGCCGCATAGCCGCCCGCCACCGTGCCGCAGCCCAGCAGCTTGACCAGCGCCGGATGCGCAAACAGCGTCTGATAGGCCGACATGGCCAGGCACAGCGTCTCGGCCGCAGGCGCGGGGGCGACGCGGGCGTTGACGGTGGGCGCGCCGGCAAACTTGACAAACAGCTTGCCCCACTGCGCGCTTTGCATACCAAAGGCGATATTGCCCGACTGCTGCTGATCGAATACGCAGAAGGGCGTGCCGTACCGCGCTAAAAAGGAAAAATCAAACGGCGCGGCCAGCTCCACCGGCAGACCCAGCACATTCTGGATCACGACTGTGCCTCCACCGCGTCCTCGCGGGTGACGTTCTTGATCCACTTATTGCCGCGCAGGCGGAAGAAGGCAATGATCCACTTGTAGCACTGATCGATGCGCGTGCAGAAATACACCGCTGCGGGCGGCCAGCGCAGCACGAACGCCGCCAGATAGGACAGCGGCAGCACCACCAGCCAGCCGCAGATGAGATCAACCGTCATAACAAAGCGGCTGTCTCCCGCGCCGCGGTTGATGCCCAGGAAGCACGAGGCATGATAGGTAGTACCCAGCAGCGTCACAGCGCAGATGGCGATCATGCGGCGGGCCAGGGCGGCAGTTTCAGCGTCCAGGCTGTACAGCGATACGAACGGCGCGCGCAGCAGGAAAACCACCCCCGCCATGAACACGCCGATGCACAGGAACATTACCTGGATGGTATTGGAATACTCCCGGGCGCGCTGATAATCCCGCGCGCCGACGGCCTTGCCCACCATCACGCACGCGCCGCCGGACAGGGCGAAGGTGAACATGGTGCCCAGGTTCATCATCATATCCGTGACGGAGGCCGCGTCGATGAGCAGCTTGCCCATCTGTCCCAGAATGACGGATTTGAGCAGGCATACCAGCGCCCACTGCGCATCGCCCGCGCCCACCGGCAGGCCGTAGCGGGCATAATCCCGCCATGCCCAGCCCTGGGAGCGCAGCAGCTCGCGCCGGCGCAGCGGCAGCACATGCTGCACGCGGAAAAGGTAAATCCACACGACCGCGCATTCCACAATGCGCGCCAGCACCGTGGCGATGGCCGCGCCCGCAACACCCATGGCGGGCAAACCCAGGTGACCGAAGATCAGAATATAATTGAAGGCAACGTTGCTGATCAGCGACAGCAGCGCGGCGTACAGCGTCACCCGCACAACTTCCACGCCCTTGAGCATGCCAACCATTGCGGCGGTGAGCGCATAGGGCAGGTAGCTGAAGGCCACGATGGGCAGGTATTGCATGGCCAGGTCGATCACCTGCGTTTCGCCCGCGTTGATCACCAGGCGCAGCAGCGGGCGCGGAAACAGCCGCACGGCGATGATGCACAGCACGGCAAACAGCAGGCAGGCCGCCGCAGTCACCGAGCAGATGGTTTTGATGCGCTTCATATCGCGCTTGCCCCAATACTGGGAGATCAGCACCACCGCGCCCGTGGCCAGGCCGTTGAGCCCCGCCGTCACAAAGGTGGTGATGGCGTTGCTTTGCGCCACGGCGGACAGGGCGTATGCGCCTGTGCGCGTGACCATCACGTTATCCGCCATGACCACCAGCAGCGACAGCGCGCTTTGAAAGGCCGCAGGCAGGGATAGGGCGAGAATCTGCCTGTAAAACTGCTTATCCTTTACCATAGCCACATCTCCTTATGCTTTTTCAATCACCTGATGCTGCGCCCAGCGGCCGCTGCGGAAGCGCCATACATAGGCGACGGAGCGTGCCGTCCAATCGCTGAACATGCCGATCCACACCGCGACCGGGCCCATATGGAACACGCGGATGAGCACCACAGTGATGATTACGCGGCATGTCCACATGGTGACGGAGGAAGTGATGAGCGAGAACTTGACGTCGCCAGCCGCGCGCATGCCGTAGGCCAGCATGAAGGAGGTGCTCCACATCAGGGGCTTGTAGGCGCAGATGAGCCATACCATCTGCACGGTCATCTGCGCGGCGTCAGGCTCCATGCCAGCGATCACGGTGACGGGCCTGATCAGCACGGCGGCCATGGCGCAGAAGAAGAGAATCAGCATGCGGCCCAGGAAGCTGAGCCTGAGGATGTAGCGCCGGGCTTCCTCCACATGCCCAGCGCCCATGCACTGGCCAACCACCGTCATCAGCCCCAGCCCAACGCCCACCGAGGCGTTGCCCACAAAGCCTTCCACCATGGCCGCCATGGCGTTGGCCGCGATGGCGGCCGTGCCCAGCGTGGATACGGTGGACTGAATGACCAGCTTACCGAACTGAAACATGCTGTTTTCCACGCCTGTGGGCACGCCGATGCGCAGGATATGGCCGATGCGCCTGAAATCGGGCCGGATGGCGCGGTAATCGTGCACGATGATCTTCTGATGCGGCTGGCGCAGCTTATACAGGATGACCACCGCGCAGAATACGCGGCCCAGGAGCGTGGGGATGGCCGCACCCAGCACGCCCATCCTGAGACCGAAAATCAGGATGGCGTTGCCGATGATATTGATGATATTGGACAGGATCGATACCGTCATGGGCAGGCGGGAATTGCCGCTGGCGCGAAACAGCGCCGCGCCCGCATTGTACATGGCCAGGAAGGGGAAGGACAGGGCGGTGACGAGCATATAGATTTCGGCGTTTTCCATCACCGTATCCTCGACCCGGCCGAAAATCAGCGAAAGCAGCGGACGGCGCAGCGTCAGGCAGACCGCGCCGATGACGATGGAAATGGCCGTGATGGACAGCAGCAGCTGCCGCGCCGTTTCGTTGGCCTGGCGCAGATCATCGCGCCCGATATACTGCGAGCAGATGATGGAGCCGCCCGTGGCCATGGCGGAAAACAGGTTGATCATCACGATGTTGAGCGAGTCCACCAGCGACACGGCGGCGATGGCATGCGAGCCGACATTGCTGACCATCATGGTGTCGGCCATGCCCATCAGCGAGGCCAGAATCTGCTCCAGCATCAGGGGAATCAGGAGCGCGCACAGCTGCTTTCTGTTAAACACGGGTGCTTTCGTACCTTTCCAAAGGATTTCAGTAGGAGACGCTCCCAAGTATAGCATGAAACGGCGCGATTTGAAACACTTTGCGCATTATTTCTCGCTTGTCCAAAAGGTACAATCTGAAGATAGCAAGAGGGGTACCCCGTGATAATACTGCGGGGTACCCCTTCTTTAGTATATTCAGCGAACGTCTTTCAGTGCATTCTTCACGGCCTCACGAATTGCATCGCATGTAAGCGTAGAGCCCGTTACCGCGTCCACATCCTCCGTACCAGCTTCCAGGATACGGTTGATGAATACCGGTATTGTATCCTTGCCCAGAGATTCTTCTTCTGCAACGCATTCAATTGCCTGGATTTTTCCATCCTTGTACGTTACTTTTACCGTTACATCGCCGTTTTTACCGACGCCGGTTCCCAAATAATCGTGTTCGCCAAGCACAATTTCCTTTTTTTCTTCAGCCTTTTCAGCTTCAACAATTACATAAAGGCCTTTTTCCTGTGCTTGCTCCAGCGCAGAACGAACTGCTTCCAGAATCGCTTTGCTTGTTACAGTACAGCCAGTGCAAATATCAACGTCCAGGTTATTTGCATTGATGATTTTTTCCGGCATTTGCTTCAGCGCGGGGTCTGCAATGCCCACCGTTTCCGTTTGGGAAAGAATATCGACTGCCGTTATCTTTTTGTCCTCGACGCATACCTTCACACGGATATCGCCGCCCATACCGGAGCCGGTTCCGAGAAACTCATTTTCTTTCAGCGCTACGGCTTCAGTTTCTTGCGATACAAACGAAACAGGATTAGCTACAAGCCCACCGGCGGGCGCATAGTCGGTGTTTTGGGCGGCGCTTTGCGCGGCAATTCTTCCAAATACTGCGCATTCGCCCAGATTGCCGGCCCCCTGATAAATGAAGCCCCAGATGGAGCCCAGCTCGCCTGCGCTGTACAGGTGAGGAATCGGCTTCCCTTCCAAGCTGATTACTTCAGCCTTTTCGTTCCGTTCCGGCCCTCCCTGTGTGTTGAGGACAGAGGGGTGCAGCTCAATGGCGTAATACGGCCCTTCGCCAATTGCAATCAAAGTATCTTTGGCTCTGCCGAACTGCGGATCAAAGCCTGCTTCACAATAGCCATTGTACTTTTCGACTTCGGATACAAGTCCTTCGGCAGACACGCCGATTTTTTCGGCCAGCGCTTCCAACGTATCGGCGGAAAGAATGTAACCTTCGTCTACGCCAACATGGTTGCTTTCGCCCCAGGAAGCAAAGATCTGCGTATTCTGCATTGCGTTCTGGTCGAAAATGATATAGGCTGGATAGGCCTGCGACGGGCGGGTATAGTAACCATGGAAATTAATGTAGCCATGATTGAGACTCTGCGGTTCATTGAGAAAGCGTGTGCCGTCCGAACCAACGAAGATAGAGCTCGTTTTGGTAATAGAAGAAGAACCCTGGAAAAATACCGTCATTGCGCGGCCGGTATCCTTGTTGATTACATTCAAGTAAGGACCAGCCGTATTATTCATGTGCCATAGATTGGCGCCTACCTTTTGCGCCATTAGGATGCCGTCGCCGGTGTTATAAGTCGTACCAGCAGGATAAAGCTCCGGCAGGGTCAGATAATTCTGCGCCATTTCCTGATTGCACTCAAAGCCGCCGGTGCACAGCACAACGCCCTTCGCAGCGCGGACATTATACCGCTCTCCATTATTCTCAACAGTGAGGCCCAGAATTACGCCGCTTTGCGGCTCCTGAATCAGCTCTACGGCCGGAGTATTATACCAGACGTCAATTTTGTCGGCGCGTGCTTCAACATTTTGTTTAAGCAGCTTCCAGAATTTGCTTGTCAGCATCTCTCCGTCAATGTAGGCTGTTACTTTGCTATCGGAGCCTTCCAGCGCCGGCCATTCTGCACCTGCACCAACGGTCAGCTTGAGCGTATCAGGATTTGCGCCCAAATCAACCAGCCATTGTACATTTTCACTCAGGCCTTCAGCATAGGCACGCAGCATTTCATCGCTGACGGTTGTAAAACCTACCTGCAGATTCTGCAAATACGTGTGCATACGCTCCGCATCGTTTGTGCAAAGTACAACCTGCGCAGAATACCGCGTGTTGCCGCCCTCATGGCCTTCCGGCGCTTTCTCAACCACGAGTACCTTCTGTCCCAAATCCGCCGCTGTAATGGCAGTTGAAGCACCCGCACCGCCAAAACCAGCCACGACAACGTCGTATACTGCATCCCACTTGATGGATGCCTCATACGCTGCCACAACAGCTGACATGTCCTCAGCATGAGCTGTGACAGCACACATCAACGCCAGACAGATGCACAGTCCAAGAGATAACAGTCTTCTCACAATATCCATTCCCTTCTCTTTTTCGTTGCCGGAAATACTGCGACTTTTCCCAGCAAGCACAGCATAAAGGGTGGATATAATGCAAAGTCAAGCCTCTTTCTCGCTTTTTCCGAGAAGCATATACAGCTTTCGATAGGTGATAAAATGTTCCCTTTCGCCAGTTTTCAGGATTGTTATCATATAGATATCCCTGGAAAGGCAGTGAAATCCTCGATCTTCCGCGTAACTCTTCATATAGTGCAAGGTTTTCAGAATTTCTTTTTTCAGCTTATTTAAGTCCTTAAAGCATAATGACATGGAAGCGGTAACACAATACTTAGCATCAATGATACGCCCCCTGCCATATGGATCAAAGGCCCATTTTTCAGCCATTTGTTTAGTAATTACTTTTCCGGCGTCGGTCATTGAAATATTGTTGTTTTCCCATACGCCATGTGAACATACCCGGCTGATTGGAATCAATTCGCTGATTTTATGCACGACTTGCTTCAGCGTCTCATCCTGCTTCTTTTCCATATACCAATCAGGCGAAATATAAATCCAAGGCTGAAATGTTTCTATCCTGCATTGCGAACGATTATACCTGCAATCCAGAATGTCCTTTTGCAGTTGAATCAGCGCATCCAGCACATCGTGAGACCATTCCTGCCGTGCTTCTATTTTTATCTGCTGCTGATGCAGCTTTTCTGCAATTGCATCAATATCAGTCATATTCATCAGCTCTACTGCTTCGTTGATGCTCATGCCATATTGCTTGTATTCCAAACAAGACGCAACGCGCGCATACTCGTAAGAATTAAAATAACGATACTTTGAGTTTTCACTGCGTGAAGGCGCTATTACCCCCTGCTTTTCATATTTACGCAGCGTCGAATCGGAGATTCCCATTCTGAAAGCAGAGTCGCTGATACTGAACAGAAAATCGTTATACAATGCCGGTTCTTTCTCATCCATACTTTTGCCCCCAGATTAACCTCAATGATCGTCAGTGTATCATGCTTCTTTGGCCGCGTCAAGCGCACCGGAGCGATAAGATCAATTGTGCGCTGGAGCGATAAGATCAATTGTGCGCGTTATTTCTTATTTACTGTTGAGCGCGTTATTTCTTATTTACGCCCTTGCAATTTGCGGTAAAGCCTGCTATAATGCTTCTGTCGCAAGGAACGGGAGCATACGCCCCGCGCGCGCAGAGAGAGCCGTTGGCTGGTGCAAAACGGCGGCGTGCAGCGTTATTCCACCCGGGAGCGCGCGGTGAGAGCCGCGGGGGGCGCCCCATACAGCGCCAGCGAGAGGCCGCTTTGGCGGCAATCGGGGTGGCAACGCGGACAAGGTTCGTCCCCATTGGTGGGAGCGGGCTTTTTTTATTTCAATTTTTTCAAGGAGGTTTATTCCCATGCTGGATATCCGACGCATTCGTCAAAACCCGCAGGAGCTGCTTGACGCCCTGCAAAAGCGCAACAGCAAAATTGATCTGACCGAGTTCCTTCAAAAGGAGGAGGAGCGCCGCACGCTGCTCAGCCAGGTGGAAACCCTCAAGGCCCGCCGCAACGACGAGTCCAAGCGCATCGCGCAGATCAAGCGCGAGGGCGGCGACGCGCAGCCTATCATGGATGAAATGCGCCAGCTGGGCGATCAGGTAACGGCTCTGGACGCGCAGATCAAGCAGATTGAAGAATACATCAACGATTTTGTGCTGCGCCTGCCCAACTATCCCTCCGCCATGACCCCTGTGGGCAAGGACGACAGTGAAAACGTGGAGCAGCGCCGCTGGGGCGAGCCACGCCACTTTGAGTGGGAGCCCAAGGCCCATTGGGATATCGGCACCGACCTGAACATCCTGGATTTCGACGCGGCGGCCAAGATCAGCGGTGCGCGCTTTACCGTGTATCGCGGCCTGGGCGCGCGTCTTGAGCGCGCGGTCATCAATTTCTTTATGGATACCCATGCCGCCGATGGCTACACCGAGGTGCTGCCGCCTTACATGGTCACCCGCAGCACCATGACCGGCACGGGTCAGCTGCCCAAGTTTGAAGAGGACGCCTACAAGCTGGATCAGGATACCTTCCTGATTCCCACCGCCGAGGTGCCCGTGACCAACCTGTACCGCGATATGATCCTGGACGGCAAGGATCTGCCCATCCGCCACTGCGCCTACAGCGCGTGCTTCCGCAAGGAGGCGGGCAGCGCCGGCCGCGACACCCGCGGCCTGATCCGCCAGCACCAGTTCAATAAGGTCGAAATGGTCAAGATCACCAAGCCGGAGCAGAGCTACGAGGAGCTGGAGTCCATGACCCGTCAGGCCGAAAAGGTGCTGCAGCTGCTGGGCCTGCCCTATCGCGTGGTGGCGCTGTGCTCGGGCGATCTGGGCTTCTCCGCCGCCAAGTGCTATGATATCGAGGTGTGGATGCCCTCCTATAACCGCTATGTGGAAATCAGCTCCTGCTCCAACTGCGAGGACTTCCAGGCGCGCCGCGCGGGCATCCGCTATCGCGAGGATCCCAAGTCCAAGCCGCAGCTGTGCCACACCCTCAATGGCTCCGGCGTGGCTGTAGGCCGCACTGTGGCCGCCATTCTGGAGAACTATCAGAACAGCGACGGCAGCGTCACCGTGCCCGAAGCGCTGCGCAAGTACATGGGCGTGGACGTAATTGGCAAGTAATTGGCCGAAACGTTCAAGTACAGCCAAAATACAAAATTTGCCCTTGACAATCCATAAAAGGGCTGGTATAGTACCCGCATGAACGGTTGATCACTGAGGAAAGGAGAGCGCACCGTGATGAAGCGTATGGCGATGGACAACATGATGATGCAGATGTACATGTACATGTGCATGCGTCGCTGCGCCTTGATCGATGTGCTTTCTCAGCGGTAAGCGCTTGTTTGTGAGCGCCGGCCGTACCATCCGGTATGCAACGGGGAAGCTTCATCGAGCTTCCCCGTTTTTTATTACCGAAAGGAGGCCCCGCCCATGAGCCGCTGCCTGATCGTGACCAATCGCTTCAGCAAACGAATGCGACGCTCCTTACACGCATCCCCGTTTGCCGCGCAGATCACAAAATGAAACAAAAAAAGGAGAAAAACACCATGAAAAAGCTGCTTGCTATCCTGCTGACCCTGGCTCTGTCCCTGTCCTTCACCGCCGCCCTGGCTGATACCGTTACCATCGGCGTGCCCAACGACACCACCAACGAAGCCCGCGCCCTGCTGCTGCTGCAGGCCAACGGCGTCATCAAGCTGGCCATGGGCAGCGGCATCCAGGCCACTGTGCGCGATATCGTGGAAAACCCCTACAATGTTGAAATCGTTGAGATCGAAGCCGCTCAGCTGCCCGTTCAGCTGCCCGATCTGGACTACGCCGTCATCAACTCCAACTACGCCATCAGCGCTGACCTGAATCCTGTGAAGGATTCCCTGCTGCTGGAGGGCTCCTACTCCGCCTACGGCAACATCCTGGCCGTGAAGGAAGGCGCTGAAGAATCCGACAAGGTGAAGGCGCTGGTCGCCGCGCTGGAAAGCAAGCAGGTGGCGGATTTCATCACCGAAACCTATAACGGCTCCGTGGTAAGCACGGTGGAAAACCCCACCGACGGCTATGACGCCACCGTGGATTACGACGCCCTCAAGGGCCAGAAGATCACCGTGGCCGCTTCTCCCACCCCCCATGCCGAAATCCTCAAGGTTGCCCAGGAAATCCTGGCCGCTAAGGACGTCGAGCTGGAAATCGTAGAGTTCACCGATTATGTGCAGCCCAACCTGGTTGTGGACAACGGCGAGATCGACGCGAACTACTTCCAGCACCTGCCCTACCTGGAGGACTTCAACGCCGAGAACGGCACCAAGCTGGTTTCCGTATCCGTGATTCACGTAGAGCCCATGGGCCTGTACGGCGGCCGTCAAACCACCCTTGACGCGCTGGGCCTGAGCAAGTAAAATATAATAGGAAGAAAATGCCGCACCGGTAGGATTTTCCTGCCGGTGCGCGCGTATGAGCGGAGGAAGCCCTGTGATTGAGATCAAAAACCTGACCAAAACCTTTCCCAGCGCGGACGGTACCTTCTACGCCCTCAAAAATGTAAGCCTGACCATCAACGACGGCGAAATCTACGGCATTATCGGCATGAGCGGCGCGGGCAAATCCACGCTGGTGCGCTGCATCAACATGCTGGAGCGTCCCACCGAGGGCGCGGTGCTGGTGAACGGCTGCGATGTGGGTACGCTGCGGGAAAGCGAGCTGCGCAAAACCCGCCGCGAGGTGACGATGATCTTTCAGGGCTTCCACCTTCTGATGCAGCGCACGGTGCTGCGCAATATCTGCTTCCCGCTGGAACTGGCTGGGGTAAAGGCCAGCGAGGCCAAGGCCCGCGCGCGGGAGCTGCTGCGCATGGTGGGCCTGCCCGATAAGGAAAACGCCTATCCTGCCCAGCTGTCCGGCGGCCAGCAGCAGCGCGTGGCCATCGCCCGCGCCCTGGCGACCAATCCCAAGGTGCTGCTGTGCGATGAGGCCACCAGCGCCCTGGATCCCAAAACCACCCACGATATCCTCTCGCTCATCCGCGATATCAACCAGCGGCTGGGCATCACGGTGATCATCATTACCCACCAGATGAGCGTGGTGCAGGAAATCTGCGACCGCGTGGCCATCCTGGAGAACGGCGAAGTGGTGGAGGAGGGCACGGTTGCCAGCGTGTTCTCCAATCCCAAGGCGGCCGCCACGCGCCGCCTGGTGTTCCCCGACAGCGCGGAGGACGAACTGGATCTGCCGCACGACGAGCATCGCCTGCGCGTGATCTTCAACGGCGCGCCCGCCGCCAATACGCCTTTGATCGCCCGTATGGCCATGGATAAGCGCATTGCCGCCAACATCCTGTACGCTTCCACCCGCAGCGTGGGGGATAAGATCTATGGGCACATGCTGCTGGGCATTCCCGGCGGCGATGAGGAAACGCACACGGCCATGGAGTACCTGCGTGCGGCGGAAAACGTAGTGGTGGAGGAAGCGTAATATGAATTGGTTTACAGCGAAAAAATGGCAGACCGCGTTGGAGCTTCTGCTGGATCTGGGCAAGAACGGCGTGCTCTATTATCTGTGGGAAACCTTCTATGTAACCGTGCTGGCCACGGCCTTCGCCATGCTGCTGGGCCTGCCGCTGGGCATCTTGCTGGTGACGGGCGATGAAAAGGGCGTGCTGCCCCTGCCCAAGCTCGTGCTGCGCGCGCTGAACGCGCTGATCAACCTGCTGCGTTCGGTGCCCTTCCTGATTCTGATGATCCTGGTGGTGCCTCTTACCCGCCTGATCGTGGGCAAATCCTACGGCTCGGTGGCCTCCATCGTGCCGCTGGTGGTGGCGGCATTCCCCTTTGTGGCGCGCCTGGTGGAAAGCAGCCTGCGCGAGGTAAACCCGAATATCATTGAAATGGCGCAGAGCATGGGCGCGTCCCCGCTGCAAATCATCTGCAAGGTGATGCTGCCCGAAAGCGTGCCCTCGCTGATCAATAACGCGGCCATCGCCATCACGACCATCCTGGGCTATTCCGCCATGGGCGGCGCAATCGGCGCGGGAGGCCTGGGTAAGCTGGCCATCATGTACGGCTACAATAAGTACAATTATCCGGTGATGATCCTGGCGGTGATCGTGCTGGTGGTGCTGGTGCAGCTGTTCCAGAGCATCGGCACGCGCCTGTCCGTCAAGCTGGATAAGCGCATCCGCAAATAATCAAGCAACAAACAATATATACAAAAAGGACGCTTCAACCGAAGCGTCCCTTAGCCTGTCGAAAAGGCTTTTCGACAGGCTGCCGATGAAAGTCTGCTTTAGCTGACTTTCATCGGCTTTTTCAGTTGACCCGCACGATCTCGCTTGTCGTCAGGTATTTCTCTTCGCCTATCGTGCACGCAGCCTCAACAATATAGCTGCCCGCCTGCACGATTTCACCTGCGGAGTTCTTGCCGTCCCAATAGAACAGGCTGGCCTCGCGGCCCAGGCTCAAGGGGCGCGAGGGCGTTTTGTAGGCCAGGCGGCGAACGGTCTGCCCCTGCGCGTCGCGCACCGTTATCGTCAGGCTGCAGGGAAAACGATGCCCCACATATACGCTCAGCTCCTCGCCCTGATGAGGCTCAAAGCTTGCCGCGCAGCGGATGCTCAGCCCCGGATCGCCCGTATCGCGCTGCACGGCGATCAGCCTGCTGCCCGCCAGCATGGCGCGGCGGCCCTCCTGCGCCACCAGCTGCAGCAGCACATAGCCGTAGGGCTCGTCCTCCTCGGCCAGCAGGGAGACCGAGCGCTCTTTGCGCCCAGGGGTCAGCGCGCCCGTTTCGTTCTCGGGATCCTCAATGGTCTGGGGCGTATCAAAGCGCCACAGGCCGTTTTTGTAGTAAATCAGCTGATACTGCACGCGCACGGCGCGCCGCACGGTAAAGCTGAAATACAGCGTATCCTCTTTTTCGCTCAGCACGGCGCTGTCCAGCGTGATCGCGCCGATGGGCCGCTCGGCAGTGTCAGCCAGGTCGGGATCGTAGGCATACAGCGCAAAATCGGACTGCTGCGGATAGCACTGCGCCGTGGACGCGCCGTGGCTTTCCAGCAGGCCCTGATAGGCCTCGGCCAGCGTTACCTCACCGTCGGCGTTATAGTCAAACTCCCGCGAGCGCAGGCCCTCGCACAGTTCCTGGGCAAAGTAGCTGCCGCCGCCCAGGCCGTCCTTGTCGCGCCAGAGAAAGCTGTTTTCGCGTGCGCCGGCGCTGGTAAGCACCTGATAATCATCGCTTTGAAAGCCGTTGCGCAGCTGGGTATCCCATGCGCCCTTGCCGATGAACGCGCCGCTGTTGCAGGCGTCCAGAATCAGCACCTTTTGCCCGGCAACGGCGTCCAGCGCGTCGCGCAGGGAATCGGCAGTCAGGTTTTCCTCGGTTTCGCCGTCCGACAGCACCAGCAGGGGCTGGAAGGTGACGCGGTCGTACAGGCCATGGGTGCAGAAATAGACGACGGAAACGTCGTTGTCGTCCGTATCGGCAAAGGTTTGCTGCATCAGCTCACGCAGCGCCTGCACGCTGCCCACGCCCTGCTCCACGCTGACGATTGCATCGTAGCCGCGGATATCGGCCGCCAGGGCAGCCGCCATGCGGCGCACGTTCAGCGCGGCGGATGGGGTGATGCTTTCGTGCGAAAGAAACTCGCCGCAGCCCACCAGCAGCGCCCGCCGGACGACGGGGTTTTCCGCATCGTCTGCCTGCGCGCTCAGGCAGAAAAGGCAGCACAAAAGCAGCGCCAGCACAATGCCGCAGCGTTTATACATGCCCATTCCCCCTTTCGCGCAGGTATGGATACTATATCATTTTGTGCGCAAAATGTCAATTAAGCGCGTAAAAGCGTTACAACTTGTTCCAAGTATGGATATATTCGGCCTGCTCTATGGCTTTTATAAAAGCAAGAAACGCCCGAACATTGCTGTTCAGGCGTTTTTTGCTATCAACCTTTAGCCGAAATCAATCAACCGTGTAGGGCAGCAGCGCGATGGCACGGGCGCGCTTGATGGCCTCGGACAACTGACGCTGATGCTTTGCGCAGGTGCCGGTCATACGGCGGGGCATGATCTTGCCGCGCTCGTTGATATAACGGCGCAGACGATTCACGTCCTTATAGTCGATATAAGCGATTTTATTTACGCAGAAATCGCAAACCTTGCGGCGGGGCTTCCGGCCGCGCGGACGCTGTTTTCTTTCGCCACGATCTTCAGACATGGTGCTTCCTCCTATTACAATTCAGTCAATGATCAGAACGGCAATTCGTCGTCATCCACCTGCACAAAGCCGTTGCTCTGCGGGGCTGCGGGCGCGGCGGCCTGCGGACGCGGCGCGGGAGCTTCGCCGCCCTCGCTGCGCGGGGACAGGAATTCCACATCGTCGGCAGTCACTTCCAGGCTGGCGCGGGTGTTGCCGTCGTTGCCGGTATAGGTGCTTACGGACACCGAGCCGGTAACGGCCACCTTGCGGCCCTTGGACAGATACTTTGAGCAGTTCTCGCCCAGCGCACGCCAGGCGGTAACACGGAAGAAATCAGCCTCGGGCTGACCGGCCTCCGCGTTGCGCACGCGGCGGTTGACCGCCACGGTGAACGAGCAGACGGAAATACCGTCGCGGGTGGAACGCAGCTCGGGATCGCGCGTCAGGTTTCCCACAATGAAAACCTTGTTCATTCGTATCCCTCCCTGTGATTATTCAGCCTGAGCAGGAGCTTCGGCTTCGGCAGCGGGGGCCGCCTCCGCAGCGGGAGCGGCTTCCTCGGCCACGGGCGCTACGCGCACGGGACGGGGCTTTACGTTGCTGCGCTTTTCTTCCACCTTGACAGTCAGGTAGCGAAGGATGCTGTCAGAGATCTGCAGGTTGCGTTCAATCTCCTTGGGAACAGACGCCTCAGCGGTGTAGTTCACCAGCACATAGTAACCTTCGGTCTTGTAGTTGATGGGATAGGCCAGACGGCGCTTGCCCCACTCTTCCACCTTTTCCACCTTACCACCCAGGGAGTCGAGCATGCCGTGGAAACGGTCCATGACCGCCTTGCGGGCATCGTCGTCCAGCGTAGTATCGATGACGTAGATCAGTTCGTACTTGTTCATACTTTCACCTCCTCATGGACTTATGGCGCCGCGGCATCACGCGGCGCAAGGATGTGCCAATTAGATATTATAATGGAAGCGAGCGCATTTTGCAATGGGTCTGCGCAAATTTTCTTGCCTTTTCGCATTTTTCTTTCAATCACAGCCTATTTTTCTTTTGGTCAAAGCCTATTTTTCTTTTGGTCAAAGCCGCGCTTGCCAGCCCTTATGGGATATGCTATAATATAGGATGGTAAATAATCCGAAGGAGCTAACCCCTATGGAATGGATCAAGAAACTGCTTACGCCCAGCCCCGAAAAGCTGCTCAAGCCCCTGTATAAGCAGGCGGACGCCATCGACGCGCTGGAGCCTACATATGAAAAGCTGACCGACGATCAGCTGCGTGAAAAGACCAACGAGCTGCGCGCCCGCGCGCAGGGCGGGGAGGAACTGGACAAGCTGCTGCCCGAGGCCTTCGCCGTGGTGCGCGAGGGCAGCAAGCGCGTGCTGGGCATGCGCCCCTTCCGGGTGCAGATGATCGGCGGCATCGTGCTGCATCAGGGCCGCATCGCCGAGATGAAAACCGGCGAGGGCAAAACGCTGACCGCCGCCATGCCCGCCTATCTGAACGCGCTGTCGGGCAAGGGCGTGCACATCGTCACCGTCAACGATTACCTGGCCAAATTTCAGGGCGAGGAAATGGGCAAGCTCTACCGCTTCCTGGGCATGAGCGTGGGCATCATCCTCAACGGCCTGACCCCCGAGCAGCGCAAGGCCGCCTATAACTGCGATATCACCTACGGCACCAACAACGAGCTGGGCTTTGATTACCTGCGCGACAACATGGTGGTCTATAAGGAAAACATGGTGCAGCGCGGGCACAACTTTGCCATCGTAGACGAGGTGGACTCCATCCTCATCGACGAGGCCCGCACGCCCCTGATTATCTCCGGCCAGGGTGAAAAGTCCACCGATATGTATGAAAAGGCCGATCGCTTTGTGTGCCGCCTGGTTCGGGGCGAAAAGAAAGAGGATCCCGAGCTGGCCGGGCAAAGCAGCACCGTGCGCCGCCTGATGGGCGAGCAGGTGGAAATTGACGGCGATTACTGGGTGGACGAAAAGGAAAAGAGCGCCACCCTGACTGAGGCGGGCGTGGAAAAGGCCGAAAAGTACTTCGGCGTGGAAAACCTGTCCGACCCCGAAAACAACGAGCTGTACCACTACATCATCCAGGCGCTCAAGGCCAACGCCATCATGAAGCGCGACGTGGACTATGTGGTGCAGGATAACCAGGTCATGATTGTGGACGAGTTCACCGGCCGCATCATGGTGGGCCGCCGCTTCTCCGACGGTCTGCATCAGGCGCTGGAAGCCAAGGAGCATGTAAAGGTCGAGCGCGAAAGCCGCACCCTGGCCACCATCACCTATCAGAATTTCTTCCGCATGTACCATAAGCTGTCGGGTATGACGGGTACCGCCAAAACCGAAGAAGCCGAGTTCCAGGGCATCTACGCGCTGGACGTGGTGCAGATTCCCACCAACAAGCCCATGATCCGCAAGGATCTCAACGATATGGTCTACACCACCAAGAAGGGCAAGTACAAGGCCGTGGTGGAGGAGATCATCCGCCGCCATGCCACCGGCCAGCCCGTGCTGGTAGGCACCATCTCGGTAGAGGTCAGCGAGCTGCTGTCCCACATGCTGGAAATGCGCGGCGTGCCCCATGAGGTGCTGAACGCCAAGCATCATGCCCGCGAGGCCGCCATCGTGGCGCAGGCCGGCCATTATGGCGCCGTCACCATCGCCACCAACATGGCGGGCCGCGGCACGGATATCCTGCTGGGCGGCAACCCGGATTACATGGCCCGCCGCACCATGCGGCAGGAGGGCTATGAGGACGAGGTCATCGAGCTGGCCACCGGCCATAACGAGGACGTGACCGACGAGGTGCTCGCCGCCCGCGCGCACTATACCCAGCTGCGCGCCGAGTATAAAAAAGAAACCGATGTGGAGCATGACCGCGTGGTAGCCCTGGGCGGTCTGCACATTCTGGGCACCGAGCGGCACGAAAGCCGCCGCATCGACAACCAGCTGCGCGGCCGCGCCGGCCGTCAGGGCGATCCGGGCAGCAGCCAGTTCTTCATCTCCATGGAGGATGACCTGCTGCGTATCTTCGGCGGCGAACGGATGAAGATGCTCTCCTCCCGCCTGGGCATGGACGAGGATACCCCGCTGGATGCAAAGCTGCTGACCAGCCAGATCGAAAACGCCCAGAAGCGCATGGAAAGCCGCAACTACGAAATCCGCAAGCACGTGCTGCAGTATGACGATGTGATGAATCAGCAGCGCGAGCTGATCTATAAGCAGCGCCGTCAGGTGCTGGAAGGCGAGAACGTCCACGATAACATCGTCAGCATGATCGAGCAGCTCATCGAGGGCGCCGTCGCCCACGAGTGCAGCAATCCCGATCCCGCCCTGTGGCAGCTGGACAGCCTGGCCGATTATCTGGGCCGCCTGTGCGTGCCGCCCACCGAAATCACCGGGCATGAGGACGAGCTGCGCAGGCTGACCAAGGACCAGATCAAGGAACGGCTGCTCAATGTTTCCCTCGAGCTTTACCGCAAGCGCGAGGAGCAGCTGACCGCCTATGGTCACGATATGCGCGAGCTGGAACGCGCCTTCCTGCTGCACAGCGTGGATCGCCGCTGGATGGATCACATCGACGCGATGGATCAGCTGCGCGACGGCATCGGCCTGCGCGCCTTCGCCCAGCGCGACCCCATCAACGAATACAAGATGGAATCCTACGATATGTTTGAGGAAATGGTGCGCCTGATCCGTGAGGATACGGTGCGGCTGCTGTTCCTGGCCCATATCGAGGATCGCAACGCCCAGCGCCGCCGCGCCGTTGCCGCCATCACCGGCACCAACGATGTAAAGAACAGCTCCGCCATGGAAAAGGCCGCCAAGTCCTCCCGTCAGGAGGGCGCGCGTCCCGTCAAGGCCGATAAAAAGCCCGGCCGCAACGATCCCTGCCCCTGCGGCAGCGGCAAAAAGTATAAAAACTGCTGCGGACGCAACGAATAAAGCCCGCCTTTGATACTGATTTTCCCCCTGCGACTTCACAAAAATGGAGGATAATCCATGATTCTTGAGTTTGAAAAGTACCGCACCGATCTGGAAGGCCTGCGCGCCAAGCTGCACGATGTGGGCGAGGGCCTGCACATCGACCATATGCAGCAGGAATTGACCGAGCTGCATGAAGAGCAGGGCGAGCCGGGCTTTTGGGATAATCTGGAGCGCAGCACCCATGTGACCCGCAAAATCTCCCAGCTGGAGGCCAAGATCAAGCATTATGAGGGGCTGGTATCCCAGTGCGACGATATTGAGGTGATGATGGAGCTGGCCGAGGAAGCGGACGATGCGTCCGTGGTGCCTGAAGTCAGCGAAATGCTGGAAAAGCTGCGCAGCGATACCGACGCGCTGGAGCTGGAAACGCTGATGCGCGGCCAGTACGACGACCACGATGCGGTGCTGTCGCTGCATGCCGGCGCGGGCGGCACCGAGGCCCAGGACTGGACCAGCATGCTCTACCGCATGTATACCCGCTACTGTGAGCGCATGGGCTTTACGGTGAAGCTGCTGGATATTCTGGAGGGCGACGAAGCCGGTCTCAAGTCCGTCACCTTTGAGGTGAGCGGCGACCATGCCTACGGCTATCTGCGCGGCGAAAAGGGCGTTCACCGTCTGGTGCGCATCAGTCCCTTTGACGCCAACGCCCGCCGCCATACCAGCTTTGCCTCGCTGGACGTGGCCCCCATGCTGGAAGATCTGGACGACGACATCGAAATCGACATGAAGGACGTGCGCGTGGATACCTACCATTCCAGCGGCGCGGGCGGCCAGAATGTAAACAAGACCTCCTCCGCCGTGCGCATGACGCACTTCCCCAGCGGCATCGTGGTGGCCTGCCAGACCGAGCGCGACCAGGTGCAGAACCGCGCCACCTGCTTGAAGATGCTCAAAGCCAAGCTGCTTGAAATCCGCGAGCGCGAGCGTGAGCAGCAGATGGCCGACATCAAGGGCGAAATGAAGAAGATCGAGTGGGGCAGCCAGATTCGCTCCTATGTTTTCCAGCCCTACACCATGGTCAAGGATCACCGCACGGGCTACGAAACCGGCGCGATTGACGATGTGATGAACGGCAACCTGGACGGCTTCACCGTAGCCTACCTGAAAATGCAGTAAAATGCGCAGGCTTTCCATCGCTCTGCTTTCCGGGCTGACGCTGCTGTGCATGCTGATCGCCGGGCTTTGCCTGGCCATCCTGCGCACGGCGACGGACGCGCAGCTGTACAGCGCGGGCTTTGCCGCCTGCGCCGATACCCAGGCGATGAACGTGTCTGCCTCGCAGTACGATGCGATTGCGCAGGCGCTCAGCCGCTATTTTGCCGGGAAGGCCGATACCCCGCAGGCGCAGATACTCAAGAGCGGCGCGCTTGCCGGCGCCTTTAACGAAAAGGAGCTGCAGCATCTGTCCGATGTGCGCAGGCTTTTTCAATCGCTGCGTGCTGCTGGCTTGATCCTGATGCTCGCAGCGGCGGCGCTGATGCTGACAGCCTGTGCGCTGTCCTGGCGCAGCAGGCTGCCCGCGCGCACGCTTGCCCGCACCGTGCTGCTGGGCTGGGCCGGGGCGATGGTGCTGCTCGGCGCTGTCGCGCTCTGGGCGGCGGTGGATTTCAACAGCCTTTTCGTGCTGCTGCACCGGCTTTTGTTCAGCAACAAGCTGTGGCTGATGGATCCGCAGACCGACCTGATCATCCTGCTGATGCCCGAATCCTTCTTTGTGCTGCTTTCCGCGCAGCTTGGCTGGCTGATGCTCAGATTCTTCTGGCCGCTGGGCCTCATCCTGGCTGCGCTTTTGTACCTTTCCTTCAAACCAATGAAATCAGGCGAACCGACATGAGCTATATTGCCACCTGCCGCGCCGGGCTTGCCGCCCTGCAGGCAAAAAAAGAGGTGAATATCCTCGCCATCGAATCCTCCTGCGACGAAACCGCCGCCGCTGTGATTCAGAACGGCCGCAGGATCCTGTCCAGCGCCGTGTTTACCCAGATTCCCCTGCACGCCGTGTACGGCGGCGTGGTGCCGGAAATTGCCAGCCGCGCGCATGTGGATGCGGTCGATCGCATGGTGGATTACGCCCTGAACGAGGCCGGTATGAAGCTGCGCGATGTGGACGCCATCGGCGTCACCTACGGCCCCGGCCTGGTAGGCGCGCTGCTGACGGGCGTGAGCTGCGCCAAGGCGCTGGCCTATGCGATGGATAAGCCGCTGATTCCGGTCAATCACATCGAGGGGCACATCTGCGCCAATTACCTTACGCATCCGGAGCTGACCCCGCCCTTTATCTGCCTGGTGGCCAGCGGCGGGCACAGCCATATCCTGATGGTGGAGGATTACGGCGTATACAGGCTGCTGGGCTGTACGCAGGATGATGCGGCGGGCGAGGCCTTTGACAAGGCCGCGCGCGTGCTGCACCTGCCCTATCCGGGCGGCCCGCTGCTGGACAAGCTGGCCCAGCAGGGCAATCCCGGCGCGGTCAGGCTGCCCACGGCGCATACGCCCGGCGCGTATGATTTCAGCTTTTCGGGCCTGAAAACGGCCTTTATCAACGCCGTGCACACCATGGAGCAGCGCGGCGAAACCGCGCGGCCGGAGGATCTGGCCGCCTCCTTCCAGCATGCCGTGGTCAAGGCGCTGCTGGATAAAACCATGCTGGCGGCGCTGGATCACCATGTAACCAAGCTGGCGCTGGCCGGCGGCGTATCGGCCAACAGCGGCCTGCGCGCAGCCTTTGAGCAGGCCTGCCAGAAGGCCGGGATCACGCTGTACCTGCCCCAGCTGAATCTGTGCGGCGACAACGCGGCCATGATCGGCTCCGCCGCCTATTATCGGCTGACGCGCGGCGAAATCGCCGATCTGTCCCTCAACGCCAAGCCCGCGCTGCGCCTGGTGTAAAAAACGCAATATAAAAGCAACCGGCTGTCTGAAGCGCATACTTCTATCAGCCGGCTGCTTTTTTAACGATCCTGTATTGTCTGGGCCAGATAACAGCGCGGATAGCGGCGGCTCAACGCCGTAAAGGCCGTGCGGGCAGCGGCGGCCGTGGCAAATACGCCAAACACCGCGCTGCCCGAGCCCGTCATCTGCGCGGCGCGCGCGCCGTGCTCCCGCAGACAGGCAATCGCCTGGCGAATCTGCGGCCGCAGCGAAATGGCCGCCGGCTGCAGGGTATTGCCCAGGCTGGCAGAAAGCTGCGCCAGGCTGCCGCCCGTCAGCGCCTCCTGCGCCCGCTGCGTATCCGGCCGGCTGGCCGGCTTGCCCAGCATATCCAGCGTGCGGAACACCTGCGGCGTGGACAGGCCGCGGCAGGGCTGCACGATCACCAGATGATAAACCCTGCCGCAGGGCAGGGGCGCGATGACGTCGCCGATGCCCTGCACACGGGCAAGCCCGCCCGTCAGGCAGAAGGGCACGTCCGCGCCCAGCGTCAGGCCGAGCTGCAGCAGCGTTTCCAGCGGCAGATTCAGCTCCCACAGGGCGTTGAGCCCATGCAGCACGGCGGCCGCGTCGGCGCTTCCGCCGCCCAGGCCCGCCCCGCTGGGGATGCGCTTGTGCAGGTGGATCGCCGCCCCGCGCTCCGTGCCCGTATACCTGCGCAGCGCCAGCGCCGCGCGCAGGGCCAGGTTGCTTTCATCCTGGGGCACGCGAGTGGCGCCGCCGGCCGAAAAGGTGATATCCTCCGCCGGCTCCAGCGTCAGGGTATCGTGCAGGGAAATGGACTGCATCAGCATATCCAGCAGATGGTAGCCGTCCGCGCGCACGCCCACGGTATCCAGCGTCCAGTTAATCTTGGCGTTTGCCCGGATCAGCATCCTTTTCCTCCGCATGGGGCAGCGCCTCGGGGGCGCACCCGCTTTCCAGGGTAAATTCAAAGGCCGCGCCTTCCTTGGTATCCAGCAGGCGCAGGCTTTGGCCATGCTTGTCCATAATGCGCTTGCAGATGGCCAGCCCCAGGCCCGTGCCCTTGCCCACGGTGTGGGCCTTATCGGCCTTGTAGAAACGATCGAAGATATACGGCGCGTCCTCGGGCGCTACGCCGGGGCCGTCGTCGCGCACAACCACGCGGGTCAGCTTGCCCTCCTGTACGGTATCGATGGCGATATGTCCGCCCTCGGGGGTATACTTGACGGCGTTGGACAGAAGATTGACCAGCACCTGCTCGATCTGATCAGCGTCGGCATGGACGAACATGGGCTCGTCCTCAAAGGACAGCTGCAGATCCATGCGCTTGTCGTCCAGCTGCGACATGTTGGCGATGATCACGCGGCGGATGCACTCATGCAGGTCAAAATCCGAATAGGCCAGCTCTGTATTGCTGTTTTCCATGCGTGAAAGATTGAGCAGATTGCCCACCAGCTTGGACAGCCGGCGCGTTTCATCCAGCACAATCTGCATATACTGCTTTTGCTCGCCGGCGGGAATGGTGCCGTCCAGCATGCCCTGCAGAAAGCCCTGCATGCTGGTCATGGGCGAGCGCAGCTCGTGAGATACGTTGGCCACAAAGTCGCGGCGCGTCTGCTCCAGCGCCTCCAGCTGGGCGGCCATGGAGTTAAAGGCCGCAGCCAGCTCGCGCGTTTCGCTGCTGCCGCTGATGGGCACGCGGCGGTCAAACTTGCCCTGCGCCATTTCGCCCGCCATCTGCACCATTACGCGCAGGGGCGCGATGATCTGCCGGGTCATAAAGAACACGCCCACCGTCGCCAGCGCGCAGGTGGCCAGCGCCGCAGCGAACACCTGCAGCGCGAAGCCCGAGTATGTGGCGTAAACCGTCTGCGCGGCGGTCTGGATAAACACCGCGCCCAGCACCGTGCCATTGTCCATCCAGGGCACGGCCACGGTGAACATGGGCTTGCCGCCGCTCTGGGTGCGGAAGATGATCTCCTCCCCGCGCAGCACGCGGCTGAGGATGGATACAATCTTCTGCTGATCGAAGATCATATCCTCCTCGTTCATCAGCTCAGGCGTGGCGTACAGGGTGGTTTTGCCCGTGCGGTCCACCACCACGCTGTAGGCGTTGAAATCGGAATAGATCGAATTGGCCTTCCACTTGATGTAGGTTTCGGTGGTGGAACTGTGGCCGAAGGACTCCGCGATGCTGTTGTTGCGCACCCGGCTGGCCAGGTAGGCGATATCGTAGGCCTGGCGCTTCAGCTCGTTCATGCGCGCGTCGATATGATCGGCGCGGATGGTGAAATAGAACAGCGAATACAGCACCAGCACGCACGCCAGGATGGCCGCCAGCATGACGGTCATCAGCCGGGCGAACATGCCGTGAAATACCTTTTTCATTTTACCTCGAATTTATAGCCGACGCTCCACACCGTGCGGATCTGCCAGCCGTATTGCTCGCTGTCTGGCAGCTTTTCGCGCAGGCGCTTGATATGCACGTCCACCGTGCGGCTGTCGCCGAAGAAATCAAAGCCCCACACCTGCTCCAGCAGCTGCTCGCGGGTGAACACGCGGTTCTGATGCGAGGCCAGGAAGTACAGCACCTCCAGCTCCTTGGGGGGCATTTCCACAGGTTTGCCCTGATAGTATACCTCATACTTTTCCAGGCTGACCGTCAGCCCCGGGAAGGACAGGGTGTCCTTTTCACTGCTGGCGGGGGCGGAACGGCGCAGCACAGCCTTGACGCGGGCCAGCAGCTCCTTGCCCTCAAAGGGCTTGGTCATGTAATCGTCCGCGCCCAGCTCCAGGCCCAGCACCTTATCAAAGGTTTCCTCCTTGGCGGTCAGCATGATGATGGGAATCTGCGATATCTGCCGCACGGCGCGGCATACCTGCCAGCCGTCCATGCCCGGCAGCATGATATCCAGAATCATCAGGCTGGGGGGATTTTGCTTGAAGGCGGCCAGCGCCTCATCCCCGCGGCCATAAACGGCCGTATCGTAGCCATCCTTTTCCAGATACAGCTTTACCAGCTGGGCGATGTTGGGATCGTCGTCCACAATCATGATCAGCGTTTTATCTTTCATGGCTGCCTCCGTTAATTCAGCGTTACAATGGTGACGCCGCTTTCGCCCTCGCCGTACTGGCCCAGGCGGAAGGACTTGACGTGCGGGTAGGATCTGAGATGCCGCTGGATGCCCGCGCGCAGCGCGCCGGTGCCCTTGCCGTGCACGATGCACACCTCGTTCATGCCGGCCATCACGGCCTCGTCCAGGTATTTTTCCACCTCGATCAGCGCTTCATCCAGCGTCATGCCGCGCACGTCGCATTCCATGCGCACGGTGCGGCTGGCGGCCTGGGAGTGCACCAGCACGGTGGATTTTTGCTTTTTGGGCTTCTTTTCCTGCACCAGGCGAAGCTGGGACAGGTTGGCCTTTAATTTCATGATGCCGGCCTGCAATTGCACATCGCCCTTGGCGTCAGGCTTGGACAGCACCGTGCCGCGCGTGTTCAGGTGCAGGATATCCACCGTATCGCCCACGTTCAGATCCTTGGGCGCAGGAGCCATCGACGCACCGCCCTGCAGCCCCTCGCTCAGGCCGTCCAGATTGTTCTGCATGCGCTTGCGCAGGGCGTTTACCTCGGCCTCGCGGCCCTCCGCGCCTTCCTTCTTCATGCGCTTGAGCTCCTGGATGACGCTTTCCGCCTCGCGGCGGGCGTTTTCCACAATGCGGCGGCCTTCCTCCTTGGCCTTGCGCTCGGCGGTCTTTTGCTTTTCCTCCATCTCCCGATAGAGGGTTTCGGCCTCGTTGCGCAGGCGGATGGTCTCAGCCCGTGCCTGCTCGGCAGCCTCGCGCTCGCGCTGCGCCACCTGGCGCTGATACTCCGCCCCGGCAATCACATCCTCAAAGCGGATATCGTTGGCCGACAGCAGCTCCTTAGCGCGGTCAATAATGCCCTGGCTCAAGCCCAGCTTGCGGCTGATTTCAAAGGCGTTGGATTTGCCCGGCACGCCGATGGACAGCCGGTAGGTAGGCCGCAGGGTGGCCACGTCAAACTCCACGCTGGCGTTTTCCACGCCGGGGGTGGACAGGGCGTAGGCCTTCAGCTCGCTGTAATGGGTTGTGGCCACGGTGCGCACCTGGCGCTTGAGCAGGGTATCCAGAATGGTCTGCGCCAGCGCCGCGCCCTCGGTGGGATCGGTGCCCGCGCCCAGCTCGTCAAACAGCACCAGATCGCGCTGCGTCACCTCGTTCATGATTTCCACAATGTTGGTCATGTGGGAGGAGAAGGTGGACAGCGACTGCTCGATGCTCTGCTCGTCGCCGATATCCGCGTATACCTGCTCGAATATGGACAGCTCGGTGCCCAGATTGCCCGGCACATGCAGGCCCGCCTGCGCCATCAGCGTCAGCAGGCCCACGGTTTTGAGCGTGACCGTCTTGCCGCCGGTGTTGGGGCCGGTAATGATCAGGGTGGTAAAATCCTGCCCCAGCCACAGATCGCAGGGCACTACCTTTTCGCGCGGAATCAGCGGATGCCGCACGCGCACCAGCCTGATGCGTCCCTGATCGTTCATATGCGGCAGCACGGCGTTCATCTCGCGGGACAGATGCCCCTTGGCAAAGATGAAATCCAGGCGCGTGAGCACATAGATGTTGCCCTCGATCATCTCGCTCTGCGCGCCCACCTGGCCGGACAGCTCCAGCAGGATGCGCTCAATTTCCTCGCGCTCCTTGGCCTTCCACTGCTTCAGGTCGTTGCCCAGCTCCACCACCGCCATGGGTTCGATAAACAGCGTGGCGCCCGTGCTGCTCTGATCGTGCACCAATCCGGGCACAAACTGGCGGTATTCCTGCTTGACAGGGATGCAGTAGCGGCCGTCGCGCACGGTGACGATGCTTTCCTGCAAGTACTTGGAAAAGCTGGCCCCATGCACCATGCTGTTCAGCTTTTCACGCACGCGCTCGTTGGACTGCTTGATATGGCGGCGGATATCGGCCAGCTGCGGGCTGGCGTGGTCGGACAGCTCTTCCTCGCTGATGATCGCGCCGGTGATCGCATCCTCCAATTGGCGGAAGGTTTGCAGATGGCTGGCCAGCCCCGTGATGCGCGGCGTGTTGTCGCGGTCGGTCACCAGGGCGCTGCGGGCGGCGCGGGATGCGCGCAGGCACTCGGCCACGCTCAGCAGCGCCTTGGGGTTAAGCGCCGCGCCCTTGGCCGCCAGCGTCAGGTAGGGCCGCACATCGGGAAAGCCGATCAGCGGGCTGTCGCCCAGGTAGGTCAGGATCACCTGCGCCTCCTCGGTTTCCTCCAGCGCCTCGTTCACCTGCGCAAGGTCGGACAGCGGCGTAAGCTTCAGGCAGGCCTCACGGCCCATATCGGTGACGGCAAATGACGCAAGCATGTCCAGAATTTTGGTAAATTCCAGCACGCGCAGCGTGCGTTCCTTCATCATGGAGCACCCCTCCTTGGGATAGTGTAAGCGGCGCGGCGGGCCCGCGCAAGCGCTTTGGGCAAAAGTTCAAAAAAGGTTTTCAGATTGTTAGCATTTGGAAGCGCTTATTCCACGCCGCGGTCAAACCGCTCGGCAAAGCAGGGGATTTCGGCACTCCCGCCCTCCCGCAGCGCGCGATAGGCGCGCAGGATGTGCAGCGCCTCCTGCGGCTCCTCCAGCGTGAAATCCAACAGCCAGTGCAGCCTGAGGCTGGCCAGCGCGGCCAGCGACCGCACCTGGCAGGATAGCAGCTGTACCAGGCATCCCGCGTCCATGTGCACAGGCAGCAGCGGAAAGCGCTCGCCCATGCGGTCGGTCAGCGCATGTCCGGCGCAGCCGCGCCCCTGAGCGCACAAACGACAGCCTTGCCGTTCGCCCGAAAGCCCCAGCGCTGTGCGCGCCGGGCAGTGATTCAAATACATCAGCCGCGCACGGCCATACACAGGCAGGATGAGCTGCGCGGCGGGGCGCTTTTCCAATAGATCGGCAATTTCGCGCGCCGTCAGCTCACGGGGTAGGGTTTGCTGCTGAACGCCCTGGGCAAGCAGCAAATCGCTGGCCAGATCGTTCCACACCGGCACGCCCTCGCCCGCCATCAGCGGAGCCGGGCAGGCAGGCAGCTGTCCTGCGCTGCCCAGGCATACGCGCAGGCCGCGTGCCGCAATCTGCGCGGTCAGGCGGGCCAGCTCCACATCCGTCAACTGCACAGGCAGCGCCACCCAGGCCGTGTCCGGCAGCTGAGACAACGCCTGCGAGAAGGCAGGCTCGGTAATATCCAGCGGCGCATAGATCACCTGATCCGCGCCGTTTTCCAGCAGCGCACTGCACAGGGCGGGGTCGGTCGCCTGGGCAAACAGCTGCGGCGGCACATCCTCCCGCGCGGGCAGCGCAGGGGCAGGCGGATACGGCCCCGCCGAAGGCAGCCTGTGCGCGGCGATTCTTGCCTCGCGCAGCTGCGCCAGCGCCTCGCGCCGCAGGGCGTTGAGCGCGGCGGCGGGCAGGTAGGCGTTCTCGCCCGTCACCGTCAGATCGCGCAGGATGTAGGCAGTATCGCCCGTTTTTTCCAGCGCGCGGCGGGCACGGATTTCATCCAGCGGGGCGCTCTGCGCGCTCTGAACGATTTCGCCTGAGACCGTCGCCTGCGCGCGGTCGTCCTGCACGGTCAGCACGGCGGGGTGGCCGGGCTGCGCCGTCAGCTGCGCGTTAAACTGTACGCGCGGCAAGGCGGCGGCCTGATAGCTGGCCCGCGCGGCGGAAAGCTGCGCCTCGTCGTCGATGCGCACCGCCGCATCGCCCGTCTGGGCAGGATGGTGCAGCCGCAGGGTAGCCAGGCTGCCGGCAAGCGTTTCAGGGCCGCTGTAGATGATATCCTGCTCCCTCGCGCCGCGCAGCTGCAGGCCGTCGCCGTTATGCAGCGTTTTGCTCAGCTGCACCTGCGCCAGCCACACATCGCCCTTGCGGGATACGCGCTGCACTGTGCCGATGTCCACGCCCGCGCTGGATACGCGCTGGGGGTTCATCACCTGCGCGTCGCGCGCGCCAAAGGCATAGCCGGGATAGAACGTGCGCGAGAACACCTGCGACAGCGCCTCGCGCTCTGCTGCGCCGGCAGGGGCAAAGCGTCCGGCGCGCAGCGCGTCCAGCGCGCCGCGATAGGCGCGGGTGACGACCGCCACATACTCGGGCCGCTTGAGCCGCCCTTCGATTTTAAGCGAGCACACCCCGGCCTCGGCCAGCGCCTTCACCTGATCGCGCAGGCACAGATCGCGCGGGGACAGCCACGCGCGCGTTTCCCCCTGCCAGGTATAGGGCAGTCGGCAGGGCTGCGCGCAGCGCCCGCGGTTGCCGCTGCGCCCGCCGATCAGCCCCGAGTACCGGCACTGACCGCTGACGCACACGCACTGCGCGCCATGGACAAACACCTCGGTTTCCACCCCGGTATCCGCCACGGCGCGGATCGCGTCCAGCGTGCACTCGCGCGCCAGCACCACGCGGCGCATGCCAAGAGAGCGCGCCAGGCGCGCGCCCGCCGCGTTATGCAGGGCCATCTGCGTGCTGGCATGCACGCACAGGTGCGGAAACTCGCGCGCAATCAGGTTGAGCACGCCCAGATCCTGCACCAGCACCGCGTCGGCGCGCAAATCAGACAGCATGCGCAAGGTATCGCGCACGCCGTCCAATTCGCGCTGCTTCACCAGCGTATTGACCGTTACATACACGCGGCGGCCGTAAAAATGATATAGATCGATGACCTGCCTGAGCTCCTGCTGCGAAAACCCGGCGGATGCGCGCGCGCCAAAGGCCGCCGCGCCCAGATAGATGGCGTCGGCGCCGCTGCACAGTGCGGCCATAGCCGCCTCATAGCTGCCGGCAGGAGCCAGCAATTCGGGAATATGCTCAGCCATGCGTGCTTTCGTCCAGCTTTCTGCGCAGGCGCGTGTTATCGTCCTGCGATTTTACCAGCTCGTCCGCCAGTGTCAGGGCGGCCATCACGGCGGCGGCCTCGCGGTTGATGATGCCCGCGGCCATCAGCTCGCGCATTTTGCGATCTACCAGGCTGGCCACGCGCTGGGTATGCTCGGGCGAATCCGCGCTGGTCAGGGTGTAATCGCGCCCGGCGATCTGCACGCTCAGGGTGGTGTGTTCCATGGAATGCTCCTTTATGCTGCGAATGGGGGTCATTTTCGCAGAGAAGCCCGCCCAAGCGGGCCCTCTGCTGCTGTTTTACAGCTTTTCAAACGGATAATCGCGTCCCTGCGCATCCACGCGGATGGAGGCGATCACCTGCGGCTCCAGCGGCTTATCCGCACGGTCGCGGCGCACGTTCTGGATGCGGTCGGCATGCTCCAGGCCCTTGGTTACGCGGCCGAAGGCGGCGTAGCTGCCATCCAGATGCGGGGATACGCTGGTCATGATAAAGAACTGCGAGCCGGCGGAATTGGGGCGCATGCTGCGCGCCATGGACAATACGCCCGGCGTATGCTTGATGGGGTTGGCCACGCCGTTGCGCTCAAACTCGCCGCGGATGGAATAGCCGGGGCCGCCCATGCCGGTGCCCTGCGGGTCGCCGCCCTGAATCATAAAATTGGGGATAACGCGATGGAAAATCAGTCCGTCATAGAAGCCGCTGTTGGCCAGGGAGATGAAGTTGCCCACGGACTGGGGCGCATGCTCGGGATACAGCTCTCCCTCCATCACAGAGCCGTCCTTCATGGTGATTACAAACGTAGGATGAAAATAATCCTGCATGGCAGTGTCCTCCAATTTCTAATCGTTCAGCGGATAGCCTTCTATCCATATTAAATGATAGAACGAACGGGCGCTTTTGTCAATGCAAAAGGCCTTTCGCGGGCATAAAAACAGGGCGGAATTACACACTCCGCCCCGTTATTTATTCATCTTCCTCCCGCCACTGAAAGCGCATGTCCGCATGGTTATCATCCCGCAGGGGCACACCCTCGTCGCGCAGCAGCCCGGCCTGCTCGGGCCAGCCGGGAGCCAGCCGCCCCGCATGGTTGACCACCCGGTGGCAGGGATACTCCCCATACAGGCTGGCGTCGCGCAGCACGCGGCCCACCAGACGGGCATTTTTCTCCCACCCAATCAGGCGGGCAATCTGTCCATAGGTGGCCACCCGGCCGAGCGGAATCTCGCTCACCGCAGCCAGAATTTCATAGATCAGCCTTTCGTCCGTCATGCGTTTTACTTGGGATCTTCATGCGTGCGCTGATCGCCCAGGAAGAACACCGCCACCGTGCCCGGCCCGCAGTGCGCGCCGATGATGGTGCCGATTTTGAGCAGATGCACATCGGCCTTGGGGAATTCCGCGCAGATTTCCGCCCGCGCGCGCTCGCCGTCCACCGGATCGTCGCTGTGGCAGATCAGGCACTTGCCGCTGTAGTTTACACCATCCTGCACATGATTGCGCATCACGCGGATGGTCTCCTTGACCGCGTTGGCGCGGCCGCGCACCTTATCGTAGGCAATGATGCGGCCTTCGTCGTTCAGGCGCATGATGGGGCAGATATTCAGGATGGTAGCGATGGTGGCCGTCGCGCCGGACATGCGCCCGCTGCGGCGGAAGTAGGTCAGATCCGTGGAGAAGAACTGATGATGAATGCGCCCGCAGTTCTTCACCGCCCAGTCGGCGGCTTCCTCAATGCCCATGCCCTGATCGCGCAGATCGGCCACCAGGTCTACCAGCAGGCCGTAGCCGCCGCAGGAGCACAGCGAATCCACCACCATCATGCGGTGGCCGTCGATCTTGCCATCCAGCTCGCGGGCGGCGTTCATGGCGTTGTTGACCGAGGCAGACATGCCCGAGCCGAAGGCGATATGCAGCACATCGCCGTGCTTGAGCTGCTCGGTAAAAAAGTCAATATAACGCTCGGTATTGATCTGCGAGGTTTGGGGAATCGCGCCCTCACGCATGGCTTGATAAAACTTTTCCAGCATGCCGGGGTTGCGCTCCATATCGTCCTCGCGCTCCACGCCGTCCAGCACGTAGGTGTAAAAGATCACGGGAATATCGCGCTGCTGGCAGTAATCATAAGGCAGATCTACGGTAGAACCGCAGGTAAGAATGAATTTCCGATCCATGGCCGATCGCCCTCCGTCAGTGTAATGTGGAATACATATATTGTAACAAATTATGCGCCCAAAATCCACTGCGAAATGCCTTTTCCGCCCTCTCCCATGCGTAGAAAAACCGCTCTACTGCCAGTGGAGTGCGCAATCCGGTTTATTTTATATCCCGTCTAACACAAAAATGCCCGCCGGATGCAAAATTCTGCCCACCGGCACATTCTTCCATCGGGCGGCATAGAATAAAGCGAATCATCCATGGGAGGTGCCGTCCAATGTCCGATAATACCACCACGCGCCCCGACGATACATCCTGCGCCTATACCTATACGGTCAAGCGCGGAGACAGCTTTTACCTCATCGCCCGCCGCCTGGGCGTGCCGCTGCGCGATCTGATGAACGCCAACCCCGATATTCATCCTGCCCGGCTGATGGTAGGCGACGAGCTGTGCATCCCCTCCTGTGCGGATCACGAGGCGCAGGAGCCCGCGCCGTTGCCCGACAAATTTCCTGTGCCCGATATGCCCGACGCAGGCAACCAGCCCGCACCGCTGCCCGACAGTTTTCCTGTGCCCGATATGCCCGACGCAGGCAACCAGCCCGCGCCGCTGCCCGACAAATTTCCTGTGCCCGATATGCCCGACGCAGGCAACCAGCCCGCACCGCTGCCCGACAGTTTCCCTGTGCCCGACGCGCCCGGCATTGAGCCAGGCAAGCCCGAGTTTGTCACCTGCCCTGAAAACCGCCGAGCCGTGGTGCAGGAGGGGCAGACCGTGGCCGACCTGCAATTGGAATACGACCGCAGCTTCCACACCCTGGAGGCCGCCAACCCCACGCTGGATCTGGACGATCTGAAGGCCGGCCAGACCGTGTGCGTGCCGCCGGTCAACCTGCCCTGCGCGCTGCCCGCCAGCGTGGTGCTGGGAGAGGGCGAAACGCTGGAAAGCCTTTCCGTGCGCTTCAACCTGCCCGTGGCCACCCTGCTGCGTGCCAATCCCTGCCTGGCCCCGGACGATTTTGCCCAGGGCGTTACCGTCAAGCTGCCCCAGTAACGGGGCGCATCTGCCCGGAGGCGCGCTGCGTCTTCGGGCGGTTTGTGTTTTGCCGGGCGAAAAATCACCGTTTTGGATTTTCTCTGCTTGCTTTATAGGCGCAGGCATGCTATGATGAACATGACATGTTGACCACTCTACCGCTTACAACAACGATGGAGGTAACAAATGAAAAAAAGATACTTGCTGCCCCTGCTGATAGGACTGCTGTGCTTGCTGTATGCCGGAAGCGCGGGGGCTGTCATTCTCGATCCGAATTATCCAGGACATGTCTATGTTAAACCACCAGAAGGCAAAGTTTCACAGCATAGAGTACTTTTATGGATGCAATATGACCAGCATTACTGGCTGTGTTCTGGGGAAGTGTGCGGGCTTAAGCGGCTAAGCGAGCCTGTAGATTGCACCCCAAATCGCCCCAATCCAACCTGTACTGAGCCCGTAGTATGCACCGTTTGTGAGTATACGCTTAGATATGCTTGGGGGCATTGGCTTATTGACATCACCCCTGTCGCCCCAACCTGCACACAAGACGGTTCAGAGGGCGGGAAAAAGTGCGTACGCTGCGAATACGTAGAAAAGCCTACGGTTGTGCCTGCCGCGGGGCATAAGCCGACCGATGTTTCAGAAATTGCACCAACCTGCACAGAGCCTGGACAGACCGCAGCCGTTCGGTGCTCCGCATGCCTTGTCTGGCTTACTCCGCCGCAGGAAATTGAGTCTTTGGGCGGTCACGATTTTCAGAATTACGTTTCCAACAACAACGCCACCTGCACGCAGGACAGCACTGAAACCGGTAAATGCTCACGCTGCGAGGAGATGGACACCAGGGCTGTGGCAGACACCGCGCTGGGCCACGCGCCCGTTGCTGATTCCGCTGTTAATCCCACCTGCACCCAGCCCGGCCTGACCGAGGGCAGCCATTGCGAGCGCTGTCCCGAAATCCTGACGGAGCAGCAGGTTGTGCCTGCGCTGGGCCACGCGCCCGTGGCTGACCCTGCCGTCGCTCCCACCTGCACCCGGACCGGTCTGACCCTGGGCAGCCATTGCGGACGCTGCTCCGCGACGCTGACCGCCCAGCGGGTGGTGGCTGCGCTGGGGCACGATGCGGTTGTCGATCCGGCGGTGGAGCCGCTGTGCGAGCAGCCCGGCCTGACCGAGGGGACGCACTGCGGCCGCTGCGATGCGATCCTGCTGGCGCAGGAGCGCGTATCCTGCCGTGGGCACTGGTACGCGGAATGGACGCCCAACGGCGACGGCACGCACGGCGCGGGCTGCCTGCGCGAGGGCTGCCGCTTTGCCGGCACGGCCGCCTGCACACAGCTTGAAGCAGGCGATATCACCTTCTG
This sequence comes from uncultured Clostridia bacterium, assembly GCA_934647235.1. Taxonomy (GTDB): domain Bacteria; phylum Bacillota; class Clostridia; order Christensenellales; family Aristaeellaceae; genus SFMI01. The sequence goes on from CAKUFG010000021.1 coordinate 35,534, forward strand.
CCCCATCTGCGGCGGAGCCTCCGACGGCACGCGGCTGGCGCGCGTCGAGGGCGCAAAGGTCGCTGCCGATCGTATCCCGCCGGGAGAACTGATGGTCCGCCAGCGCGACGGCCTGCTTACCATCTGCTTCGTCCGCAGCGGTAAGCTCAGCCGCCCCTACGTCCCCGCCACGGTCGTTCTGCCCAACGGCGACAGCCATGTGATCGATTTCGCCCAGAGCGAAGTACCCGTGCTGGTGGTACGATAAGCAGCTCAATTGAATACTGAAAAAAGGCTCCCTTAGCAGGGGAGCCTTTTTGCTCATTCTGGTTACACCTTCCAGAAGAAGGACATGCCGATCGTCACAATCCACACTGCGGCGGCAGCCAGGGTAAGGATCACGCGCACACGGTCGACAGGCGTGTTATCCCCCGCGTCCTCGGCCTTGGCGGCGGAAACGGCGCGGCGGACGACCCATTGCAGCACATAGCAGGCCAGGATGGCCGCGCAGCCAATGGACGTGACGCGCTTGGGCTGCGCGCCGGTCAGATACAGGATATTCAGCACCGCCGCAGCCGTGCAGGCCAGGGCGATCAGCCATTGCAGCGCTTTGCGCAGATTCATAGCATTTTTCTCCTTTGTGCGGTTCTTCTTTGCCCGCTGAACGGATGGAAGCGATCATAGGCCGGCCTGGGCGCGGGCGCGGGCGCACGCGGCGGGCGCTGATCCCACACCGGCGATTCATCCCCGCTCCAGAGAGCGGGCAGCAGCCGGCGCGGCGCGGCCCCGCTGATCACATCATAGGCGCACAGCGTATCGCTGCGATACAGCATGTGCGGCATATGCAGCGCATCGGGCAGGCGCGACAGCGTTTCACGCATGCCATAGCGCGCAAACAGGCTTTGCAGCCAGCGCGTATAGCGCTCCAGCGCCTGCATATCCATCTCGCCAAAGCAAGCGGCATAGCGGCTTTCCAGCCGGCGCAGCGCGCTGCCCACCAGACGACGCGCATAGCCCATCAGCCGCGACTGCAGCATGCCTGGAATAAACGCGGGCGCAAGCGCGCGGCACAGCGACTCCGCAGCCTCCTCCGGCACCACGCACAGCAGGCGCAGCAGCGCGATAAAAAAGCACAGCGCGCCGCGCGTGCCGCGCACCGTGTGCTGCAGGCACAGCAGCTCGTTAAAGATGGGATCCTGGCTGCGCGCGCCATAGCACAGGCCGCGCAGGGCGGGCGTATCGGGCATCACCCGGCACAGCCCCAGATGCATCGCGCCGCCGATACGCGGCACCGCATCGTCGGCATGCACAATATGATAGATCGGATAATCGGCATTTTTCAGCGTGCGCGCCCCGGCAACGCAGGGCGAGGCGAACCCGCAGCCCAGCACATGCTGCGGCAGCACGCCGTTTTGCAGCAGATGGGCGATAAAAATCTGCATCAGCGCCGCGCCCTGGCTATGGCCGGTAACAACCAGCGACAGGGGCGAGCGTTCATACCTGAGCATATCCAGCACCCCAGCAAGCGTCAGGCCGGGACGAGCCAGCGCCGCGCCCAGGCAGGGCATGGCAATTTGTCCGCACTGCGCCTCAAACTGCCGCGTCAGGCGCAAAAAGCCCTGATGAAAGCCGTCCTTCTGCTCGATCTTCAGGTTATCCAGCCAGTCGGCCAGATGGCGCGTGGTGCCCGTGAAGCTGATTGCCACCAGCCAGCGGCCATCCGTCAGGGGATGCGAAAGCGCCATAGCCTTGCAGCCCGCGCCGTCCTCGCGGCGGCGGCGGATATCCAGCACCTGCGTCAGCGGATTGCTGCGCGCCAGATGCGCCTGCACACGCCCGGCGCTTTCCAGCGATTGCTGCCGTTCCGCTTCCGTGCGCGCATTCAGCCCGGCGCACAGCATGCCGTCCGCCAGCAGGGCGATATCCTGCCAGCCCTCGTCCAGATAGCGCGCAATGCGCATATCATAGGCGCTTGCGGACAGGGCGTGCGTCAGGCTCAGCAGCGCCGGGGTAAGCTGATGGGGAAAGTCCTGCGTATCGGCTTCCTCCTTTGATCATGCATACGTTTCAGTTTGCCGCGCCGTCCAGCTCCATCTGGCTCACCTTGCCCTCCTCCAGCGCAATCTGGCGGATTTCTTCATAAATGCCGGCAAAGGTCAATTCCATATAGGGGCCCACATGCAGCACATACAGGATGCCGCCGGTCAGGCCGGAAAGCAGCAGCCAGCCGAAAAAGCTGAGCTGCGCAATAAACAGCTCCATCCGGTGGCCGTCCATCATGCGGGCGGACAGGGCGCTGGCCTGGGTGGCGGATACATTGGGGCAATCGGCCAGGATATAGGGCGTAAGCGCCAGCGAATAGGCGCGCATCAGGCCGGGGATTACCAGCAGCAGGGAATAGAGGAACACCTGCAGCTGCACCCACAGCATGCCGCCCACCTTGCGCAGGAAGCCGTCGTCCGCCATGCTGGCCAGCATATCGGCGACGCCCACGCTTTCACCGCGCCACAGGCGCAGGAAAAAGCCGCTTTGCGCCACCTGAAACAGGCCGGAAACCAGCACCATCAGCACCCCGGCGGATAGGCCGCCCAGCAGCGCCGACAGAAGCGTGAGCACCAGGCAGACCAGCGCGCACACGCTGCGCTGGGCGCTGACGATGCCCCGCGCCTGCTCCTTGATCGGAATGCGGTCAAACGTATTGCCCATGGCGATTTCTCCTTTCGGGCGCGCCCTTACAGGCCCTTGAGCCAGCGGGCGGCCATATCGATCCAGCAGGCGCACTCCGCGTGCATGTTGGGCTGTTCGGCGTCGTACACCTGATCATTGCACAGGCTCAGCCCATGCTGACCAGCGCCGAAGATGTGCATTTCGCACGGCACGCCCGCGCGGCGCAGGGCGGCGGCGAACATCAGGCTGTTTTCCACCGGCACCAATTCGTCCGTCCAGGTATGCCACAGGAAGGTAGGCGGCGTATCGGGGGTGACGTGCTTTTCAAGCGACACCACGTCCTTGAGCTCCTCCTCGCGCTCGGCCAGCAGGCACTTGAAGGAATTGCGGTGCGCAAACTCGCCCGAGGTGATCACAGGATAGCTGAGGATCATCGCGTCCGGACGGCAGGCAGGATCAAAGCCCATCTCATGCCAGCGCGTGCCCAGATGGGCGGCCGCGTGGCCGCCGGCGGAAAAGCCCATCACCGCGATCTTATGCGAATCGCACAGCCACTGCCCGGCATGCTCACGGGCATACTGCATGGCCTCGGCCGCCTGCTCCAGCGCCACAGGATAGCGCGCGGGCGCTACCGAATAGCGCACCACCACCGCCTGAAGCCCCAGCGACAGCAGACGCAGAGCTACCGGCTCAGCCTCACGGTCCGACAGAAAATGATATCCGCCGCCCGGGAACACCAGCACCAGCGGACGATGCGGGAAGGGACGCTTGATGGACTGCTTGAGGCTTTCCTCATCGGCCAGATAAGTTTCCAGAATAACGCCCGTGCGGGGCAGGGTAATCTTTTCGTGAAGCACGCTCATTCATCTCCCGTATTTTTAGTCAACGAAGTCAAACTGCATTTCTTCAATCTGCACCGTATCGCCCTCGCCCGCGCCGGCCTTGCGCAGCGCGTCGATCACGCCCGTGCGGCGCAGCGTCTGGTGGAACCACTTCATGCTGTCGGTATCGTCAAAGTTGACGCTGTTCATCAGGCGCGTCATGGCGCTGCCCTCCACCACATACACGCTGCCCTCGCGGCGCACGGTGTAGCCGGACAGGTCGGGCAGATCGTCCAGGAATTCCTCCTGCGCGTAGGGCGTGACGGGCGGCAGCTTGGCCAGCTCAGCGGCCACCGCGTCCATCAGCGCGTCAAAGCCCGCGCGCGTGGCGGCGGACACGGCGAATACCGGCACATCGGGATATTTTTCGCGGAAGCGATTCAGGTTATCCGCGCCGTCTGGCAAATCCATCTTGTTGGCGGCCACAATCTGCGGGCGCTTCTGCAAATCGCCGTAGCGCGCCAGCTCCAGATTGATGGCCTCGTAATCCTCCAGAGGATCGCGGCCCTCGCTGCCCGCCATATCCAGCACATGGATCAGCAGGCGCGTGCGCTCCACATGGCGCAGAAAATCATGCCCCAGGCCCGCGCCGTCGGCAGCGCCCTCCACCAGGCCGGGAATATCGGCCATGACGAAATCCTGCCCGTGACGGCGCACGATGCCCAGATTGGGCGTGAGGGTGGTAAAGTGATAGTTGGCAATCTTGGGCTGCGCGCGGGTGACAACGGACAGGATGGTGCTTTTGCCCACATTGGGGAAGCCCACCAGGCCGACATCCGCGATGGTCTGCAGCTCCAGCGTAAACCTGAATGCCTGCGTCTGGATGCCGGGCTTGGCAAAGTTGGGCGCCTGCCGGGTGGGGGTGGCAAAATGCGCGTTACCCCAGCCGCCGCGGCCGCCGTGCAGCAGCACACGGCGCTGCCCGGCCTCGAACATATCAGCGATCACCTGATCGTTCTCACCGCGCACCAGCGTGCCCACGGGCACCTTGATCACCAGATCCTCGCCCGCCTTGCCCGAGCTGCGCCCGGCCTTGCCGTCCTCGCCATTGGGGGCGAAGTACTTGGCGCGGAAGCGGAAATCCAGCAGCGTGTGCATGTTGCCGTCCGCCAGCAGGATCACGCTGCCGCCGTTACCGCCGTCTCCGCCGTCCGGGCCGCCGTTGATGACAAACTTTTCACGGTGGAAGGAAACGCAGCCGTTGCCGCCGTTGCCCGCCTTGGCGGTAAACGGCGCTTTATCTACAAACAGTGCCATGAAATTGACCTCTCTTTATTTTGCCTCGCCGGGAGCCAGCCGCTCGCAGCCCCACAGCACCAGAATGCCCGCGATGGCGGCGATCACACCCACCAGGTCGATCTTGTCAAAGCCGGGGAACACGCAGCCGATGGAGCCCAGCACAAAGCCGAAGATGGCCGCATAGGTGGGCACGGGGAACTTAGCCAGCAGGAATTTGATCAGCTTGGAGCAATAGACCAGGCCGATGATTACGCCGATGCCGAAGGGCAGCAGCACGATCACCGCGTCCAGCGTGGCGGCGGTGAAGGGGAACAGATTGGCCACAGAGGCGATCAGTGTGCCGTACACGCCCATCAGCAGCATCACGAAGGAACCGGAAATGCCGGGAATGATCATGGTGGAGGAGGCGATCACGCCGTACACCAGCATCAGCAGGATGTTGCCGATGTTCACGTTGGCAGCGGTCGCGGTGGCCTTGGCGGCCTCCTTGGCCTCGTCGGTGTTGCCCGCCACAATCATGGGAATCATGATGGCAAAGCCCGCGATAAAGGCAATCACGTTGGCGGGGTTGATCACCAGCCTGGTTCCTTTGCCGCCCGGCAGGAAGGAGCTTTTGAACAGCATGGGGATGCTGCCCAGGATAACGCCAATGAAGAACATGGCCGACTGCGCAGGATAATTGACCAGCGCCCAGTTCATCAGCTTGCCGAAGGCCAGAATGCCGATGGCCAGGCCGATGGCGAAGGTGACCAGGAACTTCCACTCTTTTTTGATGTTGTGCAGCGGGTCGGACAGCACCGACAGCAGCCGCTCATAGATGCCGAATACCACGGCCATGGTGCCGCCGGATACGCCGGGAATGACGTTGGCCAGGCCGAATACGACGCCCGCCAGAACGAAATACAACAGTTGCATATGCATTCTCCTTGTATGTTATTGGCGCACCCGCGCCTGAGATTCGTAAGAAAAAGGAATGACGGAACGTACAGCGTGAGAGCAATGGTTCCCCCTCATCCGCTTCGCTGCTCGCTCAGCACCTTCTCCCGGGGGAGAAGGTGCTTTTATGGTCGTGCGGTTTACAAGCGGCGAAGGGATGTTGCTGCATCAGAACACCGCACTAAAGGCTTCTCCTTGTGGAGAAGCTGGCGAATGCAATGAGCCTGATGAGGGGGCCAGTGTGCAGAAATGCGAGCAGCATTTTGCGCCGCGTTCCCCCTCATCCGCTTCGCTATTCGCTCAGCACCTTCTCCCGAGGGAGAAGGCTCTTATGGTCGTGGGGCTTACAAACGACGAAAAAGCATGTTCTGCATTTGCGTAGCCAACGGAAGCCTTCCCCTTGGAGGGGAAGGTGGCGAATGCAATGAGCCGGATGAGGTGTAGCCGCCGCAGCGGCGTTGCCTTTTATTATAGTCGTGATAACGACCACTGCGTGGTCTACACCTCACCACCGCCTGCGGCGGAGCCTCTCCTCAAGGAGAAGCCTTTGGGTGGGTGCACTCACCAGCTATCGTTACTCGCCGCACATGATTTCCGCGCCCAACCATCACCGTAGCACGCCGATGCAATCAGCGCAGGGCTGGCGAAGCCAGACCGAAGGGAAAAAGCAGGAAGCGAACGGAGGAAAGCCTGCTTTCATCCGGGCGGTTCAGGCTTTTCCCTGCCACGGGGGCGGCAGTGCCGCCTTCCAGTTTTATTCCAGCAGCTTTTCCGTCCACAACACAGGTTCTTTAGTACTTTCTTGACTCAAGAAAGTACCGTTATCTTCGTCCCCCTTCGTCTCCCTCGTCCCTTACCCCTGCGCCAGCTCGCGCAGCAGCGCGCCGGCAGCGCTGGCCGCAGCGTCCGCCGCGCTGATCTCATGCGCGCTGAAGCTTGCCTCGCCGCTCTCGTCGCCCGTGTCGCTCATCGCGCGAATGGCCAGGAAGGGGACGTCGTTCACATAGCAGGCGTAGGCCGCCGCCGCGCTCTCCATATCCACGCACAGCGGATGCCAGGCGTCAATGATCTCCTGCCGCCCCTCCTGCGCAATGAACTGCTCGCCCGATACCATGTCGCCAAAGAACGCCGGGTACAGGAAGGCCCCGCGCTCGTTCAGCCTGTGACACGCAGACAGCAGCATCGGATCGCCCGGATAGTAGCCGTCCGCAATGCCGCCGCGATGGCGCAGAAAGGCCGAGGTTACATCGTGCTGCGCCAGGCGCTCCGAAAACGCCAGCGCGTGAATGCCCAGCCGGGGATCCATGCCCCCAGCCACGCCCACCATGATCATGTGCGTTACCGCAAAGCGGTCAATCAGCAGCTGCGCCGTGATGCCCGCGTTTACCTTGCAGATGCCCGTCGCCGCCAGCACCACCGGCAGCCCGTTCACATCGCCCTCAATCACCGTGGTCTTGGCCACTTCGTGCCGCGCCGTTTCATGCAGATAGGGCAGCAGCTGGTCAAACTCCGACTTCATGGCGCAAAGCAAACCGATTTTCATGCGTATCGCTCCTTTTTATCAGATGGTAATGCCCGGAAGCAGCACCACCGAGCGGATTTTCTTGCCCGCCGCCGCGCGCATCAGGGCCACCTGCGCCGCGTTCCGGCTGTAAATACGGGCGGAAATCTGCGTTACCCCGCGCGGACGCAGGATGTCGCTGGCTGCGCCGATGATGGCCTTGGCAAAGCCCTGACGGCGATAGTCCGCGCGCACATACAGCGATACCAGCGTGACGTTCTGCCCCTCGCCCGTAAACAGCGCCTCGCACACGGCGTTGCCGCCGCGATAGTAGCCGATGGCCAGAAAATGCTCCATGCTCATGCAGCGGCCCAGGAATTCCGCATCCAGGGGCGCAATGCGATAGGCGTTCATGCGCTGCAGGAACGCCTGCACATCCTGCGGCGTTTTAAGCGGCACAGAGGCGTAATTGCAGTTGACGGGCGCGCGCGCCGGCCAGCCGGGCAGGCCAAAATGGTACAGATCCTCGCTGTCGTCCATCTTGAAGCCCGCCTTGGTGTAAAAGCCGTTCAGATCCCAATCCTCCGGGGCAATCTGCGTAAACAGCCGTCCGCGCAGATTGGGCGCCTGCGCGCGCAGCTGCTCCGCCCGCGCAAGCAGCGCGCCGAAGAGCAGGTTGCGCCCCGCAGGCTGCGAATCCAGCTGCATATAAATATGCAGCGGCGCTTCGGGATACATCTCGGGCTGGTAGAAAAGGGTGACGGAGCCCATGCCCATTTCGATCATCTGATCGTTGGTGACAAAGAAGCAATCTTCCGGCGCTATGCCCTGATACGGGGCGATCGGGTGTGTCAAATGCATGCGTATTCCTCGGTTCGCTATTAAATTTGAATTGGTATTACCATTCCGCGCCCGTGCTGCGGCTGCTGGGGTTCAGGTCGTAGAGCACATGCGCCACCTCGGGCCGCTCGCGGCGGATGCGGTCGGTCACGCGCTCCAGCAGGTCAAAGGGCAGCCGCGCCGCATGCGCCAGCTGCGCCGGATCGCTCGACTGCATGGCGCGCAGGGCAATGATCACGCGGGTATCCTCGCCGGGCAGCGCGCCCAGCAGGGCGAAATACTGCCACAGGCGCTTGTTCAACCCCGCAGCGGCAATTTCCTCGGTAAAGATCAGATCCGCCGCGCGCAGCGTCTGCAGCCGCGCGGGGGTAACGTCGCCCAGAATGCGCAGCGCCAGGCCGCTGCTGGGGAAGGACTGCCGGCCCAGTATCTCAGTAGGCACGTTCAGGTATTCGCCCACGCGGCGAACCTCGTCCTTGAACAGCTCCCGCAGCGGCTCGATCACCGGCAGCTCCGCATGCAAGCCGGGCTTGCTGGCAGGGTTCACGCCCCGCAGCACATCGTCGCAGGTGGTGCTGCGCAGGATCACGGTAAATTCGCCCATGTCCGCCAGCGTTTCATCCATCACAGCCTGCAGCGTCTGCCCGATGGCCCGGCGCTTGTCATCCGGCTCCACCAGCCCGCTGAGCGCCTGCGTAAAGCGCTCCTGCGCCTGCACGTTTACAATGCTCAGGCCCATCTGGTCACGATAGAAGCGCATCACCTGCGCAGCCTCGTTTTCGCGCAGCAGGCCCGTATCCACAAAGATGCACTGCAGCCTGTCGCCCAGCGCGCGATGCGCCAGCAGGGCGGCAATGCCGCTGTTGAGCCCGCCGGTCATGGCGCACACAGCGCGGCCCTCGCCCACCACGCGGCGGATCTCCTCCTCCGCACGGCCCACAAAGGCCTCGTAATCCCACCAGCGGGTGCAGCCGCACACGGACAGGACAAAGTTGAGCAGCAGCCGCATGCCGTCGGTATCGTTTTGCTCCAGGGTAAACTGAACGGCGTACAGATTGCGCTCGCCGAGCATATACCCCACCGTTTCGTGCTGAGACTCGGCCAATACCTGCGCGCCGGGCGGCAAACGCAGGCGGCGCACATTGTGCAGCATGCGCTCGCAATCATCCAGCCCCTCGGTCAGCTGGCAGCGGGCAAAGGCAACCCCGCCGATGCTGTTGCAGATGGCCGTCTCCTGCGCGTCGCCGCCCAGAGCGCGGCACAGCATGGCCGCCGCATCGCCCATGGCCAGCAGGGGATACCCCTCCTGCAGCAGGCCCAGGTCCAGGCCGCCGGGCACGCCGCCCGTCACCCCACCGGAGAGAATGACCCCCAGCGGCTGCTGGGCGCGCACCTCCTCCAGGGCAATATTGCCGGGCACAATTTTGCAGTACACATGCTCTGCGCGCAGGCCGCGCGCAATCGCGCGCGTGCAAGCATCGTCAAAGTTGAGTATCAGCACCATATCGCGCATGCGATTCCCCTCCTGTCACTCATCCCGCACGATAAAGTTAGCGTCGTCCTGCCAATAGGTTTCTTCATATATATGCTGCAGCGTCAGCTGGGTGTGATGATTGGCAATGCCGGTGGGCACCTTGTCAGTTGCCTGCTGAAAGGCGCGCACCGCCTCCACCGTGGATGGGCCGTAGGTACCGGTAGCGTATTGCGCGTCCAGATATCCCAGATAGCAGAGCATATCCTGCAATTCCTGCACCTTTTTGCCCGTGTTGCCGCTCTGCATCACGATGTCCGCCAGATCGCGCACCGTGCCGTAGCCCATCACGCGCCAATCGGTCAGCTGATGGGTATTGCGCTGCACGCGGTCGGGCATGTTGCCCTCGATCACATGGGCGGTGATAACGCCCTGCGCATCCTGCGTGCAGTATTCCACCAGGGCCACATGCGAGGTGTTGGCGCCATCCACAGAGTAAAACACCCAGTCGCCCGGCTGCGGCACATAGCTGCCCGAAGCCATGGATTCCTCCTGCCCGATCAGCCACTGCGAGCCCCAGCCATCCACAAAGCCCGTGCGGGCAATGTAGCGACCCTCCCGGATAAACCAGTTGCGCCCGGTGTTCTGACTGGAATACAGCGGATACACGCTGCGCAGAAGGCTTGTGCCGTGCTGCTGATCCACCTGATCGACGCACCAGCACAAAAACTCCGCGCACCACTCTGCATACGGATCGCCCGACCACTCGCCATACTTGGTATAGCCGCGACTGCCCTCCTGATAGCCCAGCTCGCCCCGCGCCACCTCCAGCAGCCACTGCACATACTGCGGCACCGGATAGGCAGGGTCGATCACCTGATCCTCCGCCAAGGCCATAGGGCACAGCAGGCACGCAAGCAACGCAAACACAATCGCCCGGACCACCGCGCGCCCCCAGCGCCCTTCCCGCATTGCCCCATCGCCTCCTTCGCAGAATTTCAGAGATAAATCATTATACAATAATTCGTCTCCGTTGGCAACCAAAAGCGCAGGAATGTTGAAAAGCAGCGTGGGATTTTACAAGCATTTCCTATTTTATAGGCTATTACGGGCTTCTTTTCAGGTATTTACAAGGAATATCCCCCGCAGCCAGGTCAGCGCGGGCCATACAAAGGTGACGCGCTCGGTGCCGTCGGGCCTGCCCAGCATGCCGGGGCAGATCAGGCTCCACCACGCGCACTGGCGAGCGGGCAGAGCGGCGGGCGGCAGCTCGGCCGCACAGATCAGCAAACAGAACAGCAGCACGGACAGCAGCATACAGATAACGCCCTTCATGGAAAAAACCTCCTTGCAATGTGACTGCATAAAACCAGTATGCGCAAAGCATCGCGCGGCTATTCACAGGGAAAATTAAGGCCGGATTTTATTATCCGGCAGGAAAATTTGAAAAATCTATGAACATTAAAAACACCCCTTGACTTTCGTTTTCAAATGCCTATAATATGTTGCATGTCGTACAGTTTGACGGCATACAATTAAAATCAATTGTCATTTTAGCAGAAACGGAGGAGACCCATGGAAAGGGCATTGGGCGTGGAGCTGCGCAGGCTGTCCAACCTGATCTGCCGGTATTTTGACCAGCAGACCAACAAACGAACGGTAGATGCCGTCACCGGCACCAACGGCTGGATCATCGGTTATATCGCAAAGCGCGAAGCCGAAGGGCGCGAGGTTTATCAGCGCGACCTGGAAACCCGCTTTGGCATCACGCGCTCCACAGCCTCCAAGGTGGTGGCGCTGATGGTGCAAAAGGGCTTAATCGAGCAGCAAAGCGTGCCGGGCGACCGGCGCGTGCGCCGTCTGACGCTGACCCCCAGGGCGGAGGAAGTCAAGCGCATGATGGATGAAGACCACGAAAAATTTGAGGCCACGCTGCGCAGGGGGCTGAGTGAAGAGGAGCTTGCCACCCTGTTTTCCCTGCTGGATCGCCTGCAGGAAAATCTGCGCGGCATGGATGTAAAGGAAGGGACGGAAAAAGCATGATTAAAAAGTTAGCCCGGCGTGTGCGGGAGTATAAAAAATACGCCATCGCAACGCCGCTGTTTATGGTGGGCGAGGTGGCCATGGAAACGCTGATTCCCATGATCATGGCCTACCTGATCGACCGCGGCATCGAGCAGGGCAGCATGACCCAGATCTGGATCAACGGCGCAATTCTGCTGGCTGCGGCGTTTTTGTCCATGTTCTTTGGCGTAAAGGGCGGCGAAATGGCGGCCACGGCCTCCTGCGGCTTCGCGCGCAACCTGCGCCATGATATGTATTACAGCATTCAGGATTATTCCTTCTCCAATATCGACAAGTTCAGCACCTCCTCGATCATCACCCGTCTGACCACGGACGTGACCAACGTGCAGAACGCCTTCCAGATGATCATGCGCATGGCCGTGCGTTCGCCCATGACGCTGATCTTCTCCATGGTGATGGCGCTGACCATCGACGCGGAGATTTCGCTGGTGTTCCTGCTGTGCCTGCCGGTGCTGGGCCTGGGCATGTATCTGATCATGAGCCGCACGCACCCCATCTTCCGCCGCGTGTTCAAAACCTACGATTCGCTCAACAACGTGGTGCAGGAAAACCTGCGCGGCGTGCGCGTGGTAAAGAACTTTGTGCGTGAAGATCACGAAATCCAGAAATTCGATAAGATTTCCGAGTCCATCTATCAGGATTTCACCCACGCCGAAAAGAACATGGCCTTCATGAGCCCGCTGATGATGACCTGCATCTACGCCTGCACGCTGTTGATTTCCTGGCTGGGCGCCAAGGCGATCATCGCCTCGGGCAACAACGCGGCGGTGGGCATGACCACCGGCCAGCTGATGAGCATGATCACCTATGTAATCCAGATTCTCTCCAGCCTGATCATGCTGTCCATGGTATTCGTGATGATCACCATGTCCCGTGCCTCCGCGCAGCGCATTGTGGAAGTGCTGGATGAAAAGAGCGATATCGTATCCCCCAAGGATGCGGTGAAAGCCGTGCGCGACGGCTCAGTGGATTTTGATCACGTCAGCTTCCGCTATGCCTCCCGCAGCGAAAAGGACTGCCTGAGCGATATCGACCTGCACATCCCCTCGGGCGCGGTTGTGGGCGTGCTGGGCGGCACGGGCGCGGGCAAATCCACGCTTGTGCAGCTGATCCCCCGCCTGTATGATCCCAGCCAGGGCGCGGTGCGCGTGGGCGGCGTGGATACCCGCAAGTACGATCTGACCACCCTGCGCGACAGCGTGGCCATGGTGCTGCAAAAGAACGAGCTGTTCTCAGGCACCATCAAGGATAACCTGCGCTGGGGCAACGAGCACGCCACGGACGCAGAAATCATGGAAGCCTGCCGCCTGGCCCAGGCCGATCCCTTCATTCAGGATTTTCCCGATAAGTACGACACCTGGATCGAGCAGGGCGGCACCAATGTATCCGGCGGCCAGAAGCAGCGCCTGTGCATTGCCCGCGCGCTGCTGAAAAAGCCCAAAATCCTGATCCTGGACGACTCCACCAGCGCCGTGGATACCCGCACGGACGCGCTGATCCGCGAGGGCTTCCGCTCCTATATTCCCGATACCACCAAAATTATCATCGCCCAGCGCGTAGCCTCCGTGCAGGATGCGGATATGATCGTCGTGCTGGATAACGGGCGCATTGCCGACTGCGGCACGCACGAGGAGCTGCTTGCCCGGTGCGAAATCTACCGCGAGGTATACCAGTCCCAGACCAAGGGAGGCGAAGACAATGAGTAACACGCCCAAGAAACCCCAGGGCGGCATGCCCATGGGCGGTCCGCGCGGGCCGCGCGGCATGGGGCCCCGCCAGCCCATCAACAAAAAGGTGCTGCTGCGCGTGTTAAGCTATCTGAAGCCCTATTGGCCGCGCCTGCTGGTTGTGTTCTTCTGCATCGTGCTGGACGCGATCGCCACGGCCTCGGCCGCCACGTTCCTGGGCACGCTGATTGACGATTACATTGTGCCTCTGCTGGCCGATGCTGCCAGCGGCATCGCGCCCGTATACACGGGCCTGCTGACCGCCATCCTCAAGATGGCCGGGCTGTACCTGCTGGCCGTGGTGGCGGTGTTCCTGCAAAGCCGCATCATGGCGATCATATCGCACAGCATCCTCAAGAATGTGCGCAACGAGATGTTTGCGCACATGCAGCTGCTGCCCATCCGCTATTTCGATACCCACACCCACGGCGAAGTGATGAGCTTCTACACCAACGATACCGACACGCTGCGCCAGCTGATCAGCCAAACGCTGCCCAATGTGTTCTCCTCGGCCATTTCGCTGCTGGTGGTGTTCATCTCCATGCTCAGCTGCAGCGTGTGGCTTACGCTGGTGGTGGTGCTGTGCACCCTCGCCATGCTGAAAGTGACCAGCAAGCTGGGCGCAAAGAGCGGCACCTTCTTTGTCAAACAGCAGACCTCCCTGGCCAGCCTGAACGGCTACATTGAAGAGATGATCAACGGCCAGAAGGTCGTCAAGGTGTTCAACCACGAGGAAATTGCCAAGGGCGAGTTTGATAACCGCAACGACGATCTGTGCGAAAACGCCACCAGCGCCAACCGCTTTGCCAACGTGATGGGCCCGGTAAGCAACAACATGGGCCATATCCAGTACGTCATCCTGGCTATCATCGGCGGCGCGATGGCCATCGCCGGCATCACCAATCTGAGCCTGACAGGGGGCTTTGGCACGCTGACGCTGGGCGCGATCACCGCTTTCCTGACCCTGTCGCGCAACTTCATGCGCCCCATCAGCCAGGTGATGCAGCAGGTCAACTTCATCGCTATGGCCATGGCCGGCGCGGAGCGTATCTTCAGCCTGCTGGATGAAACGCCCGAAGCCGACGAGGGCTATGTCACTCTGGTCAACGCCCGCGAGGAAAACGGCAAGCTGGTAGAAAGCGACAAGCGCACGGGCGTCTGGGCCTGGAAGCATCCGCATCAGGACGGCAGCGTCACCTATACCCGCCTGACCGGCAATGTGGAAATGACCGACGTGGACTTTGCCTATGAAGAGGGCAAGCCCGTGCTGCACGATATCACCCTGTACGCCAAGCCTGGCCAGAAGGTAGCCTTCGTAGGCGCTACGGGCGCGGGCAAAACCACGATCACCAACCTGATCAACCGCTTCTATGATATCGCCGACGGCAAGGTTCGCTACGACGGCATCAACATCAACAAGATCCGCAAGTCCGATCTGCGCCGCTCCCTGGGCGTGGTGCTGCAGGACGTTAACCTGTTCACCGGCACGGTGATGGATAACATCCGCTACGGCAAGCTGGACGCAACGGACGAGGAGTGCATCGCCGCAGCCAAGCTGGCCAACGCGCATGATTTCATCACCCGCCTGCCCGACGGCTACAACACCATGCTGACCGGCGACGGCGGCGGCCTGAGCCAAGGCCAGCGCCAGCTGATCTCCATCGCCCGCGCGGCGGTGGCCGATCCGCCGGTGCTGATCCTGGACGAAGCCACCTCCTCCATCGATACCCGCACCGAGGCGCTTGTGCAGCGCGGCATGGATCAGCTGATGAAGGGGCGCACGGTGTTTGTCATCGCGCACCGCCTCTCCACCGTGCAGAACGCCGATGTGATCATGGTGCTGGATCACGGCCGCATCATCGAGCGCGGCACCCACGAGCAGCTGATCGCCCAGCACGGGCAGTATTACCAGCTGTATACCGGCGCGTTCGAGCTGGAGTAAATCCAAATCATTGCAGCGCCTGGGATGGCTTCAATGCCATCTCAGGCGTTTTTCTATGCTCCAATCCGCCAAGTTTCCGGTGCAATCCTGCGCGATCCGCTGAAAATGGCAGCCGGGTATTACCTTGCAGATTGAAAAAATGGTATAATTCTATCTATACAAGGAGGTGCTTTTATGTTCAGCCCTGGCGATTACGTCATATATGGAGACAGCGGTCTCTGCCGCATTGAGCAGGTGGCCGTACCGGATTTCGATACCTTTGAAAAGGACAAGCCATACTATTTTTTGCGTTCCGAGGCAGACGGCAGCCGCATTTACACGCCGATCGACACGCATCAGCCTCTGCGCGCGCCCATCACCCAGGCCGAGGCCGAGGCGCTGCTTTCCCAGCTGCCTGCAATGCAGCCCTGCCCTCCCAGCGCCCATGACCGCAAAAGCGTGCTGCAGCATTACCGGCAGCTGATGCAGCCGCATACCTGTCAGGCGCTCGCCTGCACAGTCAAAAGCATCCTGACGCAGCATCATGGCATGCTGTCGCGCGTTCCCAGCGCGGAGCAGGAAATTCTGAAAAAGGCCGAGCAGCAGCTCATCTCCGAGCTCAGCGCGGCGCTTCATCTATCCTGCAGTGAAGCGCAGTCGCAGCTGCGCAGGGCCATACAGGCATAAACTTCTCTGCACGCAAAAACGCCGGGGAGCCTTTCGGCTCTCCGGCGCATTGTTTATTGCAGATCGCAGCGCGATTACTCGGCAGCCATCTTCTTGTAGGATTCCAGGCGCTCCTTGGCGTCCTCTTCGTTCTTGGCGAAGAGCTTCTCAGCCGCTTCGGGGAACTGCTTGAGCAGCGTGGCGTAGCGGGTTTCGCCGCGGATGAAGGCCTGATAATCGCCCGTGGGCTCCTTGCTGTCCAGGGTCAGGGGGTTCTTGCCCTGCTCGGCCAGCTCGGGGTTGAAGCGGTACAGCGGCCAGTAGCCAGCCTGTACGGC
>CAKUFG010000022.1 GCA_934647235.1 uncultured Clostridia bacterium
GCACGTTGCACCTTCCGGAAGCCTTCTCCTTGAGGAGAAGGTGGCGAGTGAAACGAGCCGGATGAGGTGTAGCCGCCGATGCGGCGTTACCTTATAGATAGTCATGATAACGGCCATTGCATGGCCTACACCTCACCACCGCCTGCGGCGGAGCCTCCCCTCAAGGGGAAGCCTTGTCTTGGCCGTTTCCTTGCTGTCGCAAACCGCTGTGAGCGTTGCACCTTCCGGAAGCCTTCTCCTTGAGGAGAAGGTGGCGAGTGAAACGAGCCGGATGAGGTGTAGCCGCCGATGCGGCGTTACCTTATAGATAGTCATGATAACGGCCATTGCATGGCCTACACCTCACCACCGCCTGCGGCGGAACCTCTCCTCAAGGAGAAGCCTTTTGGAAAGTCTCCGCGCAGACTTTTTCAAACGTTTTGCTGAATTACTGCACGCTGCCGTCGGCGTTGAAGGAGCCGTCGTCATTCTGTGTGCCAGGCTGCGGGCCGGCGCTGCCCATATCGGGAGCGCCCTGCGCGCCGCCCTGCTGCTGATAGAGCTTGCCGAAGATGGCGTACACCTTCTGGGTCATCGCGTCCATAGCAGTCTTGATTTCATCGGGGTTATTGCGCTCACGCACAGCCTTGAAATCAGCCAGTTCCTTTTCAACCGCGGCCTTATCCTCGGCGGACAGCTTATCGCCGTTCTCCTTGAGCTGCTTTTCCATCTCATAGGTCAGGCTGTCGGCGTGGTTCAGGGTTTCCACTTCTTCCTTGCGCTTCTTATCGGCCTCGGCAAACTGCTCGGCTTCCTTCACGCGCTGCTGGATTTCTTCCTCGCTCATGTTGGAAGAAGAGGTGATGGTGATGTTCTGCTCGTTGCCCGTGCCCTTATCCTTGGCGGATACGGAGACGATGCCGTTCTTATCGATGCGGAAGGTAACTTCGATCTGCGGCACGCCGCGAGGCGCGGCGGGGATGCCGGTCAGCTGGAAGCGGCCCAGGGTCTTGTTATCGTAGGCCATGGGGCGCTCGCCCTGCAGCACGTGGATTTCAACGGTGGTCTGGCCGTCGGCGGCGGTGGAGAACACCTGGCTCTTTTCGGTAGGAATGGTGGTGTTGCGGTCGATCAGGCGGGTGAAGATATGGCCCTCGGTTTCAAGGCCCAGGGACAGGGGCGTAACATCCAGCAGCAGCACGTCCTTGACTTCGCCGCCCAGCACGCCGGCCTGGATGGCCGCGCCGATGGCAACGCACTCATCGGGGTTGATGCCCTTGAAGGGCTCCTTGCCGGTAACCTTCTTAACGGCTTCCTGCACGGCGGGGATACGGGTGGAGCCGCCCACCAGAATCACCTTATCCACCTGCGCGGCGGTCAGGCCCGCGTCACGCAGCGCGTTCTGCATGGGGGTGATGGTCTTTTCCACCAGATCGGCGGTCAGCTCGTTGAACTTCGCGCGGGTCAGGGTCATATCCAGATGCTTGGGGCCGGTAGCGTCGGCGGTGATGAAGGGCAGGTTGATGTTGGCGCTCATCACGCCGGACAGCTCAATTTTGGCCTTTTCGGCAGCTTCCTTCAGGCGCTGATACGCCATACGGTCCTTCTTCAGGTCAATGCCGTTTTCCTTCTGGAAAGCGTCGGCCACGTAGTCGATGATGCGGTTATCAAAGTCGTCGCCGCCCAGGTGGGTATCGCCGTTGGTGGCCAGCACTTCAAATACGCCGTCGCCGATTTCCAGCAGGCTTACATCGAAGGTGCCGCCGCCCAGGTCGTACACCAGGATCTTGTGGGTTTCATCCTTGTCCAGGCCATAGGCCAGGGACGCGGCGGTAGGCTCGTTGATGATACGCAGCACTTCCAGGCCGGCGATGCGGCCGGCGTCCTTGGTGGCCTGGCGCTGGCTGTCAGAGAAGTAGGCAGGCACGGTGATGACGGCCTGCGTTACGGGCTCGCCCAGATAGCTTTCAGCATCCGCCTTGAGCTTCTGCAGAATCATGGCGCTGATTTCCTGCGGGTTGTAGGATTTGCCGTCAATGGTGACCTTGTAGTTGGTGCCCATCTGGCGCTTGATCGAGGAGATGGTGCGGTCGGGGTTGGTGATGGCCTGACGCTTGGCGATCTGGCCCACCAGACGTTCGCCGTCCTTGGTGAAGGCTACGACGGAAGGCGTAGTGCGCGCGCCCTCAGAGTTTGCGATGACAACGGGTTCGCCGCCCTCCATGACGGCGACGCAGCTATTGGTAGTGCCCAGGTCGATACCGATAATCTTGCTCATAATTGTTTCCTCCAGTTTTATGTTGAAATGGTCAGTAGTCAGATTTTATATGTAAAAACAGCGGATGCTGTTTTTTGCGGGGATTTGGGAAGCCTTCCCCTTGAGGGGAAGGTGGCGAGTGAAACGAGCCGGATGAGGTGTAGCCGCCCAAGCGGCGTTTCTTTATCGCTTTGCTAACGGCTGCTACGCAGCCTACACCTCATCAGTCAGCTTTCGCTGACAGCTTCCCCTCCAAGGGGAAGCCTTGTCTTACGCCTCCGCCACAACCTTTACCATGGCGTGGCGCAGCACAACGTCGCCCAGCTGATAGCCCTTTTGCAGCACCAGGCACACAGTGCCCGGCTCGCCTTCGCTGGCGTCCGCCTGCATGACGGCGTTTTCCAGGCGGGGATCAAACTTTTCGCCCGCACGGTCAATCACCGTTACGCCGCGCTTTTCCAGCGCTTCGCTCAGCTGGCGATGCACCATGCTTACGCCCTCGTGCAGGGCGGTGTCGGCGCTTTCGGCAGCCAGCGCGCGCTCCAGATTGTCCATCACGGGCAGGATCGTTTTAATAAAGGCGCGCGCGCCGTCCTCATAGGCGTCAGCCCGAACGGCGTTATTGCGGCGGCGGAAGTTTTCAAAGTCCGCCTGCACGCGCTGGGCCATGTTCAGGTATTCGTCGCTTTGCTTCTTGGCGGCTTCCAGCTGCTTTTGCAGATCGTCAATTTCGGTCTGCACAGCCGCGCCGTCCTCGCTTACGCATTCCTGCGCGTCCTGCGCGCCATCCTCGGCGGGATCGGGCGCTTTGGCTTCGCGCTCCGCCTCGGGGGCGGCTTTCTTTTCCTTGCTCATTGTTTCCTCCTGGTGTTATGCTTCCAGCGCGTCCACCGACAGCATGCCGGTGAGCTCGCGGGAGACAAGGGTGAGCGTATCCATCACCCGTGCGTAGTTCATGCGCATGGGGCCGACCACGCCGATCGCGCCCATATGCCCGCGGCCTACGCGGTAAGGGGCGGTGATCACCGAGCAGTCGGACAGCTCCGGAATGCCGGTCTCGCCGCCGATGCGCACGCTGACGGGGCCTTGCGGCGGCCGCATCAGGGTGATGAGCGCATCGCGGTTTTCCAGCGCGTCCATAAAGGCGCGCGCCCTGGAAACATCGGCGTACTCGGGATAATACAGGATGTTGTGCGCTCCGCCGACCATCACGCGGTCAGTTTCGGTTTGCTTTTCCATTTGCCCGGCCAGCTCCGCAATGCCCGAGAGCACGCGCGCGTCCGCATCGGAATGTGCGGCGAAGCCGTAGAGCATTTCGCGCATCTGGCGAAGGGAGAGGCCGCGCAGCCGTTCGGTAAGCATCTTGCTGATGGCGTACAGCCCATCGCCGTCCAGCTTTTCGCTGACGCGGATGGTGGTGTCGCGGATCACGCCCGAATCCGTCACGACGATCAGCAGCGCGCTGCCCCGCGCCACGCTGACCAGGTGCAGGCTGCTCACCCGCAGATCGCTCTGCCGGGGGGTCAGCACCAGGGCGGTGTAGTGGGTCAGGTCGCTGAGCGTCTGCGCGCACAGGGAAATGACGTCTTCCATATCGTGCACGCGGGAGGTAAAATACCGGCGGACGCTTTCGCGCTCATCCTCGCGCAGTCCCGGGGCCAGCAGCGCATCCACATACAGGCGGTAGGCTTTATCGCTGGGTACGCGCCCGGCCGACACATGCGGCTGGATCAGGTAGCCCATCTCCTCCAGGTCGGCCATCTCATTGCGGATGGTGGCGCTGGATACGCCCAGGCCGCTGCTTTTGCTGATGGTGCGGCTGCCCACGGGGGTGTTGGTCAGGATGAAATCCTCCACGATGACTTGCAGGATGCGCTTTTTGCGATCATTGAAGTCCATCGTCGATTTCCTCCTTTCCTCTTGTTAGCACTCGTTGTGCATGAGTGCTAACAACGATGATAGAATAGCATCTCTTTGCGCATTTGTCAATAGTATTATGAAAAAAATTTTTCGCGCTATGCGCCGCCCTTTTCACGGGCTGGCAAGCATGCTATAATAAGAACGAAGTTTCAGCATCGGAGGGCCTGCCATGGAGGCTGTTATTCGCCCGGTCGCCTACATCCACAGCGATTTCAGCGAAAAATTCGGCATCCCGCGCCAAAGCGGTCTGGTGGACGCGCTGACAGCGCGCATCGTGTTTGAGCCGGAATTCCGCCGCCCGGAAGCCATCCGCGATATCGAAGGGTTCTCGCACCTGTGGCTGATCTGGCAGTTTTCGCAGGCGCTGACGGCGGATTTTCGTCCCACCGTGCGTCCGCCGCGCCTGGGCGGCAACCGCCGGGTAGGGGTTTTCGCCTCCCGCGCGCCCTATCGGCCCAACGGCCTGGGGCTGTCCTGCGTGCGTCTGCTGGGCGTGGAGCGCGATACGCCCGACGCGCCGGCGCTGCTGGTGGGCGGGGCCGATCTGCTGGACGGCACGCCGGTGTTTGATATCAAGCCCTACATTCCCCTGTCGGACTGCCGGCCCGACGCGCTGCCCGGCTACACGGCGCAGACGCGCGGGCACTGCCTGCATGTGGAATGCCCGGACGATCTGCTTGCGCTGATCCCGCCGGACAAGCGGCAGGCGCTGCTGGGCGTGCTGGCCTGCGACCCGCGCCCCGGCTATGAGGACAAGCCGCAGGAAATCTACGGCCTGGCCTTCGCAGGGCTGGACGTGGGCTTTCAGGTGCAGGGCGATCTACTGCGCGTGGTGCGCGTGAATCATCAAAAAGGAGAGTAATCAGCATGGTACGTCACATTGTTCTGTGGAATCTGCACGAGGAAAACAAGGAAGAAAACGCTGCGGCCATCAAGGCCGCCCTGGAAGACCTGAACGGCAAAATCCCCGGCCTGCGCTTTCTGCAGGTAGGCCGCTGCTATAACGGCTACGACTTGTGCCTGTACAGCGAGTTTGACAGCCGCGAAGCCGCCGCCGCCTACCGCGACAATCCCCTGCATAAGGCCGCGCAGAAGATCGTGCACGCCGCGATGAAAGAGCGCGTCGCCGCAGATTATGAGTGCTGAGCGCCGTTAGGCCAGAAAAAGCCGCATTGCAAAACTGCAACGCGGCTTTTTTGTTTTTCGCTTATTTCTTCGCGCGGTGAAGCTTCGTTTGATAAGGCAGCGGGCTGTCCGTATGCACCGTTACGGCATCTCCGCAGACGATCAGCTGATAAGTCGCAGCGGTTTCACCGTTCAGGGCAGGAACAGTAACCGTATAGCTGCCGTCCTGCGGTTCATACAAATGCAGCGTCAGCCCATCACGATAATCGTAGTCCGGGCGCTCTTCATGGCTGCCCATCGGCAGAATGGTGTTCTCCCGCACAAACAGCCCCAGAGAATGAAAATCGTACACCGCGCTTCTCCAGCCGCCGCCGCAAATGGTTTCGCCCGACAATAGGTGCGTCCATTTTCCTTCCGGCAAATAGAAGTCGGCCCTGCCGTCCTCGCGGAATACCGGCGCTACCAGCAGGCGATCACCAAGCATATACTGCGTCTCGCAGTCTTCCGCTCCGATATCTCCGGAGAACTCCATCATCATGGCGCGCAGCATCGGCATGCCGGTATGATGTGCCTCCACTGCCAGGCCATAAAGATAGGGCATCAGGCGGCATTTAAGCTCGGTGAATTCCTTAAGCACCGCGCAGCTTTCTTCATCAAACAGCCAGGGCACGCGATAGCTGCCGGACCCATGCAGGCGGCTATGGCTGCACAGCAGCCCAAAGGCAGACCAGCGCTTATACACATCGGCCGGCGCCGTCTGTTCAAAGCCGGAAATATCATGGCTCCAGAATGCGAAGCCCGATTGCGCAAAGCTCAGCCCTGAGCGAAGCGTCTCCGCCATGCTTGCAAAGCTGGCAGAGCTGTCGCCATTCCAATGAACCGGAAAGCTCTGGCTTCCCAGCGATGCGCTGCGCGCAAACACCAGCGCTTCTCCCTTGCCGCGTTTGCGCTCCAGCAGTTCAAATACCGTCTTGTTATAGAGATATGCATAGTAATTATGCATTTCGCGCGCATTGCTTCCATCCGCATAAACAATATCCCGTACCGGAATCCGTTCGCCAAAATCAGTTTTGAAGCAGTCCACGCCCATATCCAATAGCTTTTCCAGGTATCCGGTATACCAGCGGCGAGCCTCGGGATTTGTCATATCCACAATCGCCATGCCGGGCTGCCAAAGATCGGTCTGCCACACATCCCCATTCGTATTTTCAAGGAAGTAACGGCCATCCTTCCCCTCCATAAACAGCGGACTATCCTGCGCAATATAGGGATTGATCCAACAGCAAATGCGCAGCCCCCTGCTTTTCAGCCGCTGCAGCATGCCGCGCGGGTCCGGGAAAACCGCCGGATCCCAGTGGAAGTCGCACCATGAGCATCCGCGCATCCAGAAACAATCGAAGTGGAACACGCTCAGCGGGATTTTCCGTTCCAGCATGCCGTCTATGAATTGATTAACGGTTTCTTCATCATAGTTCGTGGTAAAGCTGGTAGACAGCCACAGCCCGAAGCTCCATGCAGGCGGCAGCGCAGGACGCCCGGTCAGCAGGGTATATCGCTTCAGGATGTCCCTTGGGGCATCGCCGCCGATGATATCATATACCAGTTTTTCGCCAGGCAGGCTGAACTGCACCTGCATCACCTTTTCACTGGCTACCTCATAGGATACATCCCCCGCGCTTTCTACCAGTACGCCATAGCCGCGGTTGGTCATATAAAATGGGATATTCTTATACGCCATATCGCTGGCCGTTCCGCCGTCGCCGTTCCACATATCAATGGACTGCCCGTTCTTTACGCAGGCGGTAAAGCGCTCGCCCAGGCCGTATACCTTTTCCCCTACATCCAAATGCAGGGATTCTTTTACATAGCTGTCGCGCGTTCCCTTGCGGATAATATAGGATATTCCTTTTTCACGGGTAGCGGTAAGCAAACGCCCCTTATAATAATAGGAGATGCTGAATGCCCCCAGCTTTTTATTCACCGCAGCGGTAAGATCGCCGCTTGTAAAGGAGCAGCTTTCCTCATCATCCGCAATGCTTATCCGGGCTTCCGTCTCATGCAGCGGAAGCATGGGACTGTTTGAACGTTTTCCGCGAAAATGCTCAACGCTCACACGGATAACATCCGGGCCGGGAGAGGAAAGCGTTACCGTGAGCATCGCATGGTTCAGGGTATCGCCGCGCCCGCGTATGGGGGAGGTGGAGCACAGCATCTGAAGGCTGTCCCCAACCTTTTGCGTGCGATAGACCTGAAGCGCTGAAAGAATTTGATACTCAGGCTTGTCCATCCAATATCCGTCGGTAAATTTCATGACATTTCTCCTTTTATTTCATTGATGGATTTACGCTGATAGCTGCGGCGCAGCAGGTCTATCGCAGCAGCCGGTATCTCGGATTAGACGACCGCCCTTGTCATAGCAGGATTCAGACGAACGCGAACGACCTGGCCTCCATGGACAAAAACCTCAAAGTTTGTCTGATCTCCATTCCGCACAAAGTCAACTATCCATTCGCCGTTTTCATCAAAATGTCCTTCCTCCACAGACAAATGATTCAGCTGCGTCGACTGCCGCGAGGTAAGCGAGACAAAGGGCTTGGGATCGTCGATATCAGGACGATGGATAAAATCAAAGCCCACGCCAGCGCCCGCAACAAAGAACTCATATTCCGAAACCTCTACCAGCAACGCGCGCCCGCGCTCGTTGGCATGGAAGCGATAAGCCGGATCATGAATATTGAACGTAGTAGAGCCCACCCGTTTGCTGCTGCCCCTGAAGAAGTTTGCCACTACATGGAACTTGTCCAGCTTCAGATATTCATAACGCGAGAATTCATCCTGAAGCAGCGCGTGAACCCGTCCCGTCCCACGATACTTGATCAGAAGCGGAGCAAGCCCTCCAATTGCTCTCATGCTGAACGCCATCGTCCGCGCCTCATCCGTCAGCTCATCGTTGGCATTAAGCGCCATCTCTGCGCCAAACGCGCACAGGCCGATACAGCCGTAATCAGCAAAAGCCCGCAGAGCATTCATAGCGTTGGCTTCCCCGCTGGTCGCAGACTCCGGAATATACAGCGCATTATCCGGTCTGGCGTAGCGGCCGGCAATACGGTTATATTCACGCTTGGCAGGATTATAAATATCCGGGCAAAGCAGATCCAGCTCGGGTGCGCCGGCCTTCCAGATATCCAGAACCCGCCCTACCGCAGCGCCGGCATTATAATTGAAGCCGCTTTCTTCAACGCCCTGCTCGCCTACCATCACGTTGGTAAACATCACCAGGTTATAGATTTTTTTGCCCGCGCTGGCAATTTCGCCAATATACCGGGCATGATACCAGGCGGTGAAGGCTTCGTGCGCATGGCGGCCAAACTGCCCCTTCCAGGTATTGGAATGGTCGCACTCGCCGCAATCCTCCAGCGTGATATTTTTCAGTTCTTCCGGCAGGGGCTTTGCGTAATCCTCACAGGCAATCTGGGAATAATCCCGATCGGTATTGGCCAATCCCATCTCATTTTCAATCTGAACGCCCAGAACCGTTCCCTCGTCGCCGTCATATTCCTTCAGGAACTTCATCACCTCGCAAAATGCCTTTTTATCGCGCTCCAGCGTAGCCATGCAGTGCGGAGAAAGCGATGCATGCTGCGCGCCGCTGCAGCCAACCGTTATCTGATAGGTTTGCGGGTCCAGTTTGATATAATCCGGCGCATAGTTGGGATGACCATTCTTAGAAGTTGCAAACCAGAGAATGATCAGATGCAGTCCGGCGCTGCGAACCTTATCAATCAAGCCCTTCACCAGTTCAAAGTGATACTCATCCTTGCGCAGCTCAATCATGTTCCAGTAGATCGGGGCCTCCAAAACATTGCCGCCATACAGCTTCACCGCATGAATTGCCTTATCCACCAGCGCGGTACCCGTGGAGGAATTCATCGTCTGCAGTCCCAGCAGAAGCATGGGCTTTCCATTCTTATCCGTAAAAAAACGATTCATATATAGCTCCTTTCTTAAAAAGGCGGGAGGGCCATAAATTCATACAATTTATGGCCTTCCCGCAGGGGTAAGCTGTGCTTTGGCGAGAAGGATTACTTAGCAGCAGTGAGTTCAGCGCGCGTGTTGATAATCTTCTGGGCTTCAGCCAGGTAATAGTCCGTCAGTTCACGGTATCCCAGGCCCTCCGCCTTTTCAACCATTTCCTTGTACAGCGCGTTGTAGTGCTCGTCATTTTCAGCGTAGGCCATCTTCCAGCTATACTGCTTAATGACATCGCCAACCTGCGTCTGGACAAGCTCCATATCCATGCTCAGCGTGCTCAGACCGGCCAGACCAGCATAGGACTCGTTGCCGGAGGCAACCAGCACCTTGTTTTCCACCGCCCACTCATAAATGTTCAGCGCATTGTAATCTTCTCTCCACTGCTGCGTTACCTGATCCACCGGCAGGGACAGATAGGAGGACCACATCAGATAGTTAACGGCTTCGCCCGTAGTGGCGGTAATGGAAGACGCAGCGCGAGGAGGATACTCCAGCTTGAATTTGCCGTCCTGATAGGTACCGCCGCCCCACTCGTCGGGAATAACCGTATTGGGATCCTGCACGCACTTCAGACCAAATTCCGTCAGCTCCGCTTTACCCTCGGCATTGTAATCCCAGACAAGCCCCTTCGGGCCAACGCGGGATTCCATAGCGCCTTCATCCGTGCACAGCCAGTCGATAAACTGCATAATACGCGCAGGGTCTTTGGCCTTCGCGCCAATACCGAAGGTGCGGAAGCTGCCATACTCGCTCACGCCCCAGGAATAAGGTGCGCCGGTCTTCATGGGAACAGGCAGAATCGCCCGGCCAGCGTCCGTATTTGCAGGGGTGTTATAGCCGCCGTTGCCCGCCGCAGAAAACAGCACACGGCCCGCCGCTACCTTGGAAGACCACTCAGAATAGGTCTGCGTAATAGAATCAGGATCCAGCAGTCCCATCTGGTTGGCCTGGTACATCCAGCGCACGCCCTGCATATAGTAGCTGTTTTCATCCAGCAGCTCCTGCACCTTATCCTCCGTGCCGTGCACCAGCACCATGCCCTGAGAATCAAAGCCATTGTAAAGTGCAAACCACTTTGCAAAGGTCTGGAAGTTACCGTCCCAATCCGGGAAATAGCTGACGCCATATACGGTCTGCCCATCCTCGTTGAAAGGATAAAGCTCCTGCATTTTCTTCAGAACCGGAAGATAATCCCACATGTCATTGATTTCCGGAGAACCGACGGCCTTGTACAGGTCATAGCGCAGCTGCGGCACATTGCAGGATGTGGAAGCGTAGGAAAGGCCGGATACCAGCGCGTCATGCACCAGGGCCCAGACCGCGCCTTCCTTATCGCCGGCATACTGCAGCTGAGCGCGTTTGATCAGGTTCGGCATATTTTCAGAAATGAAGGGAGCGTTTTCCTTCAGAAAATCCCCCTGATTCATATCAAAGAGCAGCCCCAGATCGCGCGCATCCAGAAAGTCCTGGCTGGTCGCGCTGCCAAAGTTCAGCAGCTCGCCCAGATCATTGGTCGCCATCTTGGTAGCCAGCTTCGAGGCGCCGCCCTCCAGGTTGGTCGCAGTAATGTTCAGCGCAATGTTAAACTTGTCCTTGATCAGTTTTCCAAACCAGCCGGACTGAATGCCCGCGAAATTGGCATTCTGCGAAAGAACGTCAATTTCATAGTAAGGAAGCTCCTCCGCCATTGCCGCCGGCAGTGCCAGGCAGCTGAGCAGCAGTACGATCGTCAGTAGAGCGCAGGTCAGTTTTCTCATGTGGGTCACTCCTTTTTTTATTTTCGAAAGAGCATCAGCCCTTTACGGCCCCAATCATAATTCCCTTTACAAAGAAGCGCTGGAAGTAGGGATATACCAGCAGGATCGGCAGAACAACGATCATGGAAACGGTCATTTTAATGGACGTTGACGTTTGCGTTACCGCAAGGTTGGCCAGCATCTCGGAGGATTCCGAGCTCTTGATAATTGCAGCCAGCGCATCCGCTTCCTTCATATAACGATACAGAATAAACTGCAGCGTATACAGCTTTGAATCCGTAATCAGATAAAGCGTATCCTGAAAGGAATTCCACTGTCCGACGGCCGCGAACACAGTAATCGTCGCCAGAATCGGAACGCACACCGGCAGTATGATCTTAGAAAAGCGCATCATATAGCCAGCGCCGTCTATCTGAGCTGCATCCTCCAGCACCTGCGGAATGCTCTCAATGTAGGTCTTCACCAGAATGATGTTATAGGGCGACACAATGGTTGGAATGATGTATACCCAGAAGCTGTTGAGCATTTTCAGGTTCATCATGTTGATATACCAGGGGATAATACCCGCATTGAAATACATGGTAATCACAATGAAGCGATAGCACAGCTTATGGCCCAGCATATCCTGCTTGCTCATCAGATATCCTACGAACGCCGAGGCCAGCACCGTCAGCGAGCTGCCCAGAACCGTGCGCGCCAGCGAAATCAGCGCCGCGCTGGAAAGGCCGCGAATTTTGAATACCTGCACATAGTTCTGAAAGTGGATTTCTTTGGGAAGCAAGGTAATCAGCCCTCGCGCGGACAGATCGTTATTGCTGATGGTATTGATAAAGAGATAGTAAAAAGGGAAAACGCACATAAGCATGAAAATCGTAAAAACTGTAACGTTTACCACATCGAATACGACGTCGCCAACCGTGCGGCGCAGGAACGGCTTCGGGGCTGCTGCCCGTTTTTGTGTTTTCTGCATGACTCTTATCTCCTTACATCAGAGAATTTCCGCGGATCATCTTGCTTGCCGTATTCGCCACCAGCAAAAGCGTTACGCTGACGATGGATTTAAGCATACCGATCGCCGTTGCCAGAGAGAAGTTTCTGCCTACCATGCCGATATTGTAAACGTACAGGTCCAGCACCTCGATGGTTTCCTTGTTCATGGCATTTTGGAAAACGAAATAGCTTTCCATGCCCGTGTTTATCAGGTTGCCGATGCTCAGCATCAGCAAAACAAAGAATGTCGGAAGCAGGCCCGGCACGGTAATGTGCCACATCTGCTGATAGCGGTTCGCGCCGTCTACCTGGGCCGCTTCATACAGCTCCGTATCAATTCCCGCGATCGCTGCCAGGTACATAATAGCGCTCCAGCCCAACCCTTTCCACAGCTGCCACAGCGTCATCTTAAGCCAGATATGACTTGGATCCGCCAGGAAGTTGATGCCCTTGTCAATCCAGCCAAAGGATATCAGAATGCGATTGACAAAGCCTGTATCTACAGAGAACAATGAGAAAGCAACGGAGTATACAAGCACCCAGCTGATGAAATTGGGCAATGTCGTCAGGATCTGTACCGTCTTGCGATAACGCTTGGAACGAATCTCCGAAAGAAAGATTGCAAAGGCCACCGGGCAAACCGATGTGATCAAATGCAGGCCGCTCATTGCCAGAGTGTTGATCATTACCCGGATCACTTCTTTGGTTTGCGCGGGCGTATTGACCAGTCGCTTGAACCACTTGAAGCCTACGTATTCGCACCGGCTAAGCGGGAAACCAGGGCGATAATTATAGAAAGCGTACCGCCACCCGGTAAGCGGAAGGTATGAAAAGATAAAAACCAACGCTAAAAATGGAAGCACCATCACCAGCAGCTTTACACTGTCCTTTCTGATGTGCAGCTTTCTTTTACTTCCCATGTTGCAACGTTCCTTTCGCGCTTTTGCTTATTTGCTTTATCTGTCCTTTTTCCATTTTATTTTATACATCTTTTAATGCTGTAACAATGCAGGTTTTTTTGATTCGATTGTACATTCTTATGATCATCTCGGCCGTCTCCGCACAGCTCAAATGCCTGCAATGCCCAGTCCGCCTCAATTGGCAGGCGTTCCCTGCGCCAGGATTTCCCGCCGTTTCTCCGCGCCCTCGCGCCATTTCTGCGAGCGCCATCTATGCAGCAATATGAAGCCGCGCGTCAGCTCATCCAGTGCAAACGCCGTCCATACGCCGTACAGCCCCCATCCCAGGCAGATCGCCAGCAGGTACGAGCCGCCCACGGATACCAGCCAGCCGCTGCCCTGGTTTACAATCAGCTGATAGGTAACATCCCCCGTAGCCTGCAAAGAGCCGGATATCGTGTTGTTCAGGGCACGGCCGATTTCCACCACAAAATCAATCAGAAAAACGTTGGCGGCAATTTGAATAATCACGGGATCAGCCGTAAACAGGCGTATCAGCGGCATGCGGACGCAAATCAGCAAAAGCGAAAACAGCGCGTTGGTAATCAGCGCAATGCGCGTTACCAGGCTGCGGATTTGGTTTGCCTCTTCATAATTGCCAGCCCCCACTCGATATCCCACCATAATGGTGCTGGCCTGGCCAAACGCCATGCCCACCAGCGCAATATAATGCACAAGGTTGTTTACATACACCTTGGCCGCCACCATAGCGCCGCCCGAAAGGGCAACGACGGCGGTTGTCATCAGCTGGCTGAGCGAATACGCCAGATTGTTCAGCCCGCCCGGAATGCCGATGGACAGCGCCAGGCCAATCTCTTTTTTGGGGAACGGCTTGAGCAGCTTCAGCGATACCCTTAAGCTTGTGCGTGCAATAATTACGCAGGCGATTACCAATCCTCCCAGACGTCCGATCATGCTGGCAAGCGCAATGCCTGTAACCGGATCAATATTCAGGATTTCAGGATGATAAACCACCAGGTAATCGCCAATCAGATTGATCACATTAATTGTAAGGTTAATCGCCAAAGGCGCCTTTACATGTCCCAGCGAGCGGCAAATACTGTTAAGCACAATCTCCACGCACGGAATCACCATAAGGCCGCCGCATATGCGCATATACCGAGCCGCCGCGTCTATGGAATAGCTGTCCAGCTTCATAATCGTCAGCAGGCCCTCTGAAAAGAAGAAAAAGATCAGGCCCATCACAAGGCCGAGCACCAGGTTTGCCGCCAGCGCAATGGTGGCCAGGCGATTGATCTGCTGCTTGTTTTTCATGCCTACGGCCTGGTTAATGCACACAATAATGCCTGTAGAAACAGCGGAGGAGAGAATCAGGCACAGGTTGATATACTGGCCGGAAACGCTGACAGCGCTGACCACCTGATCGGAAACCCGGCTCATAAAAGCAACGTCCACCAGGTTAACGGTGGAGCGCAGCACATTTTCCAGCAGAATCGGCAGCGCCAGCTGCCCCAATCCAATGTTCTCCGGGCTTTGCTTTCTTTGTTCTTTTGAGGTCCAGAACAAGCCTTTTGTCATAAAACGCTCCTTTCGCCACTCCGCCCAGAATTTACCAAAACGAAAAAGCCAGCGGATAGCATTGTATCTTTTTATACATTCTACCACGCTGGCTTTCATTGATATATGCACGTATTTACGTTGTATGGTACACGCTTTTTCTATTTTTATCCTACGCCATCTCCTTTACCATCATCCGGAACGCACTCGGCGTCATATCCGTAATGCGCCGGAACATCTTGAAAAAGTAATGCGGCGTCTGATACCCTACGGCTTCTGCAATCTCATTAAAGCTCTTTTCTTCGTTGCCAAGCATCATATAGCAGGCCTTATCTATCCGCACCAGATTGATGTATTCTACAAACGTAACTCCCATTTCCCTATGGAACAGCGCAGAAAGATAGCTGGGCGCAATATATACCTGCTGCGCCACATAAGAAAGGCTGATCTCCTCCTGATAGTGCTGGGAAATCACGTCCTTCGCCGCAAGTATTCCTTTTGAGGCCGGAACCGGCATACCCGCCAGCGCGTTCAGCCATTTCAGCCAGCAATCGTATGCCGCCCCTTCCCCCGCTTCGCAGAGCGCTTTCATCAATCCTACCAGCTTCCAGGATTCCTGATGAATTTGAATCGCATCGCAAAAGCCGCCAATTTTTGAAAGGCTTTCCTGAAGCGGCTGGTTTTTTGTCATTTCATCCAGAATACAAGCCAGCTCCGTCCAGTCCTTCATTTGCCAGGCATTTATCGCCTTTCGCAAAGCCGCCTCCGTGCGATTCATCAAGGCGCTGTATGCCGCATGCAAATTCTCCAGCGCAGCCCGCGCCGGCTGAAAAGCCGTTATCTTCTGCTCTCTGAAATAAGCGGCGGCCGCGTCGGAAAAGCCCTCCATCTCCTGTTCCGGCACAACCATCAGGTCAAGGCAGTAATCGTTATGATCCCGTCCAAGCTCATAGCTGCGGGCATACAAATTCCGAGGGAACGACTTCAGCCATTCCCTGTCATGCGAAACGATCACAGCACAGCCCTTTTCCCCTGCAAAAATATCGTCGTCCGTCATCGGATGAAGCAAATCATTAATCAGCACATTATACTGAATAATCAGACGCAGGCTTGTTATCTGCTTCTGCCTGCGTACAGCGGCTTCATCCTTTGTTTTTTGCATAACGCGCTCTACCAGGGCATAAAGCTGCTCTTTATCCAACGGCTTGAGCAAATAATCCTGCGTCTGCAGCTTCAAGGCCTGATGGGCATACTCAAATTCATCATATCCAGTCAGCACGGCATAGTTTTCAGCGCCAAGCCCCCGAACCTTTTCTATCAGCTCCAGTCCCGTCATGCCCGGCATACGGATGTCCGTGATAAGCAGCTGCGGCCTTTCCTGTGCAAAGGCCTGCACCGCCTCCTGGGGATCATTGTATGTGATCACCTTCAGATCCGGCCAACGCCGCAGAAGAAAACGGGCTACACCGTTGCAGATAATGCTCTCGTCGTCAACAACCATGATCTTCATGCCAATTTCTCCTTCTTATCTGCCTGGATGCGCACACGGCACAGCGTCCCCTCATCAGGGGTGCTGAACAGCTCTATCCCGGAATTCTCTCCAAAGAACATTTTCAAGCGCTTATGCACATTCATGATGCCAATACCGCCCTGCTCCTGGTTCAGCGGTTTGTCCGTCCCCAGCGACTGCTTGATCTCTGCCAGCCTGTCCGGCGAAATTCCAACGCCGTTATCCTGTACATCAATCAGCAGATAGTTCTCCTGCCTGTATATATGCACCTGGACATACCGGTTCCCCTTCGATCTGGAAATGCCGTGATGCACGCTGTTTTCTACCAAGGGCTGCAGAATAAATCTGGGGCATTTCATATTCGCAATATCCGCGTCGCAGATAATCTCATAATCCAGATTAGAGTAACGCAGCTTGTTAAGCATCAGATAGTTCTTGATGTTTTCCAGCTCCCGCGTCAGCTCAATCTCCTGCTCCTTACCGCTGATGCAGCTGCGCATCAGCTTTCCGAGCACAAACAGCATATCAGCCACTTCGTTATCATCGTGCTCGTCAGCCATCATCCGCAGGGTTTCCAACGTATTATATAGAAAATGCGGCTGAATCTGCGCCTGCAGCGCGCTGAAACGCGCTGTCTGCTGCATAGCCTGCGCCATTCTTTCCTGCTCCGATATCTCCACCAATTGCTTCTGCAATTGATTATAGTTCCGTGCCAGGATGCCGATTTCATCCTCTCCGGCAATCTCAATCGGCCTCAGCGAGTCCAGCTGCTTTACCTGCGATTGCAGACAGATCTGCTTGTTCAGCAGCTTAATGCGCTTTGTTACGCCCACATAATTCAAATATGCGGATATAAACATTGTTATCAGCAGCACTGCCACAATGTAGATTAAGAAGCGGATAGAGCCCAGGATCATATGATAGGAGGGCTCAGCCGTTCCCGTCGCAACAAAAGCCAACCCTACTGCATCGCAGTAAATCGTGATTGCATAATCCGAAAAGGAAAGCGCGTGGTAGCCCTCCGCATACATCTGCAGATTTTTCAGCTTATCCAGCTCCGCCTGGTCTGCGCTTGTAGAATAAAAAACACCGTTGTCCTTGCTGCTCTTTATGATGCAGTCGCCGCCGATAATCTTGGCCATACTGTCCGTAATATCAGAAAAAATATACCTTGTCAGCTGCATTTCAATCACGCCGACTGGCACAGCATCCTTATACACCGTTTGAATCCAGCTGGTATCGCTGCCATTTTCTCGTTCATTCGCGGTAAAATACCAGCCAGTATACTGCGCTGCAGACCAAAGCGGCAGCCTCTCTCTTGCTGCCGGACTGGCATATTCTGTTGCATATAGAACCGTGTTTCTCACCTTGCTGTGATTGGCGGATGCTCCCGTGATAAGTGCCTTTGCTTTATCGTAGTATTCATCGGCCTTCGTTTCGTCTGCCAGCGTCAGGAAAGCCGTCGTTTGCTGGCTGGATGCAATCACGTTTGAAATCGCCTTTATGCGCAGCATATCCGTCTCAAATGTATCTACTACATACCGGCAATACTGATAGCTTTTCTGCGCGCTTTGCTGCGCCAGGTTCAAATACATCACGCTGGAGAACATAATTATGCATACCGCTAACGGAATAACCAGCAGCACAATTTGAACAATCAGGGTTTTGCTGGAAATACTGATATTCAGCCATGAATCAATCAGGCTGAAATGCCGTTTTCCCTTTTCAGCGTTTGTCATACACGTCTCCTTGCGAAAGAACAGCTGCTTCATATCAAAATGCTAATCCGGATAACGCCTGTCAGCTTCCGCCGCACTGTATTATATCTTAGTTTATTTGCTCTGTCAAATCCGGTTGAATAGCGTCAGAATAAAGCAAAAGCCCCTGCTTCCGTTTTTTACAGAAGCAGGGACTCTGAAAGCCCTTTTCTCTTCTTACTGCAGCGCTCCGCTATATCCCGGCCTTGATGGCGCGTCATGCTCGGCCAGGGGCGCGCCCGCGGCGCTTTCCAGCGTCAGGCGGCTGACGGATACCTCGTAGGCCGTGCGCTCCTGCACGGTGCCGTCGGGCAGCTGCTTTTGATACACGCGGCTCTGGAAGCGGCCCTGCAGCTGCACATGGTCGCCCACGTTCAGGCCCGAGGCAAAGCGCGCCGTGCGCCCCCAGGCGATGCAGGGGATATAATCGCTCTTGCCGTAGGATCGATTGACGGCCAGCATCAGGTCGGCAATCTCGCGGCCAAAGGGCGTGGTGCGGAAGGACGGCGGCTTGCACAGCGCGCCGGAGAGGAACACAGTGTTTGGGTTTTCCTCCTCGTCCACTGGGCGCAGATGCTGCGCAAAGGCCGTCAGCAGCAGCCTGCCCGCGCCGCCCATCACCTTGTTGTAGGATCGCAGCTGGCCGCCGATAGCCACGGTTGCGCCCTGCTGAAACTCCTCGCCCATCAGCCGCTCGCTGATGGTCAGCGGCAGCAGATCGAAGGCGCCGGACAATCGCGGCACGCTCAGCACTGTGCGGAAAAACGCCTCGCCGAACACCTCGTGGTCAAACTGCGGGTTCTCCATGATCACGCCGGTCAGGCTCAGTTGGTTGGTAGTAATTTCCATAAAAACGCTACACCTCCGGTATTTTTGTTGATACGGGCTGTTGTCGGCCCTGTATATCAATGGTGGTTTCCCCCGTTAAGAGGATTTCCGATATGGGCACTACGCTATACCCATTTTCGGCGTAATATTTCAGCACTGCGGGCAGCGCGTCCAGGATGTACTGCGAATCGTTGTGGAACAGCACAATGTCCCCGCTTTTCACCTTGGTTGCGCGGGTGATGATCTCCTGCGCTCCGCGGTTTTTCCAGTCCAGGCTGTCCACGCTCCACTGGATGGGCACAAACCCCTGCGCCCGCGCGGTGGTGATCACTCGGTTGTTGTAGTCGCCGTAGGGCGGGCGGAACAGCACCGGCCGCACCCCGGCGATGGCCAGCACGTTGTCGGCCTGGGTATTGAGCTCCTTGGCAATCTGCGTTTCATTCAGCTTGGACATCTGCGGATGGCTCGTGCTGTGGTTGCCAATCTCATGCCCCCGCGCCGCGATCTCCTTCACCAGCTCCGGATACTTCTGCGTCCAGATATCCACCAGGAAAAACGTGGTTTTGATGTTGTATTCATCCAGCAGGTCGAGAATGCCCAGCGTCTTATCCCCGCCCCAGGCCGCGTCAAAGCTGATGGAGATGACGTTATCGTCGCGGTTTACGCAGTAGATGGGCAGCTCGCGCCTGCCGGATACCACGCTGACGGTATCGGGCAGCGCGCCCACATACGCAGCGCTGATGGTCAGCAGCAGCGCAAAGCTCAGCAGCGATACCGCGTGCGCGGCCAGCCAGCCGGCGCCGCGCGGGCGGCGCTTTTTCGCCGTCTGCGGGCGCGGTACGATCACGGTTTGCTTAATCATGTTTCTCCCTCCCCTTGTGCTTATCAGGCTATGCGCGGGGACGGACGGATAGAACCGGCAAAAAAACGCGCCGCACGGGATACACTATTATCCTATGCGGCGCATTCCGCGCATATGCCGCGCCCGACAAACGTCGTGCAAAACCGCGCAAACAAGTCAAAACTCGCCGTATTCAGCGTCTGCGCGCGCGAAGCATGGCGATCAGCCCGCCTGCGGCCACGCCCATCAGGATGTCGGCGGCGTAAGCATAGGGCGATAGATGCTGGGCTGTCAGCACGGCGTAGAGCATCACGCCCACGGCCATATAAATCAGCCCCACCAGCATGCCGCGCAGCAGCGGTCTGCCTGTGCCCGTGCCCACCGCCGCGCGCACGCCCAGATAGATGGCGGCCAGCTTGATCACCTGATTGACCGCGCGGATCACCCCATCGCCCAGCCGTGCGAAGGACAGCACCAGTGCAAAGATAATCACTGCCGCCGCTGTAAAGAGCGCCGCGATCAGCACGCCCCGAATCACCGCCCCGGCCGGCGACGCGCCCCGCCTGATGGCCTGCGTATGCATATGCATGCCCCCTTTCGTTTGTGGTTCATTTTATGCGGGGCGGAAGGTTAATATGATTGCAGGGAGAGTCTTTCGTTGGGCGCATTGGTGAAGCAGCGAGGCTTTGCAGCGCAATAACTGCACGACTATAAAAGCCTTCCCCCTGAAGGGAGCCGGAGTACCGCCCCTGCCTGTGGCAGAATAGGGCGGGCGCAGGCTCAATGAGGCAACGAGTATTTGAGCAATATTTTGCTCAAATACGACTATGCCGAATTGCGGACAAGGTGTCGAGCCGCAGCGAGACGGATGAGGGGGAACGTAACGGATTAATATTGCTTGCATTTCCGCGCAGCAGGCCCCCTCATCAGGCTCATTGCATTCGCCAGCTTCCCCCCTAGGGGAAGCCTTATTTGTGAGTGCTCTGACGCGGGTATCGCAGAGCGTTTGTTGACAAAAGCACGACTATAAAAGCCTTCCCCCAGATGGGGGAAGGTGTCGAGCCGCAGCGAGACGGATGAGGGGGAACGTAATGGATTAATATTGCTTGTATTTCCGCCAACAAGCCCCCTCATCAGGCTCATTGCATTCGCCAGCTTCCCCCCGAGGGGAAGCCTTATTTGCAAGCTTTCTGATATGGTTATCGCGGAACGCTCGCTGACAAGTGCACGACTATAAAAGCCTTCTCCCAGACGGGAGAAGGCTTTTATATGACAATCAGCAAAGCGCACTGCAGCAGCACGCCAAAAAAGAACATCGCCGTGGGTTTCCCCACGGCGACATTTAGTTATTGCGATGGTTATCAGAACTCGATCTTCACGTAGATGTAGGCGGCGGCAGCACCAGCCAGTTCATCCGCGACGCTGATAGCCTTCTCGAATTCGTAGGCCTTTTCGGCAGTGATGTCCTTGGAGGGAGCTTCGTTCACGAAGGTCAGGAACGCTTCGGTGGGAACGGCGCTCAGCTCGTACTTAACAGTCACAGTGCCTTCCTTCACTTCGACAACCAGCTTGCCAACCTTGGCGCCCTTAGCGTCAACCAGGTCCAGCTCAGTGATGGCGTCTTTGCTCAGGTCGATCTTAGCATAATCGGCAACTTCCTCGCCCTTTACGAAAGCGATGGTCTTGCCAGAGGTCTTGGTGGAGGTGGAGCCGGTAGCAGGAATGTACTTCTTGCCCAGCTGCACGCCGCACACGGTGCACTTCTGGATCTTCTTGCCTTCCTGGGTAGCGGAGGGCTTGCGAACCAGTTCCCATTCGCCGGGGGTATGGCCGGTGGCGGGGATCTTTTCGGTGGTGGTGCCTTCCTTAACAGCGCCGCACACAGAGCAAGCGATGCCCTTCAGGCCGTCTTCGGTGCAGGTAGCAGCCTTGATGACGGTAGCGGCAGCGGGGAACTTGTGCTCCTTGCTAGCCTTTACAGTGCGGGTCTTGCCGGTAGCGCCGCAGACCTTGCAGGTTTCGGTTTCTTCGTAATCTTCGCAGGGCTTGCCTTCCTTAACGGCCTTCCACTCGAAGTCATGATCCAGCTTTTCGAGGGTAACGGTCTTCAGGGTAGCGCCGCAGCGTTCGCAAACGGTGGTAGCAGTGCCTTCGGCAGTGCAAGTGGGTTCGACAACGGTGGTCTTTTCAACATGCGTCAGAGCATCATCGGTATTGGTCCAGCTCTCCAGCACTTCGCCGCAGCGGGTGCACTTGAAGCCGCCAACACTGCCCTTGCCGCAAGCAGCAGGAGTCAGAATTTCGGCCTTGGAAGACTTCTTGTGGCCAAGAGCAGCGATTTCCTTGGTTTCGGTATAATCGCAGCGCTCGCACTTGGCAGTCTTGGAGCCCTTCTCAGTGCAGGTAGCCTCGGTAACAGTGGTCCAAGTCAGGTTGTGACCCAGCTTGGAGCCTTCAGTCTTTTCAACCTTCTGCTTGCACACAGAGCAAACCTGGTATACGACCTTAGCCTTTTCGCAGGTAGCTTCGCTCACAATGTACTTATCGCCAGTAAGAGTGTGTTTGCCAGTGGCCTTGATGGGCTGACGGGAGCCTTCCTTTTCGTGGTTGCAGCCAGGAGTGGTGCAAACCAGGGTGGTGTAACCATCTTCGCCGCAGGTAGGCTGCTTGGTGTACTTGGCATATTCATGGTTGCCAGTAGCAGGAATAGTTTCCTTGGTCAAGATCGCGCTGCACACAGAGCAACGAGTCTTAACAACATAGCCGTCCTTATAGCAGGAAGCAGGAACATTGTTCTGAGTATAGCTAGGATCAGCCGCTACAGGAGTATGCTTGCCGGTGGTGGCGATGATCTTTTCTTCCTTGTCGCCGCACACAGTGCACACGCGCTCTTCCTTGCCCTGATCCTTGCAGGTGGCCTTATCTACTTCTACCCAAGCGCCCCAGGTATGAGCCTTCTTGGCGATGGGTTCTTCATAAGAAGTGCCACACTTAGAGCAGGTGTAGGTTACTTTGCCTTCAACCTTGCAGGTAGAATGGATTTCAACCTTGGTCCAATTGTGGTCGCAGGTTTCAGCGGCCAGACAGGGGATCGCGATCGCGATCAACAGAGCCGCAACCACGAGTACGCGAAGAATTTTCTTCATGTTCGATTTTCCTCCCAATAAATTTTGCTTGGTTATTTATATAACAGCCGCTGCCGACTGTTATAGCAATTTCCGCGCCGGCCTCAGAGCGGGAATCGCAGCATGACCCGCAGCAAGCGTAGCACGCCGCGGCACTTTATCATGTAAACTGCCCTCCTTTCCCGCGCACGCATTGGGGGCACGAATTACGCACCCGGTACTGCGCATGAGACCGTTTACCATAGTATAAATGGAATTACTGGGAATGTCAATATGATTTGGTAAGAAAAATTTTAATATTTTCCTGATGATTCGACACAAATTGTTATTTATTATAATGAAGAAACTATGGTCAAAACGGTCGGACGGCAAGTTAGCTGTGCGTAACCGGCGCACACCCGGCCCTGCCGCCCCCTGCCCCGCGATCTCCTCGGCGCGGAAAATGGAAAAAATCATAAAAGAATTTGAATTTACCCCTTTACAAACCGCGCGGGGTGTGGTATTATAATTGCTGTTCGGGGCATTAGCGCAGCTGGTAGCGCACAACACTGGCAGTGTTGGGGTCAGGAGTTCGAATCTCCTATGCTCCACCAATAGAAACCGGATGCTTGGCATCCGGTTTTTTTGTTGTGCGGTTGGGGGATGAGGGGGGACGAGGGTACGCCGCTGCGGCGTTACCTTTTAGTTTGTCGTGATAACGGCTACTTCGTAGCCTACACCTCATCCGGCTGGCATCGAGAGAACGCCGCTGCGGCGGCTACACCTCATCCGGCTCATTGCATTCGCCACCTTCTCCTCAAGGAGAAGGCTTTGGGTTGGCCGTGCTGGCCAGCATATGCAGGGTGCTGCGTTTGCCCCTCATCCGTCTCGCTGCGGCTCGACACCTTCTCCCAGACGGGAGAAGGCTTTCATGGTCGTGCTGTTGTTGAGTTTAGAAAGTACATTGCCGCATTGACGCAATCGCCAAAAGGCTTCCCCTTGAGGGGAGGCTCCGCCGTAGGCGGTGGTGAGGTGTAGGCTACGAAGTAGCCGTTATCATAACTATTAATAAAAGATAACGCCGCTGCGGCGGCTACACCTCATCCGCTTCACTGCGTTCAGCACCTTCTCCTCAAGGAGAAGGCTTTGGGTTGGCCGCATTTTCCAGCATACGCATATCAATGCGTTCCCCCTCATCCGTCTCGCTGCGGCTCGACACCTTCTCCCGAGGGAGAAGGCTTTCATGGTCGTGCTGTTGTTGAGTTTAGAAAGTACATTGCCGCATTGACGCAATCGCC
Source organism: uncultured Clostridia bacterium (assembly GCA_934647235.1). Classification (GTDB taxonomy): domain Bacteria; phylum Bacillota; class Clostridia; order Christensenellales; family Aristaeellaceae; genus SFMI01. The sequence continues at coordinate 23,876 of CAKUFG010000022.1, forward strand.
AAAAGGCTTCCCCTTGAGGGGAGGCTCCGCCGTAGGCGGTGGTGAGGTGTAGGCTACGAAGTAGCCGTTATCATAACTATTAATAAAAGATAACGCCGCTGCGGCGGCTACACCTCATCCGCTTCACTGCGTTCAGCACCTTCTCCTCAAGGAGAAGGCTTTTGGAGGAGGATCCTTGCCAGCATACGTGAAACGCTGCGTTCCCCCTCATCCGTCTCGCTGCGGCTCGACACCTTCTCCCGAGGGAGAAGGCTTTTATAGTTATGCGGTTGGCAAGCGAGGAAAGCCTTCTCCCAGACGGGAGAAGGCTTTCCTAATATATCATCCATATCGTCCCAGCGCTCAATCCGCGCGCGGCAGGTTCCAGTGGAAGGTCACGGACAGCGCGCGGATGACCATCACCACCAGCGCGCCCAGGATCATGGCCGTAGCCTGCCCGGCCACGCGCCACAGCAGCGCGCACACCAGCGCCCCGGCCAGGGACGCGCAGGCGTACACATCCTTTACAAAGATGTAGGGCGTATCGCCCGCCATCACATCGCGCAGGATACCGCCGCCCACGCCCGACAGCACGCCCACAAACACCGTCAGGTAGATGCCTGCCTCCGGCTGCGCGGCATAGGCGTTGCTGACCCCGACCACTGAGAAGATGCCCAGGCCGATCGTATCCATCGCCAGCATGGTGCGCTGATAGGCGTTGTGGTTGCCCGTCAGGTAGTAGCGCACGGGCCTGATAAACACAATAGCCGCCACCAGCGTGGCCGTGAAGGCGTAAATGGGGTTCTGAAACGTATAGGGCGGAATAACGCCCAGCAGCAGATCGCGGATAATACCGCCGCCCACGGCTGTGGTCAGCGCCAGCACGCACACGCCAAATATATCCATCCGCTTGCGGATGGCGATGATCGCCCCTGACACGGCAAAGGCCACCGTGCCGATCAGCTCCAGCGCCAGCACAAACGCATCCATGCGCCCGCCCCCTTTCCAGTCTACAGCGCATTATATATCATGCCATGCCGCGCGCGCAAGCGTCCCGCGCATGAAAAAATAAAGGAAAAACGCCGCCTGTGTCGAATGGTAATATTTATACGTTTTTTGTAAGGAGAGGCCCATGAACACCCTGCATTTCAAGTATGCCGTGGAGGTAGAGCGCTGCGGCTCCATCACCCAGGCCGCCGAAAACCTCTATATGGCCCAGCCGAACCTGAGCAAATCCATCAAGGAGCTGGAGGACACCCTCGGCTTCCAGATTTTTGCCCGCACGGCGCGGGGCGTGGTGCCCACTGCGCGCGGGCGCGAGTTTCTGGTTTACGCGCGCGGCATTCTCAATCAGCTGCAGGCCATGGAGGCCCTGTCCCAGCGGCACGACGACGCGACCCAGCGCTTCAGCCTGTCCATGCCCCGCGCCGGATATATCGCCGATTGCTTCTCCGCCCTGGTGGACAGCCTGGATAAGGGCAGCCCCATGGATATCCGCGTGCGCGAGGCCAGCGCCCTGCATACCATCAACGACGTTGCCGACGGCCAGTTCCAGCTGGGCATTTTCCGCACAGAGCTGAAGGATGCGGGCTATTATCTGAACTATCTGCGCGAAAAATCGCTGCAGTACGAGCCTGTGTGGGAGTATGACGCCCTGCTGCTGCTGTCGCAGGAGCATCCGCTGGCCGCGCGCGACCGCATCGAGCCGGAGGACCTGGCCCCCTATACGCAGATCATCTATGGCGATCTGGCCGTCCCGTATCTGCCTGCGTCGGACACCCTGCGCCCGCAGGATCCCCTTGCCGGCCGCATCCAGGTGTATGGCCGGCTGGAGCAGCTGGATCTGCTCAGCCGTCTGCCCGATACCTATATGTGGGCCTCGCCCGAAGCCCCCGCCGCCCTGCGCCGCTTCTCGCTGGTTATGCGCAAGTGCTTCAATGCCTCCATCCGCTATCAGGATATCCTCGTCTACCCCTCCGCCTATCAGCTTTCCGCGCTGGACCGCCGCTTCGTCTCGCTCCTTTCCAGCGCCCGCACGCGCCTGTCGCACCAGACGTATACCTGAGGCGCGGCAAGAAGGCTTTATTATTTGAGTTTTGAAAGACGCTTGGCCGTTCTATAGATACGAGTGACAAATGCAGCCAGCCCCGTGGCACGCCGATGGAATCGGCGCGGGCTGGCGAAGCCAGGCCAAGGGGGAAAAAGCGAAAGGCTGACTGGGCGAAGCTTGCTTCAGACCAGGCAGCACAAGGTTTTCACCTGCCACGGGGAATGCTATCCGGCAGAACCCCTCATCCGTCTCGCTGTTCGCTCGACACCTTCTCCCGCTTGGGAGAAGGCTTTTATAGTTATGCGCTATGCAAGAAACTTGGCTGTTCTGCCCAACTACCGCAGTCAGCCATGCCTGATTTTCGCACCCAATCACGCCCCGTGGCACGCTGATCGCAGATCAGCGCAGGGCGTGCGCAGCACGACCATAGGGGAAAAATGAAAAGTTGCCTGGGGGAGCTTGCTCCTAACCAGGCAACTTAAGTTTTTCCCTGCCACGGGGCACAAAACGGCAGTGCCGCCTTCCAGTTTTATTCAATTGCCTTTCACGTCACACGCAGCCTTCTTTGATTCTTTCTTGGGCTCCAAGAAAGAATCGTACCCCTTCTACCGCTTCTCCACCACGCTGCCGCCCTTGTGGATGCAGTTGGCGGGGACGGTGCCGCGAACGCTGACCAGGGGGTATACCTGCGCGCCGCGGCCAATGACGGTGCCGGGATTGAGCACCGCGCCGCAGCCGATCTCGGCGTAATCGCCCAGCATCGCGCCCAGCTTTTTGAGGCCGGTCTCCATACGCTCGCTGCCGCCATGCACCACCACCGGCTGGCGATCGCCCTTGACATTGCTGGTAACAGCGCCCGCGCCCATGTGCGCGCGGTAGCCCAGCACGCTGTCGCCCACATAGTTGTAGTGCGGAACCTGCACGTTGTCAAAGAGGATCACGTTTTTCAGCTCCGTGCTGTTGCCCACCACCGCGTCGCGGCCAATGAGCGCGCTGCCGCGGATATAGGCGCAGTGGCGCACCTCCGCGCCATGATCGATGATGACGCACTCGCCCAGGCACGCCGTGGGCGCAACCACCGCGTCGCGCGCAATCCATACCGTGGGCGAAGGATGCAAGAATTCGCTGATGGGCAGCGTTTCGCCCAGCGCCAGAATAAAAGGCCTGATGCGCGGCAGCACCTCGTGCGGATACTCGCACTTTTCCAATAGCTCCGCCGCGCGCGTATGCGTTAAATCAAACAGATCGCTTACCCTGTACAGCATCGCATTATTCCTCCATCGCCATGCCGCTGCCGCGCAGCGCCGCCGCCACGCTGTCCGCCGCGCGCTGCGCCATATCGCCGTCCTCGGCCTCGCACATCACGCGCAGCACGGGCTCAGTGCCGCTCTTGCGCAGCAGAATGCGTCCCTGCGTGCCCAGCCCGGCGCGCGCGGCTTCCAGCGCCGCCGCTACCTGCGGATGCGCGGCCGCCGCTGCCTTGTCCGCCACGCGCACGTTGATCAGCACCTGCGGGTAGCTGACCATGCCCGCATGCAGCTCGGACAGCGGGCGCTTTTGCGCCAGCATGGCCTGCATCACCTTGATGGCCGTCAGCAGGCCGTCGCCGGTGGTGGCGTACTTGGCAAAGATGATATGCCCGCTCTGCTCGCCGCCCAGCGGATCGCCGCGCTGCTGAATGCGCTCGTATACATATTTATCGCCCACATCGGTCTGCTCGTAGCCGATGCCCAGCGCGTCCAGCGCGCGGTACAGGCCCATATTGCTCATGATAGTGGTCACCACATGCCCCGCGCCCAGCAGCCCCTGCTTTTGCAGGAAGGCGGCGTACAGATACAGGATGCGGTCGCCATCCACCGCCTGGCCGCGCTCGTCCACAGCGATGCAGCGATCCGCGTCGCCGTCAAAGGCAAAGCCCACGTCCAGCCCCTGCCCGATCACCAGGCGCTGCAGGTTTTCAATGTGCGTGGAGCCGCAGTTCACGTTGATGTTTTCGCCGTTGGGCGTATTGCCCACCACCGTCACCTCGGCGCCCAGGGCCTTGAACACGCTCTCGGCCAGCTGCCAGGTGGAACCGTTGGCGCAGTCCAGGCCCACGCGCAGGCCCTTATAGGAGTGCGTAGCCAGCGAGATCAGGTAGCCGATATAGCGATTGCGCCCGGCGGCGTGATCCACCACGCGGCCGATGCGCTCGCGCGTGGCCAGCGGCGCGGACGCGCCCGCGTCCAGAAACGCCTCGGCGCGCTCGATCACCGCGTCCTCCATCTTTTCGCCCTGGGCGTTGACAAGCTTGAGCCCGTTATCCCAATAGGGGTTATGGCTGGCGCTGATCATCACGCCGCAGTCAAAGCCCTCGGTGCGGGCCACATAGGACACGCTGGGCGTGGGGGTGACGTGCAGCAGGTAAGCGTCCGCGCCGGCGGAGGTAAGCCCTGCGCACAGCGCGTCTTCCAGCATATAGCCGGAGGCGCGGGTATCCTTGCCGATGACCACGCGGGCGCGGCGCGCCTGGCTGCCATAAAAGGAGCCTAAAAACTGCCCCAGCTGGAAGGCGTGCATGGCGGTAAGCTCGCGGTTGGCTTCGCCGCGGAAGCCGTCGGTGCCAAAGTATTTGCCCATTCTGTCCTCCTTTTTCATCACGCAAAAGTAAAAAATGGCCGCTAAAAGGCTTTTGTTCTTTTAGCGGCAAGGCTTTTAACGGTTGAATTATAGCATGGACGCGGCGTCATCGTCAATATAGACGGTGCAGTCGGGATGCAGCTGCAGGATGGAGGCGGGCACGCTGTTATCAATGCGGCCCTCGATCATGCCCTTGACGGCCTGGGCCTTGTTCTTGCCAAAGGCCATCAGGATGATCCTGCGGGACTGCATCACGGTCTTGATGCCCATGGACACGGCCTTTTCGGGTACCTCGTCAATGGAATTGAAGAAGCGCTTATTGGCCTGGCGGGTTGCGTCGGTCAGGGGCACGATGTGCGTGACGGCATCCCAGGGCGTGCCGGGCTCGTTAAAGCCGATATGGCCGTTGGGGCCGATGCCCAGCAGCTGCAGATCCACGCCGCCGGCCTGCTTGATTTCATCGTCGTAGCGCGCCGCCATCTCGTCCGTCACGCCAATGCCGCAGGGCACGTGCGTGCGGGTCTTGTCGATATCCACCAGGTTGAACAGGTGGCTATCCATGAAGTAGCGGTAGCTCTGGGGATGGGAGCCGTCCAAGCCCACATACTCGTCCAGGTTATAGGTGGTGACATCCTTGAAGGAGAGCTTGCCCGCCCTGCACAGGGCAACCAGCTCTTCATACAGCATCTCGGGCGTGGAGCCGGTGGCCAGGCCAAGGACGCAGTGCGGATTTTCACCCAGCAGCCTGCGGTATTCCTCCGCCGCCATGCGCGCGCAATTGCGCTGGGTATCCCGGATAATTTTCATGCTTAACACCTCTATCGTATGCTGCCGCGCAGCAAATTATGACCGTTCTCATGGTAAGCAATTTAGTGCGAAATGTCAAGTCCTTTTCGCCCCCTGGCGCACGGCGCCCCCCCGTGCCGTCCGGCTTTTGCCCGGATATTACATAATTATGCAAAAAGCAGCAAAAAAACATCCTGCTTTATTGACAGCGCTATGAAATAGTGATATCCTGCCTGCATTCAGCATGGCGTTTTTCATCGGCCGGCTGAATAAAAAATCTTCCGAAAGGAGTGCGTTGCGATGAAAAAGCTGCTTTCTCTGTTGCTGGTCTGTATGATGTTGGTAGGTGTCGCGGCGCACCATTGCCTGGCGGAGGATACGTCGCTGACCGATCTGCAGAAGCGCGGCAGGCTTGTGCTGGGCCTGGACGCCAGCTTCCCCCCGATGGGGTATCTGGATCCCGTCACGGGCGAAATTACGGGCTTTGATATCGACGTGGCCAAGGCCGTGTGCGATAAGCTGGGCGTAAAGCTGGAATGCCTGGGCATCGATTGGGACGCCAAGCAGATGGAGCTGGACTCGGGCAATATCGACTGCATCTGGAACGGCCTGAGCATCACCCCCGAGCGCCTGGAGGCCATGAGCATCAGCATCCCCTACATGAAAAACGAAATGGTCGTTACGGTCCTGAAGGACTCCCCCTATAAAACCCTGAGCGATCTGGCCGGCAAGCGCCTGGGCCTGCAAACCGGCTCCACCGCCGAGGACGCGCTCAACGCCGCGGTGGATTTCAAGGCTTCGCTCGGCGAGGTGTGCTACTTTGAGGAAAACGCCACGGCGCTGATGGATCTGAGCAACGGCGGCGTGGACGCGGTGCTGGTCGATTTCGTGGTGGCCGATTACTACATCACCGCCATGGACGCGGACTATGTGCTGCTGGATGAAACGCTGGCGGGCGAGGAATACGGCATCGGCTTCCGCAAGGGCGACGTCGCCCTGACCGAGGCCGTCAACGCCGCCCTGACCGAGCTGGCGCAGGACGGCACGCTGGCTGAAATCGCGTCCAAGTGGTTCAGCCAGGACATGACCATCGTTGGCAAGTAATTTTGAGTACGTTCAGGGGCTGCCGCAAGCGGCAGCCCCATTTGTCGTATCTGTAGGGAGGATTCCATGAAATATCTGAGCAACCCCGACATGCTGCTGGGCCTGATGCGCCAGATGCTCTCCGGCATGGAGGTTACGCTGCCGCTGTTCTTTTATACGCTGATTTTTTCGCTGCCGCTGGGCGTAATCGTGGCGCTGATGCGCATGTGCAGGCTCAAGCTCGTATCCGTGCCCACGCGCGTGTGCATCCTGGTGCTGCGCGGCACGCCGCTGATCCTGCAGATTTTCGCCATCTATTTTATCCTGCCCCGGCTGCTGGGCCATCCCTTTGACCGCATGGCCTCGGCCGTGGTAGCCTTTGTGATCAACTACGCCGCCTACTTTGCCGAGATCTTCCGCGGCGGGCTGCAATCCATCCCGCGCGGTCAGCGCGAGGCCGGCAAGGCGCTGGGCTTCAGCCGGGTGCAGATTTTCTTCCGCATCCTGCTGCCGCAGCTGTTCAAGCGTTCGCTTCTGCCCGTATCCAACGAGGTGGTCACGCTGGTGAAGGATACGGCGCTGGTTACCTGCATCGCCCTGTGCGATATGTATTACTATGCCAAAAAGGCCACGTCGGCCACCGGTTCGCTGCTGCCGCTGTTTCTGGCGGGCGCGTTCTATCTGCTGATGAACACGGTGGTCGAGGTCGTTTTCGACCGGCTGAACAAGCGCATGGACTATTACAGGGGGTAAGGCAATGAGCGATCTGATTCTTTCCGCCAGCGGCGTGCGCAAGCGCTTTGACGGCCGCGATATCCTCAAGGGCGTGTCCCTGTCCATGCAGAAGGGCGATGTGGTGGCCATCATCGGCCGCTCAGGCTCGGGCAAAAGCACCTTCCTGCGCTGCCTGGCGGAGCTGGAGCGCATCGACGCGGGGCGCATTGAAATCGGCGGCGAAACCATGGTGGATACCGGGAAAAACGGCTATGAGCCTGAAAGCCGCCTGCGCGTAATCCGCCGCCGCATGGGCTATGTATTCCAGGATTTTAACCTGTTCCCCCACTTTACGGTGCTGCGCAATATCACCGAGGCGCAGCGCTGCGTGCTGGGCCGCAGCCGCAGGGAGGCCGAGCAGCGCGCGCGGGCGCTGCTTGCCCGCATGGGCCTGTCCGACAAGGCCGATACCTACCCGTGCTTCCTGTCCGGCGGTCAGCAGCAGCGCGTGGCCATCGCCCGGGCGCTGGCGCTGGATCCCGATATCCTGTGCTTTGACGAGCCAACCAGCGCGCTGGATCCCGAGCTTACGCAGGAGGTGCTCTCCGTCATCCGCGATCTGGCGGCGGAGGGGCACACGATGATCGTGGTTACGCACGAAATGTCCTTTGCCCGCGAGGTGGCCGGGCGCATCCTGTACATGGCCGAGGGCGAGATCCTGTGCGAGGGTACGCCCGCCCAGGTGTTTGCCGACGCGCGCGTGCGCGCCTTCGCCGGGGACGATGCGTAAGCTTTACATTCTTTAACAATATGGTATAATAAAAGGAGGAACAGCTTGTTCCTCCTTGTTTTTAAAACAGTTATCGCAAGAAACGGAGGCGCACCCTATGCGCACCCTTTGTTTACCGGCCGACAAGGCCAGCATCGCCCAGGCGGCGCAGCTGCTGCAGGCGGGCGAAATCGTGGGCTTCCCCACCGAAACCGTGTACGGTCTGGGAGCAAACGCGCTCAGCGACCCTGCCGTGCGCAAGATCTTTGCTGCCAAGGAGCGCCCGGCGGATAACCCGCTGATCGTGCACATCGCCGCGCTTGCCGATATGGAGCCGCTGTGTCATATCAACGATATGGCGCGCAGGCTGGCCGCAGCCTTCTGGCCGGGGCCGCTGACGATGATCCTGCCCAAAAAGGATATCGTGCCCACCGTGGTGACGGCCGGGCTGGACAGCGTTGCCATCCGCATGCCCTCGCACCCTGTGGCGCGCGCGCTGATTGAGGCGTGCGGCCTGCCCATCGCCGCGCCCAGCGGCAACCGCTCCGGGCGGCCCAGCCCCACGCTGGCCGCGCACATGATGGAGGATATGGACGGCCGCATCCCGCTGATTCTGGATGGCGGCGCGTGCGATGTGGGCGTGGAAAGCACCGTGGTGGCGCTGACGGGCGATATCGCCACCGTCCTGCGCCCCGGCGGCATCACGCCCGATATGATCGCCGGCGTGCTGGGGCAGGTGCAGGTAGCCGACAGCGTCATGCGCCCGCTCAAAGAGGGCGAGGCCGCGCCCTCCCCCGGCATGAAGCACAAGCACTACGCGCCCCGCGCGCGCATGACCCTGTACGAGGGCACGGCGGAGGCCGTAGCCGCGCGCATCCGCAGCGAATACGACGCGCTGCCCGCGTCCGAGCGCGCGCTGATCCTGGCCGCCAGCGAGCATCTGCCGCTGTACGGCAATCGCCGCACGGCCGATCTGGGGCCCGACGAGGCCTCCGCCGCGCACCGGGTGTTCGCCCTGCTGCGCCAGGCGGACGACGATCAGATCACCCGCGTGTTCAGCGAAACCTATCCTGAATCGGGCGTAGGGCTGGCGGTGATGAACCGCATGGCGCGCGCCGCAGGCTTTGACATTGTGCAGGCTTAAGGCATGCGCGCGATTACGTGCAGCAGCCCGAGGCCGGGCAGCCCCAGCGCGGACACGCACAGCAGGTTCAGCAGATTCACCCCAACGGGCGATATCAGCCCGCTGACGGCCAGTGCTGCCGCCGCGCACACCGCGCGCCGCATGCCCCGATAAAAGCGCGAGCCTACCCGCACGCGCAGCGCAATCAGGGTCAGCGCGGCGAAAAAGGCCGCGCACAGGCATACAAACCCGATCATAGCAAACCACCTCGCCGCATCCTATGCGCGGCGGGGCTTTTTTATGCTGCAAAAAAGCTGTGCGGACGGCTTCGCGCCATCCGCACAGCTTTTTCATATAGGAATCAGGTTAATTGATCATCGTCAGGAAGCCGGTCATCACATAGCCCTTCGTGCCGTTGTAGGATACATAGCACCATTCGGGACCGTAGGTGAGCACTTCCACATAGGCCTTCTGCGGGATCTGGGTTACCACGGTATAGGTTTTGCCCATGCCGGCGCGCATGTTCAGGCTGCCGGCCGTGGTGGTCACCTGCGCCTTCGCGCCGGAGGGAACCACCGGATCAGGATCCTCGCTGGGGCGGGTATCGCTGAAGGTGAGGTACTGGCTCATCACATAGCCGACCTTGCCGTTGTACTTGACGCGGCTCCAGGTCGCGCCCTTCTCGTACACTTCCACAACGCCGCCGTACTTGATGCTGCCAAGCAGGCCGTAGGTGGTGCCGGGGCCGGTGCGCACGTTCAGGCCCTTGCCGTTGGCAGTGGTCACCTTGCCGTAGCACTGCACCGTATCGCTGGGCGTAGGCGGCGTGGTGGGCGCGGGGGTGGCGGTGGTATTGGCCAGGAACTTGGTCATCACGTAGCCAACCTTGCCGTCATACTTGACGCGGCTCCAGTCGGTACCCTTGGTGATCACGCCGATCACCGCGTTCTGCGGGATCACGGCGATGCGGGTGCCGTTGGGGGTCTCGCGCAGGTTCAGGCCGCCGGTCACGGTATTGACGCGCGCATAGGAGGTTACCACTTCGGGGGCGGGGATAGGCGTTTCGGTGGGGGCGACAGAGCCGAAGGTGAGGAACTTGGTCATCACATAGCCGGTCTTGCCGTTGTAGGATACGCGGCTCCAATCCGTGCCCTTGACGTGTACGGATACCGTAGCGCCCTGGGGGATCACCGCGATGCGGGTGCCGTTGGGGGTTTCGCGCTGGTTCAGGCCACCGGTGACGGTGGTTACGCGGGCGTAATCAACCACAGGCTCGGCGGTGGGCACGGGGGTAGGCGTGGGCAGGTCGCTGTCGCCGGTGAGCTTGAGGTACTTGGTCATCACGTAGCCGGCCTTGCCATCGTACCAGGCCTTGCACCAGGTGGAGCCGTACTCGGTCACGATGAAGTAGGCCTTTTCGGGAATCTTGGCAATGACCGTGCCATTGATCTTATCGCGCATGTTCAGCGCGCCCTTGGCGGTGTTCACCTGGGCGGTCTTGCCGGCAGGAGCGGTAGGCGCGGGGGTGGGAGCGGCAGTCGGATCGCTGCTGATCTTCTGCACGTACTTGGTCATTACATAGCCATAGCGGCCGTTGTAATATACCTGGCACCAGGTCGTGCCCCAATTGACCACCAGGAAGGTGCCGTTTTCGGGAATCTTATCGATGACCTTGCCGTTGGCCTTGTCGCGCACATTCAGCGCGCCCTTTTCGGTGTTCACGCGGCACCAGATGCCGTTCACCGGGCCCGGGGTGGGCGTGGGCGTAGGAGCAGGCGTGGGGGTGGGGGTGGAAATAGCGTTGCCGGTAATAGTGATGGTGCATTCAGCATACTGACCGCTATTGTCAGCAGCCTTGGCAGTAACGGTAACCGTACCGGCCTTCAGAGCCTTGACGCTGCCGTTGGTAAGGGTGATCACACCGCCGTCGGAGGAAGTCCAGCTCCAGATGATGCCCTTGTTGGTGGCGTTGGTGGGCAGGACGGAGGCGGTGATCAGGATGGTTTCCCCCGTGTTCATCGAAGCGCTCTTGGGCGCAACCGAGACGGAAGCAACCGGCGTGCCAACCACGATGGTGCAGCTGGCTGTTACAGAGGGATCGTCCTTGCTGGTAGCAGTAATGACGCAGCTGCCTTCATTAACAGCCGTCACATGGCCGTCAGCAGAAACCGCAGCAACCGCAGGATTGCTGGAAGACCAGGCGACTTCCTTGTTGGCAGCATCATCAGGGCCTACATTAGCTTTCAGCTGCTTGATAGAACCCTTGGTCAGGGTATAGCCGTTGGGCGAAATACTGATGCTGGTCACGCGCTGCTTAACGTTCACAGTGCAGGTAGCGCTCTTGCCGCTGCCGTCAGTAGCCGTAACGGTAATCTTGACCGTACCAGACTTCTTGGCAGAGATCAGGCCGGTAGAAGAAACAGTGGCCACGGTATTATCGCTGGAACCATAGGAAACGTCCTTGATATCGGCATTCGCGGGCAGGACGCTCACGCCCAGCTGACGGGTAGAGCCAACCCACATATCCGCAGTGGTAATATCCAGCGTGATGGATTCCACGTATACGGGCAAGCCAACCTTGACGTTGCAGGTGGTGTAAATGGCTTCATTTTCCTTGGCGCAGATAGTAATGACCGCCCAGCCTTCGTTCACGCCGGTCACTACGCCTTCATTGCTGACGGTAGCAATGGTCGCATTGCTGGTCTTAAATACCAGGCCCTTTTCATCCGCAGTCGCGGGCACAACAGAAGCGACAAGGGGCTTCACATTGCCCTTAGGAATAACAATGCTCTTCTCGCTTACAGTAACGCCGGTAACAGGCTGCCACACCGTCACAGTAGCGGCAGCCTTTTTGCCGCTGCCATCCTTGGCCGTCACGGTAATGGTGGCCACGCCGGAAGCCTTGGCAGTTACCAGGCCGTTCTCAGAGACAGCAGCCACATTGGGATTGGAGGATTCATAGCTTACGCTGCGTTTGTCTGCATTGGAAGGCAGAACGCTTACATTCAGCTGGCAGGTAGCGCCAACCTTCAGCTTCGTTTCTTCAGGCGTTACAGAAACGGAAGCAACCAGAACCGGCTTGCCAACCTTTACCTTGCAGAAGTCATAAATCGTATTGTTATCATCGGAAGTAACGGTAATAACAGCGTTGCCGTTCTTTACGGCGGTAATGTAACCGGTATTGCTGACCGTCGCTACGCTGTCATCGCTGCTCTTGAAAATCAGCTTCTGATTGGTAGCGTTGCTAGGCTCCACCGTCCAGGTCAGCTGCTGCGAACCGCCAACATCCAAAGTAACTTCGGGGGGAGATACTTTCACGCCCGTTACAGGCACGTTGCTAACCTCGCCAACCGTTACCGTACAGGAAGCCGACTTGTTCGTGCCATCGGTAGAAGTAGCGGTAATGACAGTCGTGCCAGCGGCTACCGCAGTCACAACGCCATTGTCGTTAACCGTCGCAACGCTGGTTTTGCTGGATTCGTACTTCAGCTGCTGCGTCGCCTTTTCAGGCAGAACAGTGGCCTTCAGCGAATCAGTAGAGCCGACCGTCATTTTCAGTTCACTCTTATCGAGCGAAACGCTTTCGACCTTCGGAAGCACCTTTACAGTCGCGCTGCCGGTGACATTGCTGCCGTCCGTCGCCTTGGCAGTAATCGTTACCTGATCCTGCGCAGACTCGAACTTTACAGTCGCCTGTTTGCCGCTCGCCGTCAGCGTAGCCGCCGTCGCGGGAGAGTAAGACCACTCGACCGACTGATTGGCATTCTCAGGCGAAACGGCCGCAGTGAACGTAAGCGTATCGCCAACCGTAAGCGTCCTGTTGGAGGGAGTTACGGTAATTACGTTTACTTTCTGAACGACCTCTACCTGGATCGTTTTCGAATACGTACCGGCCGTAACGGTAATAACAGACTTACCGACCGACTCTGCCTTGACGGTACCGCCGCTGATCGACACAACCGTATTGCTGGCAGTGGCAGTCCAGTCGGGAAGCTTCGCGGTATCCGGCACAGGCTTTACAGTAATCGTAGTAGTCCCGCCAACTTCAAGCGTCATAGAGGCAACGGAGACAGCGATATCTGTCAGCGCCACTTCGCTAGGATCGGGATCCGGTTTCGTCTCCCCGCCCTCATCGGTGGGATCGGTCTCTCCGCCGGGCTTATCCTCGCCCGAGGTATCGGACTGCGTCTGCACGGTCGGGGCGGCGTTGGAATCGCCCGCTTCCGCCAGGCCGGCCAGGCAGGGGGTCAGCGCCAGCGCCAGGGCCAGCAGCAGTGAGAACAAACGGGAAAGTTTCAACTGTTTCATAGCTCCATCCTTCTTATTTTTTGTATTGGGTTTCCGCAAATGCGGAGAAAAGGCTACGGTTTTATTATACGGCATCTGCAATTACAAATGCAACCAACGCGCGTGAACATTATGGAACGAATATGCTACAATTCGATGAAATAAGCCCGCAATTGTAACAACTTCAGCCTCCTTTCCACCAAAAAAAGCGTTCCTTATATTAGACGAATCACGCGCGTGATTTTATCCCGTAAAAGTGAAATTTTTTACTTTTTTGCCTTTACGGCGATCACCGTGTCGTCCGCATCGGGCAGCACGGGGTCGGGGCCCAGGCTGACAAAGGCGAAGTCCGGGTAGTTGCCGGTGATCCAGTTGGCGCGGGTATCCAGCTCCTCCCCCGTGGCCAGCAGGCGCGCGGAAACCTGCTGCCCCGGCGTTTTATGCAGGGGCAAATAGCCGATGGGCGCGTCGATGACATGATAGTACAGCGTATCGTCCCGGGCGGTGACATAGCCGAAATCCGGCTTGGGCACATCGGCCCGACCGCAGCCATAGATGCTGTCGCCATTCTTTTCCATCCATGCGCCGATGCGCGCCAGGATCTGCTGCGATTGCGGCGGGATGCATCCGCGCGCGTCGGGGCCGACATTAAGCAGCAGGTTCCCGCCCTTGCTTACGCACTCCGCCAATTTACGGATCAGCATGCCCGCGGGCTTGAAATAATGATCCTGTCCGCAATAGCCCCAATGGTTATTCATGGTGACGCAACTTTCCCACAGCACCTCGCGCCCCTGCGCATCGCGGATGCCCTGGGGCGGGATGATCTGCTCCGGGCTGACGAAATCGCCGCAGAAATCGCTGGGCTGATCGGTGACCAGGCTGCCGAAGCCCTCGCCGCTGACCTCCAGGCGGTTATCCAGCAGGGCCTGGGGCTGAAGCGCGCGCACCATGCGCGCCAGCTCGCCCGCGCGCCAGGCCTCGCCGCGCAGATCGCCATAGGAAAAATCAAACCAGAACAGGTCGATCTGGCCATAATTTTCGCACAGCTCGCGCACCTGGGCATGCATATAATCCAGATAGCGGTTGAAATCGCGCCCGGCGTTATCCTGGCTGGGGTCGTCGCGCATGGGGTGGTGCTGATCGCCATAGTGGGGATAATCGGGATGATGCCAATCCAGCAGCGAATAATACAGGCCGACCTTGAGGCCCTCGGCGCGGAAGGCGTCCACAAACTCGCGCACGGCGTCCCGGCCGAAGGGGGTGTTGGTGGATTTGAAATCGGTATACCGGCTATCGAACAGGCAGAAGCCGTCATGGTGCTTGGCGGTGAGGACGGCGTATTTCATGCCGGCCCTGCGCGCCATGGCCGCCCAGGCGCGGGGATTGAAATCCGGCGCGGAAAACTCCCGAAAATAGGGCAGGTAGTCGGCCTCGGGCATACGCTCGGTGGAGCGCACCCACTCCCCGCGCGCGGGGATGGCATACAGCCCCCAATGGATAAACATGCCGAACCGCGCCTGGCGGTACCACGCCGTGCGCTGCTCATGGGCTGTGCGGTCAAACATGCGGATCACTCCTTTCGTTTTAATGTGTTGGCAATTATGACAAAGTTTAACACTTTTGTAACATGTATAGCATAACCGATATCGCGCGGATTGTCAATATCCGCCAGCGGAAGTTTTACAATAAAATGGGGAAGGAGCGAGGAAACGAAGGGGACGTTACTTTCTTGAGTCATAGCGCCGCCGCAGGCGGCTGAGGGCGCGCAATTTTGCAAATTGCCGCCCGAAACCCGCGCTTGCCGTAAGGCAGCAGCGCGGGGCGTACAAGGAAAGTAACAAAGAACCTGTGTTGTGGACGGGAAAGCTGCTGGAATAAAACAGGGAGTGGCCCTGGCCGCCCCCGTGGCAGGTGAAAGCCTGAACCGCCCGGATGAAAGCACGCTTTCCTCCGTTCGCTTCCTGCTTTCCCCCCTTGGTCTGGCTTCGCCAGCCCTGCGTCCAGCTGCGCTGTCCGCTGCCACGGGGGCGCGATGGTTGGATGCGAAAACCAGACGCAACAGTTATCGATTGTTGGAGAGAACGGCCGCCAAAAGCCTTCTCCTTGAGGAGAAGGTGGCGAATGCTGTGAGCCGGATGAGGTGTAGGCTGCGCAGCAGCCGTTATCATGGTCATTAAAAGATAACGCCGCTGCGGCGGCTACACCTCACCACCGCCTACGGCGGAGCCTCTCCTCAAGGAGAAGCATTTGGGTGAGTGCACTCTCCAACTATTATCAATCACCGCGCAGGGGTTCCGCATCCAACCATGCCCCCGTGGCACGCCGATGCAATCGGCGCAGGGCTGGCGAAGCCAGACCAGAGGGGAAATATTCAAGGGGACGGATGGCGCTTGCGCCGATCCGGACACGCGAATTTTCCCTGCCACGGGGGCGATGCGGCAGGTGGGCGGCAGTGCCGCCTGCCAGTTTTATCAGCATGCCTTTTACGTCGCACACAGGTTCTTTGTTACTTTCCTTGTACGCCCCGCGCTGCTGCCTTACGGCAAGCGCGGGTTTCGGGCGGCAATTTGCAAAATTGCGCGCCCTCAGCCGCCTGCGGCGACGCTATGACTCAAGAAAGTAACGTTCCCCTCGTCTCCCCTCCTCTCCGCTTTCACCTTCCCGCGCCCCGCATCATACCTAATGAACAAGAGGGGGTGCGCGCATGGCGTTATGGATTGCCGATGAGGGCGCGGGGCTGATTCGCAGCGGCGCGGATGGGGAACGGCGGCTTTGCGCCCAGCCGTTATCCCTGTGCGCGTGCGGGAATACGCTGGTATGCGCGCAGGCGCAGCAGGCGGCGGTCTATGCCGCCGATACGGGCGCGGCGCTGGGGCGGTATCCGCTGCCGCCGGGGACGCGGCGCATGTGCGCGCTGCCGGGCGCGCTGTATTGCCTGAGCAGCGATGCGGACAGCATCAGCCTGCTATGCCCGCGCACGGGACGGCTGCTGCTGTGCGCCCAGGCAGGATGCTATCCGCGTGATCTGGCGCTAAGCCCCTGCCGGCGCATGCTGGCTGTGGCGGGCGGCGCGGCGGGCGCGGTGCTGGTATATCGCGCGCGGGAGCTGACGCTGATACGCAGCCTGCCCCTGCCCGGCGTGGTCAGCGCGGCGGCCTTTGCCGGGGCCGAGCTGATCGCCCTGTGCGCGGTGGACGAGGGGCGGCTGCAATCGCGGCTGTTTCGCATTTCCATCCACGGGGTGGTCAGCGTCCTGGGCTGCTGGGAAGGGCTGCCGGGCGCGCTGCTGATTCACCCCGACGGCATGATCGTGTGCGGCGTCTTGGGGAAACTGCTGCTGCTGCGCCCCGACGGCCGCGTGGCGCGCTGCCTGCCCTGCGGGCTGCCCGCGTGCCTGCGCCCCTGCCCCGGCGGGCTGCTGTGCGCCGACGCGCTGGACGGCTGCGTCACCCGCGTGACCGCCGCGCTGACGAACGCGCAGTGCGTGTATCGCGGCGATTCGCCGCTGGACGCGATGGTGCTGTAAAAAGCAGTCGGGCAATTGAATACATAAAGACGGGGCCTCCGAAAAGACTCCGCCAAGTACATTGAATATGAGCAATTCTTGCGCATCAACGATTGATTCTCGGCTCGCAGACAAATTCAAATTGGTGCTGGCATTTGTCAAGCGCAGATATATCTTTCAGCGTGCGCGAACGGTATATGTCAAGCCGTTTCAGCGCAGGCAGCTGCTCAATTCCATCCAATGTATCAATACGCGGCTGAATCAGGTCAAGCAGCTCAAGGTTTTTCAGATGAACCAGATCTGTGAGATTTCTGCACTTTGGCGTATAGTTCCAAATGCGTACTTCCCGCAAGGTGGAAAGCTGTTCAAAGCCAATGACATTGCGGCCAGGCTTTTGAATAAACAAAGTGCGCAAACGCTGCAAGCTACTTAGATCTACCTTGTTTTTCCCCAATGTATTGTCAATTGACAAACTGCGCAGCAATGAAAGCTCCTTAATTATCTCACTATGCACAATATTGCCGCAAAGACACAGGTAGTCTAACTGAGGACATTCCCGAAGCGGCGAAATATCTGTATCATAGTTGGGTTCTTCATCAAAGTCTTTTCTTTGGGCCGCTTCTGCAAGAGCTTTTTCCCAATACTCTTTATCACAGTAAAGTCTTGGATTACCTAAAGAAATATCAAGGCGCATAATCCCGTTTTTCATGATGTAAGGGATTTCAGAAGCGAGGGCATACCTTGATACAACAAGCACCTCGGTTCCCTGAAAATATTCATCCCGGCTCATAATTGGTGCATATACATGATCATCTTTTATATACATACCCATATCCATAATAACAATCCTCGCTTCTCTTACTTTCCGCTTTTCATCCCCCGCCTGTAAAGCAGCGCGCCCCGGAAATCCAGGGCGCGCCTTGGGCACTGGTTCTGCATGCCTCTGCCCGTAAAGCGGTTTTCACTCGCGCTTCATCTGCGCCAGCTCCACCATCTGCTGCGCCATCACCTTCAGGCGGTCCTTGAGCTTATGGATGCAGAACATCTCGTTGCAGTAGCCGCACACGATATCCTCGGCAAATGTACGGCAGGTGGGCGAGCCGCAGGAGCCGCAGTCATAGCCGGGCAGCTCCTGCAAGATCTGGTTGATGCGCTCCATCTTATCCAGCGCCACGGTGATATCGCTGTCCAGCTGGATAGCGCTGTTGGGCAGGATGGGCGCGTCCATATACAGCGGATACTTGGTCATCATCGAGGCCGGCACGCTCTGCGCCGGGCGGTCGGGGCACTTCTGGCGGGCGTTATCCACCAGCTTGCGGATGGCGTTCTTGGCCACATAGTTGTTTTCAAAGGTCAGCGGGCCGCCCACGCAGCCGCCCGTGCAGGCGTTGCCCTCAAAGAACACCAGGTCGCTGAGCTTGTTGTTTTCAATTTCCTCAAGCACGCGGCTGCAGTTGTCAATGCCGTCCACCACCAGCGAGTTATCCGGGCACACCGCCTTGGCCTCGCCGTTGGAGGCCGCCCAGCCGATGCCATAGGAGGTCGCCTCGGCCTCCACATCCTCCGCGCTCTGCGAAATATAGGGGCGCAGCAGGCCGTAAATTTCCATCATGGAGATGGCCCCGTCCACGCAGGATTTCTGCTGGCCGATGGGCGAGCGGATGGCCGTCATCTTGGCCGGGCAGGGGGTGATAAAAAACACGCCCACATCGGCAGGATCGCAGCTATGCTTTTTGCAGAATTCCGTGCGCGCGATCATCGCCGCCACCTCCATGGGCTGGCGGACGTCCACAATGTGGGGAATCAGATCGGGAAAGCGCACCTGAATCAGGCGCACCACCGCCGGGCAGGCGGAGGAGATCAGCGGCCGGGGCAGGTTGGGCTCGCGCAGCTTCTGGGCGATGGCGCGGCTGACGATATCCGCCCCGCGCGCCACCTCAAACACATCGTCGAAGCCGATTTTTTTCAGTGCCGACAGCACCGGCTGCACGCTTTGCAGGTTGCGGAACTGCCCGTACAGCGAGGGCGCGGGCAGGGCGATGGCATAGCGGAAGGCCTTGATGGTATCAAATTTATCGGTCACGGCCACCTTGGCGTGATAATCGCAGATGCGGATGCACTCGCCGCAGTCAATGCAGCGCTCAGCGATGATATGCGCGCGGCCGTCGCGCACGCGGATGGCCTCGGTAGGGCAGTGCATCAGGCAGTTGGTGCAGCCCTTGCAGCGGCTTTTATCCAGCTGCACAGAATGATAACGCTTGGGAGCATCCATGATGTTTAATTCCCTTTCATAGCAGCGTCATAGCGTATGGATATTTATTGCAGACAGAAGCTCATTTCAATCGTCGTGCCCACGCCCACCGCGCTTTCAATGGCAAACTGATCGGCGTTGCGCTTCATATTGGGCAGGCCCATGCCCGCGCCGAAGCCCAGGCTGCGGGCCTCCTCATTGGCGGTGGAATAGCCCTCGCGCATGGCCAGCTCCACATCCGGGATGCCCGGCCCCACATCGCGCGATACCAGCCGCACGCGGTCGGGCTCCACCTCCAAGGTCAGCACGCCGCCGCGGGAGTGGATTACCAGGTTCAGTTCCACCTCATAGCTGGCCACGGCCACGCGGCGCAGCACCATGCTGGACACGCCCAGCTGCTTGAGCCTGCGCTTGATATCGGCCGAGGCCTCGCCCGCGCGGGTATAATCCTCGGCGGCGACGGGATATTCCTGATGAATCAAGGCCGTCATTTCTGCGCCTCGTTTTCCGGCCATTCGATGGGCACGCCGCGCAGCCCGGCCTGATACAGAAGCCCGCAGGCGGTAAAGGCGGTCTCGCTGGTGGTCATCACCACCAGGCCCTGCTCCTGCGCCTGCTCCAGCAGATCCTCGCCGGGCACCTTGCCGCGGGCGAACACCAGGCACTTGAGATCCAGCATGTCCGCCGTGCGCAGCACATGATGGTTGGTAAGGCCGGTGATCAGCACGGTTTTTTCATTTACAAAGGCCAGCACGTCGCTCATCAGATCCGAGCAGCAGGCCGTATACACGGGAGTAGCCAGGCGCTCCTCCCCGCACAGCACGCGGGCGTGCAGCACGTTTACCATATCCGCAATTGTCATCGTTTTTTCCTTTCACGCGATTGTCGAAAGCGCAAATTTGTCAAAGTTCGTGCTTTCGGCGATAGATTATTCCATCTTTCATCCTACTAACTATATAAAAAATATGCCCTTCTGTCAATAAGAAAGGCATATAATTTTCGATATAATCTTATCGAAGCGCTTACGCTTCCTCCGGGCCGGTGCGCATGGTCTTGGCCAGGCGGTTGGACAGCAGCGCGAAGGACACGGCCATATCCTCATTCTGCACCAGCGTGCCCTCGGGCACATACAGATGCACATGGGCGAAATTCCAGATGGCCTTGCACCCGGCGGCAACCAGCTGATCGCACACATCCTGCGCGTACTGCGCGGGGGTGGTGATGATGCCGATGGGGATGTTGTTCTGCTGGCACACGATGGGCAGCATATCCATGCCGTATACCGGGCAGCCATGAATGCTGCTGCCCTGCAAATCGGGATTGCTGTCAAAGGCGGCGGCAATCTTGAGCCCGTAGTGCGCAAACTCGCCATAGCTCAGCAGCGCCTGCCCCAGATGGCCCGCGCCCACCAGCACGGCCACATTGGCGTTATCATAGCCCAGAAAATGCTGGATATCCTCGATCAACCCATGCACGCAGAAGCCCACGCGCGGCTTGCCGGGCTGGCTGCTGACGGCGGCCAGATCCTTGCGCACCTGCACCTCGTAAATGCCCAGCGAATCGGCAATGGCGGCGGCAGGCACATAGGGGGTATTGCCGGCCTCCAGCTCCTTGAGGTATTTAAGATAATAAGGAAGGCGCTTTACGCCCTGCACGGATAATTCGCGCGTGTCTTTTTCCGCCACGGTAAGAAAAACCTCCTTTTGCCGAACTTTCGGGAAGGTATGAAATGCTTGGATATAGTATACCAAATTTTTTGTATAAAGGCAATCGATAAAAGGCGATTTATTGCAAAAACCTGGGGCTTTTCGCATTAAATCGTTATTAAAATTAAAAAGCATCCGCGCCTCCGCCAAAAAACGGAAGCGCGGATGCGCACGACGCAGCGCTTATTACTCGATATCTTCGAACTCAGATTCCGGCATTTCAGGCGCGGGAACACCGCAGCGGCTCTTTTCCGCCGCCTCTGGCGGCATTTTAATCCGGAGCGGCGACATGTGCGGCGCGAGGAGAAAATTTCCGAAGGAGGTTTCCTCCGAAAGGAAATTTTCATTCCTATCAGATTTTCTGCCCGCGCTGCTTTGCAGCGCAAGAAAATCTGCAGTCCCGATGAAAGTCTGCTTCAGCTGACTTTCATCGGCCATTTACTCGATATCTTCAAACTCGGATTCCGGCATTTCAGGCGCGGGATCCTCGTCCTGGGGTACCTCTACCGCCTGGAAGGTGGCGCGGATGGCGTTTTCCACTTCCTCGCGCATTTCAGGATGATCCTTCAGGTACTGGCGGGTGTTCTCGCGGCCCTGGGCAATGCGCTCGTCCTTATAGCTGAACCACGCGCCGCTCTTATGGATGATATCGCGCTCCACGGCCATATCAAGGATGGTTCCCTCGCGGCTGATGCCCTCGCCATAGAGCAGATCGAACTCCGCCGTGCGGAAGGGCGGAGCCACCTTGTTCTTAACCACCTTGATCTTGGTGCGGTTGCCGATGACGGTGGGGCCGTTCTTGAGCTGCTCGCCGCGGCGCACATCCAGGCGCACGGAGGAGTAGAACTTCAGCGCGCGGCCGCCGGTGGTGACCTCGGGGTTGCCGTACATCACGCCCACCTTTTCACGCAGCTGGTTGATAAAGATCACGATGGCGTTGGTCTTATTGACCACGCCGGCCAGTTTGCGCAGCGCCTGGCTCATCAGGCGAGCCTGCAGGCCGACGAAGCTGTCGCCCATCTCGCCGTCGATTTCGGCGCGCGGCACCAGCGCGGCCACGGAGTCCACCACCACGATATCCACCGCGCCTGAGCGCACCAGCGCCTCGCAGATTTCCAGCGCGTCCTCGCCGGTGGAGGGCTGGCTGACGTAAAGCTCGTCAATGTTCACGCCCAGCTTTTTGGCATAGTCGGGATCCAGCGCGTGCTCGGCGTCGATAAAGGCCGCGATGCCGCCGCGCTTCTGTGACTCGGCCACGATATGCAGGGCCACCGTGGTTTTACCCGAGGATTCGGGGCCGTAGATCTCGATGATACGGCCCTTGGGGATGCCGCCCACGCCCAAGGCCAGATCCAGCTCCAGGCAGCCGGTGGGCACCACGTCCACCTTCATGTGCGCCTGCTCGCCCAGCTTCATCACGGTACCCTTGCCAAACTGCTTTTCCAGCGAGGCCAGCGTGGTCTCTAGCGCCTTGGCGCGATCGTCCATCAGTTTCGCGTTCTTTGCTTCGTCTGCTTTCTTGGCCATGTGCGGTATCTCCTTATATCATTAAAGTTTTGAAGTTTCGTAAGAACGAAGAGGGACGTTTCTTTCTTGAGTCAAGAAAGAAACGAAGAACCTGTGTATGACGTAAAAGTCAATTGGGTTAGGCTGGGCGTGGCCCTGGCCACCCCCGTGGCAGGGAAAATTCGCGTGTCCGGATCGGCGCAAGCGCCATCCGTCCCCTTGAATTTTTCCCCTTCGGTCGTGCTGCGCACGCCCTGCGCTGATCTGCGATCAGCGTGCCACGAGGGCGATGGTTGGGTGCAGTTGTCGTTCGTATCTATTTGCGATTGTTGGATAGAACGGCCACCAAAAGGCTTCTCCTTGAGGAGAAGCTGTCAGGCTTGTCCTGACTGATGAGGCGCGTAATCCGCCGCTGCCTGTGGCAGATATAGGCGGATGCAGCGCCAATGAGGCAACGAGTTT